>NZ_DASWXT010000042.1:0-24334 GCF_036405355.1 Daejeonella sp.
AATGATGCAGATAATTGTATGGAACTAAGTGGTGTTCGGAATTCATGGGAAGCCATAGAGACAAAGCGACTTTTCAATTGATTGAGTTCCTTTTCCTTTTCGAGAGATTTACTTACCGCTTCTTTAGCCACCTGAAGTTCTGTTACAGACTTCTGAAGTGAATTTGTACGATCTTCAACTAATTTTTCGAGTTGTGAGGCATAATGCAATATCTGTGCCTCAGCTTCCTTTTCTCTGCTCAGGTCATGAATAAAACCGGTATAAATTGTTCTTCCTGAATACTTTACCTCACTTACCGCCAAACGAAAAGGAAATAAAGTACCATCTTTTTTCAAGCCCTTTACATCACGCCCAGTACCTATGATATGAGGAGTACCTGTCCGCTGATAACGCGCAATATATTCATCATGCTGACTCCTATCAGGCTGAGGCATCAGCATAGAAACATTTTTACCTGTAACCTCTTCAACTGTATAGCCAAACAAAGCGCATGCAGAAGGATTTATTGACTCAATTAATCCACGTTGATCGATTGTTATGATTCCATCAATCGCATTTTCAATAATAGCATGTAATAATGCTCCCTTCTCAGTCATTTAACAAAAATAGTCTTTTGAATATAAAAATGAAGATTTGCCCCTGAAAGTAATGTTTAAAATTCAGAAGTTCTGTTTACGGATTTTGAAAATTCATACTGTGGATTTATTAAAAGATTAATTCAAAGCCAGATATAACAGAGCGGCCAGACCAGCTCCGATCATAGGTCCCATAACCGGTATCCAGGAGTACGACCAGTCGCAGTTTCCTTTACCAGCTACCGGAAGTATTGCATGCATAATCCTCGGACCGAGATCGCGCACCGGATTAATGGCATATCCGGTTGTACCACCTAGGGAAAGCCCTATGGCCCAAACCAGAAACATGACCGGAATAGCGCCCAATGAGCCCAAACCAACTGGTGTTTTAGTGTCTGCTATCTCTGCATTTGTAAAATAGAATATTACAAACAACAGCACAAATGAACCTATTATTTCGCTTGTAAGATTGGAAAAAGTATTTCTTATCGCAGGTCCGGTGCAAAATGCCGCAAGCTTTAATCCTTTGTCATCTGTTGCGGCAAAATGATCTTTATACTTCAGCCAAACCAGTGAAGAGCCAAGCATTGATCCAAGCATCTGAGCTAGCATGTAGGCCGGGACCTGTGCCCAGTCAAATTTCCCGCTGATTGCAAGCGCGAAGGTTACCGCAGGATTAAGATGTCCACCGCTGTAGGGAGCTGATACAACTACCCCAACAAAAACCGCCAGTGCCCAGGCTGTAGTGATTACTATCCACCCTCCGCCGTTTCCTTTGGTTCCTGTTAAAACAACATTGGCAACAACTCCATTGCCCAGTAAAATCAATAATGCTGTTCCTAAAAACTCGGCTGTAAAAGGTGCCATATCCGAAAATTTATTTTTTAAAGGTTTACATTAGCTTTTGCGGCTCTCACAGCCCGGTTCCACCCATTAACAAGATCATCAAAATTTCCGAGTTCATTCGGTTCGAAATTTCTTTCAACCTGCCATTGTTCTGCAATTTCTTCAACACTACCCCAAAAACCGGTTGCTAGTCCGGCAAGATAGGCTGCCCCGAGAGCGGTAACCTCAGTAACCTTTGGCCTGATAACCCTGCATTTCATTATATCAGCCTGAAACTGCATTAATAAATTATTGGCTGTTGCTCCTCCATCTACACGCAATTCACTGATTGGCGTACCTGCATCAGCTTCCATCGCCTTCAATACATCCATAGTTTGAAAAGCAATACTTTCAAGGGCCGCTCGTGCAAAATGCCCTGAATTTGTCCCCCGGGTAATCCCTGTAATTGTTCCTCTTGCATGCTGATCCCAATGCGGTGCTCCCAATCCGGCAAAAGCCGGAACCATATAAACACCGCCGGTATCCTCTACTTTTGCAGCCAGTTCTTCCACTTCAGCTGAGCTTTTGATCAGACCCAGCTCATCTCTCAGCCATTGAACCACTGCTCCACCAATAAAAATTCCTCCTTCAAGCGCATAAGTCACCTCTCCGTTTATTTTCCAGGCGATTGTTGTCAGCAAATTATTTGAGGATATTCTTGGCTTTTTACCTATGTTCATCAGCATGAAACATCCAGTACCATAAGTATTTTTTACCATGCCAACTTTAGTACACATCTGGCCAAAAAGTGCTGCCTGCTGATCACCAGCAATTCCGGCAATAGGAATTTTAGAAGCAAGGATATCCCCTGCAGTTTCGCAGAATACCTCACTTGAAGACCTGACCTCTGGCAACATGGCCTCAGGAATATCAAATATCTTGAGTAATTCCTTATCCCATTCAAGGGTATTGATGTCAAAAAGCATTGTCCGGGATGCATTACTTACATCCGATACATGACATTTACCCCCTGACAATTTCCAGATCAGCCAGCTATCCACAGTACCAAAAAGGAGTTTCCCCTGCAATGCCCTCTCTCTGGCTCCTTTTACATTTTCAAGAATCCACCTCACTTTGGTTGCAGAAAAATAGGAATCAATGATCAGACCAGTCTTTCTCTGGATTTTTTCACCATATTCTTTTCGGATTGAATCACAATAATCGGAAGTCCTCCGGTCCTGCCAAACAATTGCATTATAAACCGGAAGCCCGGTTTCTTTATCCCAAACGACAGTAGTTTCCCTTTGGTTTGTAATTCCAATCGCATGGATATCCCTCGGATTCAGTCCCGCTTTAACCATCGCCTCAGTAGCTACCGAAACCTGTGTTGACCAGATCTCTACCGGATCATGTTCCACCCATCCTGGCTTTGGATAGATTTGCTCAAATTCCTTTTGCGAAATTGCTACGATACTGCCCTTATGGTTAAATATAATGGCTCTGGAACTTGTTGTACCCTGATCGAGTGATAAAATATAATCTGGCATATTGATATAAATTTATTCAGCCGGATGTTTATGGCCTAATTAAATATGAGAAAAATATGTAATATTGACGATAATATTTACCTGATTAAAGGTAAGATGGCTTGCGAAAATATTTCAGCAGCATGAATTTTATTGTTTTTTGATTAAAGTAAAACCCGGATAAATTTATCCATAAATACATCAGCACTTAAAAATGAATATAGGAATCATAGGCCTCGGTGATATGGGCTGTATCTACGCTAAGTCTTTTGCTAAAGCAGGATACAGGGTTTACGGATGCGACCTGCCCAATCGTAAAGAAATACTTGAAACTGAGCTTAGCCCTTATGGCATTGAAATAATGGATGATGGCAAAGCCGTATCACGGATTTCTGATGTGATCATTTATTCTGTTGAAGCTGAACGAATTGCTGAAGTTCTGAGTTTGTATGGCTCGTACACCAAATATGGAGCAATTGTAGCCGGACAAACTTCTGTTAAACATCCTGAGATAGAAGCTTTTGAAAAATACCTTCCAAAAGATGCCCATATTATAACCTGTCACTCCCTGCATGGTCCGGGGTTTGATCCAAAGGGTCAAAAAATGATCGTTATCCCGCACAGAACTACCAAAGAAGCCTATCAGCGCATGACAGATCTGCTGTCAACATTGGGTTCGGTACTTGTAGAAATAGCAGATTATCATGAACATGATAAAATTGTTGCTGATACACAGGCAGTAACTCATATGGGTTTCGAGAGTATGGGTACAGCATGGAAAGAAGCAGGTTTTTTTCCATGGGAAAATGCATCATATCTGGGAGGTATTGATAACGTAAAGATCTTAATAACACTTAGAATCTTTAGTTATAAGGCTCATATTTATGGCGGATTAGCTATTTTGAATCCTTATGCCCGTCATCAGATCAAGCGATATGCTGTTTCTGAATCAGAATTATTTAAGCTGATGATCAAAGAGGAGGAAACCGCTTTCCGCAAGAGGCTATATCAGGCAAGGGACTTTATTTTCGGCAAGGATCATAAACCGGTAATGCTGGATGAAAAAGTGATGCAGGAATTCTCCTTGTCCGCGGGATCGGAAAGCCGGAAGCCAAATTCTCACCTTAGTCTGCTTAGTATGGTAGATGCCTGGTACCATCTTGGTATTAATCCTTATGATAACCTGATTTGTCAGACTCCCCCGTTCAGATTGAGATTGGGCATCGCTGAATACCTTTTCAAGAATGAAGAATTACTTGAAGAATCGATCAATACAGCTTTATTTGATAAAACCATTCGCGGCGATGATCTGGAATTCCATTCAGCTGTCAGGGAATGGACCTCACTCATTGTTTACGGTGATATGGAGGGTTATAAACAACACTTTGACCAGGTGAAAACATTCTTTGCAGGAAGACTTGATCAGGGAAGGGCACAGAGTGCTGAACTGATTAGAAAACTTGAAATGGAATAGAAATAATGCCTTCAATACCATCATTCAGAATCTTTTGATTATTTTAACTAAAAAAACCCCTTTGTAATTTCTTTAATATGTGACCGCTATCATATTTTAAGAACTCTTTAATGCCCTTATTTGTACTCGTGGATTAACCCTTTTTAATTCTTTTCATGAGTCATACATTTCATATTCCTGTACTTGGCCTTGCCTATTCTGTAGATACACCAATAAAAGTAGCCCGTTATGGCATCAGTTCGGTGGTGTCAATTGTAGATGATATTTTAATTGAACGAATGCGTCAATTATATACCGAAAAAATCAATGAGGTATTTGTTCCTATCGATCCTAAGGAAACTGATTTCAGGAGTAAAAGAATCACTGCCTACCTTAATCTTGTTAAAAAGATCGTTGACAAACAATTCGAAACTCTGCGTCATGAAGCATTTGCAGAAGGTACTGACATCACAAGATATTTCAATCTACTGCCGGAAAGCTCTCCTCTAAAAATTAAATATCATCGAATGCTGAATGAAGAGGATGCGGTAAAACGCATAGTCCTGCAAAATGAGTTACGTAATGAAATTGAGAAGGGCGAGATTCAGGTCAACATAATGGCTAAAGTCGACCGCATGAACCCGAATACTACCGGTGAGCAGATTTCAGATGCATTATCTGCTTTGAAGGGATTTGCACAAAGTGAATTAAATACACCCGTAGTCCTGTCGGCAGGAATGAATCCCCGACTGTACAGTTATCTTGAAAATTTTTCAGAATTCTTACCAGATCAATTCAGCAATTTCAGAAAAAGCATAATCCTTAAGGTAAGCGATTTCAGGTCTGCATTGATCCAGGCAAAATTTTTAGCTAAAAAAGGGCTTTGGGTTTCAGAATTTCGCGTTGAATCAGGTCTAAATTGCGGGGGGCATGCTTTCGCAACCGAAGGATATCTTCTGGGTCCGATTTTGGAAGAATTCAAAACCAAAAAGCAGGAAATGATTGATGAATTATATCAGATTTACAGCAGGGCAATAGAAGAAAAAGGGATTCAATTATCAAGTATTCCCAAATTAAAGATTAGTGTTCAGGGTGGTATTGGAACTTCAGATGAAAACGATTTTCTGATGAATCATTATCAGCTTGATGCCACCGGATGGGGAAGCCCATTTTTACTGGTACCTGAAGCAACAAATGTGGATGCCGAAACACTTGAACTACTTTCTACAGCTACACATGATGACTTTTATATCAGTGGCTCATCCCCTCTTGGAATACCCTTTAACAATTTCAGAAAAAGCACCGCCGAGAAACAACGCCTTGAACGCATTGCTAAAGGAAGGCCAGGAAGTCCATGTGTAAAAAAATTCCTATCCTCAAATACTGAATTTACTGAACAGCCAATCTGCACCGCATCAAGAGAGTATCAGAATCTGAAAATCAAGCAACTGCAAACAGAAGGCCTGAAACCTGAAGAATATCAGACAAAATTTGAAGAGATAACCGAAAAACTATGTCTTTGTGAGGGACTTGCAGCACCGGCATACTTAAAAAACAACATTCTTAAATCCAAAGAAAGTCAAGCTACAGTTATTTGTCCGGGGCCTAATATCGCCTATTTTAGCGGTAAATTTTCATTAGATGAGATGGTGAGCCATATCTACGGCAAACTCAACTTACTGAATGACCTTAATAGGCCTAACCTTTTTGTCAATGAGCTCAATCTTTATGTGGAATACCTCAAAAAAGATATAAGCAAACAGCTTCAGGAAATGAACGACAAAAAAGCAAAATACATTATAAAATTTAAAGAGCAGCTGGAAAACGGAATTGAATACTATAAACAACTGATCCCAAAAATTACCGACCAGACTGAGGTTTACAGGAAGAAAATGTTGAATGAACTCCTGGAAATTGAAGAGAAATTACAGCATTTAAATCCTGTTGTTGAGCAGAGGGTCTAAGCGACCAAACAATCAGCCGGCTCTGAATTTAAGAGCCGGTTTTTTTTATACAATCTGAAAAAACTCTTCTTGTTTTAAGTCTCCAAAATTCTATTAGCCCTTCATTAATTCATACTTGTTCAATTATAAAACAAGTCGTATATCTATCTGATTTACAGATATTTAATATCATAAAAATGTGACTAAAAAATCATTTAAATGTGACTACAATCATAGTATAAAGAGTTAATTCTCAATAAATTGGATGTAAGAAAACTAAATTAAAAATTATGAGAAAGATCTTATTAGCTACGTCTATGATCGGCGTCTGCGTATTACTGAGCTGCAATAGCGGAACAGAACAAAGCGCCGGCACACAAACCAGTGAAGAAAGCCAGGCTGTCGGACAGTCGGGCGTTCAGGATGACCTGTCACAAAAAAATGTTGTTCAGGTTGCCATAGGTAGTAAAGACCACACTACTTTAGTAACAGCCATCCAGGCAGCAAAACTGGTGGATGCATTGAGTAATGCCGGGCCCTTTACCGTATTCGCTCCCACGAATGCAGCTTTTGACAAATTACCCGCGGGAACAGTTGATGGTCTTCTAAAACCGGAAAGCATCGATGACCTGACTAATATTCTGCAGTACCATGTTTCGTTAGGAGTATTTAAAGCAGAGAATTTAACCGAAGGACAGGTTATTGGCCAGGTAAATGGAAATGACATCAAAATAAGCATCTCTGATGGGAAAGTGATGATCAATGAAAGTGCAATTATTGTTGCATCTATTCCGGCATCAAATGGTATCATCCATATTATTGATGCGGTATTATTACCACCTGCTGATAATTAAAATAAACCGAAGAAAGAGTTCTTGCAAATGACAAGGGGATTAATAAATTAATCCCCTTGTTTTATTAATTCAAGCCTGCGACCGCTTTCGATTCTTTTTACTATTATTTCCGGGCACTTTGATCCTAAATGTTTCCTGATACTCAAGTACTTTGTCTCTAATAATTCCTGAAATACTAATAGCCCTTTCTTTAGCGAGTTCAGCCTTTGAACCTTCAAATAATTGATCTACAGTTAAAATAAAAAGCTTATTCCATCGATCAAAATGAGTTTTACTAAGCGGTTCAATAGCGTGTAAATGCTTGTGCAAATTTACCGGATTACCTTCATAAGATCCGGTAAAGAAAATTACATTTTCCCAGAAATCATATAAGAGTGGAATATGTGTCGACCAGTTAACCTTAGCAACATCCTGAAAAATAAACCCAAGTTGTTTATCGGCTAATACTTTTTTATAGAAAGCATCAACCATAAGTTCAATATCAGATCTATTTTCAATATCCTTTTTCAATTTATTCTTCAGTAATAATATCAGCAAGTTTATTTAAAACCTCCTCTGTACAGGATTCCTGTATCAGCGGAAATATCACTCTGTCTTCCTTACGGACATGGCTTTCGAGAGCCCTTCCGATTACATCAAGCTGAGTAGAAAGCTCCTGATCCGGGTTTATAGAATTAAACAAGGAATGCAATTCCTGATGCTCGGTTCTCATACAAGCAAGCAAACTATCAAGAGAAGGATTTATACCCATAAGCACAGGTATCATTTTCTCTTCCTGTTCAAAATGCTCTAACAGTTCTTCCCGATAATGTTTAAGTGCATATTCTGCTTTTCCTTCTGCATCATGTGGAAGCCCCTTGTAAGGAGGTGCATCTGAACGCAATAATCTAGCAAGTATCAATGTCCCATGATGGTCTCTTGATAATGGAATAAGTGCTTCATGTCTTTTCATATCACAGATCTTTAGAATTAAATTTATGAGTGGAATACCAAACTGGAATTACAATCCAGGATAGGAGCACAAAAAATGAAAATATCAGGCCATTACTTGCTCCGAAAAAGTCTTTGAACACCGCACCTGTATATCCCATCATCGCCGAAACATCCAGTTGGAGCAAAATCAAAATACGGCTCAGATCAATTGGATTTAATGCACTTAAACCTATCATTGCATTTTCCATCGGATAGTCCGCAAATTGAAATAAGATAAATAAAACCAATCCGTCGAACAAGAGCGAAAAGTATAACCATAGCATAATAGCTGCCCCGATTCCTTTGGCCTTATCACGGGTTTGTACAGTAGCCAGAAATGCGATAGCCGCAAAAATAATGCTGAGTAATACCCCGGTTAAAATCATAGTGAATCCGACTAAATTGGCCTGATAAATCAAGACCGGGATACCTGCACCTATTAAAAATGCAATTGAGAGTGAAGAAGCTAACCCGGTGAACAAACTGAGCCAGATCGTATTTCTTTTCAAAGGCTGACTCACCAGAAGTTCTATAAACTCCGCGGAATTATACATATAAATGGTCGAAAATATGATACTGACCAATGGTACAACTATCAGAATTACATTCAATAAACTTAAGAGACCTTTACTGCTGTTATCTTCCAGACTGAATACACTGAATGAAGCAGCAAGTAAAAAAACGGTATAGATAAGCACGATCTTATTGCGCAGAATATCTGTAATTACATATTTTATAATCTTATTCATAATTACTAATCATTACTTGTGCAATTGATTTAACTAATCTTTCCTCTCCGGTATCCTGCCTTAATTCTTCAATGCTCTTGTGAAAAATAAGCTTTCCATCCTGCATATAGATAATCCTTGTTACCAGATCATCCAGATCACTCAGAATGTGAGAAGTGATTAGTACCAGTTTTCCTTTATCCTTTTCAGCCAGGATCTTTTCTTTAAAAAGTTCTGATGCTACCGGATCAAGACCTGCAGTTGGCTCATCAAGAATAAGTACCGAAGGATTGAACAAAAAGGCGAGTGCTGCACTAACTTTTTGTATAGTTCCACCCGACAAAGTACCCATGCGCTTGTCCAATAAGTTCTGAACTGAAAAAGCCTTTATCAAATCCTCATCCAGACCTTCGGATTTACCGCGTATGTCTTTCATCATCCCCAATACCTGTCCGATGGTCATATTATCAGGATAACGGCCCATTTGTGGCATATAGCCAATCTGATCCCGGTACTGCCAATGCTTAAGAATGTTGTCACCCTTGAATGTGATCGAACCACTATCCGGAACCACCATTCCCAGAATTGTTTTGATCAGTGTTGTCTTACCGCAACCGTTTGGTCCTATCAGGGCAATACATTCTGATTTCTCACAGATTGTTGTTACACCATCCAGAGCTTTCAGTTTGCCAAAGTGCTTGCTGATATTTTTTAATTGAATCATATTTTTTCTATTTCATCGCTTACCAAAATACTTATCGGGCATTAAACCCTTAAAAGGCTCTTTTCATCATTGGAGCAGTATCTTTCAGGTTTTCAGGAGTGAGACTCGGTATTAGTTTTTCTGTTTTATCGAGCAAACTTGTTATAAAACTTCTAAAAAGGATCATTGCCGGAGGATATTTTTCAACGATCATTGAATACATGCTTACCGGACGGTAAGGTATATCCCCTATCTTATCCTTATCAAGATCATATCCATCATATTTATCCCAGTAATTATTATTAAAGCGATTTAGTACAAGGGAGCCATTGGTACCCACATCAAAGGTATTCCCTATGAAATTATTTAGCTCAAGCACTACATCCATACAACTCGCCTGAATTTTTAAAGCCCATCCATTGTTTTCAAAGACATTGCGTTTCATATAGATCCTGTTTGCTCCTTCCATATAAATTCCACTGGTATTCCTTTTAAAATAATTACCCTCCATAAAGCCATCCGAAATTTCTTTGAGCAGAATTCCATGAGCAGCATCTCCCCAGTTCTCTTCAAAATAATTGCTGAACATTTTGATCCGGTTAGAATACATCACAGAGACTCCGGAGCCATTGTTTCTAAAAACATTGTTAACATACATATCATCATTGGAGAACATAAAATGTAATCCATAGCGAAGATTATTCTTTGACACATTTCTCCAGATCACAGAGTTTTTAACAAACTCAAAATATATTCCATCCCGGTGGCCGGATATTTGATTCCCTATTACTTTCAGGCTATCCCCTTTCCAGCAATGAATTCCATTTCCACTCTGCTGCTCTTCCAAACCTATTGCCTTGAGAGTATTGTTTTCAATACTGCAGTTTATCCCATTCTGGATATATATTCCAAAAAAAGTATCTTCCAGAACATTATTCATTATAACAACATCCCTGCTGTCATAAACCTTAATTCCACTTAAATCTTCAAGGCTGGAAATACCACTATGGATCAATTTGAATCCATCCACAACAACTCCATTGGATGTGATTGAAATAATCTCATATTTCTTTTCACCGTCAAGTACCGGATAATCAATCCCTTTCAGGATTATACTTTTATCAATAACCAGATTCTTTTCTCTGTAATGCCCGGCATCAACGAAAATTGTATCTCCTTCCATAGCAGATACAATAGCTGACTTTACCGTCTTATGAGCACGCTTTGCTCCAACATAAATATTATCTGCTGAAGCACTGCAATACAAAAGACTTAGAACTATGAAGAAAAAAAATCTCACTTCAGTATCTCCTCCCAGGTAATTTTATTTCCGTAAAATGTTTGAACGGCATTTTCCAGGCTATCATTATTACTGAAAGCGGCTATATTTCCATTCATAGGACTTTTTAAGGATGGGCTTTGAAGGAAGAATGCGTTTTCAGCGTTGATAAGATCATGTGGTTTATTAAAATCTACGAAATATACTCCTGCAATGTCCTCATCTTTAACTTTATCCTCATATAAAAACTGTGAGAGACAATGCTGATCATCGAACTTATGCTTTTTACCCTTGTTTGTTACAACCTGGGCTCCAAACCTGGAATCACTGATAGTCATTTTACAAAAATCACAATTGTCCTTACCGATCCGAATTGGTTCAGGTGCTGTGCTGCACGAACCGAATAGCAAGGTTGATAGCCCAATTATTACCAGATTCAAGCTGCTTTTTGGATGTTTACTTTTGTTTTTCCTTTTCCATTCAAAAACAACAACACCCAAAAGAACGGCACCGGCACCTATAAAGATCCATCCACCAGTATCCGGAATCGAATAGGCCCCAAAATTAAGAAGCTGCTTAAATCCAATCAATGGTGGCTGATAAGCCATACCAGGCACTATAATTGCTGCATTTGGATCCAGATTGTGCCCGTAATCGTATTCCCATCTCCAAAAATCAACCATTGCCAATACTCCAAAGAGAATAAATAATCCAAGCAAAAGATTTACCAGGTTCCTTCTGGCAAGCAAACCGGCCAGAACAAAAAAGGCTGCAAAAAATAATATAATACCTGGAAGTACTTTAAATTCAACAAAATCATCCGCATGAAGGGTCTTCATTCCTATATAATGATTCAATCCATTTATGATTTCCACATTACCGGCCAATTTATTTGCATAAATCAATAAACTTAAGCCTTCGGGATATTGTGGGGCGTCCAGTTCAATTCTCCAGATTGGAGTAAAGAGTACCAGAACTAAAGAAAGACCACATACAATAAGTGCAATGCTGCTTGTTTTGGCAATTTTATTATTATTCATAATAAATTGATAAAAAAGAGAGGTATGAATAGCATAAAGCCTATTACATACCTCTCTTTGATGAAAATTATTTCTTTGTAGCAGCGCCATTGGCGGCTACCTTGTCTTTTTCCGGGATATTAGTACCGGTACTAAAACTAATCGGTACATTACTTCCAGCTGGAGAAACCCGCACATAACCAGACATTTCCTGGTGTAGCGCGCTACAGAAGTCAGTACAATACATTGGGTACATACCAGCTTTTAACGGAATCCATTTCAAGGTAGTTGTTTCACCTGGCATTACTAAAAGTTCGGCATTTAAAGCTCCTTTAACGGCAAAACCATGTGGAACATCCCAATCCTGTTCAAGGTTGGTAGTATGGAAATAAACTTCATCGCCTACTCTGACACCTTCAATATTATCCGGGGTAAGGTGTGAGCGCATCAGGGTCATGTTAATATGCACCTTGTTACCTTCACGCCATACTTTTGCTTCTTTCTCACCTTTAGCAACATAAGGGTGCTTATTTTCTTCGATCTTAAAGAACTTAGTTGAATTGTTTTTTATTACATCAGCAGCAACTCCCTGTGCATAGTGTGGTTCACCAATGGTTGGGAAGTCTAATAACAATTGCATCTTATCGCCGCTGATATCATACAACTGAGCACTCTGAGAAAGCTCGGGGCCTGTTGGCAAATAACGATCTTTGGTAATTTTATTATAAGCTACCAGGTATTTTCCTGTTGGCTTTTTGGAGTCTCCTCCAGGAATCATCAGGTGACCTACAGAATAGTAAGTAGGAACCCTATCTAAAACTTTAAGATCCTTTACATTCCACTTTACAACCTCACTTGAAACAAACATGGAAGTGTATGCATTTCCTTTATCGTCAAACTCTGTATGCAATGGGCCTAAACCTGGCTTTTTAACCTCCCCATACAAAGCAGCTTCATACTTGATAACCGGAATACCATCGTATTCACCGTCAAAGGCCTTATCTGCAATAGCTTTCTGAATTTTATCAAAACTAAATACAGGAATCAATGCAGCCAGTTTACCGCTACCAACAATATATTCACCAGTTGGGTCAACGTCACAACCATGCGGAGATTTAGGGCATGGAATCATATAAACCAAGCCAGGGAAATCTCTGATATCCAGAACGGTTACCTGATTTTTGATTGTGGAAGTTGCAGTATGAGTGCTTTCGTCAAAACGATTGCTGGCATATTTTACAGCCTGCTTACGACCTTTACCCTCCTTGATTAGCTTTTCTGCCATCTTCCAGTTCACCGCCATGATAAAATCCTTATCACGCTTGGATGCATTCACTTCCAATAAAGTATTGGCCTGTTCAGTATTATAAGTACTGAAGAAGAACCAGCCATTGGATTTTCCTTTTCCGGCATGACTCAGGTCAAAATTAACGCCCGGTCCCTGCAACTGGAATGCAACATCCATATTTCCACTGGTCTTATCTACACTAATAAAGCTGATTGTACCTTTAAAATTCTCTTTATAGGTATTGATTGGAACATCCCCATTTTTATCATCCGGTGGAATACTAAATCTGGTTCCTGCAACAATATATTCTGAATTCTCTGTAATAAAAGGCGAAGAGTGGTTACCTCCACTGTTTGGAAGTTCCAGTATCTCGGCAGTCCGGAATGTTTTAAGATCAATTCTGGCAACACGCGGAGTATTATTTCCATTTGCAAATACCCAACGACCATCAATCTCGCCATTGGTCTGAGACATGGATACGTGGTGAAGATCATCCCATGGAACATTTCCATGAGAGGTATTTAACATTGGCTTGGTTTCTTCAGAATAACCCCAGCCCTTTTCAGGATCTACCGAAAAAACAGGGATTACACGAAGCAATCTGCCACTTGGAAGCCCGTAAACGGAAAGTTGTCCGCTAAATCCCCCTGATACGAAGTTATAATACTCATCATATTTACCCGGGGCAACATATACTTTGGCAGCAGCATCTCCGCTAACAACAGAGCCCGCATCTTTTGGCTTACAAGCATTCATGCTTGCTAATAATGCAAGGGCAGCCATCCCCTGTACATATTTGGAATTTATCTTCATTTTTTTTTATAATGTGGTTTAAATAATTTTAGTAATTCTCTTTTTTACGTTTTAAAAAAGCACACAATATCCCTGTTAAGCATTTTTTTGAATGCCATTATCCCTTTTTAAGAAATTTACAGAGCTTATAAAGCCTGGATTAAACCTATTTCACTCCGTCATTCTGGCGCATGAATTCAAGCAGATTTCTGGCATCTTCATCTGAAAGATTTTGATTTGGCATACGTACAAGACAAAGTTCAAGCTGTGCCTGTACTTCTGGATCTTTATCGATCATTACATCAGTATTGGTGATGAAATTCATGATCCACTCAGGCTTCCGGCGGGTTGTCACTCCTGCCCATCCCGGACCCACCAGTTTCTCATCAGTAAGTTTATGGCAACTGCTGCACTTTACCTGAGAGACCTGATTTCCTAATTCAGCTTTCGCGACATCCAATGTCGGAGAAAGGTCTACGCTGGTAAATTTACCTTCACCTCTGTGAGGATCATACGAAGGGTTGCCTGAATCTGTGCTGGCAGTAGACTCGGTTGTGGCTTCAGTGGTTTTCTCTGAATCACTACTACCACCGCATGAAGCTGCAGCAACAATAATCAGAGTAATAATGCTTAGTGAAAGAAGTTTTTTCATGTTTCAGAATTTAATTTTAGGAACTATTTGTTTGTACAATTTTACCTAAGACCTAAGGATCTTTTTATGCGTTCAATCATAAATGATAAATATCATATATTTGAATAAGCAGAGTCACAATTTGAGTCTCTGTCAGACTATAGTTTTGTTTACCATTCAAAAATGTATAAATTATGATTGATATTAACTTATTATTGGCATGGGGGGCTACTTATAAAAAGATTAGTTCAGGCGAAACAATCTTCCGTGAAGGACAGGTTTGCACCTACTATTTTCAATTGGTAAGCGGAACTGTAAGATGGATTAATATAGATGCTGAAGGAAGAGAATGTATTCACAGCATTATAGAACCAGGTGAATCCTTCGGCGAATTCCCGCTCTTTGATGATGGGCCTTATGCTGCATCAGCAATTGCCGAATCAGACTGCATCCTGATAAGACTTTATAAGCCAACATTTATTAATCTGCTGAAGGAAAACACAAATTTGCTTTTTGATTTTACCCGATTATTAACCAGGAGATTAAGATTCAGATACTCTGTTATCCAGTCATTTGCCTGCCATAACCCTGAAACAAGAATAATTAATCTGATTAACCATTTGAAAGCAGAAAACAAGAACTTCTGCAAAGAGTGCAATCAATTAAAATTAACCCGGCAGCAAATAGCATACATGACTGGCTTGAGGGTTGAAACCGTTATCCGAACCATGCGATTAATGCATGAAAAAGGAGAACTGGTGATCAGCAAGGGTAAGGTGTATTGTAAGGATATGATTGAAGTCATAGCGACATAATTAATTCCGGGCTATTTTTGCATTAATCATGAATAGCTTTCTATCTAAGTGGCTCAGTATTTCTATACTAAACTTATCGTTTGTTGCTGCACTAGGCTTAATTCTGCGTTACAAAATTGCCTATTCCCTTCCCTTTCTTGATCAGAAATATATTCTGCATAGTCATTCTCATTTTGCATTCTCCGGATGGATCACCCAAACGCTGATGATTCTGATGATCTTTTACCTGAGCAAAACATTAGGCAAAGAGATTATCAGCAGGTACTACTGGTTATTATACGCTAATCTGATCAGTTCCTATGGTATGATGATTTCCTTCATTATACAGGGATATGGTTTGTACTCCATAAGCTTTTCAACGTTCAATATTTTCGCTTTCTATGCCTTTGCAATTTATTTCTGGCAGGATCTTAATAAAATAAAAGAAAAAAGCACAACTAAACTGTGGTTTAAAGCCTCATTGATTTTTGGCGTTATTTCCTCAATCGGGGCATTTAACCTGGCCTATATGATGGCTAACAAAATGACTGATCAAAACTGGTATCTGGCTTCTGTTTATTTTTTTCTGCATTTTCAGTACAATGGTTGGTTCCTGTTTGCAGGTATGGGTTTGCTCAACGACAAGCTGGAGATTATTACCGGGGAACGAAAGAAACTTTACCGGGCATTCCAGTTATTTTGCTTTGCCTGTGTACCTGCCTATTTTCTGTCGATCCTTTGGCTGGAGTCCATAACAAATATTTATTATGTACTTATTGTTCCGGTAGCTGCGCAGCTGGCTGGTTGGTTTGTATTACTGAAAGTATGCAATAATAACCGGAGCATGATCACCCAGAAGATCACAAAACACGGAAAGATCCTGCTATTGCTGTCGGCTTTAGCATTTTCTATAAAACTGATTCTGCAAACAGGCTCAATACACCCTGAGCTAAGCCATATTTCCTATGGATTCAGGCCGATAATTATCGGATATATACATCTGGTACTCTTGGGAGTAACCAGCATATTTATTTTAGGCTATATCGTTTCGTTTGAACTGATCAGAATTAACAAACTATTGATTACAGGCATAATTATTTTCGTAGCAGGTATTATTATCAACGAATTACTATTACTGATTCAGGGTGTTGCGGCCTTCAGCTATACCGGCATTCCATATATCAATGAAATGCTACTTGGTGCTGCCATAATTCTACTGACAGGTATTTTGATAATGCTGATTAGTCGATTCAGAATTTATGAAAAAGAGCATCGTCTTAAAAAAATCAATAGCATATAATGCTGATGGGTCGATACGCCTTAAATCTAATTCAGATTATTGATAAATATTCCACCACCCGCTGTATCTTCTGCCAATTGTTGAATTGTTTTAGTTTGAAATAATACTATCAATTGCTGCTTAATGGATTTGTATTGTGAATGCATCGGACAAGGTTTGGCTTCGGAGCACTGGTTCAAACCCAATACACATTTTTCTATTATTTCGATTTCTCCCATTACGTCTAAAACAGCCCATACGGGAAGCTTCTTCGCCTTTTCGACCATGTAAAAGCCACCCTTGGGCCCCGAAACAGAACTAACGATTTTATTATCTTTAGTCAACGACTGCAATATTTTTGCAGTAAAGGGACGGGGCGAATCTATTGCTTTCGCAATTGTTTCAATACCTAATTTCTTTTCTTCCGAGCTTTTCTGAGCAATATATATAACTGCCCTTAGGGCATATTCAGTGGATTTTGAGAACATAAAAATTGTTTAAAGCAGAAATCTACAATTTTTATTATTATTTTATTATAATATTTATCTGATCATCTAAATCATATTAGCAGATAATTAAAAAATGATTAATGACCGGTCTACAATTCCAAGCTCCAAGTCCTTATCTTTATATTTTAATTAAAGATTAAAATATCTTTAATTAAAATATATTGTTATTTTTATTCTGTAAAAAATTGCATTAATCACCCATTGATATTCAGTAACCTGTTTCCTATTGAAACCCTGCAATTCAAAACATTTAATTATAAGCATAAAGCGAACATGAAACATTTTCTCCAATTCTTCTTTGCCGCATTGATTTTAATATCGTCCTGCAAACGTGCTGACCATAACAAGATTTTTAAGGATGCGACACTTTACCGTCAAACCGTTAAAAAGTTAAATGATATTATTCTTATAAATGGATTTCCACCATGTATAGCATCAAGAAATTATGCTTACGCTAATATCGCAGCCTATGAAGTGATTGCCGCAGGGGATACTATGAATTACAAATCTTTATCCGGGCAGATAAAACATTTACCTATGATAAACAAACCAGATAAAAATAAAACAATTGACTTTCATTTTGCTTCTTTGCTCGCCTTCTGTAAAGTAGGGAATGCGGTTACTTTTCCTGAAGGCAGTATGGATGAATATGTCAATAGTTTGAAGGAGAAGGCTTCTAATGTAGGTATGGCTTCAGAGGTTCTCGAAAATTCAATTCATTTTGCAGATGTTGTTGCTTTACACATTTTAGACTGGAGTAAGAATGATAATTATGCCCAAACCCGATCTGCCCCAAAATATACGGTAACGAATGAGGACGGGCGGTGGATTCCTACCCCTCCAATGTTTACCCAGGCTCTGGAACCTCATTGGGGAGAAATCCGTCCGATGGCATTGAACTCGGTTGAAGAGATTAGTTTACCAGTAGATCCCGTGCCGTTCAATATTAAAAACAAGGACAGTCAGTTCTATAAGAATGTCATGGAAGTTAAAACCACCGGCGACAATTTAACACAGGAACAAAAAGATATAGCGGATTTTTGGGATGATATCCCTTTAAAGCTAAATACAAGCGGACATTTAAGGTATATGACTAAAAAGTTCTCGCCGGGAGGTCACTGGATGAATATTGTTGGGATTGCTACCGAAATGAATAAAGATGATTTTAATTCTACTGTGAGCATTTATACGCAAACATCCATCGCCCTGTTTGATGCATTTATCAGTTGCTGGTATTTAAAGTTTAAGTATAATTATGTACGTCCTGAAACAGTTATTAATCAGCATATCGCTTCAGATTGGAGGCCATATTTAGAAACTCCGCCATTCCCGGAATATACCGCAGGCCACGCAACTATATCCTCGGCTGCAGAGAAAATATTAACCAGCGTTATAGGAGATAATAAAGCTTTCACAGATACTTCTCAAGTAGAATTTGGGCTAAAAGCCCGCTCCTTTAAATCGTTTAAGGAAGCAGCTACAGAAGCAGGTATTTCAAGAGTTTATGGTGGTATTCATTATAGAACATCCTGTGATGAGGGCTATAAAAATGGGCAGGAGATAGGACAATTTGTCTTAGACAGATTGAAGTTAAAGAAAAGTAAATTAGCGAATGTAAGCCGTTAGTCTCTAAGATAAGCATGTAAATCCAAATTAATAAATGAATCATTATTGCTAAAATTTAATTAAAATGCGACAAGGAAAATGATAAATTACTTTATTCGTCATGTTGCTTATTATCCATGATCTTGAATATATGCAATACATAGGGAAACAATGAATCCATACTTTCCTTTGCCCCTCTTGTCGAACCAGGTAAAGCCAGAATAAGTGTATTCCCTTTTAAACCGGCAACACTTCTCGATAGCATGGAGTATGGAATATGTTCTTGCCCATAATTTCTTGCCGCCTCAGTAATTCCAGGAATTTCACGTTCGAGCATGGGTCGGATAGCTTCGGGTGTTACATCCCTTGCTGATAATCCTGTGCCGCCGGTAAGTATGATCAGATCCATTTTATCATCATAAAGTAACTGCACACTATTCTGAATAATTTTTATTTCATCAGGAATGATGATGTAGTTTTTAACCTGGATTTGTAATTCTTCAAGTTTATTGATAATGGCTTTGCCTGCCCCGTCTTCTTTCTTGCCGGCAGAGATGCTGTCTGAACAAACAATTACAGCGGCATTAATGGTACGGTTTAATTTATCTGAGAATTCCGATCTACCTCCTTTTTTCCGGATGAGTTTAATACCGGTAATTTCAATTGCTTTATCTATCGGTTTAAGCATATCATATATGGTTAAGGCTGCCACCGAAGCTCCATGCAATGCCTCTACCTCAACACCAGTTCTGTAAATGGTATGAACTTCAGTTTCAATAATAATTTCCAGTCCACATATAGTATGTCTGACTACTGCAAACTCCACAGGAAGGGGATGGCAATCGGGAATCATATCACTTGTGCGTTTAATTCCAAAAAGACCGGCAATCCGGCTCGCTTCGATCACATCTCCTTTGGGTACAGTTTTATTTCTAACTGCATCGATTGTTTCCTGCTCACTAAGCCGTACAATTGCCTGTGCAACAGCAGAACGGTATGTTTTTATTTTATTAGTTATGTCAATCATACTCCTTAGATTTATTAACGACTATAGAATATATTATTGGTTTAGTGCATTCTCAAAATCGTGTTGCGTATTGATGTTCTGGAACAGTTTTTCAGAAAATAGTTCATTGTTATCCATATTTAATTTCTTCAGTTTGAAATAATTGATCATAACATTCAATTTGATAATATTTTGAAGAACAAGCTCATGCCATTTTGTTAAACATTCTTTAGCGTAAATGCCGCACAAGGGTTCTATCGTTTGATTATACACTGGTAATGTGATCTGCGACTGAAAAGAATTTTGAATAATAAACTCGGCAGCAGCTGTTGTTACAAATGGCATATCACAAGCTACTAAAAAGTTATAACTGGCATCGGTATGCTTCAGTGCAGTATAAATTCCACCTGCGGGGCCGATATCTTTAATATAGTCTTCGATAACTTCGAAACCAAAATCCTTATATTCCGGATTATTAGTAACCAAGACTATACTTTTAACAGCAGGAATTAATTGTTCAATAACATATTGAATGAGCGGCTTACCTTTAAACAGTATTAATCCTTTATCCCTGCCCATTCGGGAACTTTTGCCACCCGCAAGTATATAAGCATTTACACTTCTATTTCTATCTTGTAGTGTTATCATTTAAATAATCATCAAAACATCCACCAATTCCCCCTTTATATATTGTTCTTTTTCTTCATCCAGTTGGATAAGGCAGTCGGCCATTGCAAAAGAATTCATCATATAACTTTCCTGTCCGGACAAAACGGTTACTGTTCCTGAACTGATTTTTCCTTTCAGGAAATAGGTTAATCCCACTTTCTTTTTGTAATCATCAGCCAAGGGGATTTTTAGTTTTTGAAAATATTCTTTCCTCGTAAAATAGCCGATGGCAGGTACAATATATTCGTAAAAACAAGTCAGTGCTGCTGCCGGATTTCCCGGCAATGCAAACACCGCTGTTTGAAGATATTTGCCAAAATAAAATGGTTTACCGGGTTTTTGTTTTACCCTGTGAAATAGCTTTTCGACCGAACATTTATTCAGAGCCTCTGCTGTAAAATCATAATTACCTTCTGATATCCCACCAGTCACAATCAATATATCTGCACCCATACGATTTTTTATTGCCCGTATCAACTCTTCTTCTATATCGTCAATAAAGTCAATCGAAACCGGGGAAATATTCAGTTGCATTAATGCGGCTGTAATTCCTAAAGAGTTTGATTCGAATATTTTCCCGAAAGAAATAGTACTACCAGGTTTTAACAACTCCTTACCTGTAATAATGATACTGATATGAGGTTTTGCATAGACCCGTACTTTATCAATTCCAATCCCGGCAAGAAAAGAAATAGCCGGAGCTGACAGAAGCTTACCTTCCTTCAATGCAACTTCGCTCTTCCGGGTTTGTGAACCCCTTAATCGGATATTACTGCCTTTCGTAATTTGTCCAATATTTATCCTATTGGCTTTACCGAAGACAGTCACGTTTTCCTGCATTACAACTGTATCTGCTCCGGCTGGTATAGGGGCGCCTGTGAAAATTCTGACAGTCTGCATTGGTTTCAACAAATCGGGAGTATAAGTCCCGGCCCGTACCTCACCTGCAATAGTTAATTCAGTTTTACCATCCCAATTTTCATGGGAAAAAGCATAACCATCCATCGCAGATTGATCGAAAGAAGGTGTATCAAAAGCTGCCAATACTCTTTCAGCTAAAATAAAACCACATGCTTCTGACAATGGCAAAGAGACTATCCTTTCACAAATCAGGTTATCCTTAATTAGATTTTTAGCTTCTCTTACATCAATCATTTTACCATTCGATTATACCTTATCCAAGCATTTTATCTATTGTTTACCGGCAATACGTTTCAGCATATTTCTGAAAATAAAAAAATGAAATGGCAGCATAGAATACCAATAATTCCGCCCCAGTATTCCTCTCGGACGGAAAGTAGCTGTTTGTTTTAAGATGCAGCGATTTTCATTTTGCACAATTGAAAATTCAAGCCAGGCCTCCCCGGGCAGCTTCATTTCTGCAAATAAGAGCAGACGATTATTTTTATGGTCTGCCAATAGAACTCTCCAGAAGTCAAGCGCATCCCCAGGCTGAATATCAACCTTACTTCTTCTTCCTCTCCCTATGCCCACACCACCCAATATTTTATCAAGTACTCCGCGTATTCTCCAAAGCCTATCCGCATAATACCAACCCTGATCGCCTCCAATCCCAAAAAAGCGACCGGAAACAACTTTCACATTCTCCTTATCAATTTCAATCCATCTGCGATCTACGTAACATCCATTAACCGGCACTTCAATGTACTGACTGATGTCTAAACTGCTCAGGCTACTGGAAGCGGCATCTGTCCAACTCGAAATTACCATATTTTGCTCAATCCGCTCAAAAGCCATTTTAATGGCTTCACGGTAAGGGATCAGATCCTGAGGAATTATATCACGTATAGTACATTCTTTACAAATCACATCACCTTTCATACTATGCACCAGCTGCTTTGCGATACTGATATTGGCAGAAGTCGCCATATATAGCCAGTAAGAAGAAAGTTTAGGAAAGGAAATAGGTAATGAAATGATATAGCGTTTATAATTACGGACTGCAGCAAACTCCTGCAACATCTTTTTATAAGTCAATATATCCGGGCCGCCAATTTCAAAGGTCTTGAAGAAAGTCCCTTCATTCAACAGACTCAAGTGCAGATAGTTGATCACATTTCGAATGGCAATCGGCTGGCAGCGGGAATTCAGCCATCGGGGAACTATCATTAAGGGTAATTTTTCTGTAAGGTCGCGTATTATCTCAAATGATACGCTTCCTGATCCCACAATGATACCTGCTTCAAAAATAGTATAAGCAATTTCTGATTGCATAATTACATCCTTCACTGCTTTTCTTGAGGATAAATGTTTAGACATTTTATCTGCATTACAGATTCCGCTCAGGTAAATAATCTGCTTTACCCTAGTAAGTTTAGAAACCAATACAAAGCAGCCGGCAGATCGTTTTTCATATTCTTTTAAGGTTGTAGATGTATCTCCAAGTGAATGGATAAGATAATAGGCTACATCAAATTGCTTATTATTAAAATTAAGTACCGCATTTTCGGGATTTAGAAAATCAAATTCAATGATGCTTATCTTATGAAACAAGTATGGCGCAGGCTGAAAACGTTTCCGATCCCTTACCACACAAGTTATATCATGGCTGGCCTCTACCAGTACCGGCAACAGTCTCATTCCAATATACCCATTGGCTCCAGTAAGTAAAATACGCACGTTCCAATTTTTTAAGATCAACCACCTATATCGATCATACTTCTGTTACTTAATTTCGATATGTCCAAACTTTTGTAGACCGATGTAAACTGCCCTCCAAGTGATTCCTTTTTATCTGATACACATTGTCTGATTAAAGGAACTATATCCTGTCCGTTTCTCAGGGCAGTCAAAATATCCACTTCACTTGTTGAAAAGAGACAGTTTTTCATTTTACCATCAGTAGTTAAACGCATACGGTTACATCCGCCACAGAACGGCTCGCTCATCGTACTGATGAAGGCAAAGGTCCCCTTATGATCCGGAACAAAATATTTTTTAGCCGTATCGTGTTTCCCATCAGATAATTTCAGGAAATCAAAACTCGATGAAATCAACCGAAGCATTTCATCATATGATAAAACCTTTTCTCCTGTCCATTGGTTTCCTGAAAATGGCATAAATTCAATGAATCGTACATGAAGTGGCCAATCCCTTGTCCATCGCACAAAATCGACCAATTCAGTATCATTGATATGCTTCATCACCACCACATTAACTTTAACCTGAAAATCATGTCGTAGTAAAAGATGAATATTATCCATAATACGATTGAATCCATCCCTTCTTGTAATCGAAAAAAAAACTTCTTTATTCAACGAATCCAGGCTCACATTCACAGATTTTATTCCTGCCTCTTTGAAATTATCAAGGTATTCATTAACAAGAAATCCATTAGTGCTAATGGCAAGCTCGACAGGATGCACGGATAAGCGTTCAATAATTTCTCTGGCATCTTTTCTCAGCAGTGGTTCTCCACCGGTAAGCCGGATCTTTTTTACCCCCTCTTTTACAAAAACAGAAACGATATCATCAATCTCTTTTGCAGTCATTCGTGGCATACCCACAAAATAACCCTTGGGCATATCCACCGGATTACAATAGCTGCAACGCAGGTTACATTTATCTGTCAGGGATATCCTGAGATAATCATGTACACGGTTAAATCGATCTGTCAGCATGCTTCATTATTTTACAGTTGTACTGAAAAATATTTATTCATTTTAGTAACCATCCCGGCAAAGTCATCAGCACTAAGATGCTTTTGAGCAAGCGGAAATACCACATTTTCTTCCCTGAAAATATGAAGACGTAACAACTCAACGAGCGAGTTGCCTTGTTCAAGAGCTATATCCACGAGCACAGCACGTGAGGTGGGATCAGTGAGACGGGATGATACTCCCATCAGACTAAATGTTAGGGTG
>NZ_DASWXT010000043.1:0-8958 GCF_036405355.1 Daejeonella sp.
GTATCAGTTCAATATTGCCCTTCTTAATTCAGTGTTAAAATAATCAATGTTTTCTTTTATAGATCAACAGAGTATTATTTTTAGAACAAGATGGTATTACTAATTAAAAGGATTTAGCACAAGGCTAATAAGATTTCAAGTAAGCTGCCTCAAACCCCGATCCATTCATTTTTTTAGCATTAATTTCAGATTGAAAACCAAATGCAGATTTCATTTAAGCACCTATCAGGTTAAATGCATAGTCGACCTCTCCATGGATAAAGTCTTCATCCTTAAGCCCAAAATTATTTTTTGTATATTTGTATTTCCTGAACAATAATCCCTAACCAGAATTTTTTAATTCACCCCGGGTAGTTTATTGTTCCTTTAATTACAAGCAGGTTGCCTGCAAAAAGCCCTTATTCCGGCAAATACTTATGGCTCCCTGATTTGTTCATCTGTTCACTTCTCCTTTGGAGATAAAAACATCTGGCTATGACTCAATTTTTGTCCAGAATCTATTTTGGTAATACATTACAGAATTGGCTAATATCGCTCTCCATTTTTGTGGCAGGGATTTTACTGATTGCTATTTTTAAACGGGTAATATTAAAGCGACTTAAGTTATGGGCATTCAGGAGTGAAACTACATTTGATGATTTCCTTGTTTTGAATTTCGAAAAATCAGTCGTTCCTCTTAGTTACCTTGCTGTGTTTCAATTAGCGATAAACTTATTACAAATTGGACCCAAAATTGCGTCTGTACTGCAGATAGCAACGCTGTTGTTTATCACATTTTTTATTCTTCGGATTATTACTTCAGTAGTGAAAAAATTTATTTTTTCATTCATAAGAACAAGTGAAAACAGAGATTCTGAGGAAAAGCAAGCCAATGGTCTTCTTCTGATTATCAATATTATAATCTGGATACTTGGGTTGGTCTTCATAATAGACAATCTTGGTTATAATGTGACTACCCTGATAACCGGATTGGGAATTGGTGGAATTGCGATCGCTCTTGCCGCACAAACTATATTAGGTGATCTTTTCAGTTATTTTGTGATCTTTTTTGACAGACCATTTCAAATTGGAGACTTTATAATAGTGGAAGATAATATGGGAACTATCGAATACATTGGCATAAAAACCACCAGAATTCGAACTCTGAGTGGTGAACAGCTAATCTGCTCCAATACCTATTTGACTAACTCCAGGATTCATAATTATAAACGGATGGAAGAGCGGCGGATAGTCTTTAAGCTGGGTGTCACATATCAGACGACCTCAGAGATTGTGAAAGAAATCCCTGTGATAGTTAAAGAGATCATCGAATCCACCAAAGATGTACGGTTAGACCGCGGGCATTTTTCAGGATTTGGTGATTTCAGTCTTGATTTTGAATTTGTTTATTACATTTTAAGTGCTGATTACAATGTATTTATGGATAAACAACAGGAAATATACCACAGGATACTCTGCAGGTTTGAGTCAGAAAAAATTGACTTCGCCTACCCAACACAAACACTTTATACAGTTCCAATTCGTAAAACACAGGAACTTCAGGAGTAAACAACAGTCGATATTTAACCTGAGCTGATCAGCTTAAAACAGGAACTATGAAAAAAGCAATAAAGAATATTCTGGTAGCAATAAATTTCTCCGATTCAAGTGATAATGCAATTAAAATCGGTATTTCTATGTGCAAGCGGCATAAAGCTGCATTACATTTGCTAAAGGTTAACAAAGAAACCCCTTTCCCCTACCCAATTGGAAAGAATGCATTACTGATTGGATTCAGACTGGAATCTATGATGGCCGAAATGAAATCATTAGAATCGTATGCTAAACAACTGGAAGAAACCCATCAAATAAAATGTTATTATCACATTGAAGAAGGCAGCTTCACTGCTACAGTTGCCAGAATCGTTAATATTTATAATTGTGAACTGCTAATTGTAGAAAAAAAGCCGGATCCAATCCTGTTCAATATGCTCTATAGCAGAGACGTTTCAACGATTATCAAGTACTCATCCTGTCCGGTCCTGGTTGTTCCGGGGAGTTGTATTCATTATAATTTCAAAAAGATTCTATTCCCATTTTGGTTAAAGAAATCCAATTCCCCTCAACTGGAAGTGACATTGCCCATTATAGAAAAAAATGCTTCGAAAGTAGTTTTGTTTGGGGCAATCAAGTCAAACAATGATTTAAATGAACTTAATATTGTGAACAAACTAATGAGTTCAGTTTATAAACTCATTTCATATACTACCAAAAACATTGAAACTGAACTTGAAAACACAAAAGCCACAGCTAAATCAGTCCTAAAGAAAGCAGCTGAAAATAAGTCAGATCTTATTGTAATTTCGGGAAATGCCAGCAAAGGCCTTTTAGCTCACAGAATGCAGCGCAAAAACAGGTTTATCATTAATAATTCCAAAGTACCTGTACTTAATGTGAAATAGCATCTGATAGTCAAGGTTTAGTCTGAATTGAGTTTGCTTTACTGGTATCTTCTTCTTCTTCATTTAATTCTTTGATATACTGATGCTTTAAATGATCATAAAGGGAATGCTTATCTATAATTATTGAGACCAGACTAGCAATCATACCTGCTAGTATAAGATAGAATATCACGCTGTGCCGGTCAGTCATTTCAAGTACCAGTATTGCCGAAGTAAATGGAGACCTTGTAACACCGGTAAGGAAACCAACCATTCCTGCTAAAATAACAAGGTTGGTACTTGTATCAGAGAGGTTAAACCAACCACTGATAAATGACCCAATGGAAGCTCCGGCACCCAATGCGGGAGCAAATATTCCCCCGGCCCCTCCGGTGGTAAAAGAAATCAATGGTCCTGTTATTCTTAATAATGGTGTATACCAGGCAGAATGTTTATCATTGGTAAAGAGTACCCTTTCCATTGTATCTTTCCCGGAGCCCATGATTTCTGCGTTGAAAAAATGTGCTGTAAAGGCTATGAAAAGTGCGCATAAGATAATAAACAGCACATGGTGACTTGTAAATTTCAACTTAGACTTCCAAACTAATATTCCGAGAATCAGCTTTGACATGATGCTCCCTGATATTCCGGCAAAAACAGCGACAAGTATTACGGGTGCAATAATCCATACCGAAAGATCGTTTACTTTTGGATAGCCCAAATACAGGTATGAACCCATCAAGCCCTGAGCTGTTAATCCTGCAATGATAACAGAAGAAAATATGGCCGTTTTATAGAAACTGAAATGAGTTTTTGTTAGCTCCTCAATTGCAAATACAATCCCTCCTAAGGGAGTATTAAATGCTGCCGCCAATCCAGCCGCTGCACCTGTAATGATCACATTTTTCTTTGCAATTTTTGGTATCCATAGCGGAAGGCGCTCATTTACAACTCTGAAAACAGAAGCAGCAATCTGTATCGTAGGTCCTTCCCTTCCAATGGCAGCTCCACCTGCAGCCATTACAAGACTGGAAGCTATTTTAACGATAAGGATGCGAAAACCAAGCAGTTTATCAATAATTGAACTTGTTTTTGGCGAGGACAGATCAATTGAAGCCATTACTTGTGGAATACCACTGCCTTTTGCATAGGGTGCAAAGTGCCTTACCAACCACCAGGAGAACAGGAAACAAGCTGGAGTTAGTATGAAAAGAAGTAAACTGTTAAAATGAAATATCATTTTAGCGAACTCTTCTGCCATTAAAAATAACCGGGAATAGATAACGGCAATAATTCCGGTAATTACAGAAGCTATCCAAAAGGGAATTGCCTGTAAAACATTCCTTTTAATTTCTTCATTTCGAATCCTGTCAAATCCTTTCTTAAGTGAAAACTTTATCTTTTTTAAAAATCTCATATTGTCTTCAACTATGACTAGCCTGATTCAAATCTTCACAACAGTGATTGAATAATACCGTCAGAAAGCGATCCGATTAAAAATCTGGAGGGAAGCTAAATTTAGTTCTTCTTCATAATATAAGCAAATATATCCCTTACTTCCTGATCTTTTAAGCGATCCAGGATGCGTTCAGGCATGATGGAAACCGGTAATGCTTTCATTTCTTTAATTTGTTTCTGAGAAAGTATAATTTCTTTACCCGTCTGGGTTTGAATAGTATGTGTGTCGCCATTACTTGCTGCAATCTTCCCTTCTATCGTACGTCCATCTGTTGTAATAATCCGGTGAAGCCCATAACCTTCTCTGATGTCGGCATTTGGATCAATTATATTCAGCAAAAAGTAGTTCACATTACTGCGCTCATAGCCTGTAAGATCCGGTCCAATACTCCCTCCCTCATTAAACAGCCGGTGACAATAACCGCAATTGGCCAGGTAAAGTGCTCTGCCGTTTTTAATATCCCCTGAACCTGATTTAATCAATTTTGAATATTTAGCCAGAGCATCATTCTTTTCAGTCGAACTTGAAAGTTTCACATTTGGCCAATAACGATCGGCAAGAGCAGAGATTTTGGCATCGTTCAATAGTTTTAACCTGCGTGCGAGTTGATCAGATACATCATCTTTACTTATCCTTTTGGTTTCCCCGATCGCAATAAACAGTTGATTGGCCCAGCTTACCCTTGCAGCAAACAGTTCAAGCGCTGCATTCCTTACACCAACATCTCCTCTGAACTGAGGGTATGCCTTTACTATCCTCAAACCAATATCATCATTATCATATCTTTGCAGGGCCTGTAAGGCTGCCTCTTTCATTGCCCCGGTAGATTTACTGCTTTCAATTATTCCTAATAAAACAGGAACTGATTCAGGTTGATTCACTTGACCAAAAATAATGATATAGGATAAGCGTTGATCAGAATCAGCATTATCATCACCAATAATACCGAGTGCCTTTTTAATTGCATTCGCATTTCCCTGGCGGATAGATAGTGCCAACGGAGCCCCAAAAAGTTCTGCCTGATATGGCTGAATTGCTTTAGTAAGCTCTGCTGATAAACCAATCGCATCCCTTCCCCTTAGCCCTTCACGCAGTCCGCTGATCAAAATTTTAGCATAAGCTTTAGAAGGAGCAAGTCCAATCAGTTTTGAGGCGGCACTGTAATTGGCATCACCGGCCGACATGATATAGCGCTGCATTAATCGTTTCAGCAAGACATCCTGGACCAATTTTTTCTGCCAGATTCCTTTATCTTCGAATATAGAAAGAATACCCTGCCGGTCTGTCTCGGATTTTGCTTCAATTGCCCACCAAATCAGTAAAGGTATATCGGGGTCATTCGAATCATCATGATTTTTGATCAGATTCTTCATTATTGGAATAGCAATGGGTCCTGCAAGTCTTTTTGCTGTAGCCGCTAATTGACTTCTAACAATTACACTAGTTTCAGCAGCTGCCAGTGCCGACAGCTTTGAAGCTATCGCCGGAGAGACTTTTCTGTTGTCCCCAAGTAAGCGTACAGCCCATTCCCGTACATATTGATCCTGGTTACTCAGAGCAATACCTGCCAGTTCATCGTTGAATCCTCCGCTCGCATTTATCGCCCAAAGTGCTTCCAGTGCGAGCTCAGGCTTGGCCGTTCTTAAAATATCCCTTAATCTGGGTACAATGGACTTATCTTTTCGATTGGCAAACTGTACCATGGCCTGCTGACGGAACCATTTATTTCTATTTTCTAGCTGCTTGATCAACTGAGCATTTGTTAATTTACTCAGATCAAAATTTTGATATGCAGGCTTAGAATCCTTTGCGCGAAGCCGGTAAATCCTGCCAGAACTCTTATGCCAGGTATCACGGGGATCGACATGCGACAGCCTGCTATCATACCAATCAGCAATATAAACCGCCCCATCAGGACCAGCTTTAATATTTACGGGTCTGAACCAATGATCATCTGTTTCAACTATCTTTCGTTCATCCACATTTCTAAAAGTAGAACCTTTTGGTTCAAACCGGCCCAGCTGAACGTAATTCAAGAGTGGATTGACAGCAATCATCTTACCCTCATAGACTTCCGGTAATCTGCCTCCTTCATACCTTATCAGGGAATGCGTAAAACGGATTTTTTCTCCAAGAAGCTCCATATTATCAAGATTCCCAAAGGTATAGGGATTTGTGTAAGGACCGTGTTTGCCAAGACTTCTAGGATAATAACCGCCCTGTTTGTAATAAGGGCCCCGATCTGACCCATTATTTCCTGAATACAGTCTTCCCTTACTGTCGAATTCTACATTAAAGGTATTTCCACCACCTTCGGCAAAAACTTCAAACACTTTAGTGTCAATATTATATCTCCAGATAACCTGTCCCGAAAAGGCAATATTCTTCGACACTGCTGAACTGATATTAGCGGTTGTGGTACTTCCCTGTGCACCATAAAGCCATCCGTCTGGTCCCCATCTCAAGCTATTGGCAACTGCATGGGTATCCTCCAGGCCAAATCCACTTAAATGAACTTCCGGTTCCTTATCAGGTATGCCATCTGCATTGGGATCATCATAGGAAAGCAGGTATGGTGGATTCAATACCCAGATTTTCCCCCTTCCTGTCAGCACACTTGTTGCAATATTTAATCCTTTTATCGCATCAGTTGACTTGTCAAAAGTTCCATTACCATCAGTATCCTCAAAAATACTGATCTTATCTGCACCCTTAAGTCCGCCGGGAGGAGCAACTGGTACTTTGTCAAAATGCACCCTTAAAAAATTGTCGACACTGGTAACTTTTAACCCCAGAGGATATGGATACTGATGATATTGCACAACCCACAAACGGCCGCGATGATCGAAACTAAGTTCAACAGGCTGAACTATATCAGGTTCTGATAAGACCAGATCCATGCTAAGGTCATCAGGAATGCGAAAATTACTAAGTGCTTTCTGTGGCTGCGTAGGCTGAGTTGAATCAGTAAGGGCGCCGAGTCCTTTGAATGCCTCCATATAACGCGCTACATCTTCATTCGCAGCAATATCTTCTATTGCAGGTGCTTTGCTTTCCTGATTATTATTACATGCCTGCAGCCCGGCAAACATGATTAGCACTGAGTAAAACAGTTTATTTTTAAGATTCATTCAAAATTTGGTATTAAATTCTAATGATATTATTCGAATTATTCAGATTCAGCACAAACAATTAAGTTTTGAAATGTAAATTCTATAATTTTATTCAATCGAAATATTCTCTTTCAGTACCACGCCTCTTGCATTATTGCTGATTCCTCCTAGTTTCCCCCTGGTTATACTATTATCCTTTACCAGGGTACCGGTACATTCTCCCCTCAATGTTATGCCTCTTTGCATTCCATTATTTTTAGCACTCTCGCTAATGATACAATTCATTATCCGAGAATTTGTGCTCCTTTCAATCTGAATTCCGTTGAAATTGGGATTTTTGATATGGCAGGCACTGATACTTATTTCCCGGCTATCTTTTACCACAATTGCACCGCCTTCATCCGCAGTCCCATTTCCTGAACCATCTATTATGTTATCACTCAATATGACATTTTCGCCCTGATTAAGCAAAATGCCCCCATAAGCAGACGGCTGAGAAGGAAAATAATCTTCATTATGATCAAACACATTTCCATTTATGACCAGATTACGACCATTATTTATCAGTAAATGATGTTTATATCCACGAATGAAGGTATTTCCAATGATACTAATTCCACGGGCATTTTCAAGATGAATATTTAGTTCCTGATTGCTGATATGGTTGCCGGTAATGCTCCATAAACCTATTTTGTCCGGATTACTGTTTAAACCCAAAAATCGAATATTTGCACCCCCGGAACTGGGTATTGCCTGAATCGTGTTACCCGATATCGTTCCTTCGCGAACACTTCCACCTTGTGTGCAATCCACAAGAATATCCGCTGATGCTGGTCCCTGAGGATCACAGTTGTATTCTATATCATTACCTGTTATCTGAAAATTGCGAATTTCACTCTTAATAACACTGATGCCCCCTTTTTTACAATAGCTGATATGGCTGTCGCTGATAATAAACTGGTGGATATTTACCTGATCTAGGAATATACCGATTCCACTATTATTATACACATGACAGCCATCAATCAGTACATTCCTGTTTCGGGAGGTCAAATGTATCCCATTCCGCACATTTCTGATCAGAAGGGCGCGTAGTGTGGGCATAAAGGTATTTTTTAGCTCTATTCCATCGGCATCAACATTATCTCCAATAATTTCAAGAGCATCAATCAATGGCATCCTTTCTTTATCCCATGTTAGCTGTTTAACTGATGCAGGTAAAGCTGATCCTTTATCATGCGAACCGATAAAACGAAAAGCGGGACCCTCTCCCCCCATGATGATATTTGCACTTGCTCCACGACCTGAAAGACCAATAGTACCCTGAAGGGATAGGTCTATTTCTATAGTTTTAGTAATCCTGTAGCTGCCACGGGGAAATTCAACCAAACCATCGGAAGCACCAGATATTGCAGCATTTATAGCATAGGTATCATCTGTTATACCGTCTCCTTTTGCACCAAAATCTTTGACATTTACGGCATAAGTGATTTCATATCCTAAGCAAACTGTAAGAATGATAAGCAGGAGTTTAATAAAAGGCATAAAAAGGCGTATCATATATTGGTTTCTGCTGTTTAATTTATCAGGATCTCATCAAAGAGAATCAGAGCAGGCTTATCCTTTGCAGGATGCCATGAAGGCAATTTTTTAACTGGCTTTGCAATAATTTTCAAATAGGAAACCGATTCAGGTTTAAATTTAACCTCAAATTTAAAGGTTTGTTGCGGATCCTTTTGAGCTGGCATTTTAGGATCAAAGGAATTCAGCAATTTCAAATTATCCGGGTCTGAGCCGCCATAAACTTCAATTCTGCTTGGAGGAAACACAGATGAATTTACATTTACAATTGAATTTAAGACAGTTGAACTAACTTTGACAGGCTGTTTAAAATTCAGAATTAACAGCATATCCTTTTCTTTAAATCCCTGCCAGTTTGTGTTGTTGATATCAGCTTCTGCTAATT
>NZ_DASWXT010000044.1:0-3734 GCF_036405355.1 Daejeonella sp.
TTTCGATCTTACCCTCCAGCCATGATCTCACGATTTCCGGTCTGAATTGAAAATTAAATTATCCGAAATCTGATGAAGCCCGAGGGCTTCGGATTTTGAAGGATATTGTTTCAGGCTATCAAAGTACTTCCGACTTAACAACACTAATTTAATCATAAAAACGCTCCTGTCAATTAAAAAGTTCTTCAAATTCCCCACACTTTATCAACTTTTATGGACGGGTTATCAACATTAATTAATTAACCAATTGATTATATGTCAGTTTATTATGAAATTATTTATTTACTTATTGACATATGCTATTCAGTAATTTTATTAACAAATGAGCCATATATAACAGGTTTTAAATTCTTAATAATGAACTTTAGTTGGAAAAAATCCTGATGAGCTTTGTATTTGAAATTTGAAGGATAGTGAATGAGGCTGGTTAGAGATTGTCTTAGAAAAAAGCTAAAAGAAAACGGGAACCTTCCTCTTGCGATTTGGGCTCCCGTTTCAACTTTTTTTGCAACCATAGTCGCTCAAAAGCATAAGCTTTCAGAATTTTAACCAGCTCGTTGTCCATTGTCTTTTCAAACTTTGGTACCCGTAGCTTCTTACTTTTTATTTGCAGCAATCCGTAGATTGTAAACAAATTGAAGTAATGCCTGTCTTTCGGAACTTAGCCTTTAAGCTGTATATCTTTCGATATTAGGCTGCCCGGACTTCGTTTATTTTATCCAGAATCTTTAGAAGTCCGAAGACTAATAGATTTTAAGGATTTTTATCAGGCTGTCAAAGTACTTCGTTCTTATTGATATCAATGTAGTTACCTTTTAAATTTAAAGCAAGTAAATATGATTTTATTTATGAACAGGGTTTTAACATAAAATTAAATGTTATTAACAGCCTGGTATTATCATTATCTGCATTTAAAGAATGGAGACCACCTCTTATTTGTAAAATGGCTAAATAATTAACATAAGTTAAATTGCAGGTATTCCACAGTTTATGATTCTTTTGAATTTTAGAATTTGAATTATCTTCTTGTTTTTAGACTCCGGGCATAAATTTTTATTGAATTGACTATAAATATTATATCATTTTTTGTTCTAAAGCAGGCTCAATATATTCCATTCCGTAATCTTTAATCTTTAATCATTCAGATTAGGTACTTTTGTTTAGCGTTCAGTGTTTAAATTAATGAGGCAATCCAGAGAGATTAAAACATTCATTTTCAGCCAGTACTTTTCAGAAGGATTGCGTATTACGTTTGGTGTGCTTCTCCCCTCTTTGGTTTTCTTTCATTTAGATCAGCTTGAAGTTGGATTGACTATCTCATTAGGAGCAGTTTGTGTAAGCATTGCCGATAATCAGGGGCCAATTAGTCATAAGCGGAATGGAATGCTTTTTTGCAGCATTTTCGTTTTTCTTACCACCCTCTTAACTGGATTTATAAATAAGTATCCAGTCCTCCTGGGTTTGGAAATCATTATTTTATGTTTTTTTTATTCGATGTTCTCTGTTTATGGGAACCGTGCATCCTCTATCGGAACCGCAGCATTGTTAGTTATGATTCTTTCCATAGATCATGATGTTACAGCTTCTAAAGGTGCCATGGGGCATGCTCTATATATTTTAGCAGGCGGGATTTGGTATATGATACTTAGCCTATCCCTGTCACAGATCAGACCTTACAGGCTTGCCCAGCAGGCAATGGGAGAATGTATCCGGGAGGTAGCAGAGTATGTGAGGCTAAAGGCTGATTTCTATGATCAGGAAACTGACTTTGACGAAAATTACAAAAAGTTGATTTCCCAGCAGGTCATTGTACATGAGCAACAAGACTCTGTCAGGGAATTATTATTCAAAACCAGGCTGATGGTTAAAGAGTCAACTTTAGCTGGCAGGCTGCTTATTCTTGTATTTGTTGACATTGTAGATTTGTTTGAACAAACTATGGCAACTCATTATGATTACCTGACCCTGCATAAAACCTTCGGGAAATCAAATTCACTAAAGGAGTTTAAATCAATCATCATTAAACTTTCAGAGGAACTCGAAAATCTAAGTTATTACATTATCAGCAATGAAATACCACAGCGCCTGTATGACTTTAAATATGAGCTCGAAAGATTAAAAAAGTGTGTTGATCTGGTTGAAGAATCAGGTACCAATGCCTTTGTCCTCAAAAAGATTCTGATCAATGTTAGAAACATGGTCAGCCGTGTAGATAAAATATATACTTACTTCAATCAGAAACAATTATCAGGGCAGGAAATAAAAAACGAGATTGATTTAAGCAAGTTTGTTTCTCATCAGAATTTTGATTTCAAGATTCTGAAGGAGAACCTAAGTCCGAAATCATCCATCTTCCGCCATTCTGTACGTGTATCACTTATGTGTCTTATTGGCTTTCTGGTTTCCAAGCTGTTTCCTGTTGGTTACCATAGTTATTGGATCCTGTTGACCATTCTTGTTCTGCTTAAACCTGCATACAGCCTAACTAAGCAAAGAAACATTGAACGACTGATTGGCACTATCATTGGAGGCGTAGCTGGTGCGCTTATTCTCATTTTTATCAAGGATCAAACCGCTCTATTCATCTTTCTGCTGATCTTTATGGTTGCAGCCTATAGCTTTCAGAGACTAAATTATATTGTAAGTGTTCTTTTCATGACGCCTTATATTCTGATTTTATTTAGTTTTCTTGGTGAAAACAATTTCAATATAGCTCAGGAAAGAATCATTGATACATTTATTGGATCATTTATAGCATTGTCTGCCAGCTATCTCGTACTTCCTAATTGGGAGTCACATCAATTTAAAGACTTTATGCATGAAGTATTGATTGCCAATTATCAATACCTGCAAAAAGTTGCCATTATTCTTTCAGGAGGTACTATAGATATCACAGCCTATAAATTAGCGCGTAAGAATGTCTATGTAAGTTCAGCCAATCTGGGCAGTGCGTTTCAGAGAATGCTCTCAGAACCTAAAAGTAAACAGCAAAACAGTAAGGAGCTTCATAAATTTGTGGTATTAAACCACATGCTTTCATCCTATACAGCAACACTGATAACCAACCTTCAGCAGATTAATCCATTAATTGTAAATGATTTACATATTAAACTGATTAGAAGGTCTTTATATACCTTATCTGAGGTAATTAAAAGTATGAAAGATATTGAACTGGAAGAAATTGAGATCAATATACCTGACTCAAAATTTTTTAGTAAAAGCTCAAATGAATCAGATTTATTATCAGAACAACTTGAACTGGTCAATAAATTAATCCTTGATCTTCAAAAGCTTATTCAGAATCAAATTTCATCAGAGGAAATAAGCAATCAGTCCTCTTGAATTAGCTGTTCAGTCTGTTTTTCTTTTCGGCCATTTTTGAAGGCTTCACGTGGCCTGAGGCCTAATAATTCAAACATTTCCATGTCTTCATTAAACGCCGGATTGGGTGTGGTCAGTAATTTATCACCGGCAAATATTGAATTTGCCCCTGCCATAAAACATAAAGCCTGATCAGTTAAGCTCATTTCTGTTCTGCCCGCCGATAGACGGACCACTGTTTTAGGCATAATAATACGGGCTGTAGCAATCATTCGAACCATTTCCCAAACAGAAACCCTGGGTTGATCAGCCAATGGTGTTCCCTTAACAGGTACAAGAGCATTAACTGGTACTGACTCAGGATGCTTTGACATATTTGATAATGTTTTTAGCATTGCAATACGATCGTTGAC
>NZ_DASWXT010000045.1:0-87416 GCF_036405355.1 Daejeonella sp.
CTTAATATTCAGATAATAAGTGTTTTACACATTTGTGTAGAAAATTTGAAAGAATTGAATCAAATCCACTCACTCCTGTCTGAACTTATTTTCAATCTCCTTTTTATTCGCTTTTCTAAAATCGGTTCCATTTTTAGACATTAGAATGAAGAAAGGAAAAAGACAGATAGATATAATCGTGATTTCAGATGTACACCTGGGTACTTATGGCTGCAGGGCTAAAGAGCTTTTGCATTACCTGAAATCAATTAAGCCTAAAATTGTTGTTCTGAACGGTGATATCATCGATATTTGGCAGTTCAGTAAAAGCTATTGGCCTAAATCACACATGAAAGTGATCAAGCATCTTATGAATTGGTTAAGTAAGGGAGTAAAAGTCTATTATGTAACTGGAAATCATGATGAGATGCTCAGGAAGTTCGAAGGCTTTAAAATGGGGTCATTTCAGATCGTTAATAAGTTAGTTCTTGAACTGGATAATAATGAAAAAGCCTGGATCTTTCATGGAGATGTTTTTGATGTAACTATGCAGCATTCTAAGTGGCTGGCAAAACTTGGGGCCGTTGGTTATGATTCATTGATTATGATCAATAGTTTGGCGAACTGGATTTCAGAAAGAGTATTTAATAAGGGAAAACTTTCATTTTCAAAAAAACTGAAGAACAGTGTAAAAAGTGCGGTAAAATTCATCAATAGTTTTGAACAAACAGCAGCGGATATTGGAATAAGTAATAATTACCAATATGTTGTGTGTGGCCATATTCATCATCCTGAAATGCGTTTGATTGAACAGGAGAACGGGAAAATTATGTATTTAAATTCAGGCGACTGGATAGAAAATCTCTCTGCTCTTGAGTACCATAATGGAAACTGGACCTTATTCCGTTTTGATGATTCTGAAAGAGTGGCCATGCTAAATTTGCAGGAAGAGGAAACAGATGAAATGAACATCAGGCAATTGTTCAATCAAATGCTGACTGAATTCAATTTAAAAACCTCATGAAAATTCTATATGCAATTCAGGGCACTGGAAACGGGCATGTGACGCGTGCAAGAGAGATTGTCCCCTTGCTCAAAAAGGATCATGACCTTGATATTCTGATTAGTGGTATCCAGGCCGATGTTGAACTGCCATTTGAAGTTCAATACCGTTTTCATGGCTTAAGTTTCATTTTTGGTAAGAAGGGTAATGTTGATATCGCCGAAACCTATAGAAAATCGCGTTTAAGGCGTTTGATGAAAGATATCAAATCACTCCCTGTTGATAAATATGATCTCGTAATCAGCGATTTTGAACCTGTATCGTCCTGGGCCTGTTATTTTGCGGGTAAACCATGTATTTCAATCAGTCACCAGGCTGCTGTTTTAAACAAAAATGCCCCCAAATCACGAAATTTTGATCCGATAGGTAAAGCCATACTTCGCTCTTATGCGCCTTCCACAAGTCAATATGGTTTTCACTTTAAATCATATGATATTAATATATTTACTCCTGTCATTCGGGCTGAAGTCAGGAAAAAAGAGCCATTGAGCTTAGGGCACTATACTGTTTACCTGCCCGCGTATGATGATGCAAGGATCATAAAAATCCTGTCTTTAATTGAAGATGTAGAATGGCAGGTTTTTTCCAAACATAATAAGCAGTCCATCCGAAAAGGGAATGTTTGGATAAGACCAATAAACAATGACGAGTTTATCGATAGTATGTCGAAGGCAACAGGTGTATTTTGCGGTGCAGGATTTGAAACTCCTGCCGAGGCCATGTTTCTTAAAAAGAAACTAATGGTGATTCCGATGAAAGGGCAATATGAACAGCAATGCAATGCTGCCGCTTTAGAGGAAATGGGTGTTCCGGTAATTAAGAGTCTTAAAAAGAAACATTTGCCAAAAATAAAGGATTGGGTTTCATCAGGTGAAGTAATACCTGTAAATTATCCTGATATTACCGAAACAGTTTTGAGAGATATTATTGCTAATGAAGCAAAGACAAGAATCGACAAAATGAAATCGATGACTAAGCAATCTGATTTTCAAATATCTGATAAAACTAATTTCCTGAAAAAACTAAATAAGATAGCTTCCGGAAGGTTCTGATGGTTAAGAGAGCAGATTTTGAAAAAGATTTTGTTTGGGGTGTAGCGGCTTCTGCATTTCAGACAGAGGGAGCAGTTGAAGCCGACGGTAAAGGCTTGTCTATCTGGGATGAATTTTCACGAAGAAAGGGTAAAATTTATAAAGGTCATGCTGCTGATATCAGCAGCGATTTTTACAATCAATATACCAGGGATATTGCCTTGATGAAATCAATGCATATCAATAATTTTCGGTTTTCATTTTCATGGTCCAGAATTTTTCCAGCAGGAACTGGCGAGGTAAATGCCAAAGGTGTGGACTTTTACGACCGCGTAATAGACCTTTGTTTAGAAATGGGCATAAGGCCCTGGGTAACCCTGTATCATTGGGATCTTCCATGGGCATTACAACAGAAAGGGGGTTGGGCAAACAGGGATATCGTCGACTATTTTTCTGACTATGTTGCATTTTGTATCAATCACTTTGGAGATCGGGTTAAACAATGGATGATCTTAAATGAGCCGATGGTTTATACAGGGGCAGGATACTTTTTAGGTATTCATGCACCAGGAAAAAGAGGAGTTGATAATTTTATCCCGGCCATACACCATTCGGCATTATCACAGTCAAAAGGTATCAGGATTGCTCAAAGCCTTAGAACTGACCTGGAAGTTGGAACAACTTTTTCCTGCTCTGCTATTCATCCGCATACGACCAGCCAAAAGGATTTGAATGCTGCCAGAAGAGTAGATGCTTTAGTCAACAGGCTATTTGTAGAGCCTTTGAACGGATTAGGCTATCCGATTCAAGATCTTCCATTCTTAAAAAGGATCGGAAAGTATATGCTACCGGGAGATGAAATAGCATTAAAGGCAGAACCAGACTTTATTGGTATACAAAATTATACAAGGGAGGTAGTAAAACATTCCTATTTTACCCCTTATATAAATTCATCTTTGGTTAATGCTAAAAACAGAGTTGATGAAGTGACCGAAATGGCCTGGGAGATCTATCCGCAGGCCATGCATGAAATGCTTCATCAATTTTCAAAATACAAATTCAAAAAATTATATGTGACTGAGAATGGCGCCGCTTTTCCTGATATTGTTGATGATGGAAAAGTGAATGACATTAAAAGAATAAATTACCTGCAGTCTAACATAGCTGAAATATTGAAAGCAAAAAAGGAGGGTGTAAATGTGGAAGGGTATTTTGTATGGAGTTTCACAGATAATTTTGAATGGGCAGAGGGATATCGGCCCCGTTTCGGTTTGGTTCATGTAGACTATGAAAGCCAAAAGCGAATAATTAAAGCATCCGGACACTGGTACAGTAATTTCTTATCTGAAGTTTAGTTTCTTCCTTTTTCGTTGCCCAATTGCTCACCCGGGCCTGCGGCGCTTGATTAGTAATTTTTCTGATTCAAATAAATACATTTTAATCTGAGCTCATTCCTTGTGAGTCATTAATTATTTAATTCTTAGGTTTTTAATTTCATATTATTTTATCTACTTTAATTTAATGTTTTGAAATCAACCCTAATATTAAACCTTAAAAATTAAAACTGTTATGAGTCAAACTATTAATGCAAATCGCCTCTTTCTGGCGAGTTGTTTTGCACTGATTACTACGGCCTTTTCGTTTAGTATTCGGGCGGGAATCTTAACCCAGCTGGGAACTGAATTGAATTTAGACCCGGTACAGTTAGGTCACATTAATCAAATGTGGTTTTTAGGCTTCCCGATTTCCATGATTCTGGGAGGTATTTTTTACTCAAGTATTGGCCCCAAATTGATTATGCAAATTGCGTTATTAGCTCATGCAATTGGTATAATCTTAACAATTTATGCAACCGGATATGACACTTTATTGATCTCTACACTTTTAATTGGGTTAGGTAATGGTTGTACCGAAGCAGCTTGTAATCCAATGATCGCCGATTCTTATTCCGGCTTGAATTTTAGTCGTAAGATGAATCGTTTTCATATGTGGTTCCCTGGAGGGATAGTTTTAGGAGCTTTGATTTCTAAATTCATGACTGATGCAAATATGAGCTGGCAGTCTCAAATTTGGGTAATTCTGATTCCGACAATTATTTATGCTGTCTTATTCTTTGGACAAAATTTCCCAAAACCCAGGATCGTCGAAAATTCAACTTTGGATAACTTTAAGGCAATGTTGAACCCATTGTACCTGTTCATGGCTGCTTGTATGGCTTTAACCGCAATATCTGAATTTGGTCCACAGCAATGGGTGGGTCCTATTCTGGCAAAGGCCGGTGCAAGCCCAATGCTTATTTTGGCCCTGGTAACCGGTTTAATGGCTGTTGGAAGATATTTTGCAGGTTCCCTGATTAAACAATTAAATACAGTAGGAGTTCTTTTAGGTTCTGCCGTGTTCGGTGTACTTGGTATTTATATGATGAGTACAATGGACGGTACTATGCTGTACGTAGCCGCTGTTTTTTATGCTCTTGGAATCTGTTATTTCTGGCCAAATATGATCGGATTTATTGCAGAAAATATGCCTCAAACAGGAGCTCTTGGACTTTCAATCATGGGTGGTATCGGAATGTTTTCTTCCTCAATGTTTCAACCAATTATTGGAGGATGGATTCAGGACAATAAAATAGTTGCAGTATCTCAAGGTCTGGCCGGAGATGCCGCCGATTTAGCTGCTGGTCAGGCTACATTATCAAATATGCTGATTTTCCCTGCTATACTAATTGTCGCATTTCTTGGTCTTTATTTCTATATGAAAAAGCAAAAAGACCTGAATCCGGCTGTCTGATATAATTTAAGAGGGGGCATTTGCCCCCTCTTTTTTTACTTCAATGCTCTTTTTAAAATCTACCTTAAAATCGGGACTAAGTGCTTGATTTTTTAGAACTTATACCATTTCTGCATCATAGATAACAACCTTATTCCATAGATTACTGTAATTCTTCACGAAATCCAGGTGAATCGGATCTGTTTGATAGCTAGCCTCTCCGGCAATATCATCGAAGAATAATAGCAATGAAACGCCCCAGCTTGTATCTATTACATCTCTTTTTTCAGTTCCGGCTACTATACCTACATGCATTTGGCGGACTGTCTTAATTTTTTTGAGTGTATTTATTCCGTCGATTAATTTTTGCCGTTCTTCCGGATTTTTTAGCCAGAAATATACCTGATGTGCAATTTTATTGTTCTTAGTTTTCATAGATAAAGTTTCGGCCATTGTTGTGCTGCCCGCGGTAAGAATTACCGCCGTGCTGATGAATTTTCTTCTGCTGGATTTATTGTTCATAATAGAAGTTTAGAAACATTTCTAAATCATTAATTAGTTTAATTTAAAATCAAAACATTTTACTTTTTAATAGCACTGGTATCCATTTCCCAATTATCTGTTCTGAATAAATTGACAGGTAATCCCTCCTTATTATACAAATTAGGAATTGCTGTATTATTAAATGCAAACCGAACTGCTACAGGATTTTTAATCTTTTTGTTATAGACAGTTATAGTGTTGCCTTCAATCTTTGCCTGTGCTGGTAAAAAGACTTTATCATCTGCCGCAATCTCAAAACTTGTAATCTGTTCTCCTTTAGCAACCAGACCGTTTGATGCATTGCTGAATTGAACTTTAATTTTATCCTTTTCAATAGTATGACTGCTGTAAACAGGGCTTTCGCAGCTAATGTCCCGGTAACCATAAGTTTTGTTCAGGGCCATATTGGATAAGCGTTTAGCAACTTCTTTCTTAGGTGTAGGATGTATGTTGCTTGTATCGGGAATCAAGTCGGTAATGACTACCATACCTGTATTAGTGTGACTAGCAGCTTTGGTTTGCGTTTCCCGGAGTAAAGCACCAACATTTTGGAATCCGTAGGTAAATGGAGCGATTTGTACAAAATAGAATGGGAAATTTTTATTCCATTGCTGACGCCATGCATCAATCATACCTGTGAATAATTTCTCGTAGGTATAATATGTTCTGACATTGCTTTCACCCTGATACCAGATTGCACCTGCAATGGTGTAATTTGTTAATGGAAAGATCATCGCATTATAAGCCAATGCAGTTTGATGAGGCCATCCGGGTTGGGATTTTAGTTCAGCGGCACCTTTTTTAATAATACTGTTATTATTGACAACATATTCCGGGGTCCAGGTCTCTGCGGGAGTACCCCCCCAGTTTGAATTGATTAATCCGATTGGGGTATTCATTTTCTCATTCAGGTTTTTACCGAAGAAATAACCAATTGCACTGAATTTAATCATTTCTTCAGGCGAGCAAACCACCCATTTCCCGTCCAGATTATCCTGTGGAAATGCTGAAGTCGATTTGCTTACATAAAATAGTCTGATTTTATCATTTCGGGCATTTGGGGCTTCTTCCAGGCTTTGAGGTAATTTTTGGGTGCCCGACCATTCCATATTACTTTGGCCGCCACATACCCATACTTCTCCAATTAAGACATCTTCAAGTTGTATGGTATTATTCCCTTGTAAGGTTATCGAATAAGAACCACCAGCCTCAGGTGTTTTGATTTCTGTTATCCATTTGGCATCATTTGTTGCCTGAGTTTGGTAGCTAACATTATCCCAGCCTGTTTTAATAACTATTTTCTCACCCGGTGCAGCCCATCCCCAAAGCTTAACGCTTGATTTTTGCTGCAAAACCATATGAGATCCGATAATATTTGGTAAGCGGATATTCGCCGCGACTGATATCGAAGTAAAACATATCAGCAGCAGGAGCTGAATTCGTTTTGTCATTAATGAATTGATAATCATAAGGGTTGATTTTCCTGAATTCTGTTTTTTGATTTAAATATAATCGTTTTCCCCGATTGTAAAATTAGATTTTGTTCTTTAAGACTAAATTGTGATTTTGTTATTCAAAATAAATGAAAAATGAAGAATGAATTAAGGAAGCTAATAGTCGTATTATTTCTTTTTGCACTGACACCGGCAACTGTTTTTTCGCAGAAAATAAAGCATGTTATATTAATTGGCTCTGATGGATTCGGTGCCTATGCCTTTGAAAATGCGAAGGTGCCTAATCTCAGAGCTATGATGAAAGAAGGTTCCTGGAGTTTGGAGGCGAGAACTGTACTACCCTCCTCAAGTGCAGCAAACTGGGCATCGATGGTGATGGGTGCTGGTCCGGAGTTGCACGGCTATACTACCTGGGGCAGTAAGAAGCCCGATATGCCTGCCAGGGTTTTGGATGAGTACGGGATGTTTCCAAGTGTTTATGCACTCTTACGTAAAGAAAAACCAGAGAGTGAAATTGGTGTAATATATGAATGGGATGGCATTGGCTATCTCTTTCCGAAAGCAGCAGTCAATCATGACCAAAATGCAAATGGAGATATTGCTATTGCCAATGCTGCATCAAAATATATCATAGAAAAGAAGCCAAATTTTTTGTTTGTTCATCTCCATGATGTAGATAGTGTAGGCCATAATGTAGGGCATGGAACCTCTGATTACTATGCAGCCATTGAGCGTACCGATAACCATATTGGTACTATTTTGAAAAGTATAAAAGAGGCAGGAATTGAGAAGAACACAGTGGTGTTATTTACCGCGGATCATGGCGGTGTAAATAAGGGACATGGCTTGATCTCTATGAATGAAATGCAAATTCCCTGGATAATTAGAGGTCCGGGGATTCAAAGAAATAAGGAATTAACAGAAAGTATCATGACATTCGATACGGCGGCAACTATTGCTAAACTATTAAAGCTGAAAGTGCCACAAGTTTGGATCGGAAGGCCGGTTAAAGGGGCTTTCAATAAATAATAAGGTATTTAATTTTATTCTGAAGATTAAAATAATGTTTACAATGACCCTTTAAAAAATAGTTTATTCGAATTTGATTAATTGAAATATTCATATATTAGGTTTACTAATGTTCGATAGAATTGAATTATCACACTAAAACAGATAGTGAATTACTTGCCTTATTGAGGTTTGGCAATGAGGAGGCTTTTTCGGAGATCTATAACAGATACTGGAAGAGGTTACTTTCAATTGCATACAATATAAGCAAGGATAAATCTGTCTCTCAGGAGATTGTTCAGGATATTTTCATCGGGATATGGTCAAGAAGATTAGATCTCGACATTTCCTGTTTAAATAGTTACCTAGCCAGTTCTGTTAGATTGTCAATGTTCAAGTTTATCTACAGGCAAAAAAGAAGAATGGAAATTGAATCTTCAAATTGTCTGGATGAATCCTCGACGCTAAGTGAAGAACTGATTGATGCCAGATTTACACAGGAGTACATTAATAAGCTGATTGAAAAGCTTCCTGAAAAGTGCAAACTGGTTTTTAGATTCAGTAGAAATGCCGGCCTTAGCATTTCCGAGATATCAATGGAATTAGGAATTTCAGAAAAAACTGTTGAAGGCCATTTAACCAAAGGACTGAAGGCTCTCCGCCTTAGCCTGAAGAATTCACTGAACCTTTTTTAGGTTAATCAATAATTTTCCTCAAAATATTTGAGCCATGAGCAAGGGTAGGGGGCCAAGTTGTGGTACTTTATAATTAATACGCCCAAATTTTAAGCTATGCCAAAGGAGGAAGTCCAGCAACTAGTCGAAAAATACCTGCATGGTACTGCCTCTAAAGAGGAAGAGGAGAGATTGCTTCAATGGTATTGGAGAGAGAGTAGTCTTGAGTCAGAATGGGAATTAAATAATTCACAATCAGAAAACGAACTGAAGTCGATGATTTATGCCAAAATAATTGAGCATGATGAAACCGACAGTAATCAGCTTTCAAAATCTAAAATTAATTTTAGCAGATTAGGCGCACCGCTCCTGTTCACGTTAATTGTTATACTCAGTGCTTATTTTTATTCAGCCAGGGTTCAAAAAGATAGTACTGATAAAATTATTGCGAGCGTAAAGCCGAATGATATTCTGCCGGGCGGAAGCAAGGCTATTCTCACCCTGGCGGATGGAAGGAAGATTGAACTGGATGAGTCTGAAAATGGAATACTGGTTAACCAGGGAGGTATAAAAGTTCATAAGAATTCGGATGGTATTATCGAGTATACATTTTCAAAACAAGAAAGGAATACAATAGTTGCTTCAGATGAAGCTGAACCTGTTTACAATACGATTGAGACCCCGGTTGGTGGTAAATATCAATTGAATCTTGCCGATGGAACTAAAGTTTGGTTAAATTCTTCTTCTTCTTTACGTTTCCCAATCTTTTTTTCTGAGGATAATCGCGAAGTTGAATTAAAAGGAGAGGCTTATTTTGAAGTATCAAAAGACTTTAAAAGAAAGTTTTCAGTCCGTTCCGGAATTCAAACCGTGGAAGTACTGGGCACCCAATTTAACATCAATGCGTACTCTGATGAGAAGTCGATCAAAACAACCTTATTTGAGGGTGAAATTCGTGTAATTGACTTAAAGACCAATGATTCTAAGCTTCTTAAGCCGGGTGAACAATCCAATGTTGATCAAAGTATTCAAATCAAGCGGATTGATACCCAGGCTGAGATAGCATGGAAGGAAGGTTATTTTTATTTCAAAAAAGCTGATATAGAAACGGTTATGCGACAGCTGGGAAGATGGTATGGCGTAACAGCCAGATATGAAGCTAATCTGCCGGAACACCACTTTTCAGGTGCTATTTCGAATAATTTGACTCTTTTAGAAGTATTAGAGATTCTTGAAAAAAGTGATATCCATTTTAGTTTAGATGGAAAGGAGGTTATTGTTATGCCTTAATATCTTACAAATATGAGGCTAAACAAAAAACCAGAAGCGTTGGCCCGCTCCTGGTAAGAGTTTGGGCTTCAAATAATTTTATTGCTTCAATTTCTGATCACCAAACCAATCAAATTTATGAATTTATTTTCTAAAAATGAAGGCTATGTGGGTTTTAACACAAGTTTAGACTCAAAGCCAGAGATAAAAAGTGGAATTCAATTCTTAACATATGCTAGTTCACAATGGGTTATTTTCAATAAAATACTCCGTGTTATGAAGCTGACATTCATACTACTTGTCGTTTTAATATTAAATGCAAGTGCCGAAGGATTTTCACAAAAGGTTACCTATACCGGTAAAAATGTCTCCCTTGAAACTGTATTTACAGTGATTAAAAAGCAAACTGGTTATGGCTTCTTTTTTCAGGAGGAATTATTTGCATTAGCAAAGCCGGTTACAATCAGTGCTTCAAATGAAGACCTATCCAAGGTTTTGGTTAGTGTTTTTAAAGATCAGCCTCTTGATTTTAGTATTAAGAATAAAACAATACTCGTTTCTAAAAAAACATTTCCTTCAATAGACTTGAAACAAAATCAGAACTTATCTGCTGTTTCCGAAGAAGTTAATTTACTGAAGGATATAGTTGTTAAGGGTACCGTTACCGATTCGAAAGGTGAAACCCTTCCTGGTGTAAGCATTAAGCTTAAAGGTTCTACCATTGGTGCCAGTACGGATCTGGATGGAAAATTTTCAATCACTATTCCTGATGGTACCGGCATCCTCGTTTTTTCTTTTATTGGCTTCACTACTCAGGAAGTCGCGGTAAATCAGCGAACATCAATAAATGTAAAACTTGAAGCAGCCAATACTGCACTGAACGAGGTTGTTGTTACAGCATTAGGTATCAAAAGACAATCCAAAAGTTTAGGTTATGCGGCTACAAATGTCTCTGCTGAAGAATTGACCGTTAACAGGACGACCAATTTCATGAATGCGCTTCAGGGTAAAGTTGCCGGTGTAAATATCACGCCAATGGGAACTGGTCCGGCTGGAACAAGTAAAATCAGAATCAGAGGACAGTCTTCATTTGGTGGTAATAATTCACCTTTGATTGTAGTAAATGGTGTGCCGATAGATAATACCAATTATGCTGCAAGAGGAGATGTTTCAGAGAGAGGAAGTAATCGTACATCGGATGGTGGTGATGGTTTAGGAAGTATCAATCCTGATGATATTGAAAGCATGACTGTATTGAAAGGTGCAGCAGCATCAGCATTATATGGTTCAAGAGCCAAGGATGGAGTAATTATGATTACTACCAAAAATAAGGGCTCTGATGGAGTATCGCTTTCGTATAATTCAAATTATACAACCGATCAGCCTTTAGATTATACTGACTATCAGAGTGAATATGGGCAGGGGGAAAATGGGGTAAGACCAACAACAGCTTTTCCTACTTCTGGTGTGTGGAGCTTTGGAGAGAAGTTTCAACCGGGCATGACTCATACTTTATTTAATAATATTATAGTGCCTTACGAGTATCAGGGCAGTGTAATTGATAAATATTACAGAACCGGAAACAACATGACCAATACCATCAGCTTAGCTTCAGGTGGTGCAAATGGTGGAATGAATATTTCGGTTTCAAATCTTAAGAGCAATGCAATCCTTCCTAATTCAGGTTACGACCGGAATACAATCAACTTAGGATTTACCCAAAATTTAGGGAAAAAGTTAACGGTATCAGGAAATGTAAACTACTCTAAAGAGAATCGTAAAAATCCGCCTAACATTGCCGAACAGGATTTTAGTCCTGTAACCATTTTTACTTTGGCTACATCTATGCCTTTATCCATTTTGGAACAATATGCTGAGGATGCTAATGGCAATGAAAATGTATGGTCCAGATTTACAAACAGGACGAACCCTTATTTTGCTCTGAAACGTTTTGATAACATTCAGAATGACCGGGTATTTGGTAACATCACTGCAAAATATAATATCAATGACTGGCTATTTGTTCAGGGCAGGATCGGTCAGGATTATTATGCAAGAGAGCAGGATTACAATTTACCAACAGGTACTCAAAGACAGCCGGCAGCTCCGGCAGGATTCGTGAATGGACAATTTGTACAGGATGCACGTTCGGTCAGGGAGTTAAATGCTGATTTCTTAATTGGTGCAAATAAGACCTTCGGTGATTTTGGTGCAAGCCTGAATGCCGGTGGAAATACAATGAATCGTAAGATCAGCAGACATAATGTGTTTGTACAGGATTTTTATACAAGGGGACTTTACACTATTGGAAATAGTCGCCAGAGAGATGCAATATATGATTATTCAGAGCGCGAGGTAAATTCATTCTATGGATCTGCTGAACTTTCTTATAAAGACTTCTTGTTCTTAAATGGAACGGTTCGTAACGACTGGTTTTCAACCTTATCGCCGGCTAACAGAAGTATCCTATATCCTTCGGTTACAGGTAGTTTCGTGTTCTCCCAGGCATTTGCTTCGGTTTTGCCTAAATGGCTGAATTTTGGTAAAATCAGAGCTGCGTATGCAGAAGTTGGTAGCGATACAGATATTAGTCCGTATGCGAATAATTTATTTTATGGAATTGGCGCACAGCAATTTCCTTCTCCAAGTGGCGCAGCCCAGCCTTTAGGAAGTATTAATGGTTCGACTGTTCCAAATGCAGATTTACGCCCAATGAGGGTATCTGAAAAGGAATTTGGTTTAGAATTGAAAGTACTTGATAATCTGATTGGTTTGGATTTAACTTATTACAATAAGCTATCATCTGATCAGATCCTAAGAGCTCAAACTTCCAATGCGGGTGGTTATTTAAATCAATTGATAAATGTTGGACAAAGCAGGAATCAGGGAGTTGAAATGTTGCTGACTTTAAATCCGATCAGAACTCAAAATGTTTATTGGAATCTTGCTTTAAACACCTCTTACAATAAAACAGAAGTTTTGAATCTTGGAAGTGGTGTTAGTGACAATATGATTACGGTAGGTACTGCTGATTTTACCGGTGAACTTCGCCAGGTTGTTGGTCAGGCGATGGGGCAGTTATATGGCTTTGGGTATTTAAGAGATGCACAAGGCAGACAAGTGTTTGATGCAGGTAATGGTCGTCCGCTTCGTACTCCAACACAGATTGCCTTTGGATCTGCCATACCGGTATGGGTTGGTGGTATTTCTAATAGTATTTCTGTAAAAGGTGTTGAAATGTCTTTCCTTGTCGACTTCAAATTGGGTCATAAATTGATTTCCGGAACCAATCATAATGCATGGCGCCATGGTTTGCATAAAGCAACATTGGCCGGGCGGGATCAGAATTTTGTAATTGGGGATGGTGTAAATCCAAATGGTCAGGTAAATCAAACTAAAGCTGGCGTTCAGGCTTATTATGAAACGGTTCGTTCACAAAATATTGCAGAACAATTTGTCTACAATGCCGGGCTATGGCAATTACGTCAGATTACGCTAGGCTATGATTTTACCAAATTTATACCTGCGAGACTTTCATTTATCAAAGGATTGCGTTTGAATGGAGTTGCAAACAATGTATGGGCAATAAAAAAATGGGTTGATAATATTCACCCTGAACAATCCGGTTTGCCATCCGACAATTTGGTTGGATTGGAAGCAACCGGACTGCCTATTACAAGAAGCATAGGATTCAATCTTAACGTTAAGTTTTAAGGAATCCAAACACTCAACACGAGATTATTTTAGATAAATCGAATACTAAAAAATATTAAGATGAAAAATAAACTAAGAATTTCAGCTATTTTTCTGGTTCTTTTCGGACTGGTAAGCTGTGATAAAGGTTTTGATGAAATGAATGTCAACCCCATTGCTTTAACATCAGTGGAACCTTCTTATCAATTAAATTCCGCCATTATTAATACTGCTCCGGGATATGGAAATTTAAGTTATGAAACCACCATTGTGAAACAGATGATCACACCTTTCAGTGGTCAGGGTTCTGCAGCTAATTTCAATCAGGATAACCGTGGTGTTGCTGCAGGAAACTGGAATACTCTTTATCAAACTAATGTTAAAGAATTAACTGATGTAATTGCAAAAACCAAGGATCTTCCAGCCCGCTCCAACCTCTATAACATGGCCAGGATTTGGAAAGCGTATACTTTCATGCTCTTGACTGATACTTATGGAGATGTTCCTTACAATGAGGCTGGTAAAAATTACCTGGAGGGAATCTCAACTCCCGCCTATGATTCTCAGGAATCAATCTATACATCAATCTTAACAGAGCTGGAAACTGCCTCTGCAGGTTTGGATGCTGCAAAAGCAAGGGTTACTGCAGATGTTTTATATGATGGAGACATAGTCAAATGGAAAAGATTTGGATATTCTTTATTGTTACGTGCCGGTATGCGTTTATCAAAAATAAACCCGACCAAAGCTGCAGAAGCTGTTGGTAAGGCAGTTACCGGTGGACTAATGCAGTCTAACGCAGATAATGCAATTATCAGACATAATGCATCCTTTGCAAATCCTGTTGGGTCACAATTGAATGGTGGACAGTCTGCATTCTTTTACCTTGCAGCAGATTTTGTAACTCATCTGAAAAATGCGAATGACCCGCGTTTAGTTGCCATTGCAGTGCGTTATGTTGGTGCAGCCAGTGGTGCACAGCAGGTTGAAACAAGGGCTAACCGAACCGCTGCTGTTCAGGTTGGAGCGCCTTTGGGTTTTGATAATACAACTATTGGCCCGGCAGTTACGGCAAATGGATTAGCAAGTCTATGGGATTTCAGTCAGCTGGACCGTACCCGTGTTGCCGGCTTGAATGCTCCCAGCTTTCTGGTTACTTATGCCCAAACTCAATTACTGTTGGCAGAAGCCTCATTCAGGAATTGGACAACAGGTACTCCGGGTACTTTCTATTCCAATGGTATTCGTGCCCATATGCAGCAGTTTGCTAGTTATGGTACAAGTTCTGCAATCGCTGATGCGGCAATTAATACATTCGTTTCGGCTAACCCATTAACTGCAGGAAAGGAACTGGAGGAAATTAACACGCAATATTGGGTAGCAAATTTTCTGATTGGACCAGAGGCATGGGCTAATTTCAGAAGAAGTGGTTTCCCAAATCTGACACCAAATCCTTATCCTGGTAAAGATCTTAAGACAGAACCATTTATCCGGAGATTGACCTATACTGATGCTGAACTAAATGTAAATAAAACGAACGTTCAGGCAGCAATAGCCAGACAGGGAGCAGATATCATGGATACCCGCGTCTGGTGGGATAAAAAATAATCATATTTCATGTACCGGATGGGGTACAAATAATTGAATTTTAAATACAAACAGCACTGTCAGATTTAACATGAAAAACTTAAAGCAGAGATTATTAAATGGGGAAACCCTGAATGGTTGTTGGTTAAATCTTGGCAGTGCTGTCACTGCTGAAATAGTGGGTCTATCGGGTTTTGACTGGGTTTTAATCGATCTGGAACATGGGGCAGGATCAGAAAGTACTACCCTTTCGCAGATACAGGCTATTGAGCATACCTCTGCCGGAGTAATAGTTCGCGCCGAAAGTACAGAACCACAACGAATTCACCGGGTTCTGGATATGGGGGCTGAAGGAGTAATGTGTCCGAAGGTCCGGAATGCTGAGGAGGCATTAAAGGTTGTAAAAGGTCTGCATTATCCTCCTTTTGGAAACAGAGGAGTCGCTAAAATGGTTAGGGCAACACAATTCGGTCTGAACTTTAATGATTATTACCAAAAGTCTAAAGATCAGATTCTGGGTGTGGTGCAAATTGAAACCAGGGAAGTATTAAATCACCTTGATGAAGTAGCTGCTACTGAAGGAGTGGATGTTCTTTTTATCGGACCCGCAGATCTGACTATGGAGTTAGGTATTTTCGGTCAGTTTGATCATCCTGATTTTCTGGATGCAGTTCAAAGGATTATTGGAGCTGCAAAAAAGGCAAATAAAGCCGTAGGGATTCTCTTCTTTAACTCCGATGATTATCAAAAATACCATAAAATGGGAATCCGGTTCATGGCTTGTGGTGCCGATGCAACTTTCGTAGCTGACGGTGCACGGAATATGGCAAATAAACTGGCAGATTTTAGAAAACAACAAATTTAATCCGATTAATCTTATGTATGTAACCGATCCTTTTTTATTGTTATTTATTGGAGTAGTCATAGTTGTGGGTGGGATTATCGGGTTTAAACTTCACCCTTTTCTTGCTTTACTATTCGCAGCATTTATTGTTTCAATGCTTACTCCACCTGAATTTCTTCAAAATTATGCCTTATCAAAAGGCATGTCTGCCGATGCGGCATTGTCCTTTTCGAAAAGAAATGTCGGAGAACGCATTGCCACGGAGTTTGGAAATACCTGTGTTAAAATTGGAATTCTGATTGCAATGGCTGCCATTATTGGTAAATGTTTACTCGAAAGTGGAGCTGCAGAACGAATAATCAGATCTATCCTGTATTTAACAGGTATGGATAAAGCACCGGTAGCATTTTTAGTGAGCAGCTTTTTTATAGGTATTCCTGTATTTTTTGATACTGTAATTTTCTTAATGATGCCATTGGTTAAATCTATGGCCCTAAGGATTAAAAATAGCTATTTATTGCTTGTAATGTGTGTTATGGCGGGGGCTGCGATGGCTAATTCTTTGGTTCCACCGGCACCCGGCCCATTATTTTTAATTGGTGAAATGAATATCCCAATTGGTTTGATGATGGTTGCAGGTACAATAGTAGGTCTTTTTACCATTACAGCAGGTTATTTCTTCTCGGTATGGTCGAATAAAAGAGGTCCAATAGAATTGAGGGATTCTGTGGATGCCAAACTTGAAGATATTCAGGCCGCTGCAATCATTGACACCAAGCACTTACCGGGATTAGGGATTTCGTTATTACCTATCCTTATTCCTTTGGTTTTTATTTGTATTGATACGATTGTAAACGCCGTGAAACCTGCTGACCTTAGTACACTTTCGTCGATGAATCAGACTTTAATAAGTGTAGTAGGATTCTTTGGAAACAAAAATACAGCCCTTGTATTAGGTGGTATTGCAGCTTTATTGATTCTGGCAAGTCGTAAAAAAGGCTCAAAAGAAGGAATTTCATCACAGATCCAGGCTGCTTTGAATAGTGGAGGCGGAATAATCCTGATTACTGCTGCCGGGGGTGCATTTGGAGGCATGTTGCAGCAAACCGGAATCAGTTCCCAAATTGCCGATATAACCAAAGGCTATCAAATGGCATTGATCCCTTTGGCTTTCATGATCGCTGCTGTTGTTCGTACTGCACAGGGATCAGCAACGGTCGCTTTGATCACCGCATCTGGTATTTTATCCGGGATGGCTTTGAATTCAGATTTGGCATTTCATCCTGTGTATTTGGGCTTAGCAATCGGTTGTGGATCAAAACTGGTACCCTGGATGAATGATTCCGGGTTCTGGATTATTTGTAAATTAAGTAACCTGACAGAAAAAGAAGCACTTAAGACTATTTCTCCCTTGTTGGTAGTTATGGGTTTTACCGGACTGATTATTATTATGATAGGAGCTAAATTGTTTCCACTGGTTTAAGGATTTTAAATTGTAATAAGTTAATAATGGGAAAAATAGGATTTATCGGTTTGGGTATCATGGGAAAACCTATGGTATTAAATTTATTAAAAGCCGGTTATGAGGTAAATGTTTTAAGTAAAAGCAGTTCATCAGGGATTGTTCAGTCCGCCGGGGCAAAGCTTTTTGATAGTATACCAGAACTTTCGGCAGATTCGGATATCATTATCACGATGTTACCTGATTCACCGGAAGTAAAGCAGGTTGTTTCTGAAATACTTCCCGGAGTCAAAAAGGGCTCTCTATTTATAGACATGTCTACCATTTCACCGGGTGTGACAATAGAAATTTACAATAGTCTGAAGGAGAAAGGAGTTTCAGCTCTGGATGCCCCGGTTTCGGGTGGGCAGGTCGGTGCTGAAGCGGGTACCTTGTCAATCATGGCGGGAGGATCAGAAGAAGCCTTCAACAGGGCTCTGCCAGTTTTTCAGGCAATGGGTAAAAATATCATCCTAATTGGCGATGCCGGTGCAGGTCAGGTTACAAAGGCATGTAATCAAATGATAGTTGGCATTACGATACAGGCAGTAGCCGAGGCCTTTTCAATGGCAAAGAAAGCTGGAGTTAATCTCGAAAAGATGAGAGAGGTGCTATTGGGTGGATTTGCACAAAGCCGTATTTTAGATTTACACGGCAAACGTATGATAGACGGGAATTTTGTGCCCGGTTTCAAAGTTAAATTACATAAGAAGGATATGGGAATAGCGCTTCAAACCGGAGCCAGTCATCAGGTATCTTTAAAAGCAACAGAATTAGTATCCGGATTAATGAATCAACTTGTTAATGAGGGTCATGGCGAGCTGGATCACAGTTCTCTTTTTCTGCTACAGGAAGAAAATAAATCAGTTTAACCGTACTCAGTAAAATTAAAATTATGCAACGTAGAAATTTTGTTAAAACAATCGCTGCAGGATCCATAGGTGCATCTGTGTTGTCTCCAATGGAATCACTGGCAAAAGTAAAACCAAAACCTAAAAAGGTATTGATGAAAGTTGGCTGCCAGTCGGGTGGAACAACAGAGGAGAATCTTCAATTAAAAGGTCGCTGTGGGGTCTATAATATTGATGGAGGGTCACCTAAATATATCCCTGGTGTAGGCTGGGATCTTGAAGATTCACTTAAAAAGCGCGAAGCTTGTGAAAAATATGGAATAAGTTTAGATGCCTATCACTGGCCCCTGACCTCTGCCGGAATTGATAAAGTACTCTTCCCCAATGTAATGCTTGGTAAAAGCCCGGAAAGGGATCGTGAAATCGAAATGCTCAATCAAATGATCATGGTTTCAGGAAAAACAGGCATTAAGGTATTAAATTATAATACCACTATCTTACCTGTACTCAGAACCGGAAAAACACTTGATCCGAAACGGGGAAATGCAGAGTACAGTACATGGAACCTCGCAGAAGCATTAAAAAGGAATGATCCAAAAACAATTGCGGGGGATGTAAGTATTGATGATATGTTCGAAAGGATCACTTATTTATTAGACAGGACCCTGCCTGTGGCAAAAGAATATAATGTAAAACTGGCTAATCATATTGCTGACCCTCCTGCTCCTGTTGGCTACAGGGGAATCACCCGCTGGAACAGCCCGGATGTATTTGAAGGGATTAAAAAATTTGCTCAGCTATATGACAGCAAATATCATGGCTTTAACTTCTGTATTGGCTCAATTGCTGAAGGATTAAAAGATCCTAAAAATGATATCATTCCAATTATCAGATGGGCCGGAGAACGGAATCAGATATTTAATATCCACCTGAGAAACATAAAAGGCGGATGGGGTAATTTTCAGGAGGTTTATCCTGATAATGGAGATATGAATTTCCTTCAGGTTGTTCGTGAATTACGTGAAGTAGGTTTTGATGGGATGGTAATGCCTGATCACGTACCTTACCACAAAGATCCTGTAGCCAGCTGGCAGTCCTTTGCATTTTGCTATGGATACATCAAGGGCTTGATTCAGGCGGTAACTGAAGAGGCAGAAACAGCAAGCTAATCTAAGAAACAAAATAGTATGCTCAGACAAAGGGGTCCCAGGATAAAGGATATTGTGATCACACCTATAGCAATTGTTGACCCGCCATTATTAAATGCGGCAGGTTTGCATGCCCCCTATGCCCTGAGAATTATATTGGAAATTATAACCGATGATCAGATTTCAGGTATAAGTGAAATACCTGGAACCAGTGATATCGAGCAGGCACTTTATGAAGCAAAGGAGCTTCTTATTGGGAAGGATGTATTTCAGCTAAATCAGATCAGGACGGTATTAACTGAACGTTTTGGCTCCGAATCTCCTTTAGCAAGAGGAGAAACTCCATGGGACCAGCGAAAGCTGGTGCATATCTTCAGTTTAGTTGAAGTGGCCTGCATGGACATCATGGGCAAAGTTCTTGGCCGGCCGATAGTGGATTTACTTGGAGGTAAAATGCGGGAAAGTGTACCCTTTTCCGCATACCTCTTTTATAAATACGAAGGTGCAGGAGGTGAGTTTGGGTTTAACCTGAAACCAAATGCCGAAGGGTGGGAGGCAGCGAAACAAAAACAGGCTATAAATCCTGAAGAAATCGTATTTCAGGCCAAAGCAATGTGCAGGGAGTTTGGTTTTAAATCCATTAAACTAAAGGGGGGTGTGTTCGAACCGAGAATTGAAGTGGATACAATCCTTGCACTTTATAAAGAATTTGGACCATCTGTTCCATTGCGTTTTGATCCCAATGCTATTTGGGCATTGGATACGGCAATTCAATACGGAAAAGAACTTGAAGGAGTATTAGAATATCTGGAGGATCCTGTCCGGGGACAAGAAAATATGGCTGCTGTGAGAAAAGTTTTAAAAACACCACTGGCAACAAATATGTGCACTACCTCATTTGAGGAAATACCTGCAGGTATAAAAATTGGTTCAGAAGATATTATTTTGAGTGATCATCATTTTTGGGGCGGTTTAAGGGCATCCATGACGCTTTCAGGTATTTGTGAAACCTTTGGGCGGGATTTATCCATGCATTCTAACAGCCATTTGGGGATTTCATTGGCTGCTATGGTACATTTAGGTGCTGCACTTCCTAAAATGCCCTATGCTTTAGATACACACTATCCGTGGCAATCGGATGAAGTTATAATTGGTGGCCGGATTAAATTTACAGATGGTTCAGTTGTGGTACCAGATGGACCGGGATTAGGTGTTGAATTGGATAAAGTGGCATTAGCCAGATTACATCAAAACTATATTGATTGTGGTCTCAAAAAGAGAAATGATGAGATCGAAATGCAGAAGAAAGTCCCGGGCTGGAAATTTCAATCCACAAGATGGTGAATCACTTATACCGCGAAAATTTTTCAAATTCCCCTAATCCAATAATTTTTTAGGCTTAAATTGTAATGAATTTCTACTACTTGGAGTTTATTAATTATTTAAGTCTTGAACAAACATGTACCTGACACATTGATATATCAAAAACTTAGCAGAAAATCTGGTTTGTGGCTTATTTTGTTCCTGTTTATTTGCTCAGCCTGCCAGACAGCAAATCAGAAAATCACTAACTGGAGCACATATAAAGCAGACTCAAAAAGCAGTAGTTACTCAGCTTTAAAGCAAGTCAATAAAGCAAATGTCAATCAATTGAAACTGGCATGGACTTTTCGTTTTAAAGATGCGCTGCCGGGCACCCGCACCTCCAGAATACAAGCCAATCCTATCATTGTTGGGGGGATCATGTATATTCCTTCCAGCAGGAACAGAATTTATGCAATCAATTCAATAACAGGTGAACAAATATGGACTTTTGACCCTTTTTATGGGGCTCAGGGTGGAGGTGTTAGCCGCGGGGTAACCTATTGGCAAGACGGTAATGATAAAAGAATCCTGTTTACTGCAGGCAGCAATCTTTTTGCCCTGGATGCCCTTAGCGGGAAATTAATTTCTGATTTTGGAAAGGACGGCAAAGTGAATTTGAACGTGGGTATGCGGGGCGATCCAGACAAAATATCCGTTGTTCCTTCCTCACCGGGAATTGTTTATAATGATCTCTATATCCTTGGCACTGCAGTTTCAGAATTATATGGCGCAGAACCGGGATATCAACGGGCATATAATATCAGGACTGGCAAACTGATATGGACTTTCCATACTATCCCTCATCCGGGTGAATTTGGGTATGAAACCTGGCCAAAGGAAGCCTGGAAATATGCTGGTGGCGTAAATAACTGGGCCGGAATGAGTCTTGATGAAAAACGAGGAATGGTATTCCTCGCTTTGGGATCCCCCTCATATGATTTTTACGGGGGAGACCGAAAAGGCCAGAACTTATTTGGAAACAGTATTGTAGCCCTTGATGCGCAAACCGGGAAATATATCTGGCATTATCAAACCATTCATCATGACCTTTGGGACTATGACCTGCCGGCACCTCCAAATCTTGTTAGCGTGGTGCATGAAGGAAAGAGAATTGATGCAGTAGCCCAAACATCCAAAATAGGATTTCTTTATTTGCTTAATCGTGATACAGGTGAACCCTTATTTCCTGTAGAAGAACGCCCGGTACCTGCTTCTGATGTGCCCGGCGAAGAAGCCTGGCCTACTCAGCCATTCCCATTAAAACCAAAACCCTATGCCCGTCAGCATATCTCTTTGAATGATCTGAGCAATTATTCAAAGGAATCATATGATGAACTTTTGAAGAGGTTTAAATCAATAAGGTATGAAGGTCTTTTTACTCCTCCATCCCTGAAAGGTAATGTCAATCTTCCCGGAACAAGTGGTGGCTCAAGTTGGGGAGGGGGTGCTTTTGATCCTGTAAGCGGGGTAATTTACGTCAGGGCTACAAATACCCCCGGAGTGAGTCTCATGAAAAAAATGGAACCTGAAAATGAATCCGGTACCCCATTTACGCAGGGGAAAGCGCTTTATACTACTTATTGCCAGGCTTGTCATGGTGCTGACAAGAAGGGAGATAATGATTATCCATCATTAATTGGACTTCAGGGCAGAATGAATGAGGAAGAAGTGTTAGGTAAAATCAGAGTAGGATCCGGTAAGATGCCCTCATTTGCGAGCATAATTGCAGGTAAAGAGGAAGCGATTATTTCCTTTCTGTTTGATAAGGATACAAGACCTGCAAGGGAGATCAATTTTTTAAAAGAAATAGCAAAAAGTGAGTCAGCAAATAAGGATGCGGATAAATTTAAAACAGAAGTTCCGGTAAGATATCTTGATATTTTATCCAATGGTAAATTCCGTGATTCAGAAGGGCGATATGGAATTAAACCTCCATGGACGACCTTAAATGCAATTAACCTCAATACAGGCGAATATGCCTGGACTATTCCTTTAGGTAATTATCCTCATTTGCAGCAAAAAGGAGAGCCTGAAACAGGTTCTGAGGGTAATACCGGGCCAATTGTAACGGCGGGTGGATTGCTTTTTATCGGAGCCAATATGGGCGGGACCGATTTCAGGTTCAGGGCATATGATAAAGATTCAGGAGAATTATTATGGGATACCCCAATCCCGGGCAGTACAACTTCTAATGCATCAACTTATAAGAGTGGTAAAAAGCAATACATAGCCGTGTCGGTTGCAGGTGATGCTGAGAATCCCGGAGGATATGTCAAGGTTTTTGCATTACCGGATCGCAAGTAAAATTGAAGATAATCTGTTAATTTATGAATCGAAGGATTTAATTTGACTTATAATTCTCTTAATTTAAGTGAAAATTTAATCTAAGCCCATGAAAAAGATCTTCCGTGAACAGGCGGTAAAATTTGCTTTCAATTATTCAGATACCCCCTTAATTTATGTTAAACCTGGTGAAAAATTTGAAATTGAAACATGGGATGCGGGAATTGGATTTTTTAAAAGTTCTGCTGATAAGGCTATTCCTGCCAATCGGCCAGGTTTTGACCGCACACCGCCTCTGGTAAACCCAATTGCCGGCCCGATTTTTATTGAAGGGCTTGATCGTGGTGATACTCTTATTGTAAATATTCATCAGATTGAGGTTCAGAAGACTTCCTGGATTGCTGTAGGGCCAAACCGTGGTCCTTTGGGTGAATCCTCACGCTGGAACGAAATCTCAGGCGAATACAGTACAATGGTTTTTGATCATAGTCCGGGCCCAAGCGGGACTACAGTTGATGGAACACTCCATTTTAATGATAAGATCTCCTGGCCAATTACCCCATTTGTGGGTACTATGGGTGTAGCTCCCGACCGGGATGTGGCAAACAGTCTGGATGGACAGGGTGATTGGGGTGGAAACCTGGATATTCGTGATTTCAAACCAGGGAATAAAATATTTCTTCCGGTTTATCATCCTGGCGGGCTTTTCTATCTGGGCGATGTACACGCTAGTCAGGGTGATACAGAATTCACTGGCACAGCAGCAGAAACTCAGGCAACTGTAAGACTTTCATTTGAAGTGATTAAAGGAAAGAGATCTCCGGGTATTAGAATCGAAACACCGGAATCCATAATTGCGATTCATGCTTTCAGACCGCTGGAGGATGCGGTACATCAGGCAACGGTTTATATAATGGATTGGCTGGTCAGTACCTATGGTTTTACTCAGGTTGAGGCCTATTGCTTTGTCAGTACCTGCCCTGATTTCAGAATTAATGTATATCAGATGTGCAAGATCGGCAAGCTGAATTATGTAGCCGGAGCTGAGGTTCCAAAGAAATATTTAAAAGAAAAATAAACGGCTAAAACAAAGAAGGCGCACTATAAGTGCGCCCTCAACCCTAAACTATTAATTATTAAAAGTGGAACTGTACACCGATTTGAGGTGCGAAGAAATTGGTTCCGAATGAGAAATCTTCTCTTCCTGCACCTTTAACGTCGTTGTCATTAGCGTCTTTTACCTTTAAATTATTGTAAGAGATGCCTTTCAAAGCTAGCTCGATTCCAAGCTTTTTAGTTGGGAAATAAACAAATCCCGGAGATAAAGCCACACCAAAAGATGTTGAAGTTCCTGCTTTAGCACCAGCATCACCATTTGCATCAACTGCTTTTACTGTTCCAAAGGCCATCGGAACGGATGCCTGCCCAAAAAACTTAAACTGGTCACTTAATCCGGCATAATAACGGCCAAAAGGACTTACAATTACAGCATTGTTGATACCTGTAGCACTTGCAACAGCAGCTTTTGAAAAGCTGTAACCTATACCAGTACCGATTGCAAAGTTATCTGAAACAAAATAGCCCAGATTTGGTACAAGGTTAAGATTTTCAGCAGAATTTGCGTTGGCTGCGTCGCTTTTTGAGGTCTCATATAAAGCAGTACCCCCTAAAATAAATTTACCTTTTTCTGTTTGTGCATAGCTCGCTAATGTTAGACTACTTAATGCAACAATTGATAAAATTAACTTTTTCATTTTCTTTAGAATTTACGTTTTAAAAATAATTGTCTTTCGACCATAGAACAAAATTAGTCTAAAAGTTTTGTTTATTAAGCAGGTTGTTTTGGTATAACTGATTTCGTGTTCACAATCGCCTGATAATCAATATAGAGCGTTAAAATCAATTATTTATCTTGACAATCAGATGATTTTCAAATTCCAATCAGAATTTTAATACTGCTATTCAGTTAAAAATTTAGACTAAAAGTTAAAATTGGTTTATATATGTTCGCCCGAATTGATTTTGGATTCTGGAAATGAATTTTGGCCAGCAAAGTTCAATTGCCGGAATGGCTCACATATACACGAACGTTTTGTAAAGACTTATTATTTAATGAGTTTCGGAGAAATTTTTAAATCTCCATATTTTTAATTGATCAGATTTTAGACTATATTTAAACTATGGTCGATAAACTTTTGTGTTAAATGTTGAAAGATGAATTAATCATTCGGGATATTCTGGAAGGCGCAAAACGTCTTTTTTCACATCATGGATTAAAAAAGACCACGATGGAGGATATTGCGGAAGCAGCCGGTAAGGGTAAAAGCACACTTTATTATTATTTCCCGAGTAAGAATGAAATTTTTGAGGCGGTTGTAGATGATGAAATGAAGAGTCATATACAGAAAGTTAGAAAAGCTATAAATAGTGCTACAACGGCTAAGAAGAAGTTGAAAGCATTTCTCGGGACCAATCTTTCTTCAATTATTGGTTATCAGAATCTTAGCAAGATTGTCAAAGAGGAAATCTTTGATGGTATGAAGAAACTTCATGAGCTCAAGCAAAGGTATGATCAGACTCAGGTGGATATGATGAAGGAAATTATTATTGGTGGTGTTCAATCGGGCGAATTCAGGGAATTGTCGCCCGAAATGATAGAGAAGTGTTCTTTCGCTTCTATTGCAGCTTTCAGAGGACTGAGCTTTCCTCTTAGCGTTACATTATGCGACTTCAAGTCGGAAGAATATTTTGATGTTCTTGTTGATATACTTGTAGATGGTATTGGGAACCAAATTGCAAAATCCCGGTAAATAATAATATTTGATTTACCGGCTGATTGTTTATTATCCCTCATTATAGAATAACAGTTTTTTTGTCATAACTATTTTTTTACACTGTTCACAGGCCTGAAAATCCTGATTTAAATATGATAAACCTGAAAAATATTCAGACAGAGGTCGATACCGGCTTTCTGTATAAAACTCTCGCAGAGAACGAAAAGGATTCCAATGTTGCCCGGGTTTTCACTGAAATGAGCGAAATTGAGCACAGTCATGCGCTGGCTTTTCTGCAGAAAAACAATCTGGATATTTCGAATTTACCATCTCCCTCAGGGCGGGCAAGAGTATTGAGGTTTATTGGTAAAGTATTCGGGTATGATTATGTACTTGGGGTATTACTGGATACCGAAAAGAGCATTTCATCTTCCATTGTCAAGGTTAAGAGGAAAAGGAATACAGCCCCTTCTCTATCCGATACATCGCATGTAACAATTCTTAAAAATATCTTAAATAATCATCAGGATATTTCCGGTTCTAATCTGGCCAGGTTTGAAAAGAGACATAGATCTGTGGGTGGCAATGCGCTCAGAGCAGCGGTACTTGGAGGGAATGATGGACTGGTTTCAAATTTCAGTCTGGTAATGGGAATAGCAGGCGCAACAAGCGGACAAAGTGAGGTCTTGTTAACTGGTCTTGCCGGACTGATGGCGGGTGCACTCTCAATGGCTCTTGGAGAATGGATTTCGGTAAAAAGCTCACAGGAACTCTATGAAAATCAAATGCAGCTGGAGATGGAGGAACTGGAAACAAATCCCGAGGGTGAGGAAAAAGAGCTGGCTTTGATTTATATTTCAAAAGGGATTCCTGAACCGCAGGCAAGGTCTATGGCAAAGTCCATTATCTCTGACAAAGACAGGGCTCATGAAATGCTGATAAGGGAAGAGTTAGGTATAAATGCGGAAGATTTGAAAGGCTCAGCAATGGAGGCAGCAATTACCTCTTTTCTTTTGTTCGCTATTGGTGCGATTATTCCGGTCATTCCTTTTTTCTTTCTAAGCGGGATGAATGCTGTATTGATTAGCGCTGGTTTGAGTGCCCTGGGACTGTTCTTAATTGGCTCGGCTATTACCTTATTTACAGGAAAAAGCATCTGGTTTTCAGGTTTCAGGCAGGTCTTTTTTGGCCTGGCAGCAGCTGCAATAACCTATGGAATAGGTACGATCATTGGTGTGTCCCTTGGTTAAAAGGCTTTTGCTTCAGATTCTGATCAATTCAGGCTGCGACATCAAAATTTACTATTATTGCTAAATGTAACTTTTGTAACCATAAAGCGGGTTTGCTATTAAGACCTTTGTGTTCAAATAAAAAGACATTATGGAAATTTTAGGTTATATTTTAGCAGTACTCGTTGGTGTTTCATTAGGCTTAATAGGAAGCGGTGGATCTATACTTACAGTACCGATTCTGGTTTATGTAATGGGGGTTAATCCTATTCTTGCTACCGCTTATTCTCTCTTTATAGTCGGTTCAACCGCCTTTGTTGGAGGTATTCAAAGTGCACTTCAGAAAAAGGCAGATTTTAAAACTGTTCTGATCTTTGGAATTCCATCCATTGCAGCAGTATATCTGACCCGCATGTGGCTGGTACCATTTATTCCATCTGAACTATTCACAATCGGCTCATTGGTTATTACCAAATCCATAGGTATTATGGTTCTGTTCGCCATAGTCATGATTCTGGCCTCTGTAAGTATGATCAGGCCATGTATTGATTGTGATAAAGCAGATGATGAACCCCTGCAATATAACTATCCAATGATCCTTCTTGAAGGTGCCTTGGTAGGTTTACTTACTGGTTTGGTAGGTGCCGGTGGTGGATTTTTAATCATTCCTGCATTGGTGCTTCTGGCTCGTATGCCAATGAAACTTGCAGTAGGAACTTCCCTATTTATTATTGCTGCAAAATCATTAATTGGTTTTATAGGAGATATTCAGGGTGGACAGCTGATCGACTGGAAGCTGCTTGGAACATTTACAGGTCTGGCGGTAGTTGGGATATTCATTGGCATTTACCTGGCTAAGAAAATCAGTGGCGAAAAGCTGAAAAAGTCCTTTGGCTGGTTCGTTCTGATTATGGGTATTTACATTTTTGTGAAAGAATTATTCTTCCCTTCAGCCGGAGGAGGACATTAAGATGTTAAGCAAATCTGCTCAAATGAACAAGGAGCCTGATCTGGACAAGAACTTTTGGAATGAACGCTACAGATCAAACCAAACCGGCTGGGATCTGGGTCAGGTTTCTCCTCCATTAAAAGCCTACATAGATCAGTTAACTGATAAAAATCTGAGGATTCTCATTCCGGGATGCGGCAACTCATACGAGGCAGAATATCTTTTGGAGAAAGGATTTACGAACATTACTATCATTGATATCGCTCCTGAACTGGTTAAAAGATTAAAATCTAAATTTCGATCAAACCAGAATATCAAGATAATTCTGGGTGATTTCTTTACTCACGAAGCTAAGTATGATCTGATTCTGGAACAAACCTTTTTCTGTGCCCTCGACCCGAAACTGCGAAAAAATTACGTGGAAGCAATGAAAGGCCTTCTTGTTAAGGGTGGAAAACTTGCAGGAGTATTATTTAATAAAGAGTTTGAAACGCAGGGGCCACCATTTGGAGGAACAGATACTGAGTATCTGGAACTATTTAGAGATGCCTTTGGTTTCAGAATTTTTGAGCCTTGCTATAATTCTTTCTCTAAACGTGCTGATTCAGAATTATTTGTAATTCTGGAGAAAAAATAAGTCGTTCAGTTTTTGTTGATTGTAACCAATGTTACCGACTGATGTAAGTTTAGTCCCGACCTTTGTATAAGAAATTCGAAGACAAAACAATTAACCAATAGATTCAAAACTAAAAATTAGAAAATATGTTTTTTCAACACATTTATGATAAAAGCCTTGCACAGGCAAGTTATTTCATCGGCTGTCAGAAAGCCGGAGTAGCCGCAGTTATTGATCCGAAGCGTGATGTGGATACTTATCTTGAAATTGCTCAGGCAAACAACATGAAGATCACCCATATCTTCGAAACACATATTCATGCTGATTTCCTTTCCGGTTCACGTGAGCTGGCAAAATTGACCGGGGCTGATATGTATCTTTCAGACGAAGGTGGTGAAGGTTGGGAGTACGAGTTTGATCATATCGGTTTAAAGGATGGTCAGATAGTAAAGCTGGGTAATTTGGTTTTTGAGGTGATGCATACTCCGGGACATACTCCCGAAAGTATCAGTTTCCTTCTAACAGATACCCCGGCATCTAAGGAACCTGTGATGTTATTTACCGGCGATTTTGTGTTTGTTGGGGATATCGGTCGTCCTGATCTGCTTGAAAAGGCTGCAGGTATGGTAGGTACAATGAATGCCGGAGCCAAAGAAATGTATAAGTCGATCAATAAGTTCTCAGCATTGCCGGATTTTATTCAGGTATGGCCGGGTCATGGTGCAGGATCGGCATGTGGAAAAGCTTTAGGAGCCGTTCCAAGTACAACTGTCGGATATGAGAAGATAAGAAACTGGGCATTGCAATACGACAATGATGAGCAGGGATTCGTTCAGTATCTTTTAGCAGATCAGCCAGAACCGCCGAAGTATTTCGCAATGATGAAGAAACTCAATAAAGTTGATCGTCCATTGCTGACAGAGGTGCCTGTATTGAAGAAATTATCGGCTTCAGATTTAAAAGAAGCGATGGGTAGAGGTATGAAAGTGCTTGATGCAAGGGATAAAGTTGATTTTGCTGCAGGATTTATTCCGGGCAGCATGAATATACAGGGTAATAACTCTTTTGCCACATGGGCAGGTTGGTTCCTGAAATATGATGAGCAGTTTATTATCCTTGCTGATGAATCAAAGCTGGATGACCTGACCAGAAAATTAATGCGTATTGGCCTGGACAATATCTATGGCTATGTTCCTTCAACTTCAGTATGGACAGAGTCTGGCGGGAAACTTGAAAAGGCAAATGTGATATCGATTGAGGAAGCTAAAAAGCTGATGCAGGAAGATATACAAATCGTAGATCTGAGGGGTGTTGCTGAGTTTAATTCAGGTCATATAGCGAATGCTGAAAATGTATTTGTGGGTACTTTGCCTCAGAACTTAGATAAGATCAGTAAAGATAAGAAGGTAGTGATTCACTGTCAGAGTGGAGACAGAGCCGCAATTGGCTACTCAATTCTTGTGAAAAATGGCTTTACTAATATCGCCAATTATTCTGGTGGTATTAATGAGTGGGTGAATAAAGGGGAACCATTAGTTTCATAACAGCGGGTTCTTTAAGGTGAGTGTTAGAATTCGCCGGATTCATTTCCGGCGAATTTTTTATTTGCAACAAATGTTACAGTTATGATTGCTAATATTCACGATTTTTGTAGTATCAAAATTAACAAAAATGAATGTAGAGCAAATTTACACCGGATGTTTGGCACAAGGTGCGTATTACATCACCAGCAATGGCGAAGCTGCCATTATAGATCCACTGCGTGAGGTGGAGCCTTATCTTAGCAGACTTAACAAAGATGGGGTTAAACTAAAATACATTTTTGAAACTCACTTTCATGCTGATTTTGTCAGCGGTCACGTTGATCTGAGCAGGAAAACAGGAGCTCCGATTGTTTATGGTCCTAATGCAGCCTGCGAATTTGAATGTATTTCTGCAAGCGACGGACAGGAATTTAAGATAGGTGATATTACAATCAAAGTTTTGCATACTCCGGGTCATACGATGGAAAGCACCACTTTCTTATTGAAAGATGAAACAGGAAAAGACCATTGTATTTTTAGTGGCGATACTTTGTTTTTGGGTGATGTAGGTCGTCCGGATCTTGCCCAGAAGGCAGCACATATGACACAGGATGAACTTGCCGGTTTACTCTATGATAGCCTTAATACTAAAATAATGCCTTTGGCAGATGATGTGATAGTATACCCTGCTCATGGTGCCGGTAGTGCTTGCGGTAAAAATATGATGAAAGAAACCGTAGATACTTTGGGTAACCAAAAGCGGGTAAATTATGCATTGAATCAGCCGGATAAAGAATCTTTTGTGAAAGCTGTTACCGAAGGTCTCCTGCCGCCTCCTGCTTATTTTGGATTAAATGTTGCCATGAATAAGAAAGGATACGAAAGTTTTGATACCGTCTTAAATAATGGCATGAGAGCTCTGAGCCCTGATGAGTTTGAAGCAGCAGCTGAAAACACGGATGCACTGATCCTTGATACCAGAGATAATACAATTTTCTACAAAGGATTTATCCCGCAATCAGTTAATATCGGCCTTGGTGGCGATTTTGCACCCTGGGTTGGAGCATTGATTGTAGATGTAAAACAAGCCATTTTGCTGGTAACTGATGAAGGAAATGAGGAAGAAGCAGTTACCCGTTTGAGCCGTGTAGGTTTTGATAATATTCTGGGACACTTAAAAGGTGGATTTAAAGCCTGGTTAGATTCAGGTAAGGAAGCTGATGTAGTTGATCGTATTACTGCTGAGCAGTTTGCGAAGGAATTCAGACCTGAAAAGGACATGGTACTTGATGTACGAAGAGAAAGTGAATATGCAGCCGAACATGTCGAAAATGCATACAACAGACCTCTGGCCTATATAAATGAATGGATTAAAGATGTAAATCCTAAACAGCATTTCTTCTTACATTGTGCCGGTGGTTACCGCAGTATGATGGCTGCATCAATTCTTCAGGCAAGAGGTTACAGAAACTTCACTGAGATTGCTGGTGGATTTGGAGCAATCAGTAGTACAAATATTCCAAAAACAGATTTTGTTTGCCAGAGTAAGGTGATGCCTGCCTGATCTGCTGATATCTTTCTAAATTTTTTCGAAGGGAGGTGTTTTTAAATGCCTCCTTTTGTTTAATAATACATCTGTTTTTTGATTTTATGCTTAAATTGAATTATGCAGGGTTTACATAAAAACAGATATCAATTTGCATTACTGGTATTGGTGAATGCATTTGTTGGTGCCATGGTTGGCCTGGAACGGTCAATCATGCCTAATTTCGGGAAACTGGAATTCGGTATCAATGCCAATACTGCCTTAATGTCTTTCATTATTGCATTCGGTATCAGTAAATCCCTTAGTAATTATGCTGTTGCTCAGCTTTCCAAAAAACTAAACCGTAAAACTATCCTGATCATTGGCTGGATTGCAGCACTTCCGGTGCCTTTTTTATTGATGTATGCACCAAACTGGAACTGGGTTATTGCGGCTAATATTTTATTAGGGATAAACCAGGGTCTGGCCTGGAGTGCAACTGTAATTATGAAAATTGATCTTGTTGGATCAAGAAACCGCGGCCTTGCAATGGGAATCAATGAATTTGCTGGTTACCTTTCGGTAGGTTTGGCTGCCTGGCTGGCAAGTTCAATTGCACTAAATTATGGCTACGCTTTTTTTCCCTTTATTCCCGGTGTTATATTTTCAATAGCGGGCTTATTAACCACAATTTTCCTGGTTAAAGACACTACCCATTTCGTAAATGCAGAAAGTCTGACAAGCAAGGTCCACCTGCTTCAGAATGTATGGAAGGAAACAAGCTGGAAACATCAAAATTTGGGCTCGGTAACTTTGAATGGTCTGGTGAATAATCTGAACGACGGGGTAGTCTGGGGTTTATTGCCGGTACTGCTTATGCAAAAAGGTTTCGGAATAGGCCAGATTGGAATTATTGCAGGAATTTACCCTGCTGTTTGGGGGACTTCGCAATTATTTACCGGAAAACTAGGGGACAGTCACTGTAAAAAACAAATTATCACTTCGGGAATGTTTTTGCAGGCTCTTGCCATCATCATCATGGCCCTGGCAACTTCCTTACCCTTTTTAATTTTCGCATCGGTATTGCTTGGATTCGGTACAGCACTGGTCTATCCAAATTTTCTATCGGTTGTAGCCGAATGGACTCATCCTTCGCAGCGTGCCGAAAGCCTAAGTATTTTCAGATTATGGAGGGATAGTGGCTATGTTTTTGGAGCCATTTTAAGTGGGATATTAGCAGATGCCTTTGGAATTGTCAATGCGCTTTTTATTGTAGCAGCCATAACAGCTACAGCAGGAATGATAGCTAACCGGCGGATGTGCTGTACAAATAAACTATTCTGGAGCAGCGATTATTGCGTCCCGGTATATTAAAAAAGACCTATGAAATCGAATGAAATTCTAAATAAGGATCTTATCCTCCGTGAAAATCTCGCAATAGAGAGGACTGATATGGCAATTGACAGAACCCTGCTGGCTTTTGTGAGAACCTCTTTATATTTTGCTATCGCAGGCATGACACTAAACAGCCTGTTAAACCTCAGCTATGGATGGTATCTTGAAATCGCTTTCTGGATAATCGCTTTGCTGATATTTTTTATTGGACTTTACAGGTTTTATCATCAAAAGAGAAAACTCAGGAATAACCGCAAGCATATCGGGAATTATATCGCGGACGATAAAAGCTGAAACTGAGATTTTCATTTGTAACCTTTGTTACTTAAATCGCAGCCAGCAGTCCTTACTTTTGTTATATAATTTAGCGTAACAACATATTCAGATGAAAGAGATAATTTTTAGTAACTGGAACATCATCAGAGTTCTTCGTTTGGGAATTGGACTGGTAATTCTGGTTCAGGCAGTGATGGCTGCGGATATATTGTTTGGTTTGATAGGCTTACTTTTTACAGGAATGGCTGTTTTTAATGCATCTTGTTGTGGTACAGGTGCATGTGCTGCTCCTCCTGCCAAAAACGATACCGGATCGAAAGAAATAAGTTATGAAGAAGTTAAATAAACAGCTATGACATTCAATGAATTAATAAAATCCGACAAGCCGGTGCTTGTTGATTTTTTTGCAGAATGGTGCGGGCCATGTAAGGTTATGGCACCAATATTAAAAGATGTTAAACAGGAAGTTGGGGATGCTGTAAGTATCCTTAAAGTTGACGTCGATAAGAACCCCCAGGCTGCTGCAGCATATCAGGTTCAGGGTGTTCCAACCCTGATATTATTTAAACAGGGAAAAGTATTGTGGAGACAAAGTGGGGTCGTTCAGAAAAGCGGATTAGTTGGGGTGATAAATAAATTTACAGTTTAAAATAAGATCATGGGCATATTGACTTGGTTATTTGGAGGTTCTGCAAAGCAGGATCTGACTGGAATTATAAATGATGGGGCATATTTGGTTGATGTCAGATCTCCACGTGAATTTTCTCAGAATCATGTTAAAGGTTCTGTAAATATTCCTCTGGACAGCATACCATCACAATTGGCAAAATTCAAAAATAAGAAGCACATCATTGTTTTTTGCAGGAGCGGGAACAGAAGCTCTCAGGCAAAATCATATCTGGAGCAAAATGGATTTGCAAATGTTGTGAATGGCGGTACTGTAGAAATTGTGAATCAGTTTGTAAGTTAATTCTGATACCAATGTACTGGTTTAATTTTTTAATACCGGGCTGAATTAATTTAAGAACAATAAAAAAAATTATAATGAAAACAATAGTAGTTGATGTAAGAACAACAGATGAATTCAATCTGGATGGGCATGCAGAAGGCAGTGTAAATTATCCTCTTGATAAAATTGAGAACTATATTGATAGTTTACGTCAATTTGATAAAATCATTTTGGTTTGCAGAAGTGGTAACAGAGCCAATATTGCAAGAAGTATACTTTTACAATCGGGTATTTCCAATATTGAAAACCAGGGTGCATGGCAGAATGTTTCGCTAAATTAATTTGATATAAAACCACAATGGAAACACTTAAAATTATAATTCCGACAGATTTTTCAGTTCAGGCAGAGTTTGCTTACCTGATGGTGCAAAGGCTGGAAGAAAAAACAGCAATTGAAATTCATTTTTTGCATGTTTTGAATGTGCCTGACACCGTGACGTTGGATTCATCCGGAAAGATTCAGACATGTGGTGAGATTGATGTAAATTATGTTACACAACAAAAGGATATCGCTGAAAGAAAGCTAGCAAATCTAAAAGTCTTGTATGGCGATCATATTAATACCCATCTGGTGCTTGGTAAAACTACCGATGCGATTTTAAAATTTACAGAGTTAAATCAATTCGATCTGATCGTGATGGGAACCAAAGGTGCCAGCGGTTTGAAGGAAAAACTTTCGGGTTCGGAAACTCAAATTATTGCTCGTAAATCAAAGACGCCTTTACTTTCTTTGATGTGTGATCGTTCTGATCTTCAGATTCGCAACATTTTGCTGGTACATAATTTTAGTCAGCCGGCAAAAGAAAATCTGGTCTTAATGCATAAACTCATTAAGGCATTTGATACTAAAATACACCTGTTGCAGATTACTTCAGGAAGTGTAGATGCGGAGAAGGCAAAAGTTGAAGCTCAAATGACCCGGTTTGCTGAATTGAATGGTATTTCAAATTACCAGTGTCATCTGATCAATGATAAGGATGTGGAGAATGGAGTTATACATTTCAACCAGATGATCAATATGGATATCGTTTGTATTGGTACACATGGTAAAGGTGGATTATTCCATCAAAGTGCGACAGAGAAATTAATTAATCATCTCTTCAAGCCGATTATTTCCTTTCACTTAAACAACTAAAAACAGATAATGGAATTTATATTACAACCATGGTCCTGGTGGTTCTCAGGGATAATGATAGCAGCTATCATGTTCTTTTTATTGTATTTCGGACAATCCTTCGGATTTTCTTCAAATTTAAGAACGATCTGTGCAGCTGCAGGTCTAGGCAAATCAGCTAAATTTTTTGATTTCAACTGGAAAGCACAAATCTGGAATCTGGTGTTTCTTGTAGGTGCAATTTTGGGTGGTTTTATCGCCAGGGAGTTTTTGTCTACTGATGCACCTGTTCTGATTTCTGATGCAACAATCCAGGATTTATCCAAACTGGGAATTGCTGCTCCCGAATCCCTGCAGCCTGCCGAACTTTTCGGACTTGATGCGGTTCTATCCATCAAAGGATTCCTTCTCCTTGCTTTCGGAGGTTTAATGGTTGGATTTGGATCCCGCTACGCCGGGGGATGTACTTCCGGACACGCTATCAGCGGTTTGTCGGACCTTCAGGTTCCATCATTGATAGCAGTGATGGGCTTTTTTATCGGGGGTTTGCTGATGACCTATTTATTTCTTCCTTTAATATTTTAAGTTATGAAGTTTATAAAATTTTTATTGCTGGGTATAGTTTTCGGTATTGTGATGACGAAATCTGAGGCGGTTTCCTGGTACAGAATTCAGGAAATGTTCCGCTTTCAGGCTTTTCATATGTATGGAATTATCGGGACTGCAGTTACCCTTGGTGTAGCGGGTGTGGCTTTAATCAAAAGGTTTCGTATGAGAGATTATCATGGTAACCCTATTATGTTTAATCCGAAAGAAAAATCTGTTGCGCGTTACCTTATAGGAGGTTCGATCTTCGGACTCGGCTGGGCATTGAGCGGTGCTTGTCCGGGGCCAATGGTAGTGAATATCGGATATGGTTATTGGGCTATGGCAATTGTGTTTTTCTTTGCAATAGTTGGAACCTACCTGTACGGACTAATCAAGAATAAATTACCTCACTAAAAATCAGTCATATGTCTCAGAAGCACGATGATGGCGATGTATCTAGGGATCTGCTTTCAGTTATAAGAAAGCTGATCAACCTGATGGTATTATTGATTGTTATAATAGTTGCTCTTCCACTGGGCTATTATCTGGTCAATCTGCCAAAAAGACCAAAAGTTAAGCTGGAGGATACCCAGGCTGTAATAGCTGAAGTTAAATCAGTTGTTCAGGATTTTTGGATTGCACCAGAGGTCAGCACTATCACTAATGCTGAACAAAAATCGGAAGTTGAGTATGGAAAGGAGCTCATTGCACATACAGCTAAGTACTTAGGTCCTAATGGTTCGGTGAGGCAGATCAGTAACGGTATGAACTGCCAGAACTGCCATTTAAAGGCCGGGACAGCAGTATTTGGAAATAACTATGGTTCTGTAGCCTCATTATATCCTAAATTCAGAGCAAGAAGCGGTACAGAGGAAGGTATTGAAAAACGTGTGAATGATTGCTTCGAAAGAAGTTTAAACGGTTCGGCATTAGAAACGAACAGTAAAGAAATGAAAGCTATTGTGGCTTACATTAATTTTCTGGGCACTAATGTGAAAAAGGGTGAAAAGGCTGCCGGTTCTGGCTTCGGAGAACTGGCATATCTCGACAGAGCTGCCGACCCTGGTAAAGGGAAGGCCGTTTATACTTCAAAATGTCAGAGCTGTCATCAGCCTGATGGTTCAGGACTGTTAAATCAGGATAAAACTGAGTATATGTTTCCACCGCTTTGGGGTAAGAACAGTTATAATGATGGAGCAGGTTTGTACCGTATTTCAAACTTCGCTAAATATGTAAGGGACAATATGCCGCAGGGTGCCACTTATGAAAACCCGATACTGAGTGATGAAGAAGCCTGGGATGTTGCTGCCTATATTAATTCACAAACACGTCCGCACATTAATGTTCCAAAAGATTGGCCGGATAAATCAAAAAAGCCGATAGATCATCCTTTCGGTCCGTATTCAGATAAGTTTAGTGAGGAACAACACAAGTTCGGTCCATTTAAACCTATAGCAGAAGAACAAAAAAAGAGCGCAGACTCCTCAAAGAAGAATACAGCGGTAAAAATTTAAAAATTTAATTGAATTCCCGGATCAGGCAATATGGAAAATAACAGGAGAGGCTTTTTAAGAAAAATGGGTGCGATAAGTGCGGGTGCTGCTCTGGTTTCTGCAAATCCGCTTTTAGCGATTGCAAACGAGGCTTCAGGGAGTCTTGCACCTGCAGAGAAGGATGGTGAGTTTACCGTTTCAATATTGCAAACTACCGATGTGCATTGTCAGGTTCATCCCCATGATGAGCTTTTCTGGGAAAATGATCAGGCTGTATTTCGAAAGACAGGAGGCTATGCTCATCTGGCGACCTATCTAAGAAAAGAGAAGAAAAAGAATCCGAATACCTTTATCATCGATACCGGAGATATGTTTCAGGGTAGTGAACTATCTGTAAAAACCTCCGGAAAAGCTATGGTTCCGGTTTTAAATGAGCTGGGTTATGATCTTTATTTACCGGGTAACTGGGAGGTGATATATTACAAAAAGGCCATGCAGACTTTATTGGGGGCATTAAATGCTCCGAAAGTTTGTGCCAATATGTATCATGATCTTGGGAATGGTAAAAGGGGGGAATTGATTTTTCAGCCTTACCATATCTGGAATGTAGGAGGTGTAAAAATTGGATTCCTCGGATATACTGATCCATTGGTTCCTATCCGTCAATCGCCAGGTTACAGCAAAGGAATTATTTATACCAAGCCTGAAGAAAATCTGGCTCATTTTGTAGATGTTTTGCGCAATCAGGAGCAATGTGCCTATGTTTTATTGCTTTCTCACCTGGGATTATCGCAACAGATTCATCTGGCTAATCTGCCCGAATGTGATGGTGTTGATTATATCTTAGGTGGCGATACACATGAAAGAGTAAGAAAGCCTATTCAGTGTCGGTATTCAAAAGTAGTTGAACCAGGAGCTTTTGGCTCTTTTGTTGGAAAACTTGAGCTCCGGATAAAAGATGGTAAGGTTATTCAGGACACCTATTCACTGGTTGAAATTGATTCAAAAAAGTATAAAGCTGATAGGGAGATTTCTAAATTGATAGAAATTCATGAGGAGCCTTTTGAGGACGATATCAATCATATTGCCGGCTACAGCACTTTGCCGCTATATCGTTATTTTGTGATTGAAAATACAATAGATACCCTGATACTTGATGCCTTAAAGTGGAAAATTAAGGAGGCTGATATAGTTCTGTCAAATGGATTTAGATTTTGTCCGCCCAATTCCACACCGGATCACACAGGAAATATCCCAATTACCAATGGATATATATTTGATATGCTACCTGTTGATAGTGTAGTCAGAACCGGTTCGGTTACCGGGAAACAAATTTTCGACTGGCTTGAAAAAGAATTGAATAATGTTTTCGCTAAAGATGCTTCACAGCGGCTTGGTGGCTGGGTTATTAAGTTTAAAGGCATGAAAATTAGCTTTAAGGCTTTTGAGGAAAATGGCCGTAGAGTTAAAGATGTGGAGGTTAACGGTTTGCCACTCGATCCGGCTAAGATTTATAGGATCTGTGCATGCGAACGCGAAGGAGATCCTGAGGATATGCTCTGCAGGATGAGAGGTGTAGTCAACCCGAAGAATACCGCATTTACATTACACTCTGTTTTAAAAGAATATTTAAGTGTAAATTCACCGGTAAGTCCGGTTCCTCCAATGTCTGCAAAGGTTTTAGATGCCTCTCAAACACTTCTGACTCAGGTTACTGGAGTGGATTATCAATTTCGTTAATCAATTTAATATTTAAGAAAATATTTTATTTCATCTAAGAATTAATTTCAAACAAATGAAACCTGCATGAGCATATCACTCACAAAACAACATGAATATAAGTTCATGCAAGCTTCATAGCCATTAAAAAACAAAAATATAAAAATGAAAAAACTTCTTTTTATCCTGGTGTTCTTTGCATTCTCAAATAATATCAACGCTCAGAGTGTTTCTAAGGATCCACGTGCCGATGCTTATAAAGGACTTAAAATCGTGTTCCAGCTTACTTCTGCAGATACAGTTATTCATCAAACCCTGATGTCTCAATTGAAAAACTATTTTGGAGTAGCACCCGATATGCAGGTAGAGGTAGTTTGTCATGGTGGCGGATTAGGAATGCTGGTAAAAAGTACTTCAGTTGTTCAAAAAGAGATCAAAGCTTTTGCAGATAAGGGAGTAAGTTTTGTTGCCTGTGAATTTGCAATGAAAAAAAGAAAAATTACACATGACCAGTTAGTTGCCGGTGCAGGGTCCGTTATTTCAGGTGTAATGGAAATAGCTAAAAAACAGCAGGAAGGCTGGAGCTATATTAAACTCTAAAACCACTTTAAATCATCTTATTTTAACGTTTTGAATATGAAAAATTTCATATATAGAATTCTTTTGCTCTTATTTTTCCTGATTCCAACTAGTGTTTTAGCCCAGCATCAGGAAATTTCTGAACGTCCTGAAATGTATAAAGGCAAGGGGAAGGATTCGGCAGACAGCAAGTCTGTGTTAGGTGCTTTCAAAAACGGAAGTGTGCAGGGTCATTTCAGGTATTTCAATATGATAATCCTTAATGAAAAGGATTTAACTGATTATTATGCGAATGCAGCCGGTGGAGGCTTAAGGTTCGAGACGGCAAAATTTCATAATTTACAGTTTGGGATCAGTGGCTTTTATATTTTCAATATAGGTTCTTCAGACATGACGATTCCGGATCCGCAAAGCGGGCAGTATAATCGTTATGAAATTGGTCTTTTTGATCTGGAGGATGCAGCTAATAAGAAAGATATAGACCGTTTAGAAGAACTTTACCTGAAATATAATTATAAGAAATCTTCCATGACCTTTGGGAGGCAGTTGCTGAACACTCCATTTATTAATCTTCAGGATGGCCGGATGCGACCAACCGGAGTGGAGGGGCTATGGGCAGAGATAAATGAAATTAAAGGAACTAAAATTGAAGCAGGTTGGTTATACAGTATTTCTCCAAGAAGTACTACCAAATGGTTTGGCGTCGGAGAAACAATAGGTATTTATTCCGCCGGTCTGAATCCTGATGGTAGTCAATCACTTTATAGCGGACAAGTACATAGTAAGGGGGTAGCATTATTAGGTGTTACTAAGGTAATTAACAAAAGGCTGAAGCTTCAGGCCTGGAATATGCTCACAGAGAATGTCTTTAACACGGCTATGTTACAAACCGATATTTCTTTTCCTCTCAAAGGAAATTCAAGTCTGATGGCTTCGTCACAGGTCATTAAACAAGATGCTATAAGTAATGGAGGTAATGTAAACCAATCGAAAACATATTTTCCAAAAGGAGCAGGTTCATTGAGTTTCGGGGCGAAGTTAGCCTGGAAAAATAAAGAATGGGAGACTTCTCTAAACTATAATCGTATCACAGCGCAGGGGCGTTATTTAGTCCCAAGGGAGTGGGGCAGGGATCCATTCTTTACTTTTCTACCACGTGAACGAAATGAAGGATTCGGAGATCTGGATGCAGTTATGGCTAAAGTGAACTATAGTATCCCAAAATCGGGATTCAAAACTTCTGTTGCAGCCGGCTATTATCATTTACCTGATACAAAGAATTATGCGTTGAATAAGTATGGAATGCCGTCATATACACAGATAAATACGGATATTAGATATACCTTTACAAATACTTTAAAGGGGCTTGAAGCTCAGCTCTTGCTTGTTGCCAAATTAAATAATGGTGAAACCTATGGCAACAGCAGACTAATTATTAATAAAGTAAATATGGTACAGTCTAATTTTGTTCTAAACTTTCATTTTTAATGAACGCAAATCTGGATATATTCAAAAGTATTTTCGAACCTCAGCTAATACAGGAAATGCAGCAGTTCGGGATCCTTCAATCTTTTAAAGAAGGTGATTTGATAATGGATTATGGTAAATATGTTCGGATGATGCCTATCGTCTTAAAGGGCACAGTAAAGGTTTATCGTCTGGATGAGAAAGAAAATGAGATTTTGCTCTATTATCTGTCGAGTAACGAGAGCTGTTCTATGGCTTACAGTTGTTGCCTTGAGGCAAAAAAGAGCGAAGTCAAAGCTGTTGCCGAAGATAATGTTGAACTGATTGCGATTCCACATGTTAAACTTGATGACTGGCTTTGTACTTATCCAAGCTGGAAGAACTATATCATGCGTAGCTTCAATGAACGCTTTATTGAGCTGTTAAAATCGATTGAAAGCATTGCTTTTCACAAGCTTGACGAACGGCTGATTGGATATCTGAAAGAGAAACAGCGCTTGAGTGGGTCTAGTGTGATCAAGGCATCTCACGGACTGATTGCTGATGAATTGGCCACCAGCAGGGTAGTAATTTCACGTCTCCTGAAGCAGCTTGAGAACGATAAAAAAATTATTCTTTACCGTAATGAGATTAAATTGCTTGCTTCGTTCAGCTAATAGCTATTCCAAATAGTACAGTGCAAACAATAAGGCAACATAGAGCAGTATCATAATAACTGCGTCTATGCCTAATGCAAATCGTTTTTTTGGTGAACTGAACAGGATGCTAATGCTAATCACACTGGTCATTAATAATGTAACCAATGCACTTAATGCATGATTAGGATTTGTGGCAAGAAGTATTGGTCCATCAGTATAAATGAGATCGTCGATTGCGAGAATAAACATATTGAAAATATTACTGCCCAATAGATTTCCAACAGCAAGATCAATACTTCCCATTCTGACTGCGGCAATAGAAACGACCATTTCTGGCAATGAGGTCGACGCAGCAACTAACAATGTTCCCACAAATGACTCCTTTATTCCAGTTTCCTGAGCTAATTTTTCAGCGAAATAAGGAAGAGCAAGAGCCGCTGTAACAATCAGGACTGAGTAAAACAAAAATTTGATTATTGCCTTTTTTAATGAAATTTTTATCTCCTTTTTATGGGGTTGACTTGCCAGATTTTCGATTGCTTTTTGTGCCTGCCTGTCATTTTCGAAGATGATTTGTATAGAAATCAGGTAAATAAAGATAATAAGGCCGGGAAAAAGGCCAAACCAGCCTTTCTCAGGAAATAGTTTGCCGAAATGGATTTCTATTACTGATAAAATAATCAGAATCATACCAAGGAATCCTGCCAGAATTTGACTTTTGGTAACAACTGAAGAGATAGGTTTTCCAGGAACAAAATAATCCAGGAGGGCAAGAATTGCAAGATTAAATGCACAGCTTCCGAACACGGCTCCAACGGCAATGTCCGGCTTTTTTAGGATCAGAACAGAGCTGAATCCTGAAAATAATTCAGGAAGCGAGGTTACGGCTGCCATTAGTATTAATCCAATCCAGGCTTTTCCCAGCCCGCTTAGATCTGCAATTATATCTCCATATTTTGACAGTCTAACCCCTGAAAGGACGATTAGCAAGGCACAAGAAATAAATCCCCCCAGTGTTAGTATAATTGGATTCAATGGCTGATGATTTTTAAATGATAATATTTTTGAATAGTGCCAAATTATGATATTCTAATAGTTAAGCCTATACTTTCAGAATTTTATTTCAGATATTGCTAATCGATATTAAATTACTTATCAGGATAAATGAAAGATTTTTTAGATCAAAATTTTTTGCTGGAGACGAAAACTGCGCTGACATTGTTTCATGATTATGCTGCAGGTTTACCAATTATAGATTACCATTGTCATCTTCCCCCTGATCAGATTGCTGCTGATTCAAATTTTGAGAATCTGACACAAATATGGCTCTATGGCGACCATTATAAATGGCGTGCGATGAGGGCCAATGGCATCCCTGAGAAATATATTACTGGTAATGCCAGCGACTGGGAAAAATTTGAAAAATGGGCTGAAACAGTACCTTTTACTTTCCGGAACCCTCTTTATCACTGGACACATCTGGAGTTACAGCGTTATTTTGATATCTACGAAATTCTTTCGCCCGCAACTGCAAAAAAGATTTATGATGAATGCAATGCAAAACTCCGGACGCCTGAGTTCTCAATTCGCCGGATGATCGAAAGAATGAATGTTGAAAGTATTGGTACAACAGATGATCCGCTGGACGATCTTTCATTCCACCAGAAGATCAAAGCTGATGACTTTTCTGTACTTGTTCGCCCCTCATTCAGACCTGATAAAGCAATGAATGCAGATAATTTACCGGAGCTTCAAACTTATATACAAAAACTGGGGACTCTTTCCGGACAGCAGATCAAAACTTTTGACCAGTATTTGCTTGCACTGAAGAGCCGGCATGATCATTTTGCAAAAAACGGCTGCGTGGTTTCAGATCATGGTTTGGAGCAACTCTGCTATGAAGAATATACTGATGCTGAAATAGATCAAATATTTATTAAAATCCTCAATCAGGATGCTCTGAGTTCAATTGAAATTCTCAGGTTTAAGTCTTGTATGCTGCTTAATCTGGCACATTGGGATCATGAAAAAGGTTGGGTTCAACAATATCATCTCGGTGCTATCCGAAACAATAATTCAAGGTTACTTACAGAGCTTGGTCCTGATACCGGCTTTGACTCTATGGGCGATTTCTCACAGTCGCGGGGCATGTCTAAATTTTTAAATAAACTGGATTCTACCAACAGACTTGCAAAAACTATAATTTATAATCTAAATCCTGCTGATAATGAGATGTTTGCTACCATGGCGGGTAATTTTAATGACGGAACCGTGCCTGGTAAAATCCAGTTCGGATCAGCCTGGTGGTTTCTGGATCAGAAATTCGGGATGGTCAATCAGATTAACGCACTATCAAGCATGGGTTTGTTAAGCCGTTTTGTTGGTATGATCACCGATTCCAGAAGCTTTATGTCTTATCCAAGGCATGAATATTTCAGAAGAATTTTGTGTAATCTGATTGGTAGTGATGTTGAAAATGGGGAATTGCCAAACGATATTCAATGGCTGGGGCAAATGGTTCAGAATATTTGTTACTTTAACGCAAAGAATTACTTTAAATCATAAGCTTACCGGGCACTCTGAATGTAAGAAGCTTAATTATTGATCTGCATGCAAAAAATGACTAATTATCGCTGGACGATATGTTCGCTGGTGTTCTTCGCTACTACTATCAATTATCTTGACCGTCAGGTAATCAGTCTGCTGAAGCCTTATTTAGAAAAGGAATTTAATTGGTCTGAAACTGATTATTCGAATGTTGTAGCTGCATTTCAACTGGCCTATGCACTCGGAATGCTTGGTGTTGGAAGTATTATTGACAGGGTTGGGAGTAAAATGGGTTATGCAATATCTCTTATTTTATGGAGTATAGCCGCAGTTATGCATGCATTTGTAAAGACCACTTTCGGATTTGGAGTGGTGCGGGCATTTTTAGGGCTTACCGAAGCCGGTAACTTTCCGGCTGCTATTAAAGTTGTCGCAGAATGGTTCCCAAAACGCGAAAGAGCATTTGCAACAGGTATTTTTAACAGCGGAACCAATATAGGGGCTGTTATTGCCCCCCTGCTCGTTCCATGGCTTGCTGTAACCTATAGCTGGCAGATGGCTTTCATACTTACCGGAGCTGTTGGCTTTCTATGGCTCATCTTCTGGTTCCTGCTTTATGAAACACCGGAACGGCATAAACGGATTTCAGCTTCAGAACTTGCACATATAAATAGTGATGAGGAAACAATAACAAGTCCCAATGAGGGAGAAACTGAGGCAGTAATTCCCTGGAGGCAACTTTTAACCTATAAACAAACCTGGGCTTATGCTGTAGGAAAGTTCCTTTCTGATGGTGTATGGTGGTTTTTTCTTTTCTGGCTTCCTGCATTTTTAATTTCAGAATATGGATTAGTTGGCCTTGAGGTAAGTTTTCCTGTCGCAGTGGTCTATTTGATTGCCGGAATCGGAAGTATTGCCGGAGGTTGGTTACCAATGTGGTTCAGCAAAAATAAAGGCTGGACTATGGTGAGATCCCGTAAAACATCAATGCTTATTTATGCCGCAATCCCATTGATGGTTATGTTTTCGCAATGGGCCGGATCATTTAATATGTGGTATGCGGTAATCATTATTGGAATTGGAATGTCAGCACATCAGGCCTGGTCGGCTAACATTATGACAACAGTTTCAGATATGTTTCCCAAAACTTCCATAGGTGCAGTTATTGGAATTGGGGGAATGTTCGGAGGTTTTGGAAATATTACTGTTGCAAAGAGTGCCGGATATTTACTTGATCATTATAAGGCTGCAGGACATATTCAAACAGGATATTATATGTTGTTTCTTTTTTGCGGAACTGCTTATTTACTGGCCTGGTTTTTAATGTTCAGGGTTTTGGTTCCCAAAATGACTCCCATTAAGCCTCATATGAAGAAGATAGAGTAACAATATACCTCCCCTATGTACATTATTTGCATTATTGAGCTATTTATTTTACTTTTCGATATGCATATCGGGATATTAACCAGCTAATAACTGGTTTAAATCATAATCACATTTATCATTAATATGAAAATAGAACAGAATCGTAGAACGTTCATCAAAACAACAGCAATTGCTGCTGCAGGTATAGGAATTGGTGCAAGCAGCTTTGCTGAAAGCCTTTACCCCTCATCAAAATTCAGTGCTGCTGTCGGTACCAGAGTTGGAATCATCGGCCTGGATACTTCCCATGTAATTGCTTTTACTAAAGCTCTAAATGGCCCGAATCCTAGTCCTGATTATAGCGGATTTAAGGTTGTAGCGGCTTATCCTTATGGTAGTAAGGATATTAAAAGTAGTTATGAGCGTATACCCGGTTACATTGAAGATGTAAAAAAACTGGGTGTCGAAATTACGGACTCAATAGCTAGTCTTTTAGATAAAGTTGATTTTGTTCTGCTTGAGACCAATGATGGACGTTTACACCTTGAGCAGGCTTTGCAGGTTATTAAAGCCGGTAAGCGCTTCTTTATTGATAAACCGATAGCAGCTTCACTTGCAGATGCTTCTGCCATATTTTCTGCAGCTAAAAAGGCAAATGTGGGAGTATTTTCTGCTTCTTCACTAAGATATTCTGTTGGGGCACAAGAAATTGCAGGCGGTAAGTACGGTAAAGTACTCGGTGCTGAAACTTTTAGTCCATGTCATTTGGAAAGCACCCATCCTGATCTATTCTGGTATGGTATCCACGGTGTAGAATCACTTTTTACAGTTATGGGTCCGGGTTGCAGGCAGGTGGTAAGAATCAGTTCGCCTGATGTTGATGTTGTTGTTGGTACATGGAATGATGGAAGGGTTGGTACTTTCCGTGGACTTCGTTCCGGAAAACTTGGATATGGAGGGACAGTTTTCACTGAAAAGGCTACTGTTCAAATTGGTGAGTATGGAGGCTATAATCCTCTTTTAAAGCAGATTACAGATTTTTTCAAAACAGGGGTAGTTCCTGTAAGTTCTGAAGAAACTCTTGATATGTGTGCATTTATGGAAGCTGCTGATGAAAGTAAACGAAAAGGAGGAGTTCCAGTTAATGTAGCTGATATCTATGCCAGAGCGGCCAGAAAAAACAGATAAATTCATGAAAAATAAAGAGCAATCAAGAAGAAAGTTTATAAGTACCAGTGCATTAGCATTGACAGGTCTTACTGCTTTCGGATCTAAGGGATTTGACTTCCTTCAGCCCGACCAAACTGAAAAGGTTCGTGTTGGGCTGATTGGCTCAGGCAGTCGTGGTTTGGGTCTCGCTCAGACCCTTGCAAATGTTCGTAATATTGAGCTTGTTGCATGTTGCGATATTGTAGAAGATCATTTGAAAGCTGGCTTGAGGCTTGCCGATAAAGATGCCAAAGGATATTATGATTATCAGAAACTTGTAGATGATCCCAAAGTACATGCGGTAATCATTGCTACTCCGCTTTATTTACATTTTCCGATGGCTGTAGCCGCCCTTAAAGCCGGCAAGCATGTTTATGTAGAGAAGACCATGGCTTATGATATACCACAAACGCTTCATCTGGTGAAATTGGTTGATAGCTCAAAGCTTGTATTTCAGGTGGGCCATCAATACAGGTACTATGCAATGTATCATAAAGTCAAGGAGATTATTGAAAAGGGATGGATTGGAAAGGTATTTCATTATGAATGTCAGTATAATCGAAATTCCGACTGGCGTCAACCGGTGACTGATCCTAAAACCGAGCGGGCTGTTAACTGGAAGATGTATAAGGAATACTGCGGGGGCCTTCTATCTGAACTCAGTGCTCATGAAATTGACATGGTTAATATGATTCAGGGCAGCCATCCGATTAAGGTTGCAGGATTTGGTGGTATTGATTTCTGGAAGGATGGAAGAGATAATTTTGATAATATCCGTCTGGTTTATGAGTATCCCGGTGGAGTAAAATCCAGTGTTACTTCTATTCTTACAAATGAGTACAAAGGGTATTCCATTCGTATCCTTGGAACCAAGGGTACGATTGAAATATTAAGGGATAGGGCCTTTATTTATCCCGAAGCAAAAAACAAGACCAAAGGAACGGTTGATGGCGTTACAGGGGCTACTGTGGAAGTTTCACCCGGAGGTGCCGGAGTGCCAATTGTTTTTCACAAAGACAGTCCGGTGCTGGATCCGACTGTTTACGCCCTTCGCGATTTTGCAGAATGTATCTTAACTGGAAAGCAACCTGCTTCCAATGTCAGAACCGGCAAGGATGTGGCTATTGCTGTACATATGGGAAATAAAGCCGCTGAAACTGAGACAACCCAATACTGGAAAAGTGAATATGATATTTAAGCTTTCCTGAGAATTAAAATAAAATAAAGGCTTAAACGCCATAAATTAATATACACATGAAAAATTCAGATTCCCGCCGGGATTTTATTAAAAAGACAGTTACTGGTGCTGCCGCAATTTCATTTGGAGGTGTTCTGCCTGGTTTTAGTGCTAGTAGCTATGCAAAAATTATGGGTTCAAATGAACGCATTCAGGTTGCAATGATGGGTGTTAATAGTCGCGGACTTGCACTTTCTTCAAATTTTGCTGCTCAGAAGAATTGTGAAATTCGTTATATCTGTGACGTGGACAAGCGTGCAGCCGAAAAATGTATCAGTACGGTTACAGGCATACAAAACACCAAGCCGATGGCTCAGCCCGACTTCAGAAAGGCTCTTGAAGACAAACAGCTTGATGCGCTTGTAATTGCAGCACCTGATCACTGGCATGCCCCTGCAGCTTTATTAGCATCGGCAGCCGGTAAACACGTTTACCTTGAAAAACCGTGCAGCCATAATCCTCATGAAGGGGAACTCCTTGTGGCTGCAGCCAATAAATATAAAAATGTGATTCAGATGGGTAACCAGCGCCGTTCCTGGCCTAATGTAGCTGCCGGGATCGCTGAATTACATGGTGGAATTATTGGACGACCTTATTTTGCAAAAACCTGGTATACCAACAACAGACCATCAATTGGAGTCGGTAAAACTACCCCTGTTCCTGAATGGCTTGATTATGATCTTTGGCAGGGACCTGCACCGCGCCGCGAGTTTAAGGATAATCTGATTCATTATAACTGGCACTGGTTCTGGCACTGGGGTACAGGAGAAGCATTGAATAATGGTACACATATGATAGATCTTGCACGCTGGGGCCTACAGGTAGAATTCCCAACTAGAGTAAGCTCTGCAGGTGGAAGGTATCGTTATCAGGATGATTGGGAAGCACCTGATACTCAAAATATTAATATAGAATTCGGAAATAAATCAACTATTACCTGGGAAGGCAGAAGTTGTAATCCGTTTCCAATCGAAGGTAATACGGTAGGTGTTATTTTTTATGGGGAGAATGGCACTTTAGTGATAGGCGGTAGTAATGCATATAAGGCTTTTGATCTCAAGAATAATCTTATCAAAGAAGCTAAGAATGAAATCAAAGTCGATACAGGCAGCCTGACCAGTCCTTCGCAACAATTGGATGCTTTTCATATTCAAAACTTCTTTAGCGGTATTAAGAGCGGAACACCTCTTGCGGCAGATATTCATGGTGGACATCAGAGTACCTTGCTATGTCAGCTCGGTAATATTGCTCAGCGTACAGGTAGAACCCTGAATATTGATCCTAAAAACGGTCATATTTTAAATGATGCGGCTGCAATGAAACTGTGGAAAAGGGAATATCAAAAGGGCTGGGAACCAAAAGTTTAAGCTGAAAATACTGTCATTGTAAAAAAGGGGCTGAATTCCTCAATGTTTGATTGTGGCGAACCATGATTTTTATATCTGTTCCCAATTGCATGTAAATGCAATGATATGTTAATAGAAATGAGGAAATAATGCTTATAGCTTCAAAATCAGGAGTCGGTAATTACCGCTGGAAGATTTGTGCAATGCTGTTCCTGGCTACTACAATTAATTTTGTTGACCGGCAGGTTCTTGGTATTCTGGCCCCGCAGCTTCAAAAGGAATTTGCCTGGTCTGATTCAGAATATGGATTTATTGTCTCCTCTTTTCAGGCTGCATATGCATTGGGATTCCTCATTATGGGTCATCTTCTCGATAAGATTGGAACCCGTTTGGGAGCCACAATTGCTATCGGATTCTGGAGCATGGCTACAATGATGCATGCACTGGTTGCTTCTCTTTTTGGATTTGCGGCAGTCCGTTTTCTCCTTGGATTGGGCGAAGCAGGAAATTTTCCTTCAGCTTTAAAGGCCGTTTCAGAATGGTTTCCAAGAAAAGAGAGGGCTTTAGCTACAGGTATTTTTGTATCCGGAGCAAGTGTTGGAGCAATAGTTGCCCCTCTGACAGTGCCGTTTATAGCCATCAATTATGGATGGCAGATGACCTTCGTCATTACCGGAGCAATAGGTTTTATCTGGATTGTTTTCTGGATGATGATGTACCGGTTGCCCCAGGATCATCCAAAACTTGGAAAAGCAGAACTGGAATACATAACGAGTGATCCAATGGAACCTCAGATCAAAATTCCCTGGCTGCATCTGCTAAAATACAGGCAGACCTGGGCATTCGCATTTGGCGCATTCATGACTCATCCTATCTTTTCATTCTTCCTGTTTTTTCTCCCAAAATTCTTTTTTAGTAATTATGGGATTGGGATCGCTAAGATTGGCCCCATTCTGATCATAATTTACCTGATGTCTGATTTCGGTAGTATTATTGGCGGCTGGGCATCTTCTGCCTTAATTAAGCGCGGATGGTCTGTAAATAAAAGTCGTAAAACTACGTTGTTTGCATCGGCATTATGTGTTGTTCCGGTTTACTTTGCAGCACAGACAACGGAATTATGGCTCGCTGTAGGTCTGATAGGCCTGGCTTTAGCTGCGCATTCCGCATGGTCTGCTAACCTGTTTACGCTTACAACCGATATGTTTCCACGACAGGTAGTGGGTTCTGTTGTTGGCATAGGCAGTATGCTTGGTGCTGTTGGGGGTATGTTCGGTGCAACGATCGGTGGCTTCCTGTTACAAACAACCGGAAGCTATGTTTCATTGTTTATTTTCGCCGGATGTGCCTACTTGATCGCATTTACAGGAATACAATTGCTTTCGCCAAAATTAAAGTCTATAACTCTAGAAAAAATTATTTAATATTTAGTATAGAATTTCCGTTCTTCTACCTGAAATTCAAATAATTGGGATAAATTTAATTTCAAGCTATTCTTATGATAAAATCTAACTTCAAAAACATTAAACACTTTCTGTTAATTAACTGTATGATTCTTTTTGGTACATCATGTGCAGATAAATCTGAAAAAATACAAGAACCTGAAATTCGTTTGATAACCCTTGATCCGGGGCATTTTCACTCTGCTCTGATACAGAAGTCTATGTATCCCGAAATTGATTCAGTGGTACATGTTTATGCCCCATACGGAGATGAGGTCAAGGCTCACCTTAATCTGATCAGTTCTTATAACAAGAGGGCAGAGGGACCAACAAAATGGAATCAAAAGGTATATACAGGGGATGATTACCTGGCAAGGATGTTTCAGGAAAAGGCAGGGAATGTGGTCGTCATTGCCGGAAACAATAAGTTTAAGACTAACTATATCAAGCAGTCGGTTGATTCGGGCTTGAATGTTCTGGCAGATAAGCCGATGGCAATTGATACCGAGGGCTTTAATACCCTGGTTCAGGCTTTTGAATCGGCAGAAAAAAATAAAGTGCTGCTTTATGATATCATGACTGAGCGTTATGAGATCAATAGCATCCTTCAAAAGGAGTTTGCGCATCTTCCGGCTTTTGGTGATCTGGACAAGGGTAGTCCCGAAAATCCGTCGGTTACAAAAATAAGTGTTCATTATTTCTTCAAGAATGTTTCCGGAAAACCTCTTGTCAGACCGGCCTGGTTCTTTGATGTTAAGCAGCAGGGAGAGGGAATCACTGATATTACAACCCACCTCGTTGATTTGGTACAATGGGAATGTTTTCCTGATCAGGTGCTTGACTATAAAAAGGATATTGAGATTGTTTCAGCTAAACGATGGAGTACTAAATTAACAGCCCAGCAGTTTGAAAAGGTTACCCTCAAAAAGGAATTTCCTGAATATCTGAAGGCTGATGTTAAAGATGGTGTATTGAATCCTTATTCAAACGGAGAAATAAACTACCGTCTGAAAGGAATTCATGCAAAAGTTTCTGTGACATGGGATTTTCAGGCGCCTGAAGGAACCGGGGATACCCATTTTTCAGTAATGCGTGGTACTAAGGCGAGTGTCATTATTAAGCAGGGCAAGGAGCAGAATTTTAAGCCTGTATTGTACATCGAGCCTGCTGCAGGTACCGATATGAAAGCATTTGAGAATGCGATTATGGATGATCTGAAAAAAATTAACGACAAGTATCCAGGAGTTGAATTGAAGAAAAATTCAACAGGCTGGGAGGTAATTATTCCCGATAAATATAAAGTTGGACACGAAGATCATTTTGCACAGGTAGCCAAAGCGTACTTTCAATATTTGAGAGATGGAAAGTTGCCGGCATGGGAAGTTCCAAATATGATCGCGAAATATTACACTACAACCAAAGCCCGGGAAGTGGCATTAGCAAAATAATAAGTCAGGGGGCCATTAAAAGCCCCCTTTTTTTATAATAGGCCATGGTCAGTATGATCATCCGGTTATAACTTTTCATTCCATCCGGTTGTTTATTGGCCTTCAGGTAGTTATCGTAAAAGATGCTGCTGAATCTTCTGGTTATTCCTCTGTATTCCTCCCAATAGGCTCTTTCATTTTTCAGATCGGCCAAAAATGGTTCTGAGATCCGGCTTTTCAGAGTTTGAAATACTACAGTATCCAATCTGCCGGTTTCAGACATAAATTCCTGGGCAGCCAGATAATAAGCTGAATATTTGAGCATCGGATTATCCGATTCACTGGCGCTTATAAAACCAATAAAATTAGCCTCATCCTCAGCACCATAGCCCATAGAATGTGCTGTCTCATGACATGCAACAAATGGTTTAAGATAAATCGGCATTCCTGAATTGATCTGAGCTTCACCGGTAAATGGATTGAAGTATCCGGCAGTCCCAAAATAATTCATTAGCGTGCCGATCAGAGAGTTCTTTATTTTTGGAATCGGATATACAGCTGCATCATATGGCGGATGAAGGTTTTTTATCGCTTTGGCTGATTCCGAGTAAAGCTCAGGGTCAGTTTGCGGCCATTGTTCCGGATTGATTTTCGAGCGGATGGAATTAGCAGAATCAATCAGAATTCCGGTTATCTTGTAAAGTTCCTCCTTTGAATACTCCATGCCGCTTAGTTTCAATCTTTCTGCTGCCGGCTGCCGGAAATAATTCAGCCCCCAGAACGAATAGAAAATAAGGATGAGGACTTCAAGGGAAATAATCATGTTGAGTCCAATTTTTGCTCCATCAAGGTGTCTTTTCTGAAAGAAAAAGATCTTTAAAAGCTTAAAAATGGAAATCAATATGGCGATGCTAAGAAGCAAATAAAGAATATCACCCAAACTAATTGGGATATTATTGAAAATGAATTGAAGCCCGCTTCGAATCAGAGGATAGGTGCTAATTGAATAGTATTTTTCAACCAGCTCAGGCTGAGATTTTTGTTGAAAAATGAGTATGATCAGGGAGAGCAGAAAAATGCTGCTGAATAATTTTAGCTTTGGAATTCTATCTGAATTTTTCTGAATCATACCTTAAATATGCAATTTATATTGTGAAGCAAATTCCTTGATTCAAACAGAGAGGTCATCACTTAATAAACATTAACTTTGCAATAATTGATTAAATAAGAACCATTTTGCCCATAAATACCTCCTTAATATGCTTATAATTAATAATTATACTGAGTTTGAATCTTTCCTTGGCCAGGAACTCGGTGTTTCTGCCTGGCACAAAATCACTCAGGATCAGATCAGGAAATTCGCAGATGCTACCCTTGACCATCAATGGATACACATTGATACTGAGAGGGCGGCCACTGAGGGTCCATTTAAGGCAACGATTGCTCATGGTTATCTTACCTTATCACTGATCCCATACTTATGGAAACAGATTACCGATATTAAAAATCTCAAAATGGAGATCAATTATGGTATTGAGAACCTCAAATTTGCACAGGCAGTTGTTGTGGAATCTGAGGTCAGATTAAGAGCAAAATTGGTTTCGATTGCCAACCTCAGAGGAGTAACAAAGGCTGTTCTGGGTGTCGAACTTGAGATCCAGGGGCAGAGTAAACCTGCTTTTAAGGGTGATGTAGTATTCCTTTACCATTTTATTGACTAATCCCTTTTTGTGTAACGTTTATAAACTCCCTGAATTTTAACTAAGTTCACCGCCTAATAATCTGAAAAGGAAATTATGCCTAAATCCCGCAAAGCTGCTGTCAGCTTTATTTTTATTACCCTCTTGCTTGATGTCATTGGCCTCGGTTTGATCATCCCGGTTTTCCCTCAATTAATAGAGGAGCTAATTCAGGGAAATATTAGTGAGGCTTCACAATGGGCTGGTTTATTAACTTTTGCCTATGCAATCATGCAGTTTATTTGCGCTCCAATTGTAGGCAATCTGAGTGATAAATATGGACGACGGCCGGTTTTGCTTTTATCCTTATTAGGCTTTGGAATTGATTATATTTTTCTTTCGATGGCCCCAACAATCTGGTGGCTTTTTGTCGGAAGGCTAATTGCAGGACTTTTTGGTGCAAGTTTTACTACAGCTACAGCTTATATTGCCGATATCAGTACTCCTGAAAACCGGGCTAAAAACTTTGGGATGATTGGGGCTGCATTCGGTTTAGGATTTATTATTGGTCCCGGAATTGGCGGACTTTTGGGCGAGTTTGGTCCCAGGGTTCCATTCATGGCAGCGGCAATTCTAACTTTCCTGAACTTTATCTATGGCTATTTTGTACTTCCTGAATCACTGGCAAAGGAGCATCGGAGACCCTTTGAATGGAAACGTGCCAATCCACTGGGCTCTCTGATACAACTTAAGAAGTACAAAGGTGTGGGGGGCTTAATTGTTTCCCTTATTTTTGTCTATATCGCAGGTCATGCCGTTCAAAGTACCTGGACTTTTTTCAACATAGAAAAATTCCAATGGAGTAATACCTTAATGGGCATTTCATTAACAGTAATTGGTTTGCTTATTGCGATAGTTCAGGGTGGTTTGATCAGATATATTAACCCAAAGCTGGGTGATGAGAAAAGCATCTATGTTGGATTAGGGCTATATTCTCTTGGTCTATTTCTATTTTCTTTCGCTACCGAAGGCTGGATGATGTTTGTTTTTTTAATTCCCTACTGTCTGGGCGGTATCGCAGGTCCGGCACTGCAATCAATCATTTCAGGCAATGTTCCCAGAAATGAGCAGGGGGAATTACAGGGTGCATTAACCAGTTTAATGAGCGCGACTTCTATCGTCGGTCCTTTACTCATGACCAATTTATTTGCCTGGTTTACAAGGCCCGAAGGGGATGTTAAATTTGCGGGTGCCCCATTCTTTGCGGGTGCAATATTAATGCTGATCAGTGCGGTAGTTGCTGCAAGAAGCATGAAAAAAGAAGCCTTTCTGAACAGAAAGACTATTCATGACGAAGAGCCAATAAGCCCGGTTCAATAAATATTTAAAGCAAGGAACCGATCAGTTTTTCTGAGGCTGAGGCGGACTAATCATAATATGAGCCCTGTGTGTTCCGGGATCCATTAGCCAGGGCATACCCGGCACATCAGGTTTAAGTGGAAGGCCGGTACTTTCTGCAGTAGCATAAGGGATGTAAACTACATATCTCAGATATCCATCTTTTACAGTTCCGGTCATAGGATCGAAATTTTCAGCCTTCGCGGTATAAACAAATAAGCTTGCAGGTTGTTTTGGCATAGGAATCCACCCGCTTTTTGCCTCATGATCACGGATATCAGCCACTTCCTTAGGAGTCTTTCCTTCAGCTTTTAAATCACGTCCTCTTTTCATAAATGGTTCCAGATCTTTATGATAACAGGCTACATTTAAGCCGGGAATTTTCGGATCATCTGCCAAACAGATCATTTCATTGGTGCCCTTTCTGAGCAGAATAAATTCTCCTTTTGCAGAATAGCCATAAACACTTGAAGCCCCACGCTTGTCGGCAGGAGCAGCCAGTTCGGCTGTTTGAATTTGTATAGCGGCAGCAGGAATATTGTTTTGTGCCCTTACAGTAAGTCCCATACTTATGAGAACAATGGCTAAAAGTGTTCTTTTCATTGGAGTATTTTTGAATAGATGGTGGATATACCTATTAATGATAAGACTTTTTTCTGATAAAAACAAGCATCAGACCTCCATAATCAGACCTTTTCTTTTGGGACTAATTTTATCTCATGATCAGATATTGTGATAAGACGTTCCTTATAAAGACTCCCAATGGCTTTTTTGAAGGCCTTTTTACTAATCTTTAAACGGTTGTAAATATCTTCAGGTGAGCTTTTATCACCCAGGAGAATGGATCCATTATTTTCCTGAAGATCAATCATCAGGCTATCTTTCAGATCAAGAATATGTTTGAAGCCGATTACCTGCAGACTAAGATCGATTTTATTTCCTTCCCGGATCTTTTTTATAAATCCACGTTTCTGATCACCGGGTTTCAGGTCTTCAAAAACTTCATTGCGGTAAAGAAGTCCCATGAATCGTTGGTTGATAATGGCGCTGAATCCCAGATCACTTTCATCCGTAATCAGCAACCTTACCTCATCTCCCTCTTCAAAATCATGTTCATCCTGATTAATAAAATCACTCAGATATGAAGAGGCTGTAATGCGTTCGGTTTTCTCATCATTGTAAAGGAACACTACATATTTCTGTCCAATCTTCATCGGGCGTTTTTGCTCTTTGTTAGGCACAAAAACATACTTACCTATGCCCATATCCATGAAGGCACCATTTTCATTTTCATCAACAACCTCCAGAAAAGCAAATTCATCAACCTGGGCTATAGGAGTTTCTGTGGTAGCCATTAAGCGTCCATCACTGTGGATATATACAAAAACATGAAGATTGTCGCCAATCTCTGCACCCTCCGGAGCATACACATAGGGTAGCAGAACTTCTTTCTCTCCTTCAGTCAAGATTAGACCATTTTCAGTCTTTTTTATAAACCTTAGCTCATTGAATTTGCCGATCTCTACCATGATTGTAATTTAATATTTTGCAAAGATACTAAACTGTTAACTATTGAATCCTGATACCGGGGTTGATTAGTTATTAAACCTCACCTGATTTCAGGTAATTTATTTGTTATCTGATACTTATCCTGTTCAATTTTCAAATCCATTGATTATTTTCAGACAATATTTGCTGCTATGTTTCTGAGATCTGCTGGGATCTTTTTTAAGATTATAACCTTCCTTTTAGTTTCGTGTTCTGTATATGCTCAGGATTCCCGGAAAGAAGTTATCCGGCAAAGTCTTGCTGTGGCATTTTTTTCCTCTGATCTGGAACTTTCGCCAAAATGGTCTTTGAATGTTGAAGTTCAGGAACGCATTTATACGGACCCAGTCAGGCAATCACAGATGTTTTGTAAATCACAGCTGGGTTTTGAGCCCTTTAAGAATTTTAGTTTTAAAAATGGAATTGCCTATTATTTAAATTCTCCGGGTGATCCTGAGTTCTCAAGTTCATTAATGGTCCCTGAAATAAGACTTAATCACGACCTGGGGTATAGTCACAATTTAAGATCAATTCATTTAAGCCACCGTTATCGGATGGAAGAGCGATTCATCCATAAGAAACAGGATAATTCATTAATCGCAGGATACAGATTTGTGGAAAGGATATCGTATATGTTAGCTCTTGAATGTAAATTAATCAATTCAAAAGATCATAATCACGACATTTATCTTAAACTAAGTGATGGGATTTATGTCAATACTCATAAGGGCATACTTTTTAATTCGTTTGATCAGAACCGGTTCTTTGCCGGACTTAATTATCAATTGATCAAAAATCTGACCGTTGAACTGGGATATATCAACCTCTATCAGCAACGTATTTCGGGAGTCGAGTATTTAAATCGTAATATTGCAAGTCTAGGGATCAATCATAGCCTAAAATTGTATCATTAGTTTTTGAGCAAAATATTAGGGTTTAAAATTTCAGGATTTGGCAACGAAGGTTTTTTTACTAACCCCACCCTTTACGCAGTTAAATACGCCATACCCCGCTACGGCATATCTGAAGGGCTTTCTTAACACAAAAACTATTTCTTCACATCAGGCTGATCTTGGAATTGAAGTCATTTTGAGGCTGTTTTCCAGATCCGGATTGGAAGACATGTTCAATCAGATCATACACACAGATACTATTTCAGAAAATTCAAAGCGAATAATAGCTCTCAAATCTCATTACATTAATACTATTGATGCGGTTATATCATTCCTGCAGGGTCATAATCCAACGCTTTCACACCTGATTTGTCAGGAGGATTTTTTGCCGGAAGCATCACGATTTGAGCAGCTGGACGATCTCGACTGGGCATTTGGTACCATGGGTACCCAGGATAAAGCAAAACACCTGGCAACACTATACCTTGAAGATATTTCCGATCTGATTGTTGAGTGCATCGATCCCCATTTTGGATTCAGCAGATATGCTGAGCGTATGGGACGTTCTGCATCAGCTTTTGATGAATTATACGAAGCATTACAACTTGATAATACCTATATCGACGGAATCCTTTTGCGTATTCTGGAAGAGAATATTACGAAGTTGAAACCTGAGCTTGTGTCGCTCTCAGTTCCATTTCCAGGAAACCTTTATTCTGCTTTTCGGATTGCACAATGGCTGAAATTGCACTATCCTGAAATTAAGATCGCAATGGGTGGTGGTTTCCCGAATACTGAATTGCGTTCAGTTTCAGATGTAAGGGTATTCGAATTCTTTGATTTTATCTGTCTGGATGATGGCGAAGCTCCAATTGAGCATCTTTGTGAATATTTAGATGGAAAGCGTGGTTTGAATGAGTTGAAACGGACTTTTGCAATGGTTGATTCAAAACTGAAGTATTGCAATGGTAGTATTTCTCCTGATTACAGGCAGTTTGATGTAGGTACACCTGATTATAGTGACCTGCTGCTTGATAAGTATATTTCGGTTATTGAGGTGGTCAACCCAATGCACCGCATGTGGAGCGACGGTAGGTGGAACAAGCTGACCATGGCTCATGGTTGCTATTGGGGAAAATGTACATTTTGCGATATTTCACTTGACTATATTAAGGTTTATGAACCTGTTGCGGCCGGTCTGCTTTGCGACAGGATGGAGGAAATGATTGAACAAACGGGTGAGCGGGGCTTTCATTTTGTCGATGAAGCTGCACCACCCGCCTTAATGCGATCACTTGCTTTGGAGATTATCAGGAGAAAACTGACTGTAACCTGGTGGACAAACATTCGCTTTGAGAAGAGTTTTACAAGGGATCTTTGTTTGCTTTTAAAAGCATCAGGTTGTATTGCAATATCCGGCGGACTCGAAGTGGCATCCGATCGCCTGCTGGAACTGATCCATAAGGGGGTAACAGTTGAACAGGTAGCCAGAGTTTGTCATAATTTTACTGAAGCAGGAATTATGGTTCATGCTTATCTGATGTATGGCTTCCCTACCCAAACTGCTCAGGAGACCATTGATTCACTGGAAATGGTAAGACAAATGTTTGAGTCAGGAGTTCTTCAGTCGGCGTTCTGGCATCAATTTGCAATGACAGCTCATAGTCCGGTGGGGATGTATCCCGAAAAGTTCAAAGTTGAAAAAGCATGCAGTACAAGTGGCAGCTTTGCAAATAATGATATAGTTCACATTGATAAAAGTGGAACTGACCATGAACTCTTTAGTTATGGTTTAAAGAAATCCTTGTTTAATTATATGCATGGAATCTGTTTTGATTACCCTTTGCAGGAATGGTTTGAAAATAAGGTACCAAAGACTAAGGTTGATCCTGAATTTATTATGAAGTCTCTTTCTAAGGAAGAGTCATTCCTGCTTAAACCCGATGCAAAAATAGTATGGCTCGGGACAAAGCCTGTAATCGATTATTTTACCAAAAGTAAAAAAGGCAGGCAGTGGGAAATGGCCGAGTTAAAATTCTTTGATAAGAAAGGGAATTTTAACATTCAGGTCGAAAAAGCACAGGCTGATTGGCTGATTAAATTCTTGACTCTTGCAGGTCCTGAAAATGCAGAACTGATGACCCTTAAAAAGGCAAAAATAGATTTTGAGGTTTACTTGGAAGTAGATTTTGAACCATTTTGGTATGGAAAAGCAATAAATAGTTTGAGGCAAAACGGTTTATTGGTAATATAATCGCTAATAAGCTGTTCGACATGCCCTGCGGAACATGCCGAACAGCATATTTATTTTAATTCACACCACCTTTGCGAATAGGGCTGCGTTGTGCAGGCCATGACATTGGCTGCCCGGTTCTTTGACTAACAGGAAGAATACTTTTTTCACGCGATGCAGGTGTTGGATCTTCACTTGCTTTATAAGCCATGATTGCTGTAAGAATTGCATTTTTTTGAACATCATCAAATACAATCTTATCGTAAGTATCACGGTTGGTATGCCAGGTATAAGTTCCATAGGCCCAGCTTAATGAGCTTAATGAAAATGCAGGAACACCTGCAGCTACAAAAGATGCATAGTCAGATCCACCACCACCAGGAGTACCGGGGAAGTTGGTTTTAATCTCTGATCTGATTTCATCAGGTACAGCCTGTAACCATTTACCCAAATAACTGTAAGCATGCAAAAATCCCTGACCTGAAAGATCAACAACCCTTCCGGTTCCGTTGTCCTGATTGAACAAAGCCTGAATATTCCGGACGATATCCGGATGGTCCTCAACAAATGCTCTGGATCCATTTAATCCTTGTTCTTCACTACCCCAATGCCCAACAAGAATGGTCCTCTTTGGATTAGGATAAACTTTTTTAAGGATTCTCATGGCTTCAAGCATGGTTATTGTTCCGGTTGCGTTATCTGTAGCTCCTGTTCCGCCATCCCATGAATCGAAATGTGCGGATAGGACTACATATTCATCAGGTTTTTCAGTGCCTTTGATTTCAGCTATGGTATTGAATACAGGCACCATCCCCAGTTGTTTTGAATCGGCGCGTAAATTAATCTTTGGATTAACTCCTGATTCTGTGAGACGATATAGCATTCCGTAATCTTCAAGAGAAAGATCAATGGTTGGGATCTTTGTACTTTGAGCACCAAATATTTTATTTACACCAAATCCTGCAGACCAGTTTGAAGCAAAAATACCGGCGGCTCCTGCATTTTCGAGTGCTATAGCCAGTGTTTTCGGACTTAATCCTGTTTTGTTGAGACGGTTTCGCCATGCATTTACTGCAGCAGTACGCTCGGCCTTCATTTTTTCAAGAGATTCTTTGGTAGCAAATTCTTCCCAGTTTCTGTCATCTCTTCCTGTGGGCTGCTGCATAGAAATCATAACGAATTTACCCCTTACATTGGGCAACCAGTTTTGAAATGCAATTGAGTCGGCAAGATCTGCCAGAATAATTGTTTCTGCTGTAACAGTTTTACCATGGGTCGAAGCACTCCATGCCAGCTGCATTCCCTCAAGCGATTCTGTACGCGGATGAATCATATCAATGTGGGTTATACCTCTTTCCCATCCGCGCCATTCTCCCCATTTTTCATTTCTGGCAGGAATTCCCCAGCTTTCATATTTTGCAATCGCCCAGTCGTGAGCTTGTTTCATTTGTGGTGTTCCAACTAACCTTGGACCAATGCCATCCGTTAACTCATGTGCAAGTTTTTTCAATTGTGAGTTTTCGCTTGCTTCTTTAATGATCTGCTGTACAATCGGATCGTTGTTTTGGGCATAGGTAATACTACCTGACAATAAAAAGACTATAGCTAAGAGCTTGATTAATTTTCTCATGAATTTAAGATCGTTTTAAAATTGGTTCTGAACTGCGAAGATATTAAAAAGCCAGAAGAAAGAAAATTATACCACTTTGAAAATCAGTATAGTTTCAGACCTTTTATTCTTTCTGGTCTATCGAAATTTCTTTCTTGTTCACCGGACTTCCTTTATTTAATTTTAGTTCTAAATCATAAATAATCTTCTTAAATTCCACCTTTGCATAATACTAAAATTATTAAATGGCCGCCAAAACTGTTTATCCTGTTATTAATCATTATCTGCTTTATTCAAGCCTTCTAACTCTCCTGACAATATCTTTAACTAATGCACAGCCTAAATTTGCTGGGAAAGAGGATTTATTGTCTACTCCAAAGAAATATACCGTATTTTTTAATTCCGAGTCGCCAAAAATCGATGGTAAACTGGATGATGAGGTTTGGAAAAATGTGGAGTGGACAGAAAATTTTAAGGATATTGAAGCTGAACGAAAACCCCTTCCTATCTGGAATACCAGAGCAAAGATGACCTGGGATAGCAAAGGATTATATATTGCCGCTGAACTCATGGAGCCACATGTTTGGGCAAATTTAAAGAACTATGATGATATCGTTTTTTATGACAATGATTTTGAAGTATTTATTGACCCCGATAATGATACTCACCGTTATTATGAGTTCGAGGTGAATGCTTTAAATACCATGTTCGATTTGTTTATGGCAAAGCCATACCGCAATGGAAGTGGAGCTCTAATTGCTTATAATGCTCCCGGTATGAAATGGGCTGTGGATATTCAGGGGACCCTAAATAATCCATCAGATATTGATAAGGGCTGGACAGTCGAGATGTTTATCCCGTTTCGGGCAGTAAGCATGGCTAATTCTGCTAAAGTGCCTGTTGATGGTGATTTCTGGAGGATCAATTTTTCGAGAGTAGAATGGAAAACTGAAGTGAAAGATGGAAAATATATCAAATTGAAAGGAGCTGATGGCAGGAACCTACCCGAATACAATTGGGTATGGTCATCGCAAGGTATAATCAATATGCATTTTCCTGAGCGCTGGGCTTATCTGCATTTCAGCAAACAAGTATCCGGAGATGCTAAAAATTCATTTACTATCCCGTACAGTGAAGAGCAAAAGAAGCATCTCTGGTATGTATACTATCTGCAGCAGGATTACTATCAGAAACATAAAGTGTATGCTTCCGATCTTGGTAAGCTGGGCATCACTCAATTGATATTCCCTGTTGAAGGGAAGGAAAATAAGCTTTGGATGGAAGCTGGCACCCAGCAGTTCATGATATTTATCAGTAGCGATGAGCAGGTTTACAGTGTAAATAATGAGGGGCTGGTACAGATGAGGAAACAGGCGTCTAAGTAATAGCTACCCTTTTCTTCAAATTAATTATAGCCCTGTAATTTATAGATAATAATCCCTGCAATTTCATGCATCAGGTTTTCCCAATGAACAATATTCCAGGTATTCGGGATAAATAGATCAGATGGAGTAGAACCCTGACCGTGGTACATCCCATCAACAGGATGTATATCCACTTCCAAACCAACTTTCTTGAAACATCCTTCTGCCCGTCTCATATGCCATGCAGAAGTGATCATGATTGCGGTTCTTAGTCCTGCTGCATTCATGATTTTTTTAGATTCAACAGCATTTTCGTAGGTATTCCTCGATACGGTGTCAATAATAACTACTGAGTCAGGCACATTGCAATTTTCTATTAAAAATGTTTTTGCGAGTATTGACTCACGTGTATCATCTACCAGACTTCCACTACCCCCACTAATTATTATTGTTTTTATCCGGCCCTTTCTATATTGTATTAAACCCTCGGTCAGCCTGTCTGCACCTTCTCCAAAGCTAAGCCTGCCGCTTTCTTTATCCCGGCCCATGAACCCGCTAAGTACTATTCCTGCATCATAAACTTGCATGTTATTCATATTGCTTTTCGGTTCCCAATATTTAAGTAATTGATTAATTATAAATGGGTTGCTGAAGAAAAGAAGTAGGCCCAAAGAAGCGATGAGCAATTTTCTTCGCAGGGCCGGTTTATTTACTATCAAAGCCAGAATCAAAATACCCAGGATAATGACTGTTGGCGAGATCAGGAAGGTAAGGATCTTTGATAAGTAGAAAAACATGTCTTTGAAATTAAAATGTAACCAATAAGATTTTCGGTTCAGGTAGACAAATTAAGAAAAAATTCAAGGAATTAAGTCAGGGTTAAAATTTAGTGCTAACTGCCATTTATATCCGTAAATCGTAACTATTTCACCTTTCTTAACGTAAAGAACAATAGTTCAAGCCTGATTTTAATACGGGTTGAGCTTGCAGGAATCATTTTCTTCCAATTGTTGAAATGGTATAGTAATTACCCGGATCAGAATAATAATAGTCGCAATCGTTCAAATCAATGAAATTCCAGTCGCAGGAGATCAGAGCTGTTTTACTTGCATTACTGCTTTTCATCTGTGGTACAATTTCTGTATTTGCACAGCAGAAGGCGATGTTTACACAATATATGTTTAACGGATTAATCATCAATCCAGCATACTCCTCAATTGATGATGCAATTAATGTCACGGCACTCGCTAGGCAGCAATGGGTAGGATTTAAAGGTGCTCCCAATACACAAACTATTTCTGTTCATAGCCCGATAAATCAATCAGGAACATCAGCAGGCATAATATTTATGAGAGATCAGATTGGTGAAGTAATTAGCGAGAACGGCTTTTTGGGTACAGTAGCTCATAAGGTTGCTGTTGGGGATAATACTTATTTTTCTCTGGGATTGAATGGTGGACTGGGAAAGTATGTGGGACAATACAGCCAGTCCGGGAGTCCTACAGCAGCTCAGGATCCTGTTTTTGCTGATCAGAATTCCCTGAGGGCGAATCTTGGATTTGGATTAATGCTATTTTCGCAGAAATTTTATGCCGGGTTTTCATCACCCTTTTTTTATTACAGGGATTTGGGTACAGCAAAACAATCTGCCACTGCATACAAACCGCATTATTTACTACAGGGTGGATACCTGACGGATCTGGGAGCTGATATTAAGTTCAAGCCAAATATGCTTATTAAATATGTAAATGGTTCTCCTGTTCAGATAGATTTGAATGCTAATTTCCTTTTTAAAGAAACGCTCTGGCTTGGGGCTTCATTACGTTCTATGGATTCAGTGGATTTGCTTGCTGAGATACAGTTAAGTCCAAATCTGCAGCTAGGATATTCATACGATTTTACAACCTCCAGACTAGCAGCTGTTGAAAGGGGATCACATGAAATTGTGCTTAATTTCAGATTTTCTGCCAGAAATTCAAGCTCAACCCCAAAGTGTTATTTTTGAGGGCTTAAAAGGATGCTAAGCTGTTCAGCAATAACACCTGAATTTCAGCTGTCTATTCTACACTAACAGTTAGGCCTTCCTGCTGAAGTATTTTACGGTAAACCTCAACTTCAGTAAATGAACCTTCAAGGATTGTGCATTTCCCGTCATTATGGACTGTCCAGGCGATTCTTTCGGCCTGTTTTTCAGTATAGTCGAGGTATTTTACGAGGCAGTGAATAACGTGTTCGAATGTATTGGTATCATCATTCCAAAGGATCAGGCGATGATTAACTTTTAACGCTGCTAAAACCTCCTCAAGCGTTAGTGTTTCTTCCTGTACCTGTGTTCCCATTTTACAAAAATACAGAATGGATACCGATTACAGAATGAATATTTTAATAAGTATGTTATTGAATTAATGCCGATACCTCAATTTCTATGAGTAGATCAGGGTGGATCAGGCGGCTTACCTCAACCATAGTTGTTGCAGGTTTTATATCTCTAAAAAACTCAGCATGGGCTTTACCTGCTTCCTCCCATTTGCTTATGTCGGTTACATACATGCGTGTTCGTACTACATCTGTCATTTGTGCGCCAGCCTCTTGCAAAGCTTTTTCAACTTTTAGGAGAATAAATTTTGTCTGAGCATACAGGTCATCTTTTCCGATCAGCATATCTCCATCGACCGAGGTAGTTCCTGAAACTTCAATGATGTTTCCAATTCGTACGGCTCTGCTATAGCCCACCATATCCTCCCAAACGGCTCCGGAAGAAATATTAACACGTTTCTGCATATATTTTCGAATGAAATTAACTTCCTTTGGCTGATCGGGTCATCATTTCAAGCATATCCCACATTTCGGGTGTAATCGCTTCAAGTCCGTTGAATTGCCCCGCTCCCTGTAACCATTCTCCTCCATCAATAGTGATCACTTCTCCATTAATATATCCCGAAAAATCGGACATCATAAATGCAGCAAGATTTGCCAGCTCCTGATGATCACCAACCCGCTTTAGAGGTACCCGGTTTTTGAAATCGAATTTTTTCGCCATATCGCCTGGAAGTAATCTGTCCCATGCTCCTTTTGTTGGGAATGGGCCTGGAGCGATTGCATTATTTCGGATACCATATTTACCCCACTCTACTGCAAGAGAACGGGTCATGGCTAAAACACCTCCTTTTGCGCAGGCCGATGGAACTACATATCCTGAGCCCGTGAATGCGTAGGTTGTTACAATATTTAATATTGTTCCGGCTTGTTTCTCTTTGATCCAGTGTTTTCCTAAGGCCATTGTGCAATTAGCAGTACCCTTTAAAACGATATCAATGATAGTTGAAAATGCATTTGGAGATAGTCTTTCTGTCGGAGAAATAAAGTTTCCTGCTGCATTATTCAATAAACCATTCACCTGGCCAAAAGTATCGAGGGTTTTCTTAAGTACTTCATCAACCTCTTCAGGTTTACGAACATCACATTGAACGGGAAGTACTTTTGCCCTAAGTTCTATGCCATCAGCAGATGCTTCTTCCTGCATCTCAGCAGCAGTCTTTTCAAGAACATCCATCTTGCGGCTTGTGATAACTATATTAGCACCGAGTTTAAGAAAATAAGTGCTCATCGCCCTGCCTAAACCAGTTCCACCACCGGTAACGATGATTGTTTTTCCACTCAGGGCATTATCACGTAACATGGGTTCATTATACATATCAGGAAGATTTTTGTTGAAGATTTTGAATGATTGTCTTTAATATGGAACGTGTTGATGGCGACCACCATTGTTCAAGCATATGCGCAAGCATTTCAGTCTGATCAGCGCTTACTTTTTTGAGGAGATCTTCTCGAATATTCATTTTGCTTTGTTGCCAGGTTTTACGTTCAAGCTGTATGTAAGTTAACATTTTACGCTCAGCGGCATGCAGGATACTTTCAGGGCTTACAAGCTCGTCGACCAACCCGGCACTTAATGCTTCCTGAGTACTCATTAACTTGCCTTCAAGCAATGCACGATAAGCAGGAGCATTTCCAAGCCAGAATGCATAAAGATGGAAAATACTTTCAGGGACAATGATACCTACAGGAACTTCATTCAATCCGATGATAAACTTTCCCTCGGCCATTACCCGGTAATCACAGCAAATTGCAAGAACACAGCCACCTGCCGGGCTATGTCCGCTGATTGCAGCGACCATAGGTTTCTTAAATGAAACCATAGAAGTAACCAGGCTTAAAAATTCTACCCAAAATTCTTTGATCTGATCTTCATCATAACTATATAATTCGATAAGATCCAGCCCTGCTGAAAAGAAGCCATCTTTTCCGGTTAGGATAAGTCCGGCGATAGAATCATCATTTTCGATATTTCTTATCATTTGATGCAGTTCAGAAACCATTTCTGAATTTATAGCATTTGAACGACCGCGATCCAGAGAAAGCACGGCAATTTTATCTTTAATCCTGACTTTTATTGTATTCATCTTTCTATTTGACGCTATATCTGAAAACCTTTCTTCCTATCGATCCATTGATATTTATCCCTTCAACAATTGCTTTATAATTACCTGTTCCATCAGAATTGAAGAATTCAATATTTGCTTTACCGGTAGTATCACTTATAACATTTGGATTCCAGTAAATGGTAGTCCGCAGATCTGGAATCTTTGCATTAATCGCAGGATCTGCATAGTTGGGTGAATAAAATTCCCTTGCCTTAAAAAATCCCTGCGGCTTATAACTCATTATTCCGGGTGAATAAGACCTGTAATTATTGTTATTATCACCCCGTTTGGTAGTTATGATGAGTACGCCACCTCCGCCCATTGAGCCATAAATAGCACTGTTTGCACCGCTTTTCAGGACTTCGACAGTTTCCACATCCTGAACGTTAATGACTGATAGAAATTCAGGACCCAAAAAGGCACCATCCACAACTACCTGCATCGGTACCGGCCCTCTGAATGAAGAACCCATATTTCTCATCAGATAGGCCATGCCATCCCTGATAATTAAACCTGCAACTCTTCCCTGCAGGCATATCGCAAGATCATAACAATTCTGAAGCTGATCAGCCTTGATTATCGCATCAGCCCTTCCCGGGCCATTCAAATTTGAGGAGTATTTTACTTCCTGTTTTCGCTCTACTATTTTCACCTCATCAAGAAGGATATTTCTGCCAATTACACCATATCTCCTGAGTTCATCGAACTGGGTGCGACTATTCTTCAGGTAGGGAAGCATGGAGCGGTTAACATTTACCTCCAGCATAGCCTCGTTTTTGTTCTTTGTAACCAATTGTGGTGGAATCCTGTCAAGTAAAATTTCTACATTTTTTCGGTCTTTTTCATTTCTTGCCTGGATTACGAATTTCGTGCTATCATTAAAAATCAGGTTATCAAATCTGAACTCTCCGTTTACATTGGTAATAGTGTCCATCATAAAAACGTCTCCCGACGCAGAGAATAAGGTAACCTTTCCACCGATCACAGGCTTGCCTGTCATTGTAGTTACCTTGCCACTTACCTGCAAATTGGTTTCGGGTTGATATACCAATGTTGGATAATTGTCAGCCAGTATATTTTTCCACTCAAACCGCCGCCATCCCTGAGTCAGTAATAGGATATCAAGCTGCCTGACTTTATCTTCGTTTATTTCATCGAAATAATAATTGGGCTGTTCAATAAAGCCTTTTAAATCTGAACTGAGCAGAAGGTTTGACATAATAGTGGTTTCATCAGCCTCATTAAAGGGCACTTTTGATTCATCCAGAATCGCAATAGAAAAACTCCCGAGTGTAGGTTTACCCTCAGGGTCTTTTGTTTCAAGGGTCAGTTTGACTTTCTCCCTTTTTTTATACTCAGGCTTGTCGGCACTCAGGTCAATCTGTAAAAAGTCAGAATGATTTATAAATACAAGCCGCTCTGCAACCGGCTCATTTTGACCAGAAAAGAGCGTTAGCTGAAGTATCCCTGTTGGGAAACGTTTTTTAGGGATGCTTGCATTGAAGGTTTTCGAAGTGAGTTTATTTTTTGATACAAAATGTACCTGTCCGTTGCTTTGCGCAATAAGGGTAATTTCTTCATCCGGTTTGGCAGTTTCTGTTGTTGATACCCTGATTTTGAGATCATCCGTATCAGTGTTACTAACAGATAGAACATAACCATTCGCTTTTACCTTTGGCAGTGGATATGCTTTCTCTGAGCCATCTTCAAAAGTAATATGAGCAGTATAGTTATCAGTAATTTCAGGTAATAACCTAAAGTGACCCATTCCTGCATGTTCTGATTTAAAATCAGCCAAACGGACATTATTTTGATTGCTGATATAACCACTGACATTGATCCCAAGTCCGTCTGAACTCACAGCCTTAAATCCAATTCTTGAACTGATTCCATTGACCAGATCCCCGCTTTCGGGGAAAAACTGAACAACTGATTCATTGGATGTTGATTTAACAGGGAAGTTTTTATTTGCGCTGTTCTTATCATCCAGACGGATAGTTGTACTGATTCTTCCAGATTTTAATACAAAAGGCTGATTGTTTACAAAACTGACCTGAAGATTTCCCATTGCATCAGTAATGCCTTTTCCTTTCAGAATACTTCTGAAATCCAGTTCAACATGATAGCTAACCTCTTTATTAGCGAGCGGCTGACCAGCCATATCACTATAATTAATTTTGGCTAATACTTTTTGTCCGCGTGGGTCTTTAGTGTACGAGTAATCAACTTGGGTTAAAACAGTATTAGAAATAGAATTACCTATGGTAATTGTTTTATCAAAGAAGTATTCTTCTCCAAAATTTCGCATCCAGGTAGTATATGCCCGTATTCTGTAATTGCCTTCTCTAAGTGAATCGCTGAGCGTAAAATCTCCCCAGGTTAATCCCAATTCCAAAGGAATTTTTAGAGATTTTTTAATTGAATCCTTGTCGTTGATCAATTCTACATATAAGATCCGGCTCAGTGTAGATAATTCATTTTTCTCAGCATTAACTACATATGCCTTAAACCAGATATTATCGCCAATTGCATAATAAGGTTTATCAAGATGCAAATGAACCTTCTCCTGCGGGTATTGCAGTCTGTATTTTTCTATCTGAGTAAGAATCTTCTTCAGGGGCTCATCATCAATAATAAATCCCAACACAGATGCTGAGAATATTATAGAAAATATGATAATGAAATATTTTTTCATAAAGATAATGCTGAATAAAAAATCTAATGCCGGTATACTTGTAAGCCAGGTTCAACCCGAAAAATTGGTGCCAGTAAAAATTTAAGCCTCAGTTTTTTAAATTGAGGCTTAACTATATATAATATACGATTTATTTTCCTTCTGATGCTCAGAATGAATTCTTCCACATCATACTTTCAACGGGTTTTGTGGTCTTATTGTTGTATTTGGCATTGAGTTTTGTATTGTACATGGTCTCCACATCACCATCGACTACAAAATAGATTAATTGCCCGATAGGCATACCGGCATATATCTTTACCGGTTGTGTACATGATATTTCCAGGGTCCAGGTATTACAGAAACCCACATCTCCCTTTCCGGCGGTTGCATGGATGTCTATTCCAAGTCTGCCGGTACTTGATTTTCCTTCCAGAAATGGCACATGCCTGTGAGTTTCAGTATATTCGAGGGTAACACCAAGGTACAGGGTATTGGGTTGAAGTACAAAACCATCTTTTGGAATCTCGAAATGGTCAATCTCATTATGAAGTTTAGCATCCAGAACCCTGTTTCTGTATGTTGCCAGGTATTTGCCCAGATGAACATCATAAGAATTGGTACCTAAGCACTCCTTTTTGAAGGGTTCAATAATTATATTTCCTCTTTCAATTTCTTCCAGAATGAGTTTATCAGAAAGTATCATAAATAAGCATAAGATTTGGTCTAAATTATGATTAATTTGAGATAGTTTTGCAGGTATTTTAATTTTAAGAATGGCTCTTGCTTACCACCGGGAAATTGACCGCAATACATCTTTTGCAATCTGGAAGATCGAAGAAAGTGCAGATGAATTACTGGCTCAGTTACAGTTAAAGGAACATGAATTATCTTATCTGGATACGCTGATTAATGGCAAACGCAATATGCATTGGCTCAGCACGCGTGTTCTGCTTCGGAGAATGATGGATACGGATAATTATATTGACTGTAAGGTGGATTCAAGTGGTAAACCCTATTTAAGTAATTTCCCCCACCATATTTCATTAAGTCATTCTTATGATTACGCTGCCGTGATGGTTAGTAAGAATAAGGCTGTGGGCATAGATATAGAACTTGTTAAAGATAAGATTGAACGAATTGCCCACAAGTTCCTGAGTAAAGAGGAGCTTGATTTTATTCAGGATAAAAATCGGATTGATCAGTTATACGTAACCTGGTGTGCAAAGGAGGCTATTTATAAACTTCATGGTAAAAAGAATATTAGTTTTCTGGAGCATATAAAGCTTGAGCCCTTTGAATATAATGGTAGTGGCTCTTTTGATGCTATGCTTAATACGGGTACCCGGCACAGGAAGTTTAAAGTGCATTACGAGAAGTTTGATGGGTATATGATCGGATTTGTTGCAGATGATAATGATGAATAAGAAGGTTATATTTCAGGACTGGGACTTGCTTGATTACCAGCAGGCATGGGACAGGCAGGAGCAGGTTTTTGCAGAAACGGTTCTGGCAAAAACACAGAATAGAAATAACAATACAGATTACCCGGTTAATAACCATCTGATTTTCGTTGAACATCCTCATGTTTATACACTCGGAAAAAGTGGAAAGCCCGAGAATTTACTCCTTGATGAAGCCGGATTAGTGAATAAACAGGCAAGTTTTTATAAAATTAATCGGGGCGGTGATATTACCTATCACGGTCCGGGACAGATTGTGGCTTATCCAATACTTGACCTTGATAATTTCTTTACTGATATCCATCTGTATCTGCGTACTCTTGAGGAGGCTGTGATACTTACACTGGCTGATTATGGAATACAAAGCGGCAGGTATGAAGGTTATACCGGAGTCTGGCTGGATGCTGATAATGAACGCGCGAGAAAGATCTGTGCAATGGGAGTTAGGTGCAGCCGCTGGGTAACCATGCATGGACTCGCATTCAATGTCAATACAGATCTGTCTTATTTTAAAAACATAGTGCCCTGTGGAATAGATGACAAGGATGTTACTTCAATGGAAAGGGAGCTTGGTTTTAAGCCGGATATTGAAGAAGTGAAGCAGAAATTGAAGAGGTATATTGGGGGGCTTTTTGAGATGGAAATCTTTGATAATTTATAATTAAGATCCGATAACTATCGGGTTGTAAATTCAGACTGGATAATACATTTTCCTATACTAGTAAATTCCTGATAACAGATTACAACTGTCTGTCAGTCTGCCCAAATCAATAAAAACAAAAAAGCTCCGAATAAAATCCGGAGCTTTTTTGTGCGATTGAGAATAATATTACATCATTCCACCCATACCGCCACCACCCATTGGAGGCATATGAGCACCACCTTTTTCTTCTTCAGGATCATCAGCCAATACAACCTCAGTTGTTAACAGCATGGCTGCAATTGAAGCTGCATTTTCCAATGCAATACGACCAACCTTAGTTGGATCGATAACACCTGCACCGATCAGATTTTCGTAAACATCAGTACGGGCATTGTATCCGAAATCAGCTTTGCCTTCTTTCACTTTCTGAACAACGATAGAACCTTCAATTCCTGCGTTTTGGCAGATTTGACGTAATGGCTCTTCGATAGCGCGTCTGATAATTGCAATACCTGTGTTCTCATCTTCATTAGCTCCCTTAAGATCTTTTAAAGCTTCAACAGCACGGATGAAAGCAACACCACCACCTGCAACAATCCCTTCTTCAACAGCAGCACGGGTTGCATGTAATGCATCGTCAACTCTGTCTTTTTTCTCTTTCATCTCAACTTCAGTAGCAGCACCAACATAAAGTACGGCAACACCACCTGAAAGTTTCGCTAAACGTTCCTGTAATTTTTCTTTATCATAATCAGAGGTAGTTGTTTCAACCTGAGCTTTGATCTGGCTGACACGAGCCTTAATATCAGCAGTTTTACCTGCTCCATTTATTACGATCGTATTATCTTTATCAACAACTACTTTTTCTGCCTGACCTAAATAAGTAAGGTCAGCATTCTCTAATTTATAACCTCTTTCTTCAGAGATAACTGTACCACCAGTAAGGATTGCGATATCTTCAAGCATTGCTTTACGACGGTCACCAAATCCAGGAGCTTTAACAGCAGCCACTTTCAGTGAACCACGGATTTTGTTAACTACCAGGGTAGCTAATGCTTCACCGTCAAGATCTTCAGCAATGATCAATAATGGTTTTCCGGTTTGAACTTGTTTCTCAAGAACTGGAAGTAATTCTTTCATTGAAGAAATCTTCTTGTCGTAGATCAGGATATAAGGATTATCCAGTTCAACTTCCATTTTATCAGCATTGGTTACGAAGTATGGAGATAAATATCCACGGTCGAACTGCATACCTTCAACTGTTTTCATTTCAGTTTCAGTACCTTTTGCTTCTTCAACAGTAATTACACCATCTTTTCCAACTTTCGCCATTGCATCAGCGATCAGAGTACCAATCACTTCATCATTGTTTGCTGAGATTGAAGCAACCTGCTTAATTTTTTTATTGTCTTCACCAACAGATTGTGATTGTTTTTTCAAATTAGCAACAACAGCTGATACCGCTTTGTCAATACCACGTTTTAGATCCATTGGATTTGCACCCGCAGCCACGTTCTTTATTCCGGCAGTTACGATTGCCTGAGCTAAAACTGTAGCAGTAGTAGTTCCATCTCCAGCCTGATCAGCTGTTTTAGAGGCAACTTCTTTTACCATTTGTGCACCCATGTTTTCAAGGGCGTCTTTTAATTCAATTTCTTTGGCAACTGTAACACCATCTTTAGTAATTGCAGGTGAACCAAATTTCTTATCAATAATTACGTTACGGCCTTTTGGTCCAAGAGTTACTTTTACTGCATTGGCAAGGATATCCACGCCTCTTTTCAGAGCATCGCGCGCTTCAACATTGTATTTAACTTGTTTTGACATTGTTTAAAGATTTTAGATGTTGGAGTTAATTCAAACTAATGTTTTTATCAAACTCTGGTTTTCAATTAAATTTAGATTCGAGGAATGAGGTCTAACTTCGGACCTCCGACTACGTTATAATGTTGCAAAAATATCAGATTCACGCATGATAAGATATTCTTTACCTTCATGAGAGATCTCTGTTCCTGCATACTTACCGTATAATACAACATCTCCTACTTTATAAGCCATAGGGATTAAATTGCCGGTTTGTTCTGCATATTTGCCCGGTCCAACAGCTACAACAGTACCTTTTTGAGGTTTTTCTTTTGCAGTATCAGGAATGTAAAGTCCGGAAGCCGTTTTTTCTTCAGCCGGTGCAGCTTCTATAACTACCCGGTCTGCGCTAGGTTTGATATTTAATGCCATATTGATATAATAAATTAAATTGATTGAATGTTTGTACTGTTTTGTTGACATGAATTATGCCAAATAGCCTGAAGATACATTTCTTGTCAAATTTTCATTATTTGATAATCCAGGCCTCTTTTTTGTCAATATATCGGTGTCAAGCTGTCAGTAAAATGTCAGCCTGATGCAAAAAAAAAGCCACCGTTCAGGTGGCTTTTTTCTATAATACTTTTTTATTTTTTAGTGCTGTCTGTTGGTAAAGAAAGACCTGATGGTGCGGCAACAGGAGCAGCAGGCTTATTGATCTGGTTTTGAATATCATTCATTTCCTGGTCAACTACTCCACCACGTGGAACCACTACATTTACCATTAGTGCCAAAACCATTAATGAAACTGCAAGAATCCAGGTACCTTTTTCCAGAAAATCGCCTGTGCGCTGAACGCCCATAATATTATTTGAGCCCGCAAATCCGGAGGATAAACCACCTCCTTTAGGGTTTTGGATCAAAATGATCAGAACCAATAAAACACAAACAATGATCGCCAGGATAATAACTGTATATAACATATCTATTAATTTACTTTCTTTTCTAATTCACGAATTTGGTCGGCAAAGTACGTGCTTTTTTCCGGAACTTTCAAACTTAATTTTTTGTAAGTAGCGATGGCTTTTTCATATAACATCTGGTCTGCATATATATGTGCCAGTGTTTCTGAAACCAGATCGTTCGGATCTTCTGCACTTTTCCTTGCCTTATTCTCGGTATCTAATTTTTGAGAATCGGGCGGTTTGATCTGTGGCTCCTCCCTGATAAATTTCTCCAGAATAGAATCTTCCTTACGTTTAACCTGGAAAGGAACAGTTCTGGGTGCGTTTTCAGCCTGTTCCAAAGGTGATTGTAAGTGGAATATATTCTCAATGATCTGACTGCTCAACTGATCTACAGAACTTATTTTGATGTTCTGATTGGTATCTAATCTGAAATCAGCGTAAGGCTGATATGTTCCTGCATGCTCCATTCGGGTCTTTTGCAACCACCATAAAAAGGAATAGGGCATTTTATCGTCATTATATCTGGATACTTCCTGATCCGTTTCTACCTCTGCCTTTTCAGCGCTGCCAGTTTCCTCAGCTAAGGGTTCTGCAGCATGTGCTTCAGCGTGAACAGTTTGGATATCTTCAGCAGGCTTTATTTCTGATTCCTTTTCAAAATGGAAAACCGGCTCTTCCCTGATTTCTTCTTTTACAGGATCTTCAGATGGAGCAGCACTTTCATTAATTGTATTGAAGATGTCACCCAATAAAGAAGATTCTCTATCCAGATTTTTATTCAGGTCAGCACCCGGCTGCTTAGACTCAGCTATTGGTTCTTGCTCTTCTTTTATAGGATCTTCTGCATTTTCAGCAGGAATTTCTTCATCAATTGTCTGTTTTTCAGTCTCAGCATCCGCCCGGACTTCATTTTCCGGAGATGTTTCTATTTTTGCTGTCCAAACATCTTCCTCAATCGGCTGTTTTTCTTTTTCCGGTTCTGCTGCTATTTCATTACCTGGCGAAGTTTCTACCTTAGCAGACCATGAATCTTCTTCAATTATCTCATTATTCAGTTCTTCTGAAATGTTTTCTGATACAGGTTCCAGTTCGTCTGAACTTGCTTCTTCTTCATTAAAGTCTCCGGTATTTTCAATTCTATGAATCCCTTCGTCCTCCGATTCCTGTTCTCCAAATAGAACAGATTCAATATATTTTAATTTTTCGTGCTCTTTTAATTTTTCCGGTTCATTCAGGATTGTATAAAGAACTTTTCTTTCGGGAATTGATAAAGCCGTATAACTCAATTGTTTCTTCAGGTTTTCGGAGCCTGAGAGTGATAAGGAACGGCTATAACAGAGATTTAATATCTGGCAATAGGGAAACTTTTCCAGGGCTTCCTTTAAAATCTTTGCATCTCCGGCATCTATCACAGAAGGATCTGCAATACAATTTGCAAACAATTTGATGAATGATTCCTGCTGATTAATCTGTTTCAATTGTGCTGAGTTTTTTGAAAGCTAAATATTTATTACCAATTGGCAAAAGCCTTGTTAAAAATATCCTCGGTAAGCTGACGGATGATCAGGGCTAATAATTTTTGTTCCTGAGTTTGTATCGGTCCCTGATTCAGACTAAATTCCTGAAATGCCTGGAACGATTGTTCAAAATTTAATTCAGGCTTCAGAACATTAGTGTATTTTACCATAACAGTTACTGTTACCCTGTTCAGGCCCGCTCGGTCATTCCCCTGGATAGCAACAGGCCGGATAGAATAGTCAGTAATCCTCCCTTCAAAATTAGCATCGGCCTCGGTTCTCACAATGCTTAGTCTGGATTGATTTCTTATTCTGTCTTTTAATCCTTCGGTAAACTGCTGACTCAGATAAGGTACTACCAATGCTGAAGTGTTCTCAAAGAATTGAACAGAAATGGTCTTCATTTCCGGAGGAATTGAGGCTCCTGATAAGGAATAGGTGCCACAGGACTGTGTAAGCAGTACAAGTGCGAGAATGAGGGAGTATCTGAATTTTGAAAGTATCTTTTGCATTTTCCGTTACTGGCTTAAAGTTCTAATTCCTTTATTTTACGATACAGAGTTCGTTCCGATATCCCAAGTTCATGGGCAGCTAATTTTCGTTTACCCTTATGCTTTTTGAGTGCTTTCTTGATCAGGTCTGATTCTTTGTCAATCAATGATAGTGATTCTTCTATCTCTTCTGCATCGTCCATCATATCATACGATTTATCATTATCAGGCTGATGGATTACCAGTTGATGCGGATCGGGGGCCAGGTTATTGCTTCCAGGAATTTCGATATCCCTGTAAAGCTGATTTATTACCTTCTGGTTCGACTGAATGCTTGAGGTATTGCCTCCGTTTTGTATAATCTCAGCAACCAGCTTTTTCAATTCCATCATATCCTTCTTCATATCGAAAAGCACTTTATAAAGAATATCCCGCTCAGAAAAGTCATCCTTATTCTGGTTTGGAATACGCATAGGAAGAGTGCTTCCTGCCTCGGTTGGGATATAGTTCTGCAGGTGCTCTGCTGATAAATTTCTGTCTTTTTCAAGAACAGCAATTTGTTCGGCTATATTTTTAAGCTGACGAACATTTCCCGGCCAGCTGTAATTCATTAGAACCTGCTGTGCACTCTGGTCAAGCTGTACAGAGGGGCTTCTGTATTTATCTGTGAAATCGGCAATAAACTTCCTGAACAGTAAATTTATATCTTCCTTGCGCTCTCTTAATGCAGGAATCTTCAATGGTACGGTATTCAATCTGTAATAAAGATCTTCACGGAACTTTCCGGCACTCACTGCATCGAAAACATCCTTATTTGTAGCAGCGATCACACGAACATTTGTTTTCTGGACTTTGGAAGAACCAACACGAATGTATTCACCCGTTTCTAAAACCCTTAACAAACGGGCCTGTGTTCCGATTGGTAGTTCAGCAACTTCATCCAAAAATATGGTTCCGCCGTCAACTACCTCAAAATATCCTTTGCGGGCATCGTGAGCCCCGGTAAATGATCCTTTTTCGTGGCCAAATAATTCGGAGTCGATCGTTCCTTCGGGTATCGCACCACAGTTTACAGCTATAAAAGGACCGTGTTTGCGGGCACTCAATGCATGAATAATATGTGAAAAAACCTCTTTACCGCTACCGCTTTCACCGGTAATCAGCACAGAAATATCGGTTGGTGCTACCTGCCTCGCAATATCAATTGCCCGGTTAAGCAGAGGTGAATTACCAATGATGCCAAATCTGTTTTTTATGTCCTGAACATCCATTATTTTAATTTGATGATTTCATGATTTGAAAATTTGATGATGCCATATCCTTTCCAAATCAATCTTTATTTTTTTGTTTAAAACGGCTGATTTTTAATTAGTGGTACTGATATTTTCAAATTGTCAAATCATCACATCTCCAAATCAACCCTTAATTTTCCCTATTAAAGTGGCCGGGGTGCAGCGTTCTATTTTGACATCAACATAGTCGCCAGCTTTATACGCTTTATTTACCGGAAAAACCACAGTGATATTATGTTCGCTTTTGCCCGAAAAATCATTGTCTGATTTCTTTGAGAATCCGTCAATAAGCACTTTATGTGTTTTGCCAATATGCTGCTCCAGACGTTTCAATGAGCATTCCTGCTGCTTTTTCAGAATCTCATTGAATCTGCGGGTTTTTACCGTTTCCGGGATATCGTCTTCGAAACGCTTGGCAGCAAGTGTGCCGGGACGTTCCGAATAGGTATACATATAAGCAAAATCAAATTGAGCATAGTCCATAAGGCTCAGCGTATCCTGATGTTCCTCTTCAGTTTCTGTGCAAAAACCGATGATGATATCGGTTGAGACAGCACAATCCGGAATAAGTTTTTTGATCGTATCAATCCGCTCAATGTACCATTCACGTGTATAGGTACGGTTCATCAGTTCCAGCACCCGGGAGTTTCCGGATTGTACCGGCAGGTGAATATGATTACAGATATTTTCATACTTCTTCATTGTATGCAATACCTCATCGGTTATATCTTTCGGGTGGGATGTGGAGAAACGTACTCTCAGCAGCGGATTGATCTGAGCAACAAGTTCTAATAGTCCGGCAAAGTTCAGGGTCTCAGCCCCAAAGGAAATATCCGGCTCCCTCTCATCTGGAGAGGGCTGGGTTGAGGCTATTCCACTCCATTTATAAGAATCTACATTCTGACCAAGCAAGGTTACTTCACGATACCCCTTTTCAAATAATTCCCTGGCTTCCTGAACAATTGAATGAGGGTCTCTGCTTCTTTCCCTGCCCCTGGTGAAGGGGACCACACAGAATGAGCACATGTTATCGCATCCGCGCATAATGGATACAAAGGCGGAGATGCCATTGCTATTCAATCGTACAGGACTGATATCAGCATAAGTTTCTTCCCGGCTTAGAAGTACATTGACTGCCTTCATCCCCTCATCTGATTTGGCGATCAGGTTTGGCAGATCGCGGTAAGAATCAGGACCGATCACAATGTCAACAAGCTTCTCCTCTTCCAGAAATTTCGATTTTAAACGCTCAGCCATACAGCCAAGAACGCCAATTGTCATTCCCGGTCGTTTGTTTTTAGCAGCCCCAAATTCACGCAGGCGGTTTCTAACTCTTTGCTCAGCATTATCACGAATTGAGCAGGTATTTATAAAAATAACATCAGCTTCTTTATATTGACTTGTTGTTTCAAAGCCCATGTCCTGCATGATCGATGCAACAATCTCACTGTCAGAGAAATTCATGGCACAACCGTAACTCTCAATGTACAGTTTTCGTCCTGTATATTGGCCTGTATTTTCTAATATTAAGGCTTCACCCTGACGTGATTCATCGTGTAATGTGGTTTCTGATGAATCTTTTAAGTTTATTGGGCGCTCAAACATTCTTTATTAAATTAGCTGCAAAAGTATGATTTTTTCTGTAAAATGACAATTTGGCAGAGATTCTTTTTGCTCTGCAGACAATATTTTTAAATTGTACTGACATATCAGATAATCTTTAGAAACGTTAACGATTTAGGTTAACTTAGTATTTAACCGAAGACATTCAATGGTTCAGAATAGTAACAAAGTCTTATTTAGAAAGTGGATCTTTTCAATTTTAATGATACTGGTTCTTCTGGTAAGCGGAGCCGCAGTATATCTTAACTACTATTGGAAGCCTATTTTGACTCAAAGAATCAAAGAAGCGATTGAAAGGTCAACAGATGGTTTATACCGCATAGAGTTTGAAAATATCCGGGTGAATTTTATCACCGGAAGACTGAACGTTTCGAATATCCGCTTCATACCGGACACCCTGGTGTATGAAAAGATGAAAGTTGACAGCATTGCACCAAGGCATTTGTATGAAGTTGAAATAGCTGAACTAATCTTAAAGAGGATACAGCCCTGGAAAATATATACTGTTGGCAAACTGGAAATGAGATCTATAGAGATTGACCGGCCTTCTTTGAAGGTTGTATTTTCTAAAATAAGAAATACAAAAACATCCCCTAAACAAGACCTGAGAACTGCTTACCAGCACCTTGCACCCTATCTGAACTCCGTAAAAATCGGGAGTATAATTTTAAAAAATGCTGATTTTAAGTATATCGATCGTAGTGCAGATGGGGGGAATAGAGTAACTGAACTTAAGGATCTGTACATTAGGATCAGCGATCTGCTGATAGATTCGGCATCACAATTTGATCGATCCCGCTTATATTATACCAAAGATATTTATGCTGAACTGCTTGGTTACAAATCCCTTACAGAGGATGGAAACTATAATATTCAGTTTAGTGAATTCAAGGCCTCAACTGCAGGGGGGTATGCCCATATAAAGGGCTTTCGCCTTCTGCCAAGATATTCAGAGATGGAATTTTCAAGAAAATTTAAATTCCAGAAGGACCGATATTCTGCACACTTTGAAGACATTGAGTTAAGCAATATTGATTACGAGTTATTGAACCGCGACAGAAGGCTGATTGCATCCTCATTAACATTAAACAAGGGTAATTTATCAGTTTTTTTGAATCGGGGAATGCCCGATTCGATCAGGGATAAGGGTGTTAATTTTCCTCAGCTGGCATTAAAACGATTCAAGCTTGATACAACCATAGATACAGTACTGCTAAAGGATTCCCATGTCAATTATTCAGAATACAATCCTGATTCAAGGCGCAAAGGAACACTTTCATTTGGAGGTATTAACGGAAGTATATTCAATCTGACCAATGATTCGCTAAACCTGATTAAAAATAAATTCAGTGAGGTGAAGCTAACCTCTTTATTAATGAATCGTGGTCGTTTGGATATAGCGATGAAATTCAATTTGCCAGACCCCGGAGGAGCATTCGAGTTTTCCGGAAAATTGGGGAAACTTGATGCAGAAATGTTCAATTCGGCAATCAGACCATTATCACTGATTGAAGTTAAATCAGGTTATATAAATCAAATGATTTTTAACGGTAGAGGGAGTATTAGTGGGGTAAGAGGAAGTTTGACCTGTTACTATAATGGTTTAAAAATCATTCTTTTAGAAAAAAGTGAAAATTCCAGCCGATTAAAGCGAAAGGGTATCGCTTCTATTTTTGCCAACATTCTAATTATAAAGGACGATAATCCGATGAAAGGTCAGCCTGTGAGGAGGGGAATATTTTATTATGCCCGTCCTGAACGTTCATCATTCTTCAATATGATCTGGAAGGGATTTGCCGAAGCACTGTTGTACACCATTGGCTTTGATACTGCAACTCAGGCTGAGATTAAAGCAAGACTGCGAAAAATGGAAATTGAACGCAACAACAGGGAGGAAAGGCGCGATGACCGACTGCGAAAAAGGGATGAACGTAGAAGCAACCGGAAGGACGATATGTGATCATCACACCTGTTTGGATTTACAAACCTTATATATCAAATTGAAATTTATAGTTTGGAATTACCTTTTTTAGGATTGCAATTCCTTAAAAGCTTCAAAACAAAAAAAGCTGCTAATCAGCAGCTTTTTATATTATTTTCCTACAGCAAAATTCCACCCATGTTCATCAGCAGAGCGGCCATATCTTAATTCATTCAATGTATCAAGAACGCGGTTAGAGAATATCCGTTTTGCCGGGTCAGGAAGGGTGTAAAGTTCGCCTTCATGTCCGATTTCAGCTATGTGAGCAATTGTTGCGGCTGTTCCAACTCCAAATGCATCAGTGATGCGACCTTCTTTAATTCCTTTGATAATTTCAGCAACTGAGATTCTGCGTTCTTCAATTGGAATGTTCCAGCCTTTTGCAAGAGTTAAAACGGTATCACGGGTTACACCTTTTAGTATGGTATCTCTGGTAGATGGGGTAATTAACTTCCCATCCATCATGAACATGATATTTGCAGCTCCCAGTTCTTCAACATAGGCATGCTCTTTTGAATCTGTCCAGATCAACTGATCAAAACCTTCCTGAGTGGCTTTCATTGCTGGAAGCATTGAGCCACCATAATTTCCTGCAGCTTTTGCAAAACCGAACCCTCCATCACATGCTCTTGAATAATAGGTTTCAACTTTTACCTTAAGGTTTTTGGAAAAATAGGGGCCAACCGGTCCGGTTAAAACAATGTATTTGTATGTAGCTGAAGGTGTTACACCTAAAAAAGGATCGGTAGCAAACATAAATGGTCTGATGTAGAGGCTATGGTTTGCCCTAGAAGGCACCCATTCTCTGTCAAGATCAACTAATGTTTCAAGGCTTTTTAAAAATATATCAACCGGAAGTTCAGGCATACACAAACGCTGTGCAGAAAGATTAAAACGCTCTGCATTTTTATCAGGACGGAAGATGCTGACTTTCCCATCGGCATGTTTGTAAGCCTTTATACCTTCGAAAAATGCCTGTCCGTAATGCAGGGCAGAAATTGCAGGACTAAACCCAATCTCTCCGTAAGGCACAATTCTGAAGTCTTTCCATGCTCCATCGCTGTAATCTGCAATGAACATATGATCGGAAAAGGTCTTTCCAAAGGGTAAATTATTGAAATCAATATCAGCCAAACGTGAATGGGCTGTTTTTGTGATGGAAATATTTAATTTATCAGACACAGTATTAAAATTTAATCAGGCTGGCAATTTAATGATTTTTGTTGAAAAACCGTACTGCAAGCTGCTTTTAGCTCTCCGCTTTCAACTTTTTGCTTTCAGCTTAATAAAGTATTCTGAACTTAATAGTATGATCAATCTGCTTAAGAGCTTTCAGTACTTTTTTATCATACTCATCACTCACATCCGTAATTACATAACCTATGCTTGGATTAGTCATCAGGTACTGCCCCACAATATTAATATGATGATCGGCAAAAACCTTATTGATCTGAGCCATGATACCCGGCATGTTTTTGTGGATGTGAATCAATCGATGAGCTCCTGCAATCCGCGGGAGCTGAAGATTTGGAAAGTTCGCACTCACATAAGTATGACCATGGTTGATAAAATTGATCATCCTTTTGGCAATGAATTCGGGATTTTTAGGACTATGCTTCGGGTCGTCAAATATGACAATGCCCATATCAGTACATAAACCATGGGATAGCTTAGGTTCACTGTTTCCAAGATATCCGATCGTTTTTAGTTTTACCGCGCGTTCGAGCTTTTCCCTTTCAAGCAGTTCACCATTAGCCAGCAGCATCATACCAACATCAGGTACATACTTTTCTTCAAAGGTTTTTTTATGGCGAATAGAAAACCCATCTTTTTTTAAGGTTTGAATAGCCAGATCAGGCACATCTCCAATCACCAGGCAAAGAATCCTGTTTTTAGGATAGGAAATGGCTCTTGGCAGATTATTGACATAAAGAAACTCATCAAAACTTGGGGTAACATGATCGGCTTTTTCGGCAACAGTTTTACGTTCGATATTCTCGGTAAAAGCATAGAATTTTTTGATCATCCCAAATTCCTTCAGCTGAAAATCGGAATGGCCGTCGCCAATACCATAAATATCACCCTTGAGATCAAGCTCTTTAAGTAATTTAACTTTTCCTCCTTCATTGGAAAGTGGATTATTTTCATCATATCCAATAATCTTCCCGTTTGGATCAAAGACAAAGGTATTGGCATAAATATTTTCCTTACGGATGTGATATGGAAGTACAACCGGAGTAATAAATTCCTTAAATCCACCCGAAACAATGAGAACAGAATCGGCATGTTTTTTGAAAAATGTTTTGTTCCGGGAGAAGGATGAAGAAACTTTCTTTTTGAGCAGGCTGACCAGCTGCTTTAAATGATTTCGGTCGGCCTCCAGTAGCTGAACACGACCTGTAAGACTTTCCCGGAACGACATTTTACCTTCCATCGCTGCATTTGTCAGATCTTCAATTTTCTGATAGATCTTTTCCCTGTCGGGATGGTTCATTAATGAGATACGGGCCAGTTCATCCAATGCCTCTACCTGGGTAAAGGTACTGTCGAAATCTATGATATAAAACTGCTTCAATGCTTTATGAATTAGGGATTAACTATTTTTAAGGTGCAGGCAAATTTCGCTGATGGATTCATCAACGGATTTAAAATTAAAATTTAAGGCCTTTTTGATTTTTTCATTCGAATAGGTTTGCTTTTTGAATGCACTACGAACGGTTTCTGCGCTCAGACCGAATCGTTTACCTGTTAATAAGGTAATTACCCGGCTTCCCAGCCATGCGATATACATCATCCATGGTTTTAATGCTATAGCCGGTGGGTTTTTACCAAATTTCAGAGCAATGCTCGAAAAAAACTCTTTATAAGTCAGGTTTTCTGAATTGAGAATGAAACGTTCATCAGAAATATTGCTTTCCATTAAAAGGATCATAGATTTGGCGACATCCGCAACATCCACATAGCCGCAACTTCCTCCGGGGAAATAATTCAAACCGGTTCTTATTGATTCAAATAATTGTCCGCTTCCTTCTTTACCCGCATTTTTGCCGATAATGATTGATGGATTTACGATGACCGCATTTAAACCTTCTGCCGCTGCTCTGAAAACCTCCATTTCACTCTTGTATTTTGAGATTGAATAGGAACTCTGACCTGATCCAAATTCCCAGTGATTTTTCTCGGTAATCAGCTTACCTTTTTTGCTCTCACCCAGCGCCGCAATTGAACTCACATGTAAAAAGCGCTGGATGTTCTTTTCCATACAGATGTTGAGCAGATTTGAAGTGCCTTCCACATTCACTTTTAGCATTTCTTTTTTGTCTTTGGGATGGAAGGAAATCAGCGCAGCACAATGATAAACATGGCTTATTCCATCCATGGCCTCACTCAGTGCGAAATAATCAAGAATATCAGCATTGAACCACTCAATATCTTTTTGATCCGCTAAAATTTGGGGTATCCGGGATGTATCCCGCTTTATTGCTCTGATCTTTTCTCCTCTGAGCAGCAATTGCCTGATTAATTCTGAACCTAAAAAACCGGTAGCGCCGGTAACTAAAATCATCCGGATGAATTTTTTTAAATGCTTTCAAAAGTAACTGAATAAACTGATATTTGCTTTGAGTCTGTTCTCAATTATCTGATTCTTCTTCAATTTTGTAAAAAGCAAAATTAATCGGGGCTGTACAATTATAGAACTCAATTAAATTACAGGAACAATTATTATGTCATTATCCGATTTTCTTAGTCCGATTGATTTAGATTCCATTAGCCCGGAAAATGGTTTTTATACAAGTCATTTAGGATCTAAGATCGCAGCATTCCATGATGATTTTCCGGATCTTGACAGTGGTCTTTTTGATATTGCCCTGATAGGAGTATTGGAAGACAGGAATTCAATCAATAATATTGGGACAGCTTTGGCTCCCGACACTTTCAGACAAAAGTTTTATGAGCTGAATGAGGGCAATTATAACACCCGTATCGTTGATCTTGGGAATATCCGTGCCGGACATAAGGTTTCGGATACCTATGTTGCACTCAAGCTTCTGGTGACTGAACTGATCAAAAAGAACATTTTACCGGTTATAATTGGCGGCGGTCAGGATCTGACATATCCTCAGTTCATGGCCTATGAGGAATTGGAACAGAAAGTTGATTTGTTGGTTGTCGATTCACATTTTGACCTGGATGACAATATTGACGGAACGATCGAGACTACTTCAATTTCCTATCTGAACAAGATCTTTTTACACGAACCCAATTTCCTTTTTAATTTCAGCAATATCGGATACCAGACCTTCTATGTCAATCAGGAAAGCCTGAAACTAATGGATAAACTCTATTTTGATGTACATCGCCTGGGGGATTTTGCTGGTAATATAAATCTTGCAGAACCGGTTATCCGCAATGCGAATATGTTAAGTTTTGATATTTCTGCGATTCGTTCTTCGGATGCCGCCGGCAATGCCAATGCTACACCCAATGGATTTTATGGCGAGAATGCCTGCCAGATTGCAAGGTATGCCGGTATGAATGATAAGCTTTCTTCAATAGGATTCTATGAGTTTAATCCGGCCTATGATCTGAATGGACAGACTGCTATGCTGCTGGCCCAAATGGTTTGGTATTTTGTAGATGGCTTTTATAACAGGAAGAAGGAATTTCCTTTATTGCCTAAATCGCAATACATCACCTACAGAGCCGGACTCAAAGACGGTTCTCATGAACTGGTCTTTGTCAAAAGTAAAAAATCAGATCGCTGGTGGATGCAGGTGCCCTATCCTGCAGGGAAGTCGAAGAATGAAAGGCATCACCTTGTTCCCTGCCGCTATGAAGATTATCAGACTGCCAATTCAGGGGAGATGCCCGATTTATGGTGGAGGACGTATCAAAAGCTTATTTGAGTTGTAAGTATTAAGTACTATTACGTTGTTCTGGTGATAGAAATTGCTCATGATGAAACCTTCCTCACTAAGTTTTGGAGTAAAGAACAAGGATCAAAGAATAAAGAAATAACGATAAATTTGAAATGATTCGGTCTAACCAACCAGCTAAAACCACTAACAACCAGCATGCTACTACTCGGTATCGACCTCGGCACTTCATCAATCAAAGTATCTGTTATTGATTCTCAGACTAAGGAATGCCTCTGTACGGTTCAATATCCGGAAACTGAAACAGCGATTATTGCTGAACATCCCGGATGGGCAGAGCAATCGCC
>NZ_DASWXT010000046.1:0-4818 GCF_036405355.1 Daejeonella sp.
TCCTTTGCCTCCTCCGCCGCCACCTTTCAAAGCACCATGGGCATATGGTAATCTGCCACCGGAATTGAAGTAATAGGGTGCTTGTTATTGCGAGGAGGTAAGACGAAGCAATCTTTGGAAATTTAGTGGTATAAGTGAGGAGATTGCTTCGCTATACTCGCAATGACAAAAAGACTACGCTTACAATAAATATTAAACCAGAATCAGTTTAATGCATCTGAAACTTATATTAAAAAGATAATAATGAAGAATACAATAGAGAGTTTGAAAACTCAACAAGTTTATTTCAGAAAGTCCTTAGGGTCTGAGAGGTGCAAATCCGAGATGAGCAGACCTGTAAGTGCTTTTTATATAAACCTTAAGTCTGGATGTGTTCTCCTTTGCATTCCTATCATACTTCTGAGCAGCTTTCTGATAAATGTTCAGGATGGATTTGCCCAATCAGCAAAGATTTTCAGGGCCGGTGCAGCAACCAGTAATATCACCCCTAAAATAGGGACATCTATTAATGGGAATATGAAGGATGTTATGGTCAAACAGATTCATGATGAAACTCATGCGCGTTGCATTGTACTTGACGATGGAAAAACAAAATTGGCCATGCTCACTGTTGACCTTTGTATGATTTATAGGGAAGAGTTGGATGCAGCCAAACGCAGGGCACATGAATTAACTGGTATTCCTGTAGAAAACATGATGATGTCGGCAATTCATACGCATTCCGGCGGGACTGCCTGTTCAGTCTTTCAAAGTGATCCGGATCCGGAATATCTGAAATTTCTCAGGGAAAGAATTGCTGATGCAGTGGTTAGAGCCAATAATAATCTTGTTCCGGCACGTATCGGTTGGGCTGTTGGCAATGAGCCAAATCAGGTGTTTAATCGCCGCTGGAAGATGAAACCCGGCAAACCATTAATGAACCCATTTGGTGGTATAGATCAGGTAAAGATGAATCCAGGTGTAGCTAATCCGGATCGCCTGGAGCCATCAGGCCCAACAGATCCAGAACTTCCCATTATTTCAATACAAACTCCTGAAGGCAGACCGATTGCCATGCTCGCAAATTATTCCCTGCATTATGTTGGAGGAACAGGCCCCGGTGAAATATCAGCTGATTATTTTGGAATGTTCGCAGAACGAATGAAAGATCTTTTGGAATCTGATAATAAGGGATTTCCCCCATTTGTGGCGATGCTGTCTAACGGAACAAGTGGAAATATTAATAATATCAATTGGTTTGCAAATGAACCCATTCCAGCCACACCTCCCTATGAGAAAATGCGCCAGGTTGCTAATGTCATAGCAGCCGAAGCTTATAAAACCTATCAAACTATCCGGTATCAGGATTGGATTTCTTTAAGTTCTGCACAAACAGAGATTAATTTGGGAGTACGCTTACCTAAAAAGGAAGAGATTGAACGTGCTAAAGGAATCATCGCGAAGGCAAGCGGCCCGGTTATGAATACAATGGAAGAAATTTATGCCCGTGAGACAATGCTGATCAAGGATTTTCCGAAACAAGTGCCGCTTATTATTCAGGCATTTCGAATTGGAGATCTGGCAATCGCTGCTATGCCCTGTGAAATATTTGTTGAAATTGGTTTGGATATCAAGGCCAAAAGTCCATTTAAACCAACATTTACAACTTCTCTGGCCAATGGTTATAATGGTTATTTGCCTACACCTGAGCATCATAAACTGGGAGGTTATGAAACCTGGAGAGCCCGTTCAAGCTATCTGGAAGTAGATGCTTCTACTAAGATTAGCAGTGTGCTTTTTGATTTGCTGGGGAAACTGAAGGAAGGGAAATAGGGACCCAATAGCTATTTGGTAAGAAATAGGGAATAGGAAAAAGAAACAGCGTATTCAGCCCATAGCTCACTTCTCATATCTCACTTCTCATAAAATAGTATCTTACATCTCAAGAAAAGTACCATAATGCCAAAGCACAAGAAATTATATTTGATTAGCACATTTATCTTCCAGATTTTTATATAAATAACAATGAATAGATTTCGTTTCAGACAATACCAGATTTTTGGATTGTTATTGATAGTTCTAACAGTTACCATTGCAGCATTACAGCCTGATCCACGCAGTGAGAGGCTAAAGAAAGCATTGGATAGTTTTCAGATTGAACCTGGCATGCGTATCGATCTGATTGCCGCCGAACCGCTGGTTATCGATCCGGTAGCACTTGCTTTTGATGAAAATCGTCAAATGTATGTTGTTGAAGACAGAGGTTATCCCGATCCTGTTGAAGGCGGTTCTACGACCACTCTTGGACGTGTTGCACTTTTGAAAGACACCAACGGAGATGGCATTTATGATAAACGAACTGAATTTGCCACGGGTTTGACTTATCCGAATGGCCTGATGCCATGGAAAGGAGGAGTTTTTGTAACCTGTTCTCCGGATATTTATTATTTAAAAGACACTGATAATGACGGGATTGCAGATATTAGAAAGGTAGTCCTGACCGGATTTTTTGCAACTCAAACCGCGCAGATCAGAATGAGCCATCCGACTATGGGTTTGGATGGCTGGGTATACGTTACTGCCGGTCTTAATGGAGGAAATGTAACTTCACCTGATCACCCTGATCGCCCTGCAGTATCATTTAAGCAGACTGATGGCCGCTTTAATCCCGAGACTTTCGAGTTTGAGGTTACAGGAGGAAAAAGCCAGTTTGGACTGACATTTGATGCTTACGGACGGCGATTCGGTTGCTCAAACAGGCACCCGATTATGCATTCTGTTATGGAGCCCTGGTTTCTTCGCAGGAATGCTAATCTATTATTCAATGAAACCGTACAAAATGTTTCGAAGGTAGAGGCTGAAGCAACAGTATATCCGGTCAGCAGGTCGGTTACCAGTGCCGATTTTATTCCAAAACTGATTGGTCGTTCGCATGCGGGTACCTTTACTGCTGCAAGTGGATTGATGGTTTTTAATGGCAGCGGACTTACACCTGCCCACAAGGGTAATATTTTTATCTGTGAATCAGCCCAGAACCTGATTCAAAGGCAGATTGTTTCTCCTGAAGGAGTCTCCTTCAAATCCAAAACACCTTATGAAGGCAGAGAGTTTCTCTCTTCTACAGATGAATGGTTTCGTCCGGTATCTCTGCAGCATGGACCCGAGGGAGGACTATACCTAGCTGATATGCATCGCAAAGTGATTGATCATCCGGCTTATATACCTGAGGAAGCCAGGCCAGGTTTGGATTGGGAGAGCGGAAAGACCGATGGAAGAATTTACCGGATCGTTCGGAAAGATTTTGTTCAAAAGAAATATGATGCCAGTACCGGATTGAGTTCTGCTTCATCAACAACGGCTCTGGTTAAGTATTTATCATCTGCAGAGGAGTGGGAACGAAATACTGCTCACAGACTGTTGCTGGAGCGTAATGATCAGGCTTCAGCTTCATTAATAAAGAAGGTTGCGGTTGAGTCGGTCTTTCCTGAGAGCCGCGCACGTGCTGTTTGGTTGCTTAACTCAATGGGATCTCTGGATTTGACTACATTAAAGAAAGCTCTAACTGATAAAGTATCCGGAGTCCGTGAACAGGCTGTTTTATTGGCAGGGAATATGTCTCAAAAACACCCTGAACTGGTACAATCAATAGTTGCTGCCTCAAATGATGCGGCCATTCGTGTTCGTTATAACAGTACTCTGGTTCTGGGTTCGATGCAAGGGCCGCAGGTTGTGCAGGCATTAGCAAGATCAGCAGCAAGGGATGGGGCCGATAAGTGGTTTCGTGCAGCAGTGTTAAGCGGTATCGAGAAACGTATGCCCGAATTTCTAGCAGCTTTCAGGGATCAGAAAAATGCAGAACCGGTAGCTTTTGCTTCGGTTATGAAAGATCTTGGGCGTTTGTTTGGGAATGGTGCATCAGCTGAAGCCAGTCGTGCACTTTTGCAGGAGGTTTTGGCATCCAATGGTGATCCGGAATGGAGAATCGCTACGATGCTAGGCTTAGCCGAGGGAATCAGTGGCAGAGTAAAGGAGTTTGGTACATCTCCAAAAGGTTTATTATATGCCATTCTGGGGAACAATGCTTCAGGTTCTGATATTTCTGCACTTGATAATTTTGTTAACAGAGCACTTGATATAGCGGTAAAACAGACTGAAAGTACCAGACTAAGAATATCGGCAACTGCTTTACTGGGCTATACAGACTTTGAACGAAGCCATTCTGCACTTCAGAAAATGATGGTTCCAAGTACTCCGCCAGAATTATTGCTGGAAGCTATTTCCGCTTTGGCGCGATTGGATGATCCACGAGGGGCTGCAATCTTATTGGAGAAAAAGGCATGGTCTGCATACACCCCAAGAATAAAATCAGCAGTAGTGGCTGCCGTAGTATCAAAACCCTCATTTATCAATGAATTGTTTCTGGCAATTGAAAAGGGCACAATAAGCGGAGCCGAATTGTCGTCTGCTGACAGAATGCGACTGATATCAGATAAAAATGCACAGATCAGTGACCGCGCAAAGATATTGTTCAAGGAACTTGAGGGAGGCGACCGGATGACGGTATATCAGGAATATAGAAAAGCTCTCACAGCACAGGTTGATGCTAAAATGGGTAAAGCAGTTTTTCAGAAAGCCTGTTCAGCATGTCATACCTATCAGAACGTGGGAGGCAAGGTAGGGCCCGATCTGACCGGTGTAAAGAATCAGCCTGCTGATGCTTTATTACTTCACATCCTGGTTCCAAATTATGAAGTATTACCGGCATATCAGTCCATATCCATCAGTACAAACGATGGCCGATCATTTTCCGGCTGGCTGGTTTCAGAAAATGAGAATAGC
>NZ_DASWXT010000047.1:0-21062 GCF_036405355.1 Daejeonella sp.
GGCAATGTCATTAAGTTAAGGACAAGGCATAAAAAAAGCCATAAAGAAGTTTGCAGTAAGTAGTTTTGAATTATCTAGAAACGAAACACTAACCGCAATCCTTATGGCCGATGTAAAAGTAGCAGTAAAAATTTTATCTGAGTTAAAAAGTTTTGTTATGCAGGTCGCTAGTCAGGAAGTTGTTCTTGACTGTTTCCGGAGGTCTAACAGGGATTTTACTAGAAACCGTAAGCTTCCTTTTGACCGTTTGGTTTTACTGATAGCAAAGCTGTGCAAGAAGACTTTAAGTATCGAGCTAGAGCAGTTTTTTAAGGAATTGGGACTGGAAAATGGGTGTTCGGTGAGTGCTTTTACGCAACAGCGAATCAAGCTCAAAGCCTCCTTTTTTCACTGGTGGAACCAGGTTCTGTGGCAGAGTTATTATCATTATAGTGGAGAAAGCACTAAGCGGTGGAAGGGCTTAAGAGTTATTGCTGTAGACGGCTCTAATATCAGTTTATTGAATACGCCTGCTTTAACCAAACACTTTGGTGGTCAATCCAATAGCCATGGTAATTTTACCCAGGCTAAAACATTTTACTATTATGACGTGCTGAATGAACTAGTTCTTTATCCTCGGATCGAACCCTACCGTTATGGAGAGGTTCAGATGGCCTATGAGGGCATCAGTCAGCTTTCTGCGGATATGTTGGTGATTTATGACCGTTATTTCTGTAGTTATAAGATGTTCGCACTACACCTTTGGGCTGAACAGCCGATTCCTTTTATTATTCGGGGGAATGAGAATCAGAGAATGGTTAAGGAATTCATAACCAGCGGAAAACGTTCTGAGATCGTGCAGCTTGCTCCTACTTGTCCCGCTATTGCCAGTTTAAAGAAAAGCGGTTTTATAATCACACCGAAAACCCTCCTGGAGGTCAGGCTAATCCGGGTAGAGCTAGAAAAAACAGTTGAAGTTTTAGTGACCAACCTGACTGAGGCAAACGGTTATAGTGACGACCAGTTTAAAGAACTCTATTTTCTGAGATGGGGAGTTGAAACAAATATATCAGTACAAAAGAACATCATGCAATTGGAGTCGTTCAGCGGGCTAACAGTTGAATCAGTTGAGCAAGATTTTTACGCAACGGTTTTTATGGCCAATCTTCACTCTGTACTTATAAAAGATGCTCAATCAACTGTAAACCAATTGTCTAAACACAAAAAGTACCCCATGAAAGTCAATCGAAATAAGTCCTTCGGAAAGCTAAAAACAAGCCTTGTTTCACTCTTTATTGAGCATCAACCCGAACAAATTCTCTTGATTCTGCATGGACACTTTATACGGGACACTTTACCAGTAAGGAAGAACAGAACCTTTGCCAGGATCAGGAAAAATAAGCCTGGAAGAAGTAAACACAGAACCTACTCTAACTATAAGCCGGCATGTTAATCCTTAACTTAATGACATTGCCCTTCAGGGTCGGGATTTCCGTGTTAACATATTTCTATAAACATTTGACCCATTCTGGGTCACCATAAAAAAATCCAGATGATCGCAATCATCCGGATTCAATTAAACTCATTTTCTCATCCATGAACTGGATGCCTTAAGGCTATGCCCTATATCTTCACCTTAGTATCACCACCCTTTTTCAAATCAATATCATGTGGCTCATTCTTTTGCCATGAACCGCGGGTAAAGTCAGGTACATCTACCGAATTTGAACGGTTGTTTACTGACCATTCACTCAATGGCCAAACTGCACTCCATGAAGCAGCATCATAAACATCCTGATCCAATGGTAAACCATTTCTCAGACAATCGATCAAACGCCAGTTCATTAAGAAGTCCATTCCTCCATGTCCACCCACCTTTTTAGCTAACTCGCCAACCTTTTTAACAATATTTGGAGTGTACTTTTCTTCCAATGCTTTAAACTCAGCCGCATTAACCCATCCTTCATGACTGTTAGAGATACTAGGCACGGGGTACTTCAATGCTGTTCCTTTTGTACCGCTAAGCAAGTGGATCCTTGAATAAGGACGAGGTGAGGTCACATCATGCTGAATCATAATGGTCTTGCCTTTAGTGGTACGAATAGTGGTGGTATTCATATTTCCGTTAAAGTCCTTATCGGCAAACTCCTTATAAAGATCATTTTTTGCCGCCAGTTCTTTCGCACGGGCACCCATTTGGAAATCATTGGTAGAAACAGAAACCAGATAGTCCATCCTGTCGCCACGATTAATATTCAGAGCCTGACAAACAGGGCCCAAACCATGAGTAGGATAAAGACTTCCCTTTCTGGTTGCATTTTCTCTCAAACGCCACATATTCTGATAACCTTTATCACTAAAGTTAAGGTCGATCAGATTATGAATATAAGCTCCTTCGGTATGTAAAAGCTCGCCAAAATAGCCCTGTCTCGACATATTTAAGGTAAGCAATTCAAAAAAGTCATAACAGCAGTTCTCCAGCATCATGCAATGCTTGCGGGTACGCTCTGAAGTTTCAACCAATTGCCAGCATTCCTGCATTGAAACCGCTGCCGGAACTTCAATAGTCACGTGTTTACCCTGATTCATTGCATACACTGCCATTGGAACATGCAGATGCCATGGGGTTGCGATATAAACCAGGTCGATATCCTTACGATCGCATAATTTCTTCCATTCATCCTCGCCACCTGAATAAAGTGTTGGGTTATGACTGGTACCATCGATTACTTTCCTGGCCTTCTCAACACTTGCCGGACGCAAATCACATAAAGCTTTGATCTCTGTGCCTTCAATTTTAGAAATAGCATTCAGGTGACTTGGACCACGCTGTCCCAGCCCGATAAAACCAACCCGAACAATTGGAATTTTAGGCGCTGCATAGCCACTCATATTGAAGGTTTGTACAGTGGAATGTCCATACATCGAATTCATCGGATTTGATTGCTCCGTCTCAGATGCAAAACCCTTCATTACGCCAGCTCCGGCAAGACCAAGCCCTGCCAGACTGCTTATTTTCAAAAAATCTCTACGGTTATTCTTCATTTTCTAGATATTATTTTCAACTTATCCGCTCTGGCGGTATTTATAATTATAATCAGACCTGTAATCAGGCTTTAAATATTCAGTCCCTTAAAATAGGAATAATTTATAATGTCATTACGTTTTTAATATTAAATACCCGGGAACCACTTTTCAGCATTCTTACGATAGATCTTATCAATAACTTCCTTAGGTAATTTTAAGCCCTGAATCTTTTCTTTAAAATAAGGAACACTCATTTCATCATCAGTTACAAAGTACTTCCAGTCACTTAATCTGGTTTCCTGAATATCTTTTTTAAGTTCAGCAGGATCTGAATCAGGTCCAACCCAGTCATCCGTTGCATAAATAAGTCTGTCCTGATATTTGATCATAAAATCCCTGACCTTCTGTCTCTCCTTTATCGACTGATACTCCAGATGACAGATCCGCTCGGCCATATCAACAGCCATATTCGGAAACTTGTCAAGGCGTTTTGCCAGTTCATCAACACTCCATTCCAGACTTCCGAGGTGAACACCCACGAAACGGATATTAGGATGTTTTTCAAGCATTTTATCCCGTGCATTCACCTGATCTTCATAGGATGGATATTCAGGATGCAGGAACATATGGTATTCAGGATGTTTACTGAAATAACTTTTATCTCCTGACACAGTCATCTGATCTACAGGTAGCCAGGCATTCTTCGGTTCACCCAAATGCCCTACCAAAGTCTTATTGTTCTTCTCAATAAAATCAATCACAGGGTCGAATCGCGGATCATCAATCATCACAAACTTTCCATCCTTATCCCGTAGTTCCATACCAATATTCTTCCAGACCTTTACTCCTATCGCTCCATTGTCAAATGAACCTTTCAGATAATCCAGTGTTTGTGGCAGCCATTTATCTGTTCCCCAATTAGCAACCGTAAAGGTAGTGGCCCATGCAACTTGCTCAGGATAAGCCTTAACCATCCTTACCGCTACATCCTGCTGATGCTCAACGGTGGGATAACTGGAAGGATTAACATTCAGTGCAAGAAGCCTGAAATTATCTTCTTTTGCCAGCTGAATAAAAGTGGTATCGTAAGCATTAATATGAGCATGAGTATCATACTTCTCTACTTTCCGAAAATCTTCCATGGAATAATAAGCAGTATCAGCGCTTTCTGCATCCGAAGCAGTTTTGTTTGATTGAGTACAATTCTGCATAAACAGAGCGAGCGCCAGCATACCTGCAAAGCGTGAATTTGAAAGTAATTTCATAATCAATTAAATATGGTCTAAATTTTAATAAATAATTTTTTCTTAAACATCCAGTAAAGGATCAGCCATTCAAAGAACAGAACCAATCCGCCACTTATTAATGTTGCGTAAGCCGGACCGAGAATCTGGTCAAAATTTTTGCCCAGGTGGATGAACAATGAATCATTGATCACGTTTCGCATTCCTCCATCAGCAATAACATAAGCCGCAATTGAATTTACCCCAATTACCATCAAAAAGAAGCTTCCCTTTTTGCGGTCTTTCATATCAATTAACCCATAAAACATCGCGAGGAACAAGAAGCAGATACCACCGCTAAAAATGGTCCATGCTGGTGTCCAGATACGCTTAACGATCGGATTGATACCAGCAAAATGAAGAATTATACCTAACAGGATCAGGCCAATACCATATAAAGCAAAACTATTCAGCTTTTTACGGGCTGTAACTGAAGAGTTGAGAATATTCCCTGCCAGCAGACCCAATACCATCGTACCAAGAGTAGGTATAAAACTCAAAGTTGAATAACCACCACTATTGAATTGAAAGGGACTCTCACGTGGAAAAAGATTCATAAACCATTGGTCGAATGCCCATGCGAAATTGGTATTCTTATTCCAGTGTGCTGCAAAGCCACTTAAATTATGCTCCCAGTTCGCAGTGACACCGGCTGCTGTATAATTGAAGTCAGCTCCCGGAAGCGGATAAAGCGCAAAAGCGAGCCAATAGGCAACTAAAATAAATACCAGAATTCCAATCTGTATTCTTTGGGAGTACAAGGATATCAAAACCAGAAAAGTATAGCCCAAACCAATTTGGGTTAAAGTATCCTCAAATGTCCAGTAGGTTTGTTCAGAGTGCATGGACCGCAGAAATATCCCAAGGAATATAAGAATGAAGGAACGCTTGATCGTATGACCAAGTATATTACCAAAGCTTGCTCCTTTATTCTTCCTGCTTGCTATTGAATAAGGCAAAACCACCCCTACCAGGAAAGTGAAAGATGGCTGGATCATATCATGCAAGCTCAGCCATGTCCATGGAACATGAGATTGATTGAAGCCTATGAATTGCCAGAATGTGCTATCGGGCAATGCTTTTGCCACATCCTGAAGAGAAAGTACTTCGGCCATCATCAATAGCATTACAAAACCGCGGTAAACATCTACAGATGCTACACGATTTTGAGGCAATGCAGGATTTATTGCCGCTCCTGTTGCTTTAATGTGTTCATCGGATTTTTCTGTTTCTTTCATTATACAATTGTTTTTAGTCACGCATGTGCGGGGTTCCGGCCGACAGCCAGTCCTTGGCATTTTTATAATATATTTTATCGATTACATCTGCAGGTAATTTTAGTCCACGGAGCTCCCCAAATCCGGCTAAGCTGATCGCATCATCAGTAACAAAGAAAATCCAGTCACGCAGCCAGGCATCATGAATAGTTTTAGATAATGCGGCCGCATCATTAGCCGGATTAATCGCCTTATCGGTACCATAAACCAACCTGTCCTGATATTTAATAAAAAAATTACGGGTTTTTTGCCTATCATTCAATGTATGCAATTGTAAATTAGTGATTCTCGACAGATCAACACGCATATTCGGAAAGCGGTCGAGTCGTTTGGCTAATTCATCGAGACTCCATTCCAGACTTCCCAAATGAGCCCCTACAAATTTCAGATCCGGATACTTTGCAAGCAGATTATCCCTTGCCTGAATATGATCTTCATAAGATGGATACTCCGGATGTAAATACATATGGTATTCGGGATGAGAACCATAGTAGGACTTACTAAAAATCATTTTATCCAAAGGAAGCCAGCAATCCCTTGGTTCGCCATTATGCCCGATCAATGGGATACCGTTTTGTACAAGAAATTTGAATATAGGTGCAAGCCTTGGATCATCAAGCATCACAAATTTCCCCTTTTCATCACGGAGATCCATACCAATGTTTTTCCAGATCTTAACCGCCCGGGCTCCCTTTGAAAGGGATTGTTTCAAGTCCCTGATCGTATTTTCAGCCCAGCCCTTATTGTTAAAACCCTTTACCGAAAAGGTGGTTGCCACTTCCATTTGCTTTGGAAAATCATTCAAATGCAGAAAAGCAAATTTCTGCTGCACAGTCCAGGGCAACCCAAAAGGCCGGTCATCAACGATATCCAGAAACTGAAAATTATCCTCCTGAGCAAGTCTAATAAATGTGCTCTCATCCGTATTAATGTGGATGTGGGTATCGAACTTTTTAACTGATTTAAAATCCTCAATGCTGTAATAGCGTTCTTGCTTAAACTTAACAGGTTCTGTTGAAATTATGAAAGCATTTCCTGCTCTATATGGAGCTATTAGTGCAGTCAATACCAGCAGGACAGATATAATATTCATTTATCGCTTATTCGATTAAGAGTTTGAGTTCTTTAAATTAAATAAAACATTCGGAATTCAAGCTTTTTGATTCTATTCTGGGAATGGGAACCCAAAGGCTATCGGATAGGAATTTGTTCTATAAGTCATATTACAATTGACAAATCGACAACCCAATAGCTATCGGGTCTCTCATCGACAAATCAATTGCTAATTAACCATTCTACGATATTGTTTCTATATTTATTGATATCAGACTCATAGAAACTCAATTAATGTTGAAGAATAAATTAACATCTGCGCTCCTGATTTTGTTCTTAATCACTATTATTTTTCCCGCAAATGCCCAGAGCATCCCTACCTCTGGGGATACCCTTAAACTGAAAAAAAAGACAGGCAAACTCAGCATCACCAATCTGTTTAATACAGGAAGTATGTATTACTTTACCGGTGTTGTTTCAAATAATAAACCTTCATTCGACACTAAGTTTGTGTATGATAACCTTAGACAAAACTGGGGGGTCCTGTTTTTCAAATCCTTTGATCTTGTAGACCGTAATGATGCCATTAATTACGCGCTGATTGTTCTCAACAAACGCTATTTCATTGGCTCCAGGATAATGATCAGTCCGCAGGCCGGGGCCCAGCTAAACCAGATTGGCACAATCGCCGGACCCGGTACAGATTTCTTAACCAATCTGAGCATCAGTTATAGATTTGCAAAGCAATTGACCATCAGTAATGATGCAGTAATGCAGAATCTGGTACTTACGCACCGGGCTAACTGGACAAACAGAATGAAGCTTCAGTACCAAAAAAAGAGCTTTATTTTGGCTGCAAATGTGTGGCACCGTAACCGCATTTTCAATAACCCGGGCTATTTAGCTGCCGGAAGCTTTTTGTCTTATAGCGGGATAAAACTGAATTCAACCATGAACCTTGTCATGACATTTTCCCAGATCAAAATTCTGAATGCCGATACACCCAGAAAAAACGGGATGATGCTTTCGGTCGGTATGGGTTTTTGACATTGACATATTACCCCTTTTTATGCAAAGGAATATTAATTCAAGTATTCCGTTTAGCAATTAAAATATAATTAATCCTTAGTACAATAAATAAGATGATATATTTCATTATCCTGATTCTGGCAATTTTTCTGCTTATTTACTTTTCCTCTGCAAAAACAGGAGGGCGAAGGGTGAAATCACCTGAAGGATCTTATAAAAAGCTTTTAAGTGAAGAAGTTGTATTCTACCAAAACCTAAACAATACCGAAAAAATCAATTTTGAAAAAAGAGTGACGGATTTTTTGGAGGAAACACATATCGAAGGTATTGGAACTGAAATTACCGAGCTCGATCGCGTGCTGATTGCTTCAAGTGCAATCATTCCGGTTTTTGGCTTTTCTGGCTGGAAGTATAAAAATCTTAGCAATGTGATAATGTACCCCAACGCCTTCGATAAAGAGTTTCAATTTGAAGGAAACAATAACAAAAGTATCATGGGGATGGTAGGTGGCGGGTATATGAACGGACAAATGCTTTTATCAAGAGCGGCCTTGTATCACGGATTCTCAAAATCATCAGGAAATGAAAATGTGGCAATTCACGAATTTGTTCACCTCCTAGACAAATCTGATGGCAATATAGATGGTATTCCCGAAAACCTGCAGGCACATCAATATGCAATTCCATGGCTCAAAATGATGCAGGAGGAAATGAGTAAAATTGAAAAAGGCAAATCGGATATAAATCCTTATGCGCTTACTAATGAAGCAGAGTTTCTTGCGGTGGTCTCAGAATATTTTTTTTCGAGGCCAGAAAAATTCAAAGATAATCATCCCGAATTATATGAACAGTTAAGCCTCATTTTTGGCATAGATCTCAACAAATAAACTATTAGTTTATTAAGATATTTCCTTACTGCCTTATCCTAATAATCCTTAAGTCGCCCTATGACAGTATCTAAAGAAGCCTTTAATTTATCCAAAGCACCCTTTAAGGCTTGTTCAATAGTATCAGCATTTTCTGAGACTGCAATTGGTTACCTTCCTTCTAATCGGGCCTCAATTATGCAGCGATGAGATTAAATAAATAAAAATTAAGCCCGATCCATTCGTATCAGGCTTAATTTTTAAGGTAAACTCAGATTATTTGAAAGAAAAATCAACTATGAAATCTGTTTAATTTTCAAATCGATTTTAATTCCATCCTCCCCCCAAAGCCTTATAAACATTTACTTTGGCATTCAACTGCTTCATTTTAATTTCGATCTGCTGCATCCTTGATTCAAGTGCTTCCTTTTGAGTTAACAATACCTCCATGTAATCCGCCCTTGCAGAATAAAAGAGATTATTTGATATCGTAATCGATTGTGTGAGTATTTCAACTTCCTTCGATTTTGTTTCATAACTCTTAGCAAAGTTCCCGATCCTTGAAAGCTGGTTCACCACTTCGATATGCGCATTCAAAATCGACCGCTCGTAATTATAAACTGCCTGTATCTGCTGCAGGTTTGCATTGAAATAGGTAGCCTTAATCGCATTCTTGTTAATTAACGGTGCAACCATATCCCCTGCTAAATTGTAAAGGATTGATTCAGGTTTAACAAGGTAAGCTGGATTGAATGCACGGAAACCTACTCCTGCAGTTAGCCTGAATGAGGGATAGAAATTTGCTTTTGCAACCTGAACATCAATTTTTGCAGCAGCTAATTCCAGCTCAGCCTGGCGTATATCCGGGCGGTTCACCAACAGTTGTGATGGAATACCACTTTGGATTATATCCAGCGGACTGTTATTAAAGTCTGCTGAATTCCTTGCAATGGGCTGCGGAAAACGACCGGCCAGGAAGTTGATCCTGTTCTCTGTTTCAATGATCTTTTGCTGAATTTCATACTGCAAATTAATTGTATTGAGCAGTTGCGCATCAAACCTGTTGACAGCCAGCTGGGTAACTTTAGCCGCGTCCTTCTGAAGCTTCACCACCTTAAGGGCATTGGTTTGCAATTCGATGTTCTGCTGAATAATGGCCATCAAATTATCGAGTGCCAATAGCTCATAATAGGATTCAGTAATTTCTGCAATGATGTTTGTCACCATAAAGTTTTTCCCTTCGGTGGTAGACAAATATTTCAGCACTGCAGATTTTTTTGCATTCCGGAGTTTATTCCAAACATCCAGCTCCCAGGAGAAGTTAGCACCTGCAAAGAAATCACCAATGTATTCATGCTCTTTATCGGGATTATGTTTCCAATCTTCCTCCGAAACTCCATCCCAGGTATATTTACCAGCTTTGTCAATGCCGGCGCCAATACCCAGATTCACAAATGGCAGGTATTCACCTTTACGGGTCATAATTTCATTCTTGCTCATCTCAATTTCCTGCAGGGTAATGTTCAGTTCCTGATTGTTACGCAAAGCTGTATCAATAAGCGCATGCAGATTAGGATCGCTGAAGTATGCTCTCCACTTAATGCTTGTGGAGTTCAGTGTATCCTGCGAATTGTGAAAAGCCTTAGGAACGGATTTACTTTCCTCTTTCCCGCTGATAACCGGTACTTTACAGGCACCAAGCCCTGCGAAACAGAAAAGAAGAATCAGGTATTTAACTGTTATTATCTTTTTCATTTTTATTTATGATTCGTTTGATAATTTTTTTGATTCGGTTAGTCAGAGCACTTTCAGATCCGCTTTCCACAAATTGTTCACTCAGCGGATTCTCATCTTCATCTTTAATGAGATGTCTGCCTTCCTGCATTCTACCAAAAATGTAGTAAAGACCAGGCACCACAATAACTCCGAAAACAGTACCGAACAACATTCCTCCCAAAGCTGATGCACCAATGGTATGATTACCTACTGCACCCGGACCTGTTGCAATTACCAGCGGAATTAAGCCCGCAATAAATGCAAATGAGGTCATTAAGATCGGACGGAAACGGGCTCTTGCACCTTCAATTGCAGCATCCATAACAGATGCTCCCTTGTTGTGTTTCTGAACAGCAAACTCCACGATCAACACCGCATTTTTACCCAGCAAACCAACCAGCATGATAAGCCCCACCTGTGCATACACATCATTCGCTAAACCCATTACTTTTAACAAGAGGAAGGATCCGAAGATTCCCGGAGGAATAGAAAGTAAAACTGCAAGGGGTAGAAAGAAGCTTTCATATTGTGCAGCAAGGATCAGATACACAATGAAGAGCACAACTATGAAAATGTATAATGCTTCGTTTCCTCTTCTTGCCTCATCATAAGAAAGGCCTTCCCAGGCAATGTCATAACCATGTGGCAGCGTTTCTTTTGCAACTTCTTTAATTGCTTCAATTGCATCACCTGAAGAGTAACCCTTCGCTGGCATACCATTGATCAATGATGAGATGTAAAGATTGTAACGTGCAATTTCATTTGGTCCCTGGGTCTTTTTTATTTTCATAAAAGCAGAGTAAGGAACCATTTCATCACGGTTATTTTTAATGAACATGTTCAGAATGTCGGATGGTTGTTTCCTGAACTCCGGACCAGCCTGAGTGTACACCTTGTAATAGTTATTAAAGCGAATAAAGCCCTGCTCATAGGTACTTCCAATCATAATGTTCAGGTTTTCCATCGCTGCACCCACTGAAACCCCTTTTTGCACAGCCAGGGCATTATCTACAAATATTTCATACTGCGGATACTTGGCCGAGTAAAAACTAAACAAGCCTTCCAGCTCCTTTCTTTTTCTCAGTGCTGCAAGAAAATCTGCATTCACCCTGTCAAACTCCTGGTAATCCACATCACTGCCCTTATCCAGTAATCGCACAGAGAAACCATCCGAGGTACCATAGCCTGGAACAGCAGGAGGTTCAAAGTATTCGATATTTGCAGGAAGGTCTTTAGTCTTTTCTTCCAGCTCTTCTACAATTTCTTTCACCGAATGTTCCCGTTCAGACCAGTCTTTAAGGTTGATCAAACAGGTACCGGCATTTGAACCCCGGCCTTCAGTAAGAATTTCATAACCCGCAAGCGAAGTAACCGAAGAAACGCCTTCTACCTCTTTAGCTAAATGTTGAAGTTTCCTTGAGATTTCATTCGTCCGCTCAAGAGTAGTTCCCGGAGGGGTTTGGATAATCGCATAAACCTGTCCCTGATCTTCACTCGGAATAAAGCCGGCAGGAAGGATCTTGTTTATCCCCGCAATACCAAATCCAAAAGCAATTAAAATCCCATAGGTAATAACTCTCCGGTTTACAATGAGGGTAAGAAACTTTGTGTATTTACCCGTAACACGCTCAAAGGATCTGTTAAACCAATCGATAAACATATTGACAGGTGTTTTCCGTTTTGGTTTCCCATGTGTATTTTTCAAAAGAATGGCACAAAGCACCGGTGTAAGGGTAAGCGCCACAAAACCTGAAATAACAATAGCCCCTGCCATCGTAAGTGAGAACTGACGGTATAACACCCCAACCGGTCCGGTCATAAATGCAACCGGAACAAATACCGAAGTCATAACCAGGGTAATGGCAATGATGGCACCACTGATTTCACCTACAACTTTCTTTACTGCCGGAAATGGAGCCAGGTGCTCCTCTTCCATCTTCACATGCACTGCTTCCACAACCACAATCGCATTATCAACCACAATACCAATAGCCAGTACTAATGCAAATAAGGTAATGAGGTTAATACTCAGGCCAAAGTATTGCATGAAAATAAAGGCCCCGATCAGGGATACAGGAACTGCCAGAATGGGAATAAGGGTAGAACGCCAGTCGCCAAGGAAGATAAATACAACCAAAGCCACTAAAATAAATGCTTCAATTAAAGTGTGTAATACTTTCTCAATAGAGGCATCTACAAACTTTGATACGTCGTAGTTAATTTCATAATCTATACCCGGAGGGAAATCTTTTTTTAATTCCTCCAGTTTTATCTTGATTTCATCTATGACCGTACTTGCATTACTGCCAGGATTTTGCTTCAATACAAGAGAAGCTGAAGGGCTACCATCTTTATTGGAATAAATATCGACGAATTCACTACCTACTTCAACTTCACCAATGTCTTTCAGCTTTAAAATCTCACCATTCGCGTTTGCCCTGATCACAATATCCTGATATTGCTCAGGCTTATTGTACCAGCCTTTGTAAGTGAAAACGTATTCCTGAGACTGCGCTGTTTTTCCGGAGCTTAGTCCAACCCTGCCGGGACGTGCCAATACACTTTGTTCATCAATAGCCTCTAATACTTCTTCGGCAGAAACTTTGTATGCCCGCATCCTTTCAGGATTTAACCATACCCGTATCGCAAATGAACGGCTACCAATTGCCTGTGCAAGACCCATACCCTTTATCCTTTGAAGTTCAGGCAGGATATAAGTGTTTGCATAGTTGAATAAAAACTTTTCATCAATGCCTTTATCCTTACTATACAAGTTTAAATACATCAACATACTCGGTTGCAAAGGAGAAATGATTACACCCTCTCTTTGAACCAATGGAGGAAGATTGGTCATTACCTGATCCACTCTTGATTTTACTCTCACTGCTGCCAGTGTAGGATCAGTACCGGGTTCAAATATCACCTGAAGACTTGCTTCACCTGCGCTTGTTGCATCAGAAAGTATGTATTGCATTCCCTGCACACCATTGATTGCACGCTCAAGAATAGTAAGCGTTGATTTTACGAGAACGTCGGCATTAGAGCCGGGAAACTCAATGAAGATATTTACCCTTGGTGGCGCTATTTCCGGAAATTGTGCTACCGGCGAGGTTTTGATAGCCAATAATCCCAGGAAGACTATTGCCACGGATAAGGCAATAGCAAGAACCGGTCTTTTTATAAATTTATCAAACATGATTTTTAAATTTTTTGGTTCTTAATCTATTCAGCATGTAAATTATTGAGCTCGCTTAGTTCTTTCGCAAAAGAGACAAACTCATAATCTATCTTCGCGTTATTCTTCACTTTGCCTAAACCTTCTGCTAGAATTTTATCATTTGCATTAAGACCGGAAGCGACCACGTAGAGGTGAGGTAATTCCTGGGCAATTATGATTTGTTTTGCCTTCAGCACCTTGTTATTGTCGACAACGTAGACGTACTTTTTATCAAGCACATCAAAAGTTGCCCTTTGCGGAATAATGATTGCGTTTTTGAGATTGATAGGCATGAGTATATTTCCGGTTCCGCCATGACGGAGTATGCCCTTCGGATTAGGAAATGTTGCCCTGAAAGCAATATTTCCAGTTTCATTATTAAAGTCAGCTTCAATGGTTTCTACTACACCCGGAACATCAAACTGTTCATTATTGGCCATTTTAAGGAGTACATTTTTTGCACTTTCAGATTTTGCTTTTTTAACATAATCAAGATATTCAGCCTCCGGAACGTTGAAATAAACCCACATCCGGCTATTGTCTGAAAGGGTAGTAAGCAATTCACCTTCTTCAATAAGACTTCCAATACGTGTTTGAAAACGGTCCATGATGCCATCGAAAGGAGCCCGGATCTCAGTGAAGCCTAAATGAGCTTCAGCCAGGGCCAGCTCAGCCTTAGCTTTGTCGAGTGTGGCTTTTGCAAGTGCCAGTTCATTGGGCGATACCACATTATTGTCGGCGAGGCTTTTAGTATTTTTATATTCGATCTCAGCAAAATTCATCTCTGCTTTTGCTTTCGCCACTTCGGCCTGGTAAATAAGCGGCATGATCTTGAACATCAGCTGCCCTTTCTTTAAAAATTGTCCCTCGTCAACAAAGATTTGCTGAAGAAAGCCCCTTTCCTGGGATCTGATTTCAATGTGATTAATAGATTGGATCTGACTTACATACTCTTTATAAATAAAAGTATCCCTTTGAACAGGACTGGTCACCAGAAACTTAGATTCCATTTCCTTTTTATGCTCCTGGGTTGTGCAGCTTGAATAAATTAATAGTGATAACAAACAATTGAGAATGAATATCCTCTTCATAATAATTTTGATTTAAGTTAAATAACAGGAAGATCCAGCCAGCGGACCGAACGAATAAACAAGCTTTCTGCTTGGGATAAGCCACACAGAAGAAATTTGAGAAATTATTTAATTAGGAGAGAAAGGTGCGCCAGGCGTGGTAAAGTATAAAAAGAGGGACTTTAGCCTGTTTATGGTTTATGTTTAAAACCGATAGAAACGAATCTGATCTGAATGAATTGCTGTATGCCGGTTCAAATGAACAGGTCCAGTAGAGTTTATTTTCATCTTCTTCCTTATCCTCATTCAGCCAGTCCTTATGTGCCGTTTCAAAAGGCAGATGGGACGGGGTATGGATCGTACTGGATGAGAAATCTGTTTGATGAACCGAAGCGATATTCAGGAACCTGTTTTCATTGGCCCTGGTCAGAGAAGTCTGTCCAAAGAAGCAAAAAAGCGCAAGAAAAGCAATTATGCCGTACTTCAAACTTGTACCCAGGGACAAATGAAAATGACTATAGACTTTAAAATTCTTGCTTTTCGTAAACATTCCAGTCGGTGAAAATACAAACTGAATTTAACATCCAAAAATAAGTTGTTGAATTTTAGGTGAATGCATGAATTTTTTTACAAAAAATCTTCAGGAGACTGATCAAAGCACACTGATACAGTGATTTATCAATTGCATTTAATGCGAATAAATGTTTGGCAGCTAATATTATCCTTCAGAGCATAAGGAATCCGAACCAAATGAATCTGATTTAATCAAAATCATTAAATACCTTTAATCTATTCGAACTTTATCAAGCTTAGGGAAGTCATGGTCGCGATGATTCCTTAATAAAGAACTTCATTTTCTTTATACTCATGTATGAGTTTAAAGAGTCTTTCATTTTTGAAAACCAGTCTGACAGAAGATGACCCTCCTATTCCGGGTTTGACATCCATAGAAAAAGAAAAAGCCCATTCATCATAGTTTACCATATCCGGGTCAAAAGGTTTCGACAAAGTCTTTTCAGGTAAAATGATCTGGTAGTCACTGTATTCTTGTATTTGGTAAATAGCTAACAGCTTATCGTAAATTTTGGCAACAGGGTCATTATTATGGATGGCAAATGTATCGGGCACATCCAATGGCCATTTGGAAACCACTGCGGGCATAGCACCTCCTGCAGCGATTAAGCTTACTTTATCCCCGGAAAATTCAATAATGGCACGCTCGGTACGGCCAGTTTTACTGCTCAAAGTAACAGCATTATAAAAATCTAAATGCTGTTGTATTTCCTCAGGTCTTGAAAAAGCTTGCCGGTAAACTATCGAAACCTGACCAAAACCCTTTTCAGGACCTATTTGCTGAAGCCTGGCGAAAATATCGGCTGGCGAGTCTCCTATCCGGATACCCCACTTTTCTCCTTTGGTAATGGTTTCAGTGTAGGGTGGGATATTATCCTTTTTGCAGGAAAACAACAATAAAGCCGGAATGATCAGCAGGTAAATTCTTTTCATTTCATAGATGAGTTAAGGATCAATATTAAAGTAACGTAATAGCGGGTGAAAACGCTACAGCTAAAGGCAAGTTTAGTCGAATAATCCAGGTAAATAGCATATTACAGTATCCCTGGAAAAAAGTCTTTTCACTATTATCAATTCTTAAAATGACCGCTGGAATAATATCATTTGAAACCCTGAATAAATTTACTCTGGTATTTATCAGGGCAGGGTGTGATTCACAATCCTGTTTAGTTTAACTTTTGCGCAATCTGTGCAACCGGAATACTGTTTGCAAGTTTCACAATATCATCGCTGTAATTCTCAGTTTTAAGAGTGATCAGCGTAGAGCCCAAAGGAATCTGAATATCATAAGTAAGTTTCTCATTATCAGAACCCTTCTGAATCAAAGCTTTATAACCGTCAATTTTAACTACTGTTCTGTCGCCGTTAGAACCGGTTCCAATAAATGGAATAGAAAGGATTGCATTTACAGACCCAATCAGGGGTGAATTACTGATAATTTCCAAAGTAGCAGATTTATCAGCTGATTGATATGTCCGATGAATAACCGCCCCTGCAAAACCAGATCCGGCACTGACCTGATCCTCTGCTATTTTTGCTTCAAGATTCCCAAGGGTACCAGGTAATATTTTTAACGTTTCCTTCCCTCCCATAATGTCAAGCTCCAGCAACATTTGCTGCATCGCAAAGCGGGAGTTTTCCAGATCTCCTGAACTATAGGATTGGCGGGCCTTCTGAACATTGGCATTGAAGTCTTGCGCATTTACTGAACAAATGGAAACAAGACCTATCAGTATTAGTATTATTCTTTTCATGTTTAATATGTTAAAACCCTGTAGAAATGTTACTCTTTATTGCAAAAAGATCAATTTTTCACTGGTATTATTTTTCACCCAGGGTCTTTCTGATCTCTTCTATATTAAATTCGTTTACCGCTGCAATCATATCCTGTTCGGAAGCAAAATTAACACCCTCAAAAGCCAGTAAGGAAGATTGCCCAAGTGGAATGCTAACTTTATATCCACTATCCGCATCATATTCGATAATAGCTTTATTCCCCTTTACCATAATCTGTTTCCATTTTTGCTGACCACCAGTACTTTGACCATAAGCACCACCTACTAAAAACTGATTGACAGCCGAGAGCATAGAATTATTAGCAATGATGAACACAAATTGCTTTTTATCATTTTGGTAGGTCCGGTTAATATTTAAACCAGCCCAGCCCCAACCCGAACTGCTAACCTCATCCTGATCTGCCTGTTTAGCAATTCCGGCTACAGATTCAGGCAGGGATTTTAAAATCTTATTGCCGATCTCCATTTCAACGCCTAAAATCGCTTGTTGAACAGCATATCTGGCTGCACCATAATTCGATCCTTTGAATGCACTTTCGGCACTATTCAGATTCTCCTTAACATCCGGCGGGGTGGTTATCAGTCCACCGCCTTCAGTATTACTCATTCGATTCCTGCCCCCTGCTCCAGCGCCTGTCCGGTTAACCGAATTATTATTTCCGTTATTACCCGTAATCTCGGAGCTATTGGTGTTATTACTATTGCCTTCACCAGCACCGATAAGCTTATCGGTCTTTTGTTCAATCTTTTTATCGATCACCTTTTCTGCGGCATTTGCTGCTTTTTCCTGAAGCTTTTTCAGAAACTGTGCATTGGCAGAAGACTGATAGATAAATAGTACTCCGAAACAAATGAGTGCCTTTTTCATAATAGATTTTTTAGAAATGATCCGCTAAAATTATGAATTAAAATACAAATCTGAAATCCCACTTATTACCATTCCCCATAGAGCCAGCCGAGTCATTATTCAGGTACAGAAATTGGGTAAACAAAACTATCCCTGGAGTTTAGAATTCCTAAATCCAAAACACTTTCAAAGACTATATGAAAGTGTACCTAAGTGTTCTGGAAGTGCGGATGAATGATAGTTCAAAAATACTAAGTAAACGCATACTAAACGCTTACTAAACCCTAAGTAAACTCTAGTGTATTAGGGTTTACCAAATGTTTACTTAGTGTATTTTAAACGTTTAATTTGAATTTTTCAGGAATTCTTCCTATATTCAATAATGACATAAACTATAGCCTTATGGCAAGATTAATCAATGGCATCAACGGCCCCTTCATAGGAAAGGCAGGATCCGTGATTGGTTATACCGTGAATGGAGTAGGGTATATGAAGGGACTTTATAAAAAAAGGACCAAAAAACCCAAGGAAGGAGAGATCCTTAACCGCAAAAAATTTGCAGCTGCCCATGCCTGGCTCCTGCCTATCAAGGATTTCGTAAAGGTAGGATTCAAGGGTTATAATGAACGATTTCAGGGTTTTGCAGCAGCCAAATCATGGCTCATGAAGAATTGCATGCAGGTAACAGATGGGGAAATCCGGATTGATCCTGCTCTTGTAAAAATCAGTTCAGGAAATTTACCCCTTCCCGAAAATATACAATGCAGCTTGCAGGAGCCAGACACCTTCCGCATCAGCTGGACCCCTAATTGGGAACAGGGCTTTCGGTATGATCAGGCGATGGTATTAGCTTACCGACTGGAATTTGATCCACATGGTGAAGTTTTAAGCAGTGACAGAACTTCGGGTGAGGTACTGGTAACTGTTGACCCCTCTCCTAACCCTTATCATGTTTACCTGGCCTTTATCGCTGCCGACCGAAGCAGGCAATCGGATAGTGTGTATTTGGGGGAGTTTTTGGTTGGGGAATCCCAGGAGGTAAATTAAGATAATCCTTATATGGAAACCAAATTCCTGATAACAATTCCTGTCTTACCTTCAGCAGACATTGAACGTGATGTTAAATGGTATCGTGAAAAAATGGGAATGGAGGTTTTTAAACAGGATTCAATGTATGCTGTGCTGTACCGCCGGAACCTTGTTCTACACCTTCAATGGCATGCCAATACGGAAGACGATCCTTTATTGGGTGGCTCCGTAACCCGGATTCTGGTGAGTAATATCCATCCGCTTTTCGATGAGTTTGTCGGCAGAGGTTTGGTAAGGCCTGAAAAGTTCAGAACCAACACTGCATGGGGCACAGACGAATTCGGATTTTATGACCTGAATTCGAATGCAATATTTATCGTGGAAGATCATGATTGAACATTGCTATAAATTTCATTGCAGGCTGAATATTGAAAACCTGGTTATTGATTTTATTTGCCTTCACAATAATCAATAGGTTTAAAATACCGAATTCATTGTTTTGCCGGCCTTAATTAATTGATTATTATTATAGTATGAAAAACATACTATACCCCTTATTCAGAAATACATTTCTGATCCTATTTATAAATAGCCTGGTCTGTTCTGCTTTCGCTCAAACTACAGCTGTAATTGATGCATCTAAGTACAGTACTTTGCAGCAGGCTGTAGATGCTCTTCCGGCAAATGGCGGCATTGTCATGATTCCTCCGGGAAATTATGAGATAAGCAATCCTCTTCTGCTTAAGACAGAGAATACCCGCCTCCAGGGTTCAGGCGGTTCGACACATCTGATCAATAAAAATACTTCCGGCGAGCCGGCAATTATTGTTAGCTCGGGCAAGGGCCAATTGTTCAGACTTGAGTTAAGTGGTTTTCGCATAAGCGGTAACCCCAGGAGCGGTGATGGCATTTACATGGAAAAGGTACAGGAGTTAATGATCACTGACATGACAATCGATCATAACGGGGGACATGGAATTAACATGAAAGATTGTACTGAAAACCCAAGGATTGCAAATTGTAACCTGAACTATAATTCCAAAGCAGGTATAAACATTGACGGAGGGCATGATATTGTTGTAAGTGGAAATCAGTTTGAAGAAAACCAGGATGCACTGCGGATTAAGGATGGCTTTAACCTGACCATGACAGGGAATAATATTGATGATCATCTGCGGCACGGTATTGTAGTAGAGAATACCTACGGCTCCATTATTTCGAGTAATATGATCGAAGAGTGCCAGGGGACTGCTATTATCCTGACGGCGCCTGCTTCTCCTGCCAATCGTTTTTGTTATGGCATTACCATTAGCGCCAATGTTATTGCCCATCACTTAGGTGGTGGTATAGAGCTGAACAATGCCTGGGGATGTGCAGTCTCATCAAATACCTTTACCCTGGTTCACAATTTCTCTATTCTCGCCGGGCCTGGTACCGGAGGTATTACAATTACGGGCAATAACTTTAGTAATAGTCGTGGTAAGCTGGGTGCCCGCAATGAGAAAAACCCCTTCACGTTTGATGTAGGTTCTGGTGTAATATTAAAGGGTGCAACTGATATCACGATCTCGGGTAATTTCTTTGGCAAGCTTACTACCGAAGCCGTTAAAGCCGATGAAACAAGCAGCGGTGTCCTTGTTAGCGGCAATATGATGACCGAGCTGAACCAGGGTGCTCAGGTAGGTAAAAAAGCGATTGATTTGGGAGGTGCGAAGGATGTTTTGGTGAAGGATAATTTGGTTAGGAAGTAGGTTTAAGGATTTTTAGGTTGAGCCTTCAATTTATTTAAGGAGTCAGAAGAACCTTGCCATTGGACAATCTGTAGAGGCGCTGCGCTAAAACTGTATAACAGCTATTAAACTCATCGGATGACTCCAAGTCACTAGTGTCCGGGGAAAGTTTTTATTAAGGTTTAGCCCGGCAGCAGAATTGAAACTCTTGCCATATTTAGGAAAGAAGGTATTTTATTAATGATTGTTTATTTAAATCTCGGGTATAGGCGTATCGCTCAATAGGGCCCGCCTTTAGGCGGGTTGTAATCGGCGTGATTCAGTTCGGGCCAGTCCGAACGGAGTTCATCCGGGCGGGCTTCAGCCCCACATATAGCAGGTTAGAAAATAACGTAAACCGGTGCTTCAGCGCCGACAACATTTAATCGGGCTGAAGCCCGATGCGGGTGTTCCGGTATAAACGGATTATTTTGGGCTGAAGCCCGGAATATCCCCCTTGTTTACCCCGCT
>NZ_DASWXT010000048.1:0-2851 GCF_036405355.1 Daejeonella sp.
TGGGGCCGCAATATTGCCGAAATGAATATTGGAGCTGATTTTAAAGATGCTTTATGCGAACCGGGAGCATGGACAATGGGTATCACTGCTTTTGGGGAGACACTTCCTTATCATGAAAATAAAGTCACTCTCGACAAAACCAAAAAAGATAAATGGGGTTTGAATGTTTTGGCAATTAATGCCGAGATCAAAGAGAATGAGCTGAAAATGAGAAAGGATATGATGGAAGATGCAAAGGAAATGCTCGAAAATGCAGGCCTCAGGGATGTTAAGACATTTGACACCGGTTATGCCCTGGGACAGGGAATCCATGAAATGGGTACTGCCCGTATGGGACTGGACCCGAAAACATCAGTGCTGAATAAATTTAATCAGGTTTGGGATGCTCCAAATGTATTTGTTACCGATGGAGCTGCAATGACTTCGGCTGCATGCCAGAATCCATCATTGACTTATATGGCGCTAACAGCACGTGCTGTTGATCATGCAATAAGTGAACTGAAAAAGGGGAACATTTAACACGGGAAATTATGAACAGAAGAGAAGCAATACAGAAAGTTAGCTGGATTTTGGGAGGAACTATTATCGGTTCAAGTATTTTTCTTGAATACGGATGTAATTCAAGCACTCAGCAGGCCTCAGATTTTTTTGATAAGTCGACCACTGACCTCCTTAATGAAATAGCCGAGACTATACTGCCTAAAACGAACACTCCCGGAGCTAAAGAAGCTAAGGTAGGTGAATTTATGAATGTGATGGTTAAGGATTGTTATACTAAGGCCGATCAGGAAATTTTTAAAGCAGGGATACAGAGTCTGGATAAAGGATGTAAGGATAAAACCGGAAAAAACTTCATGGACTGCAGTCCGGAGGAACGTACTGCATACCTTAGTACTCTGGATACAGAACAAAAGGCCTACACTGAAAAGAAGTCGGCAGAGGACCCATCTCATTATTTCAGAATGATGAAGGAATTAACCCTGCTAGGCTTTTTTACATCTGAAGTAGGAGCAACAAAGGCCCTGAAGTATGTTGAAACACCGGGTAGCTATAATGGAAATCTGCCCTATAAAAAAGGCGATCGCGCCTGGGCATAAAAGGAACAATGATCATTAATAATCTGAACTATATTTATGAACAAAGAAAAAAAGTCTGGTAGTTCCAGAAGGGATTTCGTTAAAACTACCGCTTTAGCTGCGGCAGGATTTATGATTGTACCCCGCCATGTTTTAGGTGGTAAGGGTTTTATTGCACCTAGCGATCGCCTGATTATTGCAGGAGTAGGTGCCGGTGGTAAAGGCGCGAGCGACCTTACCGGTTTTGCGAGTGGAGGTAAAGCAGATATCGGATTTTTATGTGATGTGGATGACCGCAGGGCTGCAGGATCTGTTAAAAATTTCCCGAAGGCAAAATACTATAAAGACTGGCGCGAGATGTTTGATAAGGAATCAAAACATTTCGATGCGGTTTCGGTTTCAACTCCCGATCATAATCACGCAATTACCACGCTAGCTGCGATGCAGTTGAAGAAACATGTGTATGTTCAGAAACCTCTTACTCATGATATATATGAAGCAAGGATTCTTACTGAAGCTGCTGTACGTTATAAAGTAGTCACTCAGATGGGTAATCAGGGTGCATCCAGTGACGGTACACGTAAATTAATAGAATGGTATAATGCCGGAGTGATCGGTGACGTGCATACAGTATATTGCTGGACTGACAGGCCTGTTTGGCCACAGGGTATTGCATGGCCTGCAACAAAAAGTGATATTCCAAAAGAACTTAACTGGGATCTTTGGCTTGGTACTGCTCCTCAGACAGATTATGTTGATAAACTGGTTCCTTTTAACTGGCGTGGATGGTGGGAATATGGTACAGGGGCATTAGGAGATATGGGTTGTCATCTGGTTGATGCACCATTCCGGGTTTTAGGTCTGAAATATCCTACTGATGTGGAATGCAGTGTGGGAAGTGTGTATGTGGATCAGTTTAAACGGGGATACTTCCCTGAAAGCTGCCCTCCATCTTCTCATGTAATCATGACTTTTAATTCGGCTAAACAAAATAATGCTGAGGTTAAAATGCATTGGATGGATGGCGGAATTCAACCTGCCCGTCCGCAAGAGCTGGGTCCTGATGAGATATTTGGAGATGGTGGTAATGGAGTATTATTTATCGGTACAAAAGGTAAAATGCTTTGTGATACCTACGGCAAGAATCCAAGACTTTTACCGGCATCGCGTAATGCAGAGATCAATGTCCCGGCAACACTTGCCCGGGTTCCCGGACAAGAGGCAGGACATTATACCCAATGGGTTGATGCGGCAATTGCCGGATATGGAAAGCAGGAGGTAAGTTCTGATTTTTCTATTGCAGGCCCTCTGACCGAAGCCCTGCTGATGGGTAATTTAGCAATCCGCGGTTTTGATGTCCGTAAAGCAAATGCTTCAGGGAATGGTTTCACCTACCCGGGAAGATATAAAAAGCTACTTTGGGACGGCCCAAATATGAAAATTACCAACTTTGATGAAGCAAATCAGTTCGTTAAACGCGAGTACCGTAAGGGCTGGACGTTGGGAGCTTAGTAAGTTGTACGTTATTAGTAATAAGTAATAAGTAATAAGTTTTATGGCTGCTTCATATTAAATGAAGCAGCCATAATCTCATATCTCATATCTCATATCCCATATCCCACATCTCAAATCTGATCACTGCACCAATAAATTACACCCCCTGATATCGCTGTGATCGAATCTGCCCAGGACTTCAAAACTTCCATCATCATAGCATTTTCCAAGATCTTGGGTAGCTATAAACGAACAGGAGTGGATATTTGCAAGATCAATAA
>NZ_DASWXT010000049.1:0-12617 GCF_036405355.1 Daejeonella sp.
GAATCCTGTCTTAAACTGGCTGAGGCCTGGATAAAAAATATCAGAGACAATGTTGTAAAAAATACAGTAACTATCGTTTTTCTCATATTTTAAAAATAGAGTACGGCAAATTTACCGGATTAAAAAACATTTCTATAGAAACCAGAATACTATAATGCCTTTAGCAAGTTCTGGAATTTGTTTGAAAAAGCTAACAGATCAGCTTCTCCGAATCGCTTGCCTAAAAACTGCATTCCTAACGGTAAACCGGCTGTATTATTGCCTGCGGGCAAGGAAATTGCAGGAATACCAGCCAATGAAGCCTGTACTGTAAAAATGTCTGCGAGATAATTCACTACCGGATCATCACTTTCCTCACCAATGTTAAAGGCTGGTGTAGGTGCAGTGGGTAGCATAATAAAATCATACTCCTCCAAAATCTTATTCGTCTTGTCGCGGATCAACCTGCGCACTTTTTGTGCTTTTGAATAGTAAGCATCATAATATCCGGCACTAAGCACAAAGGTTCCAAGCACAATTCTTCGCTTTACTTCAGGTCCGAAACCCTCAGAACGGGAAGTCTTATAGGTTGATTCGAGATCAAATGCACGTTTGCTGCGGTAACCATAATGTACCCCGTCGTACCGGGCCAGATTAGAAGAGGCCTCGGCCATCGTCAGGATATAATAGGTAGGAACAACATATTCCAGAAATTCAAAAGAAACTGGCTCGACCACATGACCTGCAGCTTTCAAAGAACTGATGCTGTTTTCAAATGCAAGTTTAACCTCAGAATCAAGTCCTTTTGAATGCAGTGCTTCCGACAAATAGGCAATCTTTTCCTTTTTGTCTTCTTTAACCTCTGATGTATAAGAAGGTACTGCCCTTTGGGAAACCGTACTGTCATAATTATCTGAACCGGCGATAATTTCAAGCAGAATAGCGGCATCCTCCACACAATTTGTGATCGGACCAACCTGATCAAACGAGGATGCATAAGAAATAATTCCGTGCCTTGAAACCCTGCCATAACTGGGCTTCAATCCCACAACTCCGCAAAATGCCGCAGGCTGACGAACCGATCCGCCTGTGTCTGTACCCAAAGCTGCAAGGCATAATCCTGCCTGAACAGCAACAGCTGCGCCGCCGGAAGAACCTCCTGAAACCCTGGCTTTATCGGCATTGTTTCTTACAGGACCATAATAAGAAGATTCATTAGATGCTCCCATTGCAAATTCATCGCAATTAAGTCTCCCAATAATCAATGCATCTTCGGCCAGAAGCCGCTCAACAACCGTTGAAGAAAAAGGTGAAACATAATTTTCAAGTATTCTTGAACAGGCAGAGACTTTATGGTCCTTATAACAAATATTGTCCTTTATGGCTATTACCATGCCGGCAAGTCTGCCTGCCTGCCCGGATTCCAGCTTTTGCTGAATCCGCAAGGCTTCAGAACGCACTTCATCAGTAAAGACCTCAACAAAAGCATTCAGCTCCCGCTTTTCATCGATACGTTTTAAGTAATGTTCAACCAGAAAGGGTATTGTAAATTCTTTATCGTGCTTTGCCAGAGCAGACTGAACTTTGGAAAGAGAAGAAATACCTTCCATGCCTCAAATATTGTGTTAATAGAAATCTAAATTTATGATTCTGCAACAAGAAGTTAACAAGACTCACAACTGTTGTTAAGCCAGGATTGGCTTTCTATCGTCTCTATAGATTCCAAATAAGGCAATTAAGTTTAAAATAGAAATTTCCTCCGGTGATGAGATCACCGGGGGAAATTAATTCCAGATTGATAATATTATTTAGTCTCCTGGTCTTTTGAAGTAGAAGCAGGAGTTTCACCTTCACCGTTTTGAGCAGTCTTGAATTCTTTAATTCCTTTACCCAATCCGCGCATAAGCTCAGGGATTTTTTTACCTCCAAACATTAACAGAACTACCACGACAATTAAAATAACTTCGGTGGCTCCCAGTCCTGCAAATAATAAAATTGAATTTGACATAATAATTTATTTAATGTGCGATTTTTGTATGCTCAAGTCCCGTTTCATCGGGATTTTTTGTAATTTCTGAACCTGGTTCAACAATATTACTTTCAGGTTCATATCCTGAAACAGGGGTACTATTTTCCTGTTCAAGTTCTGTTTGAGATGCATATCCATGCTCCAGAACAGCCTCATCAGGACTAGGATAACCTGTTACTGCAGAGGTTTCAGTATCTATATAATCTGCTGCAGACTGAACTTCAGATTTTACCTGATCAGCAGCCTCATTTACGCTATTGATATTATTATGGATTTCTCTTTTAATTCCATCAGACGCATCCTTAAACTCTCTGAGGCCTTTACCCAAACCACGTGCAAGTTCCGGAAGTTTTTTACCTCCAAATAATAAGAGAACAACTAGGAATATCAGGATCATCTCAGGCCCTCCGATATTCATAAACAATAACACAGAATTAAACATACTCATAATACTATTATACAAATATAGGCAATAAAATGCCTTTTTCTTAAAATTAATTCGCCAGCCAGCCGGCAGGATTCATTGGAGTTGCACCCTTACGTACTTCAAAATGAACCTCAGTGGTACCGTCAACAGGATCTGTAATCACCACACCGATATTTTGCTTTAACGTAACTTTCTGGCCTCTAGATACATTTGCACTCTTTAAATTCGAATATACAGTAAAATATTCGCCATGTCTGATCAAAACAGCATAAGAACCCGAAATATTCTGAACCGCAGCGACCTCCCCGCCGAATACAGCACGAACCGCTGAACCCGGGGCCGTTTTAATATCAACCCCATTATTTTCGGTTGTTACATTACGTCCGTAAGTATGATTTCCAAAATCTTCAATAATCATTCCATTTGTTACTGGCCAGGGAAGGTTACCCCGGCTTCCAAGGAAATCAGAAGATAGTTTTGCTGATTCAGGTGTTGCTGCCAGAATACTCGATCCACTTGCAACAGGCTTATAATCAGGGGCATCTTTATTCTCCGCTTTCGCCTTAGCTGCCGCAGCTCTGGCTTCAGCCTCAGCCCGTTTCCTTGCCTCTTCAATTTCCCGGTTGATCGCATTTTGGATCGCCCGGTTCAAAATAGCCGATTCTCTCTGTTTTTGGGTAAGTTCCTGTTTTAACTTTCTCTCCTGACTAGTAAGGCTGTTCAGAACCTTGGATTTACTATTCTTTTGAATTCCCAATGTCCGCCTTTCCTTCTGTTGATCTGTTAGAATATTGCTTTTCTCCTTTTTATTCCGGTCAAGTTCGCTGATCTTAACATTCAATTCTTTTTGAGTCCCTTCAATATACTGTGCCTGTTTCTTTCTGTATTCACTGAATTGCTGAAGATATTTCAAACGTTTATAAGCCTGATTGAAATTCTGAGCGGCAAAAATGAACATGAGTTTACTATATGAACTCTGATTACGAAAAGCGAATAATACCATTGCAGCATATTCCTTTTTTAGTTTAATAAGTTGCGACTGAAGTGTACGTACCGTATTCGTATTATCTGAAATCTGATTATCAAGTAACTTAACTTCTGAATTGATAATATTGATCTTTTTTTCACGTAGTCTGATCTGAGCATTGAGTGCACGAATCTCTTTCAGGGAAAGATTTTTATTATTCGCAGTCTGATTAAGGCTCTTGTTCAAAGATTCTATTTCCCTTGTCAACGCTTCCTTACGCCTTCTCAGCTCTGAACTACTTTGAGCAAATGCAGCACTTACAGAACAAAATAATACAAGAAAAAGGATATACTTCAAACACTTCATTCTATCAAATATACTTAATTTTTAATCAAAAAACGCTCAGGAACCCTGAATGGAAGTTCTAAGGGGCCATCCAGATCTACTTTTAAAAACTTAAGATCCAGTAGAAACTTCTTGGTTTTAACTTTAGAATCCATGATCACTGTATGTGGAATCTGCTGCTGATTGACCAATATGAAATCAGAATAATTCGCAGTAAGTTCCTGCTTTGCTATCTGATCATTCAGGTTCGTATAAACTACTTTATTTTGTGTACTAACCCGTAAATTATAAGTCAATCCTCCCAAAATGCTTCTTAGTTTAGCCTCATCGTTTTCCATATTCAGCTCAGTTGAATCAGTGATAAATTCTGAAACAGTGTTTCCTACCAGGATAGATTGAAGGGTCCTGAAGTTGATCTGCTCATTTGTAAACTCATAGATATAGCTGAATGGTTTCTTAATGTAAACATTGTCTAATCGGTTCAGTATTTTGACACTATCCGGTGTAATCAGTGCCCTGGCCACCTCCAGCCCAGCAAGGGCCGTTACCGAAACCCATATCACCTCATTATTTTTGATACGGAAATTCATATTAACATCATTGCTTTTGTCATTGATGCTGAGCACTGCCTTTGATTTAACAGCAAGGGTATTAAAAACCATATCACTTTCATTTATGGATTTCAATTTATTCTTTCTGGTATTATCGGGCCCAGCAGGAACAGCAGGACTCTCGGGAACTGCCGGTACTGGCAATATCACTTTTTTAGCCTTACAGCTTGTTAAGGCCAATAAAAGCATCATTACGTAAATGGTATTAATCAATATATTTTTTTTCATTTATCTTTTTATCCAGTGTTTCTGAGCGTGATCCGCTTTCTTTTGCCTTTTGCCATTGTTCAAGGGCCTTTTCCCTTTCTCCAAGGAAATATAAAATATCTCCGTAATGTTCTATCTGTACTGCGCTGTTCGAATTGTGCTGCAAGGCTTTCTCAATCCATGCTTTTGCTTCGGCATATTTCTTCAGTTTAAACAAAATCCAGGCATAGGTATCCTCTGAAGATGCATTATCGGGATCCAGTTCGTTTGAACGCCTTGACATTTTTTCGGCTTCAAGCAGATTCTCTCCTCTTAACGATAAATAATAGGCATAATTATTTAATACGTAAGAATTTCTGGGATCAAGCCCGAGTGCTTTTGTATAGGCCTCATCAGATTCCTTAAATTGTTTCAGGGAATTAAATGAATCGCCCATAGTTGAATAGATCTGAATAAGTATCTCCTTATCATCAGTTTCCAGATCTAAAGCACTTTTTAAATAAGTTATTGCCTTTTCATGTTTTTGAGTTTGTGCGTATCCAATACCAGTGTATAAATAAAGGGCAGCCTGATTAGGAAAAATACTCAGGGCATGATCTCCATCAAGGATTGCCTGTTGAAATTCACCCCGGCTAACTTCTATCCGCAATAATTGCTCCCAAATCTGATACACCTGATCATTAATTGCAAGCGCTTTCTTATAAGATTGCTGAGCCTGCGGGTATTTTCGCTCCTGAAATAGCACATCGCCATAAACGGCATGGGCTTTAGCCTCCTCAGGATGAATCCTCACCATAATCGAAGCCAGCTCATTGGCATAGGCTCTGGCCTTCATATCAGCAAACATTGGGAAAAAGGAAAGTACGATCCTAACCTTCTCATCGATATTCAGATCAGGATCTTCAAAAGCAACCTTTAGCTCTATGAATGTGTTTTCAAACTGCCTGAGTGCCTTATAATTATCGGCAAGGGCCAGCCGGACCATAGCATTAGCTGGTGAGATTTCCTTTGCCTTATTCAAAATTTCAATCGCCTTCTGTCTTTCCCCTGCTTTGACATAAACTTCACTCAGATAAATATAATTTCTTAGGTCTTCCGGCTTTGAATGAATCTGTTTTTCCAGTTCATCAGTAAGTTTAGCCGATTTACCCTGCTGCATCAGAATACGTTGCCTGGCTGATACCAGATCTTCAGAAGAACCAAATCGCTTTTCTATCTCGTCATAAGCATCTTCAGCATCGTCTACACGCTTTAGTATCAGTAGGGCATTTGCTCTGTCATAATAATAGGCCTCATTTCTTGGTGATATTCTGGATAGTTCTTCCAGTACAAAAACCAGATCATCAATTTTATTTGTTCTCTTATAAATATCAGAGAGTAATACCCAGTACCACTCATTTTCAGGGCTTACTGTAACAGCTTTTCTTATTAATCTTTCAGCATCCTCCGGTTTGTTATCTGCAAAACTGATAGTTGCAAGCTCATACAATGCTGCATCATTAGCAGGATCCAAATCAAGAACTTTTGAAAAACTTGATGCCGCCTGAGCATAATTCATTGAGAGCTTTTCCTGTAGTCCATCAAAAAATAATTCCTTTACCCGAATACTGTCTCTCTGATTTAAAGTTTTCCCAATAACAATTACAGGTTCAGTCTTTTCGGCTCTGTTCCGCTGGGCAGATACAGAAAATGTGCAAAGCAAAAAAAACGATATAGCTATGCCCCTTTTAATCATGCCATTATAATCCAGTATGACCGTAACCACCTGACCCGCGGACAGTATCGCTTAATATTTCAACCTGCTCCCAGCTTACCTGTTCGTGTCTTGAAATAATCATCTGAGCAATACGGTCACCATTATTAATCTCAAAATCAGTATCAGAGAAATTGATCAACAGGATTTTTATCTCCCCCCTGTAATCTGCATCAATCGTTCCCGGAGAATTCAGAATACTGATACCATGCTTCAATGCAAGTCCGCTTCTGGGCCTGATCTGTGCCTCAAACCCAAGCGGCAATTCAATAAACAAACCGCTCGGAACCAACTTCCGCTCCATCGGTTTTAAAATTATAGCTTCCGTTAGATTGGCTCTGAGATCCATCCCTGCTGATGCAGCAGTTTCGTAAGCCGGCAACTGATGGGATGATTTGTTTATAATGCGGATGTTCATTTTGTTCCGAGGATTAACTTAATTTCCTTTCTCTCTGTGAAGAGAATCGTAATTGTAAATATAAGAAACATGGCATTTCCAATGATCAGATTACGATCAAATACTACAAATGCTACAAAAACAATACAAATGGATGCTAATAGGTAAATTATATTCTTTTTGAGTTTATACGGGATTGGATAATGCTGCTGACCCCATAAATACGAAAGAATCATCATCACAGTATAGGCACTAAGCGAGATCCATGCAGAAGCCAAATAACTATACTTTGGTATGAAGATTATATTGAGAATGATTGTTAAAATCGCTCCAATACCTGAGATGTATAATCCAAAGCGCGTCTGGTCGGATAATTTATACCAGATCGATAAATTTATATAAATACCAAGACTTACATACCCGAATAACAATATAGGCACTATTCTTAAACCAGACCAATACAAGGCTTGTTCAGCAGCATCCTTACCAGTGATAAAGTACTTCAGCAATTCAATATTTACTACCAGTAAAACGAATATCAGCGAAATTGCAATCACAAAGAAATTCATGATCCGGGCATACGTTTCTAAAGAGTTTTTGCTCTTTGAATGACTGAAAAAGAAGGGCTCAGCTCCCAGGCGAAAGGCATTAATAAAAATGCTTAGAAATACTGCAATCTTATAGCATGCTGCATATATACCTACCTCCTGTTCCGCAATATCTGGAGGTAAAAGTTGTCCCAGAAATATCTTATCTATATTTTCATTGATGATGAACGATATATTGGCAACCAGTACAGGCAAACTATAAACGAACATTTCCTTCAGCAATGCGATATCATAGGTAAATGTTAATTTCAACAGCTCCGGAATTAGCAGCAGGAGGGTTATCAGACTGGCAATCAGATTGGAAATAAACACATAACCTACCCACCCTTCCCTGTACCAGCCGGTTAAATATTCAGCACCATACCACCCTTCCTTTATGATCATCGGGAAAACAAATATGAAGAGCAGGTTTAAGCCGATAAAGGTTAAAATATTGACGAATTTGATGATGCTATAACGCATAGCATGGCCATCAGCCCTTACTTTAGCAAATGGGATAACCGCCAGAGCATCAGCCACAAGAATATAAATAAAATATTTGATGTAGCGGGCATAATCAGTATCGTAAACTTTACCCCTTTGCATCCATGCTGCAATATCGTCCACAAAAAGAAAGCTGAAAAGCAGGAATATCAGTGCCATTAATGAGACTGTGAAAAAAGTATTGTTATACACTTTCTGCTTGTCGTTTTCATACTTATTGAGGTATCTGAAATAGGTAGTTTCCATTCCGAATGCCAGCAAAGCGTTAAGCATGGAAGCCCAACTGTACATCAATGAAAAAATACCGTAAACTTTTGGAGAGTAAAGTCCTACATAAACAGGAGTAAGAAAAAAGTTTAAAAAACGGGCAATGACCGTACTTATCCCGTAAATAGCAGTCTGACCGGCAAATTTTTTAATTGCTGACAATGAGAGATAAGGTTAGATCGTACAAATTATCTTTTAACTACTTCAAAATTAACATAGTTTTTCAATTCAGCTTCGCTTGAGGATACATTTTCAACAACTGCCCTGTCGGAGCCTTTATGGCAAAATTCAAGAAATAGTTCTAATGAGAAATCGTCGCCTTCAGCTTCTATAAATACGGTTCCATCGGGCCGATTACGTGCCGTCCCCTTTATTCCAAGCTGATCGGCAACTGCTTTACTAGTTGACCTGAAAAATACTCCCTGCACTTTTCCGCTGATAATAATATCGAGATGTTTCATTGAATTCTTCTAAAAACTTAATTTACTAATGCGTTCCTTTTCTTTTATAAATTCCTCCCATATTTCATTCAGAATCTGTGCGGCTGGCTTTATTTTATGTACGTATGATGCCACTTGACCGATCTCCAGCTCCCCTTCAATCATATCTCCTTCAAACATTCCCTTTTTTGCCCTGCCCCTGCCTAATAATTCCATCAATTCGGCTCGATTGGCCCCTTCAGCCTCAGCCTTTTCAACGGCTTTGTAGAAATCGTTTTTAAGCAAACGTACCGGCATCAATGATTTCATACTCAGTTTGGTATCGCCCTCAGCTGCCTGAATTATAGCCTCCTTGAAGTCATGATGTGCAGAGGATTCTTCAGATGCTGCGAATAATGAACCAATTTGAACACCATCAGCCCCGAGAGCAAATGCAGCAAGCATTGCTCTTCCACTTCCAATCCCCCCTGCGGCTATAACCGGAACCGATACTGCATCACAGATTTCTGGGATAAGGCATAGAGTAGTTGTTTCCTCTCTACCATTATGCCCCCCTGCTTCAAAACCCTCTGCAACAATTGCATCCGCACCACTATCCTCAGCCTTTTTTGCAAATTTCTTATTGGCGATAACATGAACAACCTTGACCTTATTACTTTTTAAGAATGGGGTCCAAAGTGCCGGGTTACCGGCAGAGCTAAAAACAATCTCAACCTTTTCTTCCACAATTATTTTCATAATCTTCTCAATATCAGGATATAATAATGGAACATTAACTCCAAATGGTTTAGATGTAGCAAGCCTGCATTTTTGAATATGCTCCCGTAATACCTCCGGATACATAGAACCCGCACCGATCAAACCAAGTCCGCCTGCATTTGATACAGCCGAAGCCAATCGCCAGCCGCTGCACCAGACCATTCCGCCCTGAATGATCGGGTATTCAATATCGAAGAGTTTCTTAATGCTGTTCATTTCAATCAGATCAAAACTATAAACAAGGTCAGTAAAACTGTCTTAAATGAGCTTCTTTATTGTTGAATATGCAGTTAAATCAGAACCATTCACATTTTCGATCAGGTTTAATCCAGGAATTTTTCCTTTTTCAATCGAGCCAAAACGTTTTTCAATGCCTAAAAACTCGGCTCCATTGAGCGTAGCCCAGCCTATGGTTTGAGAAAAAGGCAATTCAGGAAAATACTCTTTTAATACCTTCAGCTCAGATAAAACACAAAGTTTCTCATTTGATGCGAGGCTATCTGTTCCTACAGTGATCTTAAAATCATAAGCAAGAAACTTATCGATATCCGGCAGTCTCCCTTCAATATAAAGATTGGCTTTGGGACAAAAACACCATGTAATTTCTTTGCCCGAAGCAGCTACAGTGCTAATATCCTCCGGACTTGTATAGGTATTATGAACCAGTAATGTCTTTTGCTTTGATGGAAGCAATGGTAATATACTCTGGATGGAGTTTTGATACCGGGCTTTGAAAAAGTTCAGATCCAGATTCAGCATTTTATAAAAATCAAGGAATTCCCCACTTTTATTCATAAAGAGATCAGCTTCTGCCCGGCTTTCCTGATTATGTATACTGCATAAATTCTGATGAGTTTCTGAGTACTCACGAAGAAGGTTAAAAAGTTTTTCAGAAACAGAATAGGGAGCATGAGGTACAATCGATGCAGGCAGAGGTGCAAAATCGGATTTCAATTCAAGCGCTTTATTAAATACTATTTCAGCTTTCGCCGGGTCAAAACCCAGCAACTCTATGAAAGTATGGTAATAAATTCTGCTGTTTTGCTTTACTGATTTTGAAGAATGATTATTTGAAATATCACCAACAGCCACAATTCCATTGTCAGACATCAGCCGATCATTTGTTTTCATGGCTAATAATACCTCTTCCTGGTTCGCTGTCCTCTGAGATATTACAGCTTTTACAAAGGAGACCAGCCCTGTACCTTCCGGAATTTTACCATGCAAATGCGAAAGCTCCAGGTGACAGTGAGAATTTATGAAGCCTGGAACTATAATACCCTGATACCTATCTATCGGTTCAGTGATAGATTTTGCAGTTTCTGCAGTATATACCGCATCAATCTCGCCATCCTGATGCAGAGCAATTATCCCATCCTTAATCGGGTCTTCGCTAACCGGGAAGATATAATCTGCACTGAGGTATCTGAGCATATGGCAAAAATAGGAGTTATTAATTAGTATTGGGTAGTGAGTATTGAGTAATGGGATAGATTCGTTTTCACATCTAATTTACCTGGTCGACTGACAACAGGTAACTGATACCTGATAACGCCTCCGGCAATCTAATTTTCCGTACTTTTGCAGAACGATGCCATTATCTGAGAAAAAAGACATTCGAAGCCTATCCATGGAACAACTGAAGCAGGAGTTCATTGCTATGGGCGAACCATCATTCCGCGCTAAACAGGTTTATGAATGGTTGTGGGAAAAATCATGCACTGATTTTGATGAAATGAGTAATCTTTCGAAATCTTTGAGAGAGAAATTAAATCAAACTTTTACAATCAATAATGTTGAGGTACATCATTCGCAATTCAGTAATGACAAAACCATAAAAAGCACATTCAAATTGTTTGACAGCAATATTATTGAGGGAGTGCTGATACCTGCTACAGACCGTATGACTGCCTGCGTGAGTTCGCAAGTTGGATGCAGCCTCACCTGCAAGTTTTGTGCAACAGGGTATATGGATAGAAAACGTAACCTGAATGCTGATGAAATTTATGATCAGGTAGTGCTGATCGATAAACAAGCCAAAGAAAATTACAATGTACCACTGACTAACATTGTTTATATGGGCATGGGTGAGCCCTTGCTGAATTACGCTAATGTCATGAAATCCATTGAACGGATCACCGCTCCCGACGGACTGAATATGGCTGCCAAAAGGATCACCGTTTCTACTGCCGGGATTGCAAAGATGATTAAGAAACTTGGTGATGATGCTGTACGTTTTAATCTTGCCCTTTCACTGCATGCAGCCAATGATGAAAAGAGGAACACCATTATGCCCATCAATGAGCAAAACTCCCTCAAAGCATTGGCAGAAGCACTAAAATACTATTTCTCAAAAACCAAAAACCCGGTTACCTACGAATACATTGTTTTCAATGATTTCAATGATAATATTTCGGATGCCGTAGAACTGGTAAAATTCTGCAGGCATATTCCATGCAAAGTGAACATCATCGAATACAATCCGATATCTTTTGCCGATTTTGAAAATGCCGGTGAAGATAAGATCGAAGCTTTTGCTGCGCATCTCCGTAAAAATGGCGTCAATACCAATATCCGCAGAAGCAGAGGAAAAGATATTGATGCGGCTTGCGGGCAATTGGCGGTGAAAAGCTGATAATCAATTAGCAAATAGAGAATTAGCAAATGGGCTGATTTGTCCATTTGATAATTTGTCTATGACAGGAATGAGCATTTGTACCACCTGTCATCCAGAGGAGCCAACGGAATTTCTCAATTTAGTGATAATGAGAGGCGACGAAGGATCTCATCACTTTGAGCAGTAAATTTCATTAAGTTTAATTCAATTTAACCTGTCTGGTATTACCGTTACCTAAACCATTACATACACCACATACTTTCGGACAAAGATGTATAGTACCTTCATTTCATGAAGAGGTTTCTGTCCTATTTAAATGATTTTTTCTGCCTGTTTTTTCCAGAGCTCTGTGCAGCATGCGGACGAAACCTGTTCAGAAACGAAAAGATAATCTGCACTAATTGTATATATCATCTACCCCGTACAAATTTTCACATTGATACCGAAAACAAGATGGCAAGGCAGCTTTGGGGCAGATTTAATTTCGAACAAGCCATAGCCTTTGTTTACTTTCAGAAGGGGAACAGGGTTCAAAACCTAATGCATCAGTTGAAATACAACAAAAAGCCGGAAGTGGGAATCAGAATGGGTGAACTCTTTGCCTGGCAACTGATCCGGTTCGGAGCCTTGAAAAACGCAGACATAATCATACCAATACCCCTGCATCCTTTAAGATTGAAAAAAAGAGGCTATAACCAAAGCGAACAAATATCCAAAGGTTTGGCCTC
>NZ_DASWXT010000050.1:0-75503 GCF_036405355.1 Daejeonella sp.
TTGCTTTACTAAAGTTTTGAAAGTTTTAACCTGCATCTCTTATCTTTGTATATGGAAGAACCATTTGATATTTTTATAGGATCAGCAACCTATTCCGTATTTCCGGAAGAGGATAATACATTTACTATTTTCAAAGAAGGCAAGGAATATATCCACATTCAAAAGGATACAGAAGGCGTATGGTTAAAACTCGATTATGAAACCGACCTTCCGATTTTTGATGAAGATCCTGAGGTAAATGATATTGGTCGCGAGATAAATTTACACCAGGCCGATTAGTATTATCATTATTTGTTCATCGACAAAGAATTAACTTTTTATAAAAAAGGCCGTTCCGGAATCCGGAGCGGCCTTTTGAGTAGTTAGGAGAAAAATTATTTCAACTCTATCAAACGTGAAGTGCTTTTAGCTTCCTCACGTTTACCAATATCGAGTTTAAGTATTCCGTTTTCATAGCTTGCTTCGATCATATTGAGATCAGCCTGCTCAGGAAGGTTAAAGGACCTGACAAAGGATGTAAAGCTATATTCACGATGGGTATAGCGCTTGCCTTCTGAATTGTGTTCCTCATTGTCCTGGTAGGAAATATTCAGGATTTGCCCCTCTACATTAATTTTAAAACATTCCTTTTTTAATCCCGGAGCAGCCATTTCTACATGATAGAAGTCGGCACTCTCACTTGAATTCACAGCAGGCAGAGAGCCGGGAATTCTTTCACTGAAAAAGGTATCATTAAAAATTGATTCGAAAACATCATTAAAGCCTGGCAATAATGATCTGCTTCCATTGTTGTTAAATTTAACCAGTGTCATAATTGTTATGATTTAATAAAGTTTAAAATAAAGTTTAAAATTTCAATTTGTTAAACTGCCGGCAGGGCCAGTTTTACTTTTCCGCTTTCATCAAGGTAGACTGCTTTTTTGATTATTCCTTTCTTCAACAGCACTTTGTATTCTGTATCCACCCTTCTGCCGTTATTATCAATTCGCTCCTCTTTGTCAACAAGCGACCAGCCATTATATCTCGATTGGATCGTCTGGTTCACAGGTTCAGGTAAAGAGTCCTTTTTAAGAGTCTGTTTTAAGCGCATCAGGTTTCCCTTGCTATTGTAAATTGCTTTATATCTGCCCTCACTATTGATGATATCCACTTCATAATACAGGGGATCCTGTTGTTCAGACGCAGGGCTGATCTCTACATTCCACTGTTTTCCATAATTCTGAGCTGTGATTTTTGTAAGGGTCTGGCTTATGGGTTCAGGGAACGATTTTTTAATAGAATCCAACACCACAGTAGGTGTATTGCCATTTTCAGTAGGTTTAAGAGCTACTTTTACTACTTGTGCGCTGCCTGACAATGTTGCAACGTTCAGCGCCATGATTAAGATTAGTTTTTTCATAATTGTTTCTAGTTAAAGGTTCAACCATAAATAAATTAACTTTTACCATAACGGTGATTTATCCTGTACAAATTGTGTACAAAACCCTGTTTAAAGCCTCCAAACTGACATTTTGTTAATTTCATTACCTGATTTCTGAATTTTTGACTTTTAAAAATGACATATTTTAAGATTTAATGAAGCCCCCTTCCTGATAACATAAAGTAGATTAGATTTAGTGATGAGGCAGACATAATATACTCTGTACTGAACTCGTCTGGAACCTGTAATTAATTACTGATTTACTACCGCTTCTTTTGTTGAAACTCCTGAAATGTAATTCTTAGATTTAAAAACAACTATAAGTAGCTTAAATACAACTATAAGTGTTGGTAGTTTTCGCGTTCGGCAAGTTCACCTGCATAGCTTTGCTTATCGAAAATTAAATAAAAGATTTACAATGGAAACTAAGATGATCGGCAATAAAATTGCCACAGCCCGAAAGAGAATAAACATGTCGCAATCCCAACTTTCTCAACTTCTGTTTATTAGTCCGCAAGCGGTTGGAAAATGGGAGCGCGGTGAATCAATGCCTGATATATTAACCCTTAGCCGCCTGGCAGAAATTCTGGCTGTTGACCTGAACTATTTTTCTGAAAACTTTCAATCTGATGATAATCAAATGCCTTCCAAAATATCGGCTGAAGATATTGAAGACATTGACCAGACTACGCAGCCGCCACTTACACAAGAACGTCAGATTAAAATAAATCTTAAGGCGGTCAATCTGCAGGAGAGTGATTTTGCGGGCACTGTATTACACAAAGGGAAATTTAAAGCGAGTCCCTTATTCAGGGCCGACTTTGCGGGTGCCGACTTGACCGGAAGCTCATTTGAAGTCAGCGATGCCCGTGAAACTAATTTTGACGGCACAAATCTGACAGACTGCAGCTTTTCCATCACTGACCTTAACGGGGCCAGCTTCCACAAATCCATTCTTGTCCGTACCGATTTTAATAAGTCATCACTTATCGGAACCAGGTTTACAGATGTAAACCTGATCGATGTGAAATTAACAATGACCGACCTCAGAAAAACAATTTTTGAAAACGGCACCTTTACAAACGTTGATTTCAACTACTCCGACCTGCGGGGAATGCATTTTGAAGGTCAAACCTTTATCGGAGTACAGTTCGACAAATCTGCACTGAACGATGTTTCGTTTACCGGAGCCACACTCAGAAACGTATCATTCCGGCTGCCATTTTCTCTAACAAACAAATCTTACCGTGCTTTCAAGACCGTATGCTTTGACGGGGCAATGATGGATAAACTAACTTATGCCGGACTGAAAGGTCTATGGGTTGTCGATTTATCAAAGGTTATTATTATTTAAACAGGAATATCATGGAAGCTTGTTCAGCTACCCTTAAGCGATGATTCCCTGACAATCAATAAAGGCTCAAGAACAATCTTATCAGGTTCTCCATCATAAGGATTTGCCTTATTACTCATTGCAAACAGTAATCGGGCGGCCTCCTCTCCCATCTCGACTGTCTTTTGGTTTATCGTAGTTAAACTTGGGGAAATATGCTCGCTAAATCCTTCGTTCGAAAATCCAACTACCCCCACATCCTCAGGAATCCGGTATTTTTGAGCCTTTAATGCTTTTATTGCTCCCAGAGCCGTAAAATCTTCAACGGCAACGACGGCATCAGGAACTAATTGAAGCTGTAATAGCTTATCCATACATTCTGTCCCTGATTTAATGGTGTTTTTACCATAAATGATCAGTTCTTCTTCAACAGGGATATTATACTTTCTCAAAGCGTCCAGATATCCGCGTAAGCGCTCATTAAAAATTGGAATATGTTTTAGGCCTGAGATATAGGCAATCCGTTTATATCCGTTTTGAATGAGATGCTCGGTTGCGATAAAACCACCTTTGTAATTATCTATTGTTACTGTCGGCACAGGAATATTTTCATTGACCGTATCAAATAAGACCAGCGGAATATTGCGCTTCTTAACTTCAAGGTAATGCTGATAGTTAATGGTCTGTTTCCCCATCGTGGCTATGATACCATCCACACTCGACTGGATGAAGGTATCAATACCTTTAATTTCATTTTCGGGCAATTCATGCGACTGATACAATAGAATACTATAGCCATTCTGGTTAATGATATTTTCCATACCGAATACAATTGAACCAAAAAAGCTTTTATCTGCACTCGGAATAATGACACCTATAATTTTCGTCTGACCCGACTGCAGTGAAGAAGCAATTTTATTCGGCCTGTAATTTAATCTTTCAACTGCTTCATTAACCCGCTGTTTAGTCGTGGCACTGATACCCGGATGCCCGCTCAGGGCTTTTGAAACACCCGAAATCGTAAGGTTTAATTCTTCAGCAATATCCTTAAGCGTCGTTCTCTTTGCCATTCTTTTTAAAATGCATTAAAATGATTTGAAAATTGAAAATTAAAAATATACATTTATTCAAACGTTTGAATAGCTAACAAATCAAATCATTAACCCTATTTAGCATAATCGCCTTACCAGCGATAAAGATACCTTATGATTAGTATAAATAAAACACTGAAGCCTTCTGACCTTCAAACTAAGCTAAAACAATTCTGGAAGCTCTCGGGCCAAAAGATAATGGATCTGGATAAGAATTATGATGTTTCTAAAGGATCGCCAGTCTTTACTGTGAAAGGGAAATACAGCACCCGTGGCTGGACTGAATGGACCCAGGGCTTTCAGTTTGGTTCTGCCATTTTACAGTTTGATGCGACAGGCGATAAAGAATTTCTGGAGATTGGCCGGAAGAACACTTTGGCAGTGATGGCCCCGCATATCAGCCATATCGGAGTTCATGATCATGGTTTCAATAATGTGAGCACCTACGGCAATCTCCTGCGACTGATGAACGAGGGCAAAACAGAATATAACGAGTGGGAAAAGGAATTTTATCAACTGGCGCTTAAAATTTCTGGTGCAGTTCAGGCAAGTCGCTGGACAAACGTAAAAAATGGCGGCTTTATTCATTCCTTTAACGGACCGCATTCCTTATTCGTAGATACGATCCGCTCCTGCCGTGCCTTATTGGTGAGCCATCTTCTGGGTCATGTATTTCAGGCTGAAGGCGATATAAAGATCAATTTACTCGAAAGGGCCATATTGCATCTTAAAGCCACTGCAGATTATTCAGTTTTTTATGGTGAAGGCCGTGATATGTATGATTTATGGGGCAGAGCGGCACATGAAAGTGTTTTCAATACCAAAGACGGGAACTTTCGCTGTCCTAACTCACAACAGGGTTATACCGGTTTCAGCACCTGGACACGCGGATTAGCCTGGGCAATGTGTGGTTTTGCCGAAGAGCTTGAATGCTTCGAAACGCTTTCGGATGCTGAACTTGATCTGTTTGGTGGCCGTAAAGAAACGGAAGCCTTTATGCTGAAAGCAGCAAAAGCAACCTGCGATTTTTACATTGAACATACCCCATCTGATGGCATCCCCTATTGGGATACCGGTGCACCCGATCTTCATAAACTCGGCGATTATTTAAATCGTCCGGCCGAACCATATAATGATTTTGAACCTGTGGATAGTTCTGCAGCTGCGATTGGGGCACAGGGACTCCTTCGTTTAGGAAAATATCTGATCAGGAAAGGTGATCAGGAAGCTGGTGAACGCTATTGGCAAGCCGGTTTAACGGTAATGAACACTTTATTTGATGAACCTTACCTGAGCACAGATACGAATCATCAGGGTTTGATCTTACATTCAATTTACCACCGTCCGAATGGATGGGACCATGTCCCGCAAGGCAGCAAAATACCAAACGGTGAATCCAGTATGTGGGGAGATTATCATGCGCGTGAAGCTGCATTATATCTTCAGCGGATCATAAACAATGAATCCTATTTATCATTTTTTGGAGGTCTAAAATGATGCCGGAACAATTGATGGATCTTTCGCGTTTATGTGTTCACACAATAACCACTAAACCCTGGACTATTGAACAGGCTGCAAAGAATTTTTCAGAGGCAGGAATTGGAGGAATTACGGTCTGGCGTGATACGCTGAATGGAAGGGATATCAAACAAACGGGGCAAATGCTCCGGGATTCTAATCTGGATATTGTCTCACTTTGCCGGGGAGGCTTCTTTCCGAACAGTTCAGTTGCAGGCCGGCAGGAAGCAATTGATGATAATCATAAGGCAATTGATGAAGCTGTGGCATTGGGCGCACCATTGATTGTTTTAGTCTGTGGTGCAGTGCCCGGACAATCTTTAACTGAATCGCGTAAGCAAATAAAAGACGGAATTGCGGCTGTTTTACCATACGCTGAAGCTGCCGGAGTAAAATTAGCCATTGAGCCTCTGCACCCGATGTATGCAGATAGCCGATCAGCGATCAATACGTTAGCTCAGGCAAATGATATGGCTGAAGAACTGAATTCTCCCTGGCTTGGAATCGCACTGGATGTCTACCATTTATGGTGGGATCCTAATCTGGAACAGGAAATTAAACGCTGTGGACAAAACAATAATCTTTCTGCCTTTCATATCTGCGACTGGAAAAGCCCGACGCTTGATATGCTCAACGACCGGGGTTTAATGGGTGAAGGCTGCATTAATATTAAAGAAATACGGGGATGGGTTGAGGAAAGTGGTTTCAATGGATTTATAGAGGTAGAGATCTTCTCTAACTTATATTGGAAAGAGAATCAATCCGTATTCCTTAAAAAAATTACCGAAGCATATTTAAAAAATTCTTAAGAATACAACATAATGAAAGTACATAACATAGGAATCATCATGAACGGCGTCACCGGGCGCATGGGAACCAATCAGCATTTATTAAGGTCGATAGCTGAAATAATTAAGCAGGGAGGAATTAAGGTTAGTTCTGACGAAATCATCATGCCTGATCCGATACTGGTAGGCCGTGATATCCATAAATTAGAAAAATTAAGTCAGCTGTCTGGCGTAAAAAAGATGACTACCAATGTGGATGAAGCCCTGGCCGACCCACATAATATCATCTATTTTGATTCCCAAACCACAGGCAGAAGAGCAGAAGGTGTAAGAAAAGCAGTACAGGCAGGCAAGCATGTTTATTGTGAAAAGCCGATAGCCATTGATACCAAAACTGCACTTGAATTATACGAGCTCTGCAAGGCTGCAGGATTAAAAAACGGGGTTGTGCAGGATAAGCTATGGCTACCCGGTATCATGAAGCTGAAGAGGCTGATTCAAAACGGATTTTTTGGCGAGATCCTGTCTGTTCGGGGCGAATTTGGTTACTGGGTTTTTGAAGGGCATTCCATCCCTGCTCAAAGGCCTTCGTGGAATTATCGCAAGGAAGATGATGGTGGTATCATCGTAGATATGTTATGTCACTGGCGCTATGTGCTTGATCATGTTTTTGGAAAGGTAAAAGCAGTATCATGTCTGGGTGCAACTCATATCCCTGAACGTATTGACGAACAAGGCAAAGCTTATAAATGTACTGCCGATGATGCTGCCTATGCGACTTTTGAATTAGAAGGAGGTGTAATTGCCCATTTTAATTCATCCTGGGCCGTTCGCGTTCGCCGCGATGATCTGCTAACCCTGCAGGTTGACGGAACCAAAGGCTCGGCAGTTGCAGGTTTGAGAGAATGTTATACACAGCATTACGGTAACACACCTAAACCGGTATGGAATCCGGATATCGAGCAACCGATTAAATTTTTTGAGGGCTGGTCTAAAGTGCCTGAGCAGGAAATTTTTGAAAATGCATTTAAAGTACAATGGGAGCTGTTCTTAAGACATGTTGTAAAAGATGAACCATTTCCATGGGATTTGCGGGAAGGTGCAAAAGGGGTTCAATTGGCAGAAAAAGGTATTGAAAGCTGGGAGAAAAGGTGCTGGCTGGATGTACCGGAGTTGTAGAGCAATGGGCTGTGAGAAATGAGATATGAGCAATGAGATTTGGGCTGTGAGCTGTGAGAAATGAGATTTGGGCTATGGGATATGAGCGTTGCCCAAGCTGAAAGCCCATAGCTCAAAGCCCAAAGCCCAAAGCAAAATCAATAATAATTAATTGGCATTTATTAGCATATCATATGCAAACAAAGAAAATAGCATTTATAACCGGGGGCACCCGTGGAATTGGTTTTGGCATAGCGCTGGAACTGGCGAAGGCTGGTTTTGACCTTGCCATTAATGGTGTCCGCGCTGAGGAAGCCGTACAGGAGGTGATTCGGGAACTTGAAACACATGGCGGACAAGTAATTTACTGCCGGGGCGATATCGCTTCAAAAGCAGACCGCACTGCAATGATTGAAAAAATCAAGGCTCATTATGGAGGTCTGAATGTTTTGGTCAATAATGCAGGGGTAGCACCCAAAGAGCGTAAAGATATTCTGGAAGCATCCGAAGAAAGCTTTGAGTATCTGCTGTCCACCAATCTCCAGGGACCCTATTTTCTGACTCAGGCAGCAGCAAACTGGATGATTGTTCAACAGCAGCAGGATAAAAACTATAAAGCCTGTATAATCAATGTTTCGTCTATTTCAGCAACGGTTGCCTCGGTTAACCGCGGAGAATATTGCGTTGCAAAAGCGGGCTTAAGTATGACAACACAGCTTTTTGCCTCCCGTTTGGGCGAATTTAACATTCCGGTATATGAGGTAAGGCCGGGTATAATCCATACCGATATGACTGCCGGTGTTACCGAAAAGTATGATAAATTAATTGCAGATGGCTTATGTGTTCAAAAGCGCTGGGGTGAAGCTTCTGATGTTGCTAAAGCAGTGCTGGCACTGGCAACAGGTTATTTCCCCTATTCCACCGGACAGGTAATTATGGTTGATGGTGGCTTAACCCTTTCCCGTTTATAAATAGAAGATCAATAAACCATTGAAAATGAAGCAAAACCCTATTGACATTCAAGCTACTGATCAGGAATCTACAGATCCTGTTGATTTTAAATATATCATCAAACAACTGGTACAGATTCCGGTTATGGTGGCAGCCCTGGGTTACCTGGTGGATATGTATGATTTGTTTCTGTTCAGTGTGGTTCGCGTCCCAAGTTTATTATCACTGGGAACTTCCCAGGAGGCCTTATTAGACGATGGTATCGTTTTATTGAATTTACAGATGGCCGGACTATTGATCGGAGGAATATTCTGGGGGATTTTGGGGGATAAAAAAGGGCGGCTTTCTGTACTCTTCGGCTCGATCCTGATCTACTCTCTGGCTAATATTGCCAATGGCTTTGTCACTTCCTTTGAGCAATATGCCGTTTTAAGATTTATTGCAGGTGTGGGTTTGGCTGGTGAGCTGGGTGCAGGGATTACCCTTGTTGCTGAAGTGCTTCCACGCAAAATACGGGGTTACGGGACTACCCTGGTGGCAACTATGGGAGTCTTAGGGGCTGTTCTGGCTTATTTTATGGCAGATCTGTTTGATTGGCGGACTTCATATTTCATAGGTGGCGGACTTGGTTTATTATTGTTGGTACTCCGGATGAAGGTATTTGAATCAGGAATTTTTGTAAAAATCAAGGATAAAAATATCGAACGGGGTAATGTTTTAATGCTTTTTAATAATAAAAAAAGGTTTTTTAAATACCTTAAATGTATCCTGATCGGTTTACCTATCTGGTTTGTTGTAGGAATATTGATAACATTCTCTCCTGAATTTGGTAAGGCCCTTGGAATAACAGAACCGGTCAACGCAGGGAAGGCCGTTATGTTTGCATTTTCAGGTCAGGTGCTCGGTGATCTGGCAAGCGGATTTCTAAGCCAGTATTTCCAGAGCAGAAAGAAAATCATTTTAAGCTTTATGCTGATTTCCTCTCTTATGGCGGCGGTTTATCTTTTATTCCCGACAAAGGATATTGTTGTTTTCTATGCTATATGCGCACTTTTAGGCTTTGCTAACGGCTACTGGACACTGTTTGTGACTGTTGCTGCCGAAATGTTTGGAACTAACCTCCGGGCAACGGTCGCTACTTCGGTTCCTAATTTTGTCAGGGGCTCTGTGATACCGTTAACAGCATTATTTATTCAGTTCAAAGGGAGTTGGGGCATTATTTATGCGGCAGCCGCAGTTGGTTTACTGTCGTTTGTAATAGCTGTAATTGCGCTCAGGTATTTAGATGAGACCTTTCATAAGGATTTGAATTATGTGGAGGAGGAGGATTAGGGACCCGATAGCTATCGGGTGGGGAATAGGAAATTGGGAATAGGAAATGGGGAACTAGAACAAATACAATTCTTAACATTAAAATTTGAAAGATGAGATCAACACTATTTTTTTGTTTGATAGTTGGTGTATTTTTGGATGCAAGTGCCCAGGTATCTAAGACCATTCGGATTGCGAATGATAATATTGTAAGAAAAAATAGTATTGTCCGGTTCAAATTAAAGTCTGCAGGGGCTAAAGAGAATATATATCTTATTGATAAGGACAAAAAGAAGTATCCTGTACAATTTCTAACAGATGGCTATGCCTGTGCGATAATGAGTCTTAATCCGGGGGAAGTTAAAAGCTTTAAAACGATCAGGGAAAGAAAATCAGCAAGCAAAGCAGATGTTTTATTAACAGAGGCTGAAGCTAAATTCACAGTAAATGGCAAGCAGGTTATCGGTCTGCAAACCGGTAAAAAAGAATTGCCGGCAGAGATTGAACCTGTATTCCGACGCGGAGGGTATATTTTTCCGGTGCTCTCCCCTTCCGGTCTTTCAGTTGCTGATGATTACCCATTAAATCATAAACACCATCATGGGATATGGGCTGCATGGACAAAAACTGAATTTGAGGGTCGGAAGCCCGATTTTTGGAATATGGCCGATAAAACAGGTACTGTTTTGTTTGATGGAATTAAAAATACGGAGTCAGGATCAGTATTTGCGTCTTCAGAATCTGTAAATGCATATTATGATCTCTCAGTAAGCCCAAATAAGAAGGTTTTGGATGAAAACTGGATGATTAAAGTTTACAATACAGAAGGTGATGAAAAGCCTTATTATATCATTGACCTGGAACTCAGACAGCAAAATTCCACCTCTTCTGTCTTAAAACTTCCGGAATATTTATATGGAGGAATCGGCTTTAGAGGCAATGGAGAGTGGAATGGAAAGGATAATGCCAATTTTTTGACTTCAGAAGGCAAGGACAGAAGTAATGGGCACGCTAGCACTTCAAAATGGGTTCACATCAGTGGTAATATTGGTGGAAAACTTAGTGGTATCAGTATTTTATCCCATCCGGATAATTTCCGATCTCCACAACCCATGCGTATCCATCCTACAGAACCTTTCTTTTGTTACGCACCATCACAAGCAGGCGACTTTGAAATTAGGCCAGGAAAGGAGTATATAGCCAGATACCGCTTTATTGTTTATGATGGGGCAGCTGAAGCAGCTTTTATCAGCAGGATGTGGGATGATTATGCTCATCCACTGGTAATTAAATAGTCAAAGATGGCAGCATACAAGATTTATCCAACCAAGCAAAGTCAGTATAGTTTAATTGCAAATAAAACAATTAATATGGTTTACTTAAAAGTATTTATTGTCTTCTGTTTTGCGCAGCTCATTATTCTCAATGCAGAAGCACAAACAATCAATGATTATCCCCAGGATAAGAAAACCATTGAAGAAGGAAAAGCCTTATTTACCCAGAACTGCAGTTCCTGCCATAGTTTTACACAGAGAGGTATCGGACCGGATTTATCAGGCATAACTACTGAGCTAACCAAACCTGCACTCCTTCGCTTTATTCGCAATTCACAGAATGTAATTGAAGGTGGAAACCCGCGCGGGATTAAATTGCTGCAGGAATATAAGGTTCCAATGCCTTCATTCGAAGCCCTGAGCAATGATCAAATGCTGTCAGTATTGGCCTATATCAATACATTTAAGGTAAAAAAAGAAGCAGCAACTGAAAAATTCGGGCCTGTATTGAATGACCCTATCCCCGAAAAGATAAAAAAATCAGGTTTAAGACTTGAACTGGAGGAAGTTACTAAAGCCAATCCAAGCGCCGACAAAATACCTCTGGCCAGAATAAATCAAATGCGGGTTTTACCAGGTAAGAAGGAACGCAGCTTTATTGAAGATCTGAGAGGTAAATTATATGAATTAAAAGGCAGTCAACTGACTGAGGTAATGGATATTAGTACTCAAAGACCAGCCTTTATTTCAGTACCAGGTTATGCTACCGGTTTTGGAAGCTTTGCCTTCCATCCCAATTTTTATAAGAACGGATTATTTTATACCATTCATTCTGAAAAGCCGCGTTCAGCTCCCTCAGATTTCGCTTATGCGGATTCTATTCCGGTTCTGGTACAATGTGTACTTACGGAGTGGAAAATTAATGACCCAAAATCAGACAAATTTGAGGGTAAAAGCAGAGAACTTTTACGGATTGACATGCCAACCGTAATTCATAGTATGCAGGAAATTGTCTTTAATCCCCTCTCCCGGCCCAAAGATTCAGATTATGGATTATTATACCTTACAATGGGCGACGGTGGTTCGGCAGAAGCCGGGTTTTCTTTCCTTTGCAATACAAACACTCAGATCAGGGCCTCCGTTATACGCATAGACCCTCGGGGAAACAATAGTAAAAACGGGAAGTATGGAATCCCGGCTATTAATCCATTTGCCAGCGACAATGATGATAAAACACTTGGAGAGGTATATGCAAGAGGATTCCGCAATCCAAACAGAGTAGCATGGACACCTGATGGAAAGATGCTGGTATCTGATATCGGCTTAAACAGTATTGAAGAATTAAATCTGATTCAGGCTGGAGCTGATTATGGCTGGCCACAGCGGGAAGGAACATTTTTCCTGAATAATAAAGGCAAAATGAATAAGGTATATGCCTTACAGCCTGATGAATCGGACTTTAATTTTGCTTATCCCATTGCACAGTTTGATCATGATGAAGGAAATGCAATATCAGGAGGTTATGTTTATGAAGGCAATATCGAACAGCTTAAGAATAAGTATATTTTCGGCGATGTTACGACCGGAAGGGTATTTTACCTTAACAATGAGGAAATTGAAGCAGGCAAAGAAGCCCGAATTCTGGAATTTGACTTGTCATTTAATGGAGTCACCTCTACCTTTAAAAACATCACCGCCAGCCGCAGAGCTGATCTTCGTTTTGGATTAGGAGCGAATAAACAATTTTATCTTTTTACTAAAACTGATGGAAAAATCTGGAAAGTAACGGGATGTAAGTGATTATGATTTTTACTCTTGCATCGTCACCGGTAAACTGCCAGTATTTTAGCCTCCTAAGTATTCCAGTAAGTTCGTTAAAGTATTTATGACATGACCAGTACGGTTGCTCAATAGGCTTTAGCTTGAGCTAATATTCCGTTTATTTTCGGGCCAGTCCGAACGGAGTTCATCCGGGCGGGCTTCAGCCCATAGACTACAGTAATTGAAAGTTTTGGAATAATAAAAATTTGGATTAGGGAATGGCGGGTATGAATTATTTATCGGCAATTTGGTGCTGAAGCACCAGTAATTGTTCCGTTCTGGTCGCTTAGGTTTTGGGCTAAAGCCCGATCCGAAAACCTAATCATTACCCGGAGCTAAAGCTCCGGGCTATTGAGCGACGTGGCTAACCCAACGATCGATCAATAGGCTCCAGCTTTAGCTGGGGTCAAATAATTTGTTCGTTTTCGGGCCAGGCGGAAATACAGACCGGACGGGTTTTTGACAATATTCCATAAGACGGGAGCAAAATTATATTGAGCTGAAGCCCGACTAATGCGGTCGCTCAATAGGCCCCAGCTTTAGCTTGGGTCAATGAGATTGTTCGTTTTCGGGCTTCAGCCCAATATTCAGCAACAGGTGAGAAAAATTACATTGGGCTTTAGCCCAATAGATAGAACATTAATTTCATCCAATTTGTTTGAAACCTATTTTATCAATAAAACTATTGTATTCTTCTTCAAATGATTTTCTCTTATGATGCCTTTCCTGATTTTTAATGTATTCTCTTACCCTTGCTAAATTGGATTCAGAAACAGAAATTGCCAGGTATTCATCCTCCATTCAAATTTTGATGCATACGAATTGGTAAATCCCCCTCTCAGGTTGATCCATCTCGAAGATTCTCCTTTGATTAGTTTTAGAACATCTTTAATACATTGATCGCTTTTTAAAGAAATGAGACAATGGCAATGTTCATCATATCCGTTTATGGTATCTATATGGATATTCTTCTTTTTTGAATTTTGGCGAATGTGTTCCCATAATTCATTCCGGAATTTCGATGATTTTAAAAATGGAATTCGATTTTTTGTGCTCCAAACACAATGGATAATTATTTTTATAAATGACATTGCAGGGCTTTTTAGACCACAATATTTGAAAGTTTTGGAATATTAAAAATTCGGATTAGGGAATGGTGGGCGTGGATTGTTTATCGGTATTGCGGCGCTGAAGCACCGGTATTTGTTTCGTTCTGGTCGCTTAGATTTTGGGCTGAAGCCCGATTTGAAAACCGGATCTTAACCTGGAGCTAAAGCTCCGGGCTATTGAGCGAGGTGCCTATCCCAACGTTCGATTCGTCATAATATTTATGGCATGACACTAGTACGGTCGCTCAATAGGCCCCAGCCTTAGCTGGGGTTAAATAATTTGTTCGTTTTCGGGCCAGGCGGAACGGAGTTCATCCGGGCGGGTTTTAGCCTAATAGTTTTTTCCGTAAAATATCACCCCCATGTCATCTCTGCTAATAAATTGGAATATCGAGAATTTCCGATATATCTTTGCACAGTGGATCAGGTAGAAATTTTCAAAGCACTGTCAAACAAGACGAGATTGCAAATCCTTAATTGGCTTAAGGAACCGGAATTAAACTTCCCGGATCAAAAACAACATGCCGGTTTTGAACATGGGGTTTGCGTTGGACAGATCCAACTAAAGGCAGGACTTACCCAGTCGACTGTTTCTGAGTATTTATCGCTTCTGCAGCGAGCCGGACTCATCAAATCAACCCGGATTGGTCAATGGACCTATTACCAGCGTAATGAAGAGGCTTTTGAGCTTTTAAGCCAGGTTATTCAAAAAGAAATCTAATTAAATTTAAAAAATAGTATGAATACAGACAGTTTATTCAGGCCGTTCAGCCTGAAATCACTCAATATAAAAAACCGCATTGTAATGGCGCCAATGACGCGTTCGTTTTCTCCAAATGGCATTCCTACAGATACTGTAGCAGCATACTATCAAAAGCGGGCAGAAGGCGAAGTGGGATTGATTCTCTCTGAAGGTACGGTCATTGACCGGGTATCTTCCTCAAATGATCCTAATATCCCCCATTTCTATGGTGAACAATCCTTAGCCGGATGGAAAAAAGTAATCGACAAGGTTCATGAAGCTGGAGGCAGTATGGCTCCGCAGATATGGCATATGGGTGTTATGGATAATCATCGTTCCGGCTGGTTGCCTGCACAGCCATTTGAGGGTCCGTCTGGCTTAAACCGTCCGGATTTCAAAAACGGTAATATCATGACCAAAAAGGATATTGAAGATACTATCATAGCCTATGGAAAAGCGGCTGCTGATGCCAAGCGTCTCGGTTTTGATAGTGTTGAGCTGCATGGAGCACATGGCTATTTAATTGACCAGTTTTTTTGGGATGGCACCAATAAACGTACTGATGAATATGGTGGAAAAACACTTGCAGATCGCAGCCGTTTTGGTGTGGAGGTAGTCAAAGAAGTGCGCAAACAGGTGGGTGAAGATTTTGCAGTAATTATTCGATTATCACAGTGGAAACCTTCTGCATATACCAATCAAATGGCCAAAACTCCTCAGGAAATGGAATATTGGCTAAATCCGCTTTCGGAGGCCGGAGTCGATATCTTCCACTGTTCTCAGCGCCGTTTCTGGGAGCCTGAATTTGAAGGATCAGATCTTAATTTTGCAGGATGGGCAAAGAAAATTACCGGTAAAGCCACGATCACCGTTGGTTCTGTCGGTTTAACAGGCGAATTTTTAGCAGCATTTGCTGGTGAAAGTTCTGAGCCCAGCAATCTGGATGAGCTGATGAGGCGTATGGATCGCGGTGACTTTGACCTCGTTGCTATTGGTCGCCCCCTACTGGCTGACCCTAACTGGGTTAAAAAGATTAAAAATGGTCAGAGTGATGAGTTAAAAGGATTTACGAAAGCTGCACTTGGAGAATTGGTTTTAGAATAAAAATGCGACTGCTCATTAATAATGAGCTAAGGGAAATTTTTAATTTATAAATCAAGAATATAAAGCCTGATGTGAAAATATCAGGCTTTGATGTTTTTCCATATTCATTCTTTATTGTTATCTTAAATTAATATGAGTTTACCTGGTTTATTTCAAATGGCAGGTGGTCCTTTTGCCGGGCTGTTGGTCCCGATGAAAAACAGCTCCGGGTAAAATAAACCTTGCCGGAGGAAGTATCTTCCGGCTATTCGTAATTTGAACCAGAACGCAATTTCTTGCCGGAAATACTCCGTAGGAAAGGACTGTGCCTGCCTATAACACACAGATATTGCTTTCCAAAATCTAATAATTGTGAGTCCAGTGCCTTATCTGACCAATTATAACTGTAATATATTAACCTTCCTTATATCCACTTCAGGTTAGATTAATCCTCCGGTTTCAAATGTTTAATTAAAATCTACTCTACCTTCCCAATAACCATTCATCAAATTTTATTTTAATTTTATACCCAATCAGTATTAAAATGAAAGTCCACCAGACCACGATATATGACATCGCCAGGGAATTAAATATATCCAAGTCTACCGTTTCACGGGCTTTAACCAACCATCCGGAAGTAAAATCTGAAACACGGAAAGCAGTTCTTGAACTTGCCGAAAAGCTGGACTATCAGCGTAATATGCTGTCAATCAATCTGATTTCAAGAAAAAGCAACCTGATTGGGATCATTGTTCCTGAATTCAATACTTCATTCTTCCCACAGGTGGTGATTGGTGCACAGGAAATGGCTAGCAAGCATGGTTATAATATCATTGTGAGCCAGTCGAACGAAAAATTTGAAACCGAAGTAGAAAATGCCAGGGTCATGCTGGCCAGCCAGGTTGATGGAATACTAGTCTCAATCACAAAAGAAACCCGAAGCTATGAACACCTGAAAATTTTTGAACGTAAGGGCATTCCAATTGTTTTATTCAACCGTGTTTGTGATGAAATGATAGTACCTAAAGTGGTGATCAATGATTATGAAGCTGCATTTGGAGCTGTTGAACATCTTATCCTTACAGGTAAAAAAAGAATTGCCCATCTGGCAGGTCCTGATTCCTTAATCACAAGCAGAAAGCGCTTGAAAGGATATCTGGATGCCCTTAAAAAGCATAAAATACCGGTAGATGAATCTCTGATCATCCCCTATGATCTAACCATTGGTAAGGTAAAGATCTATATCAAACACTTAATGGATCTTAAAAGTCCGCCTGACGGATTGTTCGTTGTAAATGATCCGGCAGCAGTCGAGGCGATCCAAACAATTAAAAAGATGGGAATCCGTATTCCGGAGGAAATAGGAATCGTTGGTTTCAGTAACGACTATGGCTCCGACCTTATCGAACCCAGTCTGACCACTGTTGCTCAGCCACAAAGACTGATGGGCAGTACTGCGATGCAATTATTGCTCGACCTCATGGACAAGGAGGTCTCACAATGGAAAGCCGTTACTAAAACCCTCGATTCAAAGCTGATAGTCAGAAACTCCAGCGTGTTACAGGAACCAGAACCTAACTGATTCCTAATGTTTTAATTCATCTAAAAGACCTGCACCTCGAATATTGCTGCCGGAACATTACTTGCAGGATGTTCAGGGAAAATCCTGATGGAAGAGGTACTTATTGCCTTATCGAATATCACTTCATTAACTGTCTGATAATTACCAGTTTTTTCAAAGATCAGGTTGCCTGAGGCATCCATTATTTTATAATTTCTGACTGTATGGGGCACAATACGCTCTGGATGAACCCTGAGGGTTGACTCGAGCGGATGATCAAAATCTGAGTCGAAAAATAACACAATCCGCCTGATCTGAACAGTTTCATCCCAGCTTAAGGTTACACAAGGATTTACATCACTAAGATCGGCTACCCAGGCATTAGCAGCATTTGTTGGACGGCAGAATCCATTATTCAGGTTTGAAACTTTAAAAGGTTTGAGTGCAGCAGACAGTTTAAAGGCCAGATTTTGCTCTGACGGCCTTCTTGAAGGGAGCCAGAACTCAAAGGTGTCGATTCCGATCCCATCGGGTGGTAACTGTACCCCGCTTGTTGCTACGGCTTTATTGTAGCGGTTCATTAACATCATGGTTCCTGTAAGGAACATCTTACTGGTTTGAACTGAAACAAGTTCATTTTTAAGAATACAGACAAAAACATACTGTTCCTCCCCTATTATTTGATCAAAATCAACGCTTATTGTACTCTTTCCCGCTGCGGCAGGAATTTCACGGCTCTCCAGGATTATCTCAGGCGTGTAATTGATTTGTTTGGCACTGACACGTAATTGAAGGCTTAAAATTGTAGTCTTTTCTGCATCGATCTCAAAACTGATCTTTATCTGATCTCCAGGGGCAGCCGGTAATAGCTGTGCAGTAGAATATTCAAGTTTCTGCCAGCTTCCATCAGCCTTTAATTCTTTAAGTTTAAATTCAGAACTGGCACTGATACCTGCTTTATGCGCTAAATTCGTCCTTTCCGGTTTCAATCCAGGAATAAAATGTCCCCTTTGCATCAGTTCCTGCCTCAACTCCTGAACTTTTGAAGAATTAGCGAGTTTTGAAGGGGTAATCTTGTTCTTCAGGCAATATTGAGTCGCCAGACCCAGAACCTGCGCCGAATAAGATACTGTGGCCATTACCCTAGCAGAACCGAATGCCACGTGACTGGCACTTATAATTCTGCCGGCTAACCAGAGATTTTTAATGTTTTTGCTATACATGCATCGAAGCGGGATCTGATATATCCCCTTTGAATGCCATTGATTACATCCCGGCCTGTCACTAAAAACTCCATCGGCCGGATGCAGGTCCAATGACCAGCCACCATAAGAGACAGCGTCCGGATGCTCCCTTTGTTCAACAACATCCTTCTGTGAGAGCATATAATCTCCTTCAAAACGCCGGCTCTCCCGCTTACCAGGTATATGTCCAACCCATTCAAGAGTCAGGTTTTCAGCTTCAGGGTATTTCCCTGAGTTTTTAACATGATCCCAAATACCATAGATTACTTTCCATAATTCCCATTTAATCTCTTCGGTCTGATGTATAGTATCGAGCCTGCCCCCGTATTCAAGCCACCAGAGTTTGCAGCCATGATCACTGATATCATAAGAACGGTATTTAACAATAGAAGAAACATCCTTTAAAGCATAAGATGGGGCAGTAAATGTTATTGGACGACCGGCATTTTTTGTAAAGAAGTAAATGGAATGTCCTAAAAGTTCTCCATATTCCTTGTCAGGTGCAAACCCCTCATCAAATTCATCCTTTGACTCTGCTCCCATCCTGAATGCAGCACCGGCCTGAAAAGCCACAATACCGTCTCCGGATGCATCACAAAAATAAGGTGCTGATAAAATATAACGGGTCGAGTTCTGGCTGCAAAAGGCAATTACTTCACTGATCATATCAGGACCTGATTTTACAACTTCATAAACCGCAGTATTTAAAAGAAGCGTTAGATTCTGCTCATTCTTCACCTTTTCCAGCAAAATAGTGTCAAGAATGATTGCATTACCATCCGGGTTGCGGTACATATTCTCAATCAGGATTTCACTCAATACACCACCTTCCCTCGACCAGCGATTATTATTCCCCATGCTGGAAGTCGCTCCTAAAATCCACAATCTCACTTCACTGGAGGCGTTTCCACCAAGTACGGGCCTGTCCTGCACCAGAATAACCTTTAAACCCTCCCTTGCAGCAGCAATGGCTCCGCATGTACCTGCGATACCCCCTCCAATGATAACCAGATCAGCATTCATTGGACGTTCATAAATTGAACGACCGGCAGAAGAAAACTCACTTTTAATCATAAATTATAAATTAATATCAATGGATAGACTAACCTTTGGAATAGAATATGATCCTTTTTGATGCCCTCCAGGGTATCAGTGCCAGCACAAAAATCAGGGCAGCTATCGACCCCAAAAGACCAATATTCTCTCCAGTAATTAAACCTAAGACCAATAAGAGAAATGCAGTAAACGCCAATGCAAAGGCAGTTATTTTTAAACCAAATTTATTTTGTTGTAATGATTCGCTGATCTCTTCTTCACTTAAATTAGCCTGCTGAGCCTTTCTTGAGTTTTTCAGGGCTTTAAATTCCATATATTGTGAACTCATATAATTTGCATAATAAGCCCTGATCTCATTGCCTATCAAAAGCAGCAGAGGTACACCTACCCCAACCAGCATTTCTTCTGCCCGGCTAAGTTTGAAATCAATAAGGAAGGGTAAAATGATTTTAAATATCAGATTGATTCCTAAACTTACGTAAGTGATGATCAGTGTGGCTTTTCCGCTAAGTCTTTTGGAGAACAATGCCCAGATCGGTGGAGCTAAAATCGGACCACCGGTGATTGCACCCACACTTATGGTCACATTCACCAAACCACCGATATATGGCACCATGAGCGCAATTGCGATCATCCCTAGGCCAATTAGCCAGGATGACAGACGCGCAACCCGCATTAGCTTACGGTCGCTTGCCGCAGGATTGATCCTGCCTTTATAAATATCATTAGTAAATACGGCTGAAACAACATTTAAGGTTGTATTTGCGGATGCAGAAGTTGAAAAATACATTCCGGTAAGCATCAAACCTAATAATCCCGGAGGGAGCACCAGCTGACAGATCATTAAATAAGCATTCTCTGTATCAAGACCAGTCAGAGAAGGATTAATAGTCTTGTAAATCATTGGTGGCAGCATCCATAGCACCGGGCTGATCAGATACAGACCCGCAAAAAGGTAAGCTACCTTTCTGGCCGATTTACTATCCTTAACACTGGTATAACGCTGTACAAAGGTCCAGTTGCCCCCGATGTAAAAAATATGGTAAAGTGTAAATGCAATGATGAATCCCAGAGTAAATTCCCCGTTAATCAGTTCAAAAAATCCTTCCTGAGCATTCGCCTGAAACTTTGCGAGTCCTCCTGCAGCATCAAATGACAGGGGAAGGATAATCAGTACAGCCGCAGTTAATATTACAAACTGAAGAATATCAGTTACCATAACAGCCCAAAGTCCGCCAACAGCCGTATATGCGATCATAAATAAGCCCAGCACTATAGTGGAAGGCATTAATGGATAACCCAATGAAGCGCTGACAAGCTTTGCAACCGGATATAATACGGTACCTTTAATAAATAAAGAAACCAGCATAAAAATATAGATATAGGTCTTTTGTACCTGAGGACCGAGGCGCTCCTTGATAAACTCTGCCGCGGTAAGGTTACCCGTAGATTTCCATAAGGGAGCAAGATACATTCCACTGATCAAAGCCCCAATACACATGGTCCACTGGATGGTAATTGCTACCCATCCGTATTTATAAGCTATTGAACCCCAGGCTACAAATGTACCTGCAGAGAAAAAACTCATAAAGAGCGATAATCCGCCGATAAACCATGGAACTGACTCTCCTCCCGCAAAAAATGACTTTAAATTAATTCCTGTTCTTGCGAAAACAAGTCCTATGCATAATACGAATGCCGAAAAGACAAAGATGACTATGGTATCTATATTTGGACTCATAATTAATTAAAATCTGCGTTAAATACCTCTCATTAATTTAAGACACTTAAACCCTATCCTGTTGAGTACTTATTAATAAGCCCTTACATTCATTGCTCTGAATGAAACACTTATATAAATGTATTGTTAAGATTAAAACTTTGTCTTAAGCCATTGATAAAAATATTTTCGGGAACAGTCCCGATTTTCGGGAGCGCTCCCGGCAAGGCTGATGTTTTTCAAAAAATCTAATTAATTAAGTCTTTTATTTCTAATCCTTAAAGAATATGCGAACCATAAGGAATGTTATCCAATAAAGCCTGACAGCTTGGAAAATATTTATAGATTTATTAAAAATTAAAACGATGATCAAAGCATTTTCTCCAAAAATATTATCCCTTGCGTTTCTGCTCTCCTGCACATTTTCTGTTTTCGCTCAAAATGAAAAAGCTGAAGCAGATTTGCGTGAAATAATGAAAAAACTGGATGTGGTGGGTCTTTCTGTTGCCGTAGTAAAAAAAGGCGATATCATTTATGCCAATTCTTTCGGTTTAAAGAATATTGAGACAAAAGCTCCTCTTTCGGATACAGATATCTTCCGGATTGCATCCATATCCAAGTCATTTTCAGCAACTTCTATTATGCAATTAAGAGAAGCCGGAAAGCTTTCACTGGATGATGATTTTAGTGATCTGGTAGGTTTCAAAATCAGGAATCCAAAATTCCCCGACAAGGTAATCACATTGAGAATGGTACTATCGCATACATCGAGTATAAATGATAGTCAGGGTTATTTCACGCTGGATGCAATTAATCCTTCAAAAAACCCGGATTGGGCTAAATGTTACAGCGATTATGCTCCGGGAGCAGGGTACAGATATTGTAATTTAAATTACAATATGGTGGGCACTGTTATTGAAAAACTAAGTGGTGAACGTTTCGACAATTATGTTAAAAACCATATTTTGAATCCACTCAAACTTTATGGTGGTTACAATGTAGACTCACTGGATGCAAGCCGTTTTGCAACACTGCATGAGTATGATGCCAAAACAAAGACATTTAAACCATCTCCTGCAGCTTATAATCCAAGACGTGAGGAAATAAGAAATTATGTAATGGGTTATACAACCCCTATTTTCTCACCGACCGGGGGGATGAAGATCTCTGCCACTGACCTAGCAAAATACATGAGCATGCACATGAATATGGGTAAATATAAAGGCAGGAGAATTATGTCGAAAAAGAGTGCAAAACTAATGCAGACTAAAGTAGCTGATGAAGAAGGTTATGCCCTCGCCCTGACAAACTTAGATGATCTGATACCCGGTAAAATGATGGTTGGACATACCGGTTCGGCATATGGATTATACAGCGCAATGTTTTTCCATCCTAAAGAGAAATTCGGAATTGTAGTGATTACCAATGGTTGTAATCCTACTTATACAAAAGGTATTAATGATGTTCTGCGGGCCGGGGTGAATAGTTTGTACGAGAATTTTATTAAATAGTATCAAGAGCCAAGAACCAGGAATCAAGACTAAATCCTTGTTCATTTGAAATTTGGTTTTCAGACTTACGAATTTACCTAGGCATCATGCGTTTAAATTCGTAAGTCACTTGCTAGTGTGTCAGTATCAAGAGCCAAGAATCAAGTATCAAGACTAAATCCGGGTTCATTTATAATTTTATATTCAAGAATATTGACTATTTCTAAACATTTTACAGATGAAAATCAGTTTTTATAGGCATGAGATCCCTCCAGTGTCAGGATGACAGTCAAGGTTTGAGCATTAGGAATCAAGACTAAATTCGGGTTCATTTGAGATTTGGATTTAAGGATATTTACTAATACTACCTAACTTGACAATTTGCTAAATTGCAGACAACTGATAACAGACAACTCACCACTCTGTAAAATATAAGATAGAAACCTCCATTACAATTTCTTTTCAATAGACTTGTATTGCAGGATTTTAAGCGCCTTCTTTTAAACTATAAAACCATTTGAAATGAATAAAATTTTACAATCTGTTCGCCGGCAAAAAATTTCAAAATTCTATGTCATAGCATTATTAGCTGTGTTTTTCATAGTATATGGATTTACACTTTACCAAACTCCCAAATTGCCTCCGGGGGATCCGAATAATGCAGGGCTGGTTCTTCCCGATGGATTTGAAGCCCTGGCGGTAGTCGATAGCCTGAAGGGTGATGCGAGGCATCTTGCAGTAAACAGCAATGGTGATATTTATGTAAAAACCCGTCTTCATGCACTTACTGAAGGATACGGCAATGTGGCTTTAAGAGACACGGATGGTGATGGCAAGGCTGATATCATCACCCATTTCAATAAATATGAAAGCGGGCAGTATGGTACTGCAATGAAAATCCATAATGGCTATCTCTATTACAGTTCCAATCTGATTGTTTACCGTCAGAAGCTGAAACCAGGCCAGTTAGTTCCCGACAGTAAGATCGATACGATAGTTATCGACAATCCGCCAAGCCATTCCCATCAAACAAAACCTCTGGCATTTGATGGCAAGGGTTATATGTATGTGGGTTGGGGAGCCGGTTCTGATGTTTGTACTAATGGTCGCCCGGGATCAATGGGTGCCGGAAAACCCGATGCGGTTATTCCCGGTGAAGGATGCCCTCAATTAATTGACCACGGTGGAATCTGGAAATTTGATGAGAACAAACTAAACCAAAAGCAGGAACAGGGCCTCAGATATGCAACTGGTATGCGTAGTATCGTTGGAATGGATTGGGATAAGGCCAGTAATTCACTTTATGCGGTAGTTCACGGAAGGGATAATTTCAGAATGCTTTGGCCGGGTATGTATTCCCCATGGGAAAGTGCTGTTCTGCCGTCAGAAGAACTTTTTAAAGTCCATCAGGGAATTGATGGTGGATGGCCATATTATTACTATGATCACATGAAAGGAAAGAAATTACTTAATCCTGAATATGGTGGTGATAAGATTAAAGAAGGAAACGGCGCCAAACTAACAAAACCAGTAATGGGTTTCCCGGGCCACTTTGCTCCGAATGATATTCTTTTCTACCAGGGTAACCAGCTACCTGCCAGATATAAAAAAGGTGCATTTGTAGTCCTGCATGGCTCTACAATCCGCCAGCCTTACCCTCAGGGGGGATATTTTGTCGCATTCGTTCCGATGGTAAACGGAGTCGTTACTGGTCCGTGGGAGGTTTTTGCAGATGGATTTATCCAAACTGATCCGGTATTAACTGCAAATTCAGCAGGTTACCGTCCAATGGGAATTACCGAAGGTCCGGATGGTTCTTTGTATATCAGTGAGACAGAAAAAGGAAAGATCTGGAGGGTAATGTTTAAAGGAGATAAAACGAAGTTCGGAACTGCTCAATTGGCAAAAATGGTGATCAGGAAGAAAACTGCAAGCAATATCAAAGACCCTGATCCAATAAAAGATGATCTTGATCGCGGTAAACCTGTGGTTGCATCAGCCGTTTATACGATGTATTGTGGTGCCTGTCATCAGCGTGATGGAAAAGGTGATGGCGGAAGATTCCCCCCATTAAGTGAATCTGAATGGGTGAATGGTGATAAGACCAGATTGATCAATGTAGTTCTTAAAGGTCTGTCCGGTCCGATCACAGTTAAAGGATTACCATACAGTGAAACCATGCCGGCACATGGCAGCTTCCTGAATGACGATCAGGTTGCTGAGGTATTGACCTATATCCGCAAAAGCTGGGGGAATAATTCGGATGCAGTGACTACGGCTGAGGTTGCGGCATTGAGGTAATAAGACTTAAGAATTTCGTCTTATGAAATGAATTTCTGCAGAGACACAAAAATTTAATTCTTTGTCTCTGCAGATTTATTCATCAGTAAAAGTCCAGGCAAGTACCCTGCTCGACTTCTGTCCCTGTTTCATGTCAATTGTTCTCACCTCTTTTACACCCAATCTTTCCAGTGCCTTATAACATGCTGCCAGGGTTTCCTTTTTTGAAACCAGAGAAGTAAACCACAAAACCGACTGGGCAAAAAGGGCACTCTCTTCGATAATCCGCAAAAGAAAACGCTCCTCCCCGCCCTCACACCATAGTTCTGCATTTTTACCACCAAAATTCAGGTCGATCCCTTCCTTTTTATCCTTACCCAAATTTTTCCATTTTCGTGCAGTCCCTTCTGCGGCTTCTTTCATTGAAGTATGAAAAGGCGGATTGCAGATACTTAAACTGAATTTTTCGCCCGGGTTAATGATATCTGTAAAAATCTGATCTGCATTACGTTGTCTGCGCACACTAATGAATTTTGAAAGTCCATTAGCTTCAATAATGTTTGCTGCTGAACGGCTGGCAAGCTGATCGATCTCAGTACCGACAAAGGTCCATCCATATTCATAATGACCGATCAGGGGATAAATACAATTTGCTCCTACCCCTATATCAAGTACTTTAATATGTTTGCCTTTAGGAAGCTTTCCATCCGCTCCGATCAGCAGATCTGCCGCATAATGAATATAATCTGCTCTTCCGGGTATCGGCGGACATAGAAAGCCCTCAGGTATATCCCATAAGCCAACATTATAAAACTGCTTGAGCAAGGCTTTATTAAGAGCCTTAACTGCATTTTGGTTTGAAAAATCAATAGAAAGATCCTGAAATTGGTTTGGCGAAACATATTCTGCCAGTTCAGGGCAAGCTTTGGTCAGTTCCGGGAAATCATATCGATGCCTGTGTCTGTTCCGGGGATGAAAATTGTCCTTTTCTTCAGGCAGGGATTTTTTTTTGATGGGCATTCAGCTAAATTATCTAAATAAATTGAGCTTCTGATGAGTACCCACCTGTTCTCTAAATGGAAATTCCATTTTCCTCAAGGTCTGTGACATCATCAATATCACTAAGCTCTTCGAGTAAGGCATAAGAAATGCCCTGTTTAACGAAATCATCGATTGTTTTTGCAAAAACCTGATTCGTGCTCCATGGCTTATTGATAAATAAATCAGGGTAAAATTTAGTTAATCCAAGCAGATAATAGCCTCCATCACTTGCAGGACCAATAACAGCTGCATTAGAATCCAGTAAAGCAACCGCTTCCTCCAGAGTTTCCGTTTTTAACTGTAAACAATCACTGCCAATAATGATAATCCGGGTAAAACCCTGATCAAAAAGCTCTTTGAAAGAATTAAGCATCCGCTCTCCAAGATCATTTCCATTTTGTTTTCTTTTAGTATAACCGGGAACACTCCAAAGGTCATAATCACTGACTTCATCCGCATAGTAAATAAATTTTCTGAAACTTAGGCCTCTTGTAATTTCAAGGGTATGCTGAAGTAACTGAAGATAAATTTCAAGGGCCCTTTCATCACCAATATCCTTTGCCAGACGCGTTTTTACCTGCCCTGAGATTGGGTTTCTGACAAAGATCACTAATGCGGTGGTGCTGAGCATGTTCATTTAAAATGTAAGGCTTCCTCCACAACTGGATCCTTCGCCTGCGGTACATCCAAAACAATGTTGCTTTACAACAATATTCCTGTTCTTAAGTATCGCAAAATCAAAATCTGAGATATGCTGGCTATCTGAAGCGCTTACTTTAAGGTCAAGCATTTGATTAAAATCGCAATCATACAAATATCCATCCCAACCAACGGAAAGTGTATTGCGGCACATGAGATTTTGAACTGATGCAGGATTATAAGCTGATATCAGTTTATCCATATACCTGCTGTAATTCCCGGAGCTCAATAAATAATCGAGATAGCGGCTGATGGGCATATTCGTAATCGCGAAAAGCTGGTTAAAAACGATGCCATATCTTGAAGCAAGTACCATTTTGTATTCTTTCTCAAGTGCTACCTGTGATGGGGGCAGAAAAGCTCCTGCAGGATTGTAAACCAGGTTCAGAACCAATCCGCTCCCCTCCTGTCCGTAACCCACCAGATTAAGCATTTGGAGGGCCTTGATTGAGTCATTAAAAACACCATCACCACGTTGCCTGTCGGTACGATCCTGTGTAAAACCGGGTAGGGAGGAAACTACTTCTACCTGATGTTGTTTAAAGAAATCCGGCAGATCATGGAAACGTTTATTCGCCAGGATGATAGTCAGATTGCATCTCACTATCACATGCTTTCCTAGTTTCTTTATTTGCTCTACTAACCAGCGAAAATCAGGATTGAGTTCAGGAGCACCTCCGGTAAGATCAACTACATCAATATCCGAGTTTTTAAGTACATCCAGGCATATTTGCATCGTGCTGCGACTCATCATTTCCTTTCGGTCAGGCCCTGCGTCAACATGACAATGCTTGCAGGTTTGGTTGCACATTTTCCCCAGATTTAGCTGCAGAATGTCAATACCAGAGGCCCGCAGTGGATAAATTCCGCTCAGCTCTAGTTTCTCATTAAAGGTCGGATGAATACTCCCTAAGGAGTTTTCAAGTACCTCAAGCTGATTTTCAGAATCTGCTAAAGGATGGTGCAAAACTTTTAATGACTTAATCATACACTATTACATTCCTATTTCTTTGACCTTGTTCATCATCTGTACACCATGAACAAGAACCGCACCACCTTTTATTGCAGAGGCCACATGAACAGCTTCCATCATTTGTGCCTCGCTATAACCCTTTTCGAAGGCATCACTACTATAAGCATCAATGCAATATGGGCATTGTACAGCATGCGCAACTGCTAATGCAATCAGTGATTTTTCTTTTGCTGTCAAATGGCTGTCCTTAAATACTTCCCCATAGTAAGAAAAGAATTTATCGGCCAATTCTTTCTGATATTCAGCTATATTACCGAATTTTCCAAGATCACTGGCCTTGTAATAATGATTTTCCATCTTTTATCTTTTTTAATATCGATTTGCTTTATTTACGTGTAAAACTGGTTTTTGGCTTTAAATAACAGGAATTAAGTGATTTAATAACCAAATCTCAAATTTTGATACCTAATATGCAATCGTTCTCAAATCAGGTCAAATGAACGAGCATACTGACTTAATTCAAAATAGGATTTTGTTTCCAGCTTCTTTCGGATATTCTTTCGATGGGTATCAACTGTTCCTAATGAAATGAAAAGCTCATTCGCAGTTTCGGATGATGATTTCCCCAAAGCCATATGTTTTAATACTTCCCGCTCTCTTTTACTTAGCCGGCAATAACGGTGATGGTTTTGTCTCAGAAAATTATTTTCATCCAGAAGCTTACCTGCCTTATTGACCATATGATGCATCGCATCTATTGGAAATGAGATCGTTATAGTATACAAAGGCCTGTTTTGCTCATCGCGATAGAATATCCTCGTGCTGCTCATATGCCAGGTCCAACCCAAATCCTCACGATATCTTACCTGCTGAAAACAAGTTATGATCTCCTCATCGTTATTTCTTTCAAGTAAACCTAAGATTTTCGGAACGTAATCTTTAGCATCCGATTCATTAAAATACCGGGAATAGTAGTCTTCTGCAGAGCTGTTCAGAAGTTCTTCCATACTGATGTCCAGCTGTTCCAATCCCATCTTCGACATCCACATCACCTTACCCTCGAGATCATGAATAATCACTACTCCAGGCATCAGGTGTTCTACTGACGCAATTTGTTCTATTTGCTGCTTGAAATCTGAGAAATTTTCGACCACTTTCATATTTAAATTAATGCGTTCTGTTTATTACCAGACCCCTCAAGATAATTAGATAAATGGATAAAAATCAGTATAGTAGAACTGAAATCGGGAATACGCTCTTGTTCAATCAATTAGTTTTTATTACTCCCCGAATTGAAAGTGATTCCCGGAGAAGAATTGATTTTAATTTTATTAACAAAAAAGGACGGGATTTCTCCCGTCCTTTGAAAACAAAAAAAGATTTTAGTAGTTTAATTAGGAACAATATCGATAATTACTGTTCTGTTATAGAAACGTTCTTCAGGAGTATTATTATCAAAAGGTGATTGATTGATATCCTCTCCATAACCAATGGTTTCATAACGTACATTTCTCTTACCTGCTGCGTTCAAAGCACGCTCAATTATTTTTTGAGTTTGCATAGCTCTGCTTTCAGATAATGTATTGTTATATTCATCAGATCCAATGATGTCGGTATGACCATGAATAATTACTCTTGAACCATCTGAAATCAATGGAACAATCGTTTCAACAATGAATTTTTCATAAGAATCAATGGTTTTTGTTTTATCGAAATCGAATAAAATACTAAAGCGATAAGCTTTTTCTAATGTCTCGGTCTGACGCTCCAAACGGACCATACTTTCTTTCCTGACAGTTAAACCATTTTTGGTCTCACCAGTCATTACTACTTTATAATTACCTTCAGCACGATCGCCCAGAATATTCTTGCCCGGTACACTCACTAAATCCCTGGTAAAAGGACCCAGATGTTGTGTATTACCCTGATCATTGGAAATATCCATAGACCAGGTTTTAAGAATTTCTTTAGCTCCTCCAACCTGGAATACAACATGGCTATCCATTGGATCAACCTGAATTGCATCTATGGTTATTGGTTTCATCATACCGCCACCAACTTCAAGCATTAATTCCGGTGAAGAACTTACAATATCTACACGGCGATCTCCTTCACGAAGAAGGGTAAGCTCTTTACTTCCTCCGGGCTGTTCTGATGGAATTAATGGTTTGGTACGGCCATCAGTTGTAATTCGGTTTGCATCAATACCAAACCTGTCAACAAAATAGTATTTGATTGCTTCTGCGAATTCTTTACCTTCTCTCGGGCCTTTTAAAGAAGCTCCGCTCAACGAGATACTGCTCCCTGGATTTGATCGCATACGATCAGCAGTGATATTCAAAATATTATGATAAACGTTTATCTGACGTGCAGAACGACCGGTCATACTTTCAGTTTGAATACTTTGTAATTGTACTTCTCTGAATGAATTTGCCTGGTCTTTGCTCAGCATGACATAACGATTTGGAATTTGGGATGATCCTTCATCGAAAAATACATAGTTACGCAAAGGAAGAGTTTCGCTGACCTGACGCTTCAATGGAACATATTTAGGAGCACGAACCGTAAAAGTAACATCACGTACAGGTACTGCAACCTGAGCTACCTCCTCTATAATTGCAGCAGCTTTTCCTTTTCCGAATTTAAGTGCTGCACCGATTCTAAGTGTCGAAACCGACCAGCTTTCAATGGTACGGGTATCCTGACCGAAATATGGATGATAAGAAACAAAAGGTGATAAAACAGCTTTATTAACACTGCTCGCAGGAGAAAGCTGGAATTCATATCCCACTCCAACCTGACCTGATAACAGCGTTTTACGGATTGCACTAAATTCACCTTCTGTATCAGGTTGCTTCTCCTGAGTATACCAGAAATCTTTTGCAAGATTGAAGGCTACACGCGGGCCTGCAAAAAAGTACAGATTTGATTTCGGTGAGCCTAAACGTAAACTAGGTTCAACAGTTATATAACTTAGATTAGTTTCAAGTGTAGCCGGGCAATCACAGGGTGCAATCACGCCATCAAACTGTCCGCCACGGCCATCATAGCCAATATTCAGCATTCCTCCCCAATATGGTCCGGGGCGAAATTCCATCAAAAATGAGCCAAATGGTTTGACACCTTCACCTTTGTGAAAGGCTGATGGAACAAATAATGAATTATTCATTCTTTGGGTTGTTCCATCGTAAAAATTCAAGTTGGCTGCTCCTGATACTCCAAACCACCAGGTTGGCTGCGAGGTCTGTGCCTCGGCCTTGCTTTGAGCAAACATGATCATCAAAACTAAGATGGCCCATCGCTGCATTATTTTATTTATTGTTAACATGAGATTTCTCTTTAATATTTTGTGTAAATAATATTCCTTATAAAATCTCCCCGGCCATGCCGGAGAGATTCACTCGAATTTGTTATGGCTTAAGAACTGTACTTGCATTTAATGTCACAGCAGTTTGTGCCAATAACCTTCCTGTTAGTCTTGAACCAGTATTCATTGAAACAAGAGTTTTACTCAGAATATTTCCACTAACATTTGCGTTTGAACCAATGGTAGCCTGTCCTGATACCACCCAGAAGATGTTTTTAGCTTGCGCTCCACCTAATAATGTAATTTTCGCATTATTATTAATGGTCAGATTCTGTGCAATCTGGAATACCCAAGTATCATTTGGACCACCGGTAAGTGTTACACCTGCACTGGTAACTAAAACACCAGTACTCCATTTGTAAAGTCCCGGAGGAAGGATCCTTCCACTGATATCACCGGCATAAAGATCTACAATCGGCGCAGGGGTGGTTAAACCATTTGCTGTAGTAAAGGCAGTTTCCATGTCGCTTACTGCTGTTGTCATCTTGGCCGGTGTTGGAGCTGCATAATCAGATGCGTAGGCCTTTCCAATAACAATTGGCGTATGAGAAGACTGCCCGTTCGTATCCATAATCAAACCAAAGCCAGTCATAGCAGTTGCTGCTGCAGGACTAACACCAATATCACCTGTAATTGAAGTTACACCGGTTGTTGAGATTCCCGATTTGGTCAGAATCGCAAAGTCTCCGGCTGTTCCAAGATTAACAGCTGTTGGGCCAACTGCCGCGAGTGGTGTGAAGTTAGCTGTGATATTTTTATTGGCGTTCATGGTCACAGTTAAAGGATTTACCGAACCTGTAGCATCTCCGCTCCAGAATGAGAAGGTATAACCTGCAGCCGCTGTAGCAGTAAGTACCACCGTACTTCCACTGGTGTAAGTTGGCTGATTGGCAACTTTTGCAACCGAACCATTCACTGCATTAACTGTAAGAGTATACTGATTAGCTGGTATCGCAGTGAAATTTGCTGTGATATTTTTATTACTGGTCATGTTTACAGTAAGTGGATTCGTTGTACCTGTAGCATCACCACTCCAGGAAGAGAATACATAGCCTGCAGCAGGTGTTGCTGTTAGAACTACATTACTTCCGTGATTGTAAGTCGCCAGATCGGGTGCCTTTGAAACCGTACCATTTACTGCATTAACAGTCAGCGTATAGGTATTCAATAAGAAATTTGCAACCAAAGTTCTGTTAGCAGTCAAAGCGAACGTATAGTTCGGACTTGCAGAAACAACCGCTCCGCTTGCCAGATCTGTCCAGTTTGTAAAGGTATAACCTGTATTTGCTACTGAAGTTATGGTCACTGATGTTCCGGCTGCATATGCACCTTCACCATCAGTTGTTCCGCCTGAGGCAGGACTTGATGTTAAAAGAACTGCAAACTGTGATGCAGGAATTGCTCTGAAATTAGCAACAAAGTTTCTGCTTGCATTAAGTGTGAACTGAATGTTCGAACTCGTTGAAACTCTGACACCGTTTTCTGTCCAGTCTACAAAGGTATAACCTGCGTTTACTCTTGCTGATACAGTTACACTTGAACCTGCATCAAACGAACCTGCGCCTATTGTTGTTCCGCCTGCAGTTGGATTAGCTGACAATACCACAGCAAATTGACCAATTGGAATAGGTTCAAAATTCGCGATAAGCGTTCGGTTTCCATTCATAGGAAACTGGTAACTCGCACTGTTAGAAACTGCCGGACCATTATCAGACTCAGTCCAGTTAAGGAATGTATATCCCGCGGCTGGTACCGCACTTACCGTTACTACTGAACTTTGAGCAAATGCTCCGCCTCCAGTAACTGTTCCACCAGCAATTGGATCTGCTGATACCGAAAGAACTGGAATTGTGGTGAATGACCAAACATAATCAGCGACCATTGCGGTACGTAAGGTATCTGTAACAGATTTGCTTATTGTTCCGGTATAGGTTGTAAATGGCAAAAGATCCACATCGGGATCAAATGTAAAAACAGCTGCATCAGATGTTGGTGCTATTTTTCCTGAAATTTGGGTTGTTCCCTGCCTGATAACAAATGTTGAATTGTTAATGGTAGATCCCTTCATTACGGTATTAAATGTTGCCGTTATAACTTTATTTAGCGGCACATCAACAGCCTTGTCCATCGGGTCAGTAGTAACCGTCGGACAAAGTCCGACAACCTCATCGGTAAAATCATCTTTCTTACATCCTGCAAGAAAGGCCACAAAAAGTAAAGCCATAAAAGCTATGGATTTGCTAATTGTATAATAGCCTTTGCTTTTACTCAGTTGTGGGCTATTACTAAAAACAGTAATTTTTTTGTTCATAATAGGTTTTTTATAGGTTTATAAGTCCCAAAGTGCGAATTCTACAGACCATAGGACTATAACAAACCTACCCAACGAAACCATTCCGAATGTTATACTATTCTGGAGATAAATTACATAATTCACACATTCTGATGGAGCATAGGGCTGCATTCAGTAATATTTTTGTATTGAGAGGGAGTCATTCCTGTTACTTTTTTGAACTGTGACGAGAGATGTGCCACACTGCTGAAGTGCAGTTTCCAGGAAATCTGAGTTAGGTTTAACTCATTGTACAAAATCAATTCTTTTACACGGACGACTCTGATTCTGATAATAAATTGTTCAATAGTGGAACCAGTGGTTTCAGAAAATATATTTGCAAGATAGGTATAATCAAAATCCAGCTTATTACTCAAATAATCTGAGAAATTTGTTCTGAGTGGCTCATCAAAATTATAAACCAATTCAATAATGATATGCTTAATTTTTTCTACGAGTATAATCTTTCTATTACCGATTAATTCAAGTCCGGCACTTTCTAATGCAAGCCTGAAATCCTGGAGTTGCTCAATGCTTGGCGTGTTAATTGTTTTAACCCTTCCCAGCTCAATTTCATGACAATAAATTCCAAGTTTTTCAAGCTCGAATTTTACTAGCATTTTGCAGCGGGTGCAAACCATGTTTTTTATAAAGATCTCCATCTACCTTATTAAAGCAAAGGGAGTGCCCCGATAAATATGAACCCGAAAAACTAAATACAGGTTTACCTGAATATTTTACTTAGGATAGTTATTTAGATAAAATGCCTTTAAATTATCTCAAGGTGACATTTATTATCTATTAAGATTACAAATTATACTTTTGATTAAAATATATCTATTCAACACTGAACAATATTCCAATTGCCCGAATTCTAAACATCGCTCATTATAAAGGAAATTGTGTATTGATTATACGAAATATAGTGTAGGATCAGAATCGGAAAACCTTAAATTATTTCATAACTCCAATTCCCACTCCCTCAAATCCTGGAAATAATTGTTGTTTGTCTTTGATCTGAAGATGATGTTCTGCAAGCTCCGAGAAAATACTCCTGAAATCAGTAGTAACAGCCAGATCTCTTCCATCTTCCAGATTTTCTGGTGCAAGGGTATCCACTTTTCCATGAACAATTCCTCCGTTCACATCCTTACCCAGTATAAAATTACAGGATGCCCTGCCATGATCAGTACCGCCAGTACCGTTTTGTTTAACCGTTCTCCCAAATTCGGTCATGGTCATAACAGTCAGATCATCCTGATAAACTTCCATATCCTTCCAGAAAGCGATGATACTCTGACTCAGATCAGTCACATTCCTCGCAAATATCCCATTAGCTGCCCCCTGATTAAAATGGGTATCCCAACCTCCTGACTCAGCAAATGCAACTTCCAGTCCCACATCCATTTTTATTAATTGAGCAATCTGTTTCAAAGAATTACCAAGCGGACTGGTTGGATAAACCACATCATTAGCAGGTTTATAATTTCTTACATCAGTCTTTTGAAGCATTTTAACCGCATCAAAACTATCTTTACCTGTAGTTTTTAATAATCCTGAAGCAGTTTGGTCGTAGAGCTCCTCAAAGCTTTTTGAAATCCGATTGGCGTTCATTGGATTACCCCGCATCTGGATTGAAAAGTCCTGCAGATTGCTTATTGCCAAAGCGGGCATTTCACCATACAATGAGCGGGGCATTGATGAAGTCAGGCTTACAGCCTGAAACGGTGTTGCTTCATGCCCAAGCATTCCAACAGCCCTATTCAGCCAGCCACTGGATGTTCCTTTATTAAAAGGTGTTCCCGATTCCATATAATCCTGGGCATCAAAATGTGAACGGGTATTATTGGGCGAACCCATCCCGTGAACAATAGCGAGATTTTTTTCACGAAATACAGATTCAAAGGCATGCATTGCCGGATGTAAACCAAATCGTCCGTCAAGATCTATTAATGAAGGAATATTCCCGCTCTTAACAGCCGGCATAAATAAAGCGGGTCTTGCGGCTTTCAGGAATTGATCATTAAAAGGGCTAACAGCCATCAAGCCATCCATAGCCCCACGCTGAAATATGCTTACCAGAATTTTCCTTCTCTTGAAAAGTGCTGGTTCCTGCACAAGATTGGCTGCCTGAGCCATAAAAGCGGGTATTCCGCCAATCCCAATCCCAAAAAGTGTAAGACCTCCTGCTTTTAAAAATGCTTTTCTTGATATCATGATCTCGTAATTTTATATCACTTCCTTTGAAACTCCGGAGATCCCAAAATCACCCCAACAACTTGTGCAAGCATCAAATTACCAGCATTTTGTGTTTGTCTCTGACTGTTCCCTGAAATGGTTTTGTTTCCTTTTGGTTCTGTTGCATCACTCATCTGCCGGGCATCTTCATTTACCATAGTTGGCTTTGGTTGTTGCACCATATTAAGAGATGCAGCCCTTTCAACCTTATTAAGAAGCTCGGGATCGTTTAGCATAGGAATTAAACGTGCAATTGTTTTTTCGAGATCCCGTTCCGGGAGAATTAATTCGCTATACTGATGCAAAGCAGATTCAGAACTTTCAGGTTCTCTATTTTTATTTAAAGCAAGTAAATTCAGCCTGACTCCAGGAATCCGCTGAGCAGCAAGTGCCAGACCAAAATTCATCCTGTTCAGCAAAGAACCTGTATTGATCCAGTATTGCCCCTTATCCGGAAAACCGGTCGGAGCCTGATAAAAATACATTTTTTGCCCCATTCTGCTGATCCAGTTGTTTAGCTGGAATGGCTGACTAACATCAGCATTTAAACCTCTCACAGCGCTAATAGCTAGTTCAAAAGGGGATTTTGTCTTTTCACGTAAAGCTTCCGCGGACCAGAATTCAGGGGAAGATACCATACGCGTCAGGATCGCCGAAATATCACCATCCTTTTGCTTAAAAGTTTCTGCCATCTTTTCAATCAAAGTTTCAGATGGATTATCATTAACAAAGCGTACGGCTATTTTTCGTGATATAAATTTTGCGGTTGAATTATGATTAGCGAGCATTTTTAAAAGTTTAATACCCTCTTCATAAGCACCATTTGCAGGAAAAACTTTACCCAGAACCACTTTTTCCCCTCTGTCATGCCGATTTGCAGCAAAAAGAAAATCTCCCTCTATTACAAAGCCTCTTTTCTTCAAATTATCTACTCCTGCTTTTTCAATCATATTTCTCAAGGGATTTCCATAAGCATTATCCATCGGGTAAACCGACCAGCCTGTAAGAACCCGGGCAGCCTGAGTCACATCCGATTGGGTATAACCTCCATCCACCCCAATGGTGTGCAGCTCCATTAGTTCACGTGCATAGTTTTCATTCAAGCCTTGATTTTTTCTGTTCTGCTGAACTTTTTTCAAGGCCTGAGCCCTTTGAGAATTGGTATCGGCCATATGCATCTTTGCCTTTGCCAGAATTTGACTCCTGACCTTATCATTCACAGCCATTTGAGTACTCTCACTTGTCCCCGAACTACTGAAATTGTCGAGAAAAAAAAGCATAGCCGGAGATTTAGCAGTAGCAATTAGCAAATCTTCAAACCTGCCATTCACATTGGGCCTGATCACATCCCTTTCATAAGCCGGGATATATTCAGCACAAATATTTTTGGTGATCGAAACGTTAAAATGGTTGAACCAAAATTCTGTTAAAACTTCCTGAAGCTGATTATTACTGTATACAGCCCTTAATATCTTTTGATTAACAAGCTGTCTGAACAGTTCTGCCTGTGGTCTGTAGCCCTTATCACGCATATACGTTGCTAAACTTGCACGATATTTCTTCATATCAGACAGATTAACTGAGTCTTTGTTAATCAGTCCGTCTTTTATCGCCGATCGTAAAATCTGCGCATTCTTAGGAAAGAGTTTTACAACTTCTGCATTGCTGAGATTGATTGCATCATATGAGCTAAGCCTTTTATTCAGTTCATCTTCCTTTTGCCCTGCAGCCAATTGCTGAGAAAACCATTTCTCCAGTCCGATATTTACTACCTTATCAATATCTCCTGGACGGGCTCCGAATGTAAACCGATTCAGTAAATGAGCCGCAGCCTGACGTTCGGTCAAACCAGTTTTTTTATAAGGGAATTTGATTTTGTCAGATTCAGAAATTTTGAATGATGAACCGATTATCAGACAAAAAGCCAGAAAAATGGGCAGATAAAAGTATTTAAGAATATTTTTCATAGTGCTTTTCCGGTTTTGTTCATTATGACTGTCTAAATCGTTAAGGGATTAATCCTTCCTGAAATAATTGCTGTACCCCTGTCTAAAGAACACTACCCTGCGAAATTTATTTTAATACTGAGAGAAAAGATTGCCAAAATGTAAATATCCGGCAGGCTGAATAATATCCTGCCTTATAATTTTACCATAATCCATAATTTATCCGGTAAATGGATTAAATTCATATATTCCAATCTGTATTGAATATTAATATCGGTTGCAAACCCATTTCATTGAAACCAAAATCAAAAATTAGAGATGAAGATCAAATACATCATTTTAGCTGCCTTTTTTATAACTGTAACTTTTAATACTAATGCACAAATTGCTGGTAAATGGAGCTTAGAAAAGGCTAACAACTGGCAAAAAGAGAATCCATGGATCAATGGGGCCAATTTTATTCCAAGCAGCGCAATCAACCAGCTGGAGATGTGGCAGGCTTCCAGTTTTGATCCCCAAACAATCGATCGTGAACTGGGCTGGGCTGAAGGAATTGGGTTTAATACCATGCGCGTTTATTTACACAGTCTGGCCTATAAACAAGATCCTGCGGGCTTTAAAGGCAGGATCGATAAATACCTTAGTATTGCTGATAAACATAAAATAAAAACCATTTTTGTATTTTTTGATGATTGCTGGAATAAGATTGGAGTCATTGGGAAACAACCCATTCCTAAACCGGGAATACATAATTCGGGCTGGGTACAGGATCCGGGTGATCCGAATTACAGGGAGACTGAGAACTTTCCTGCACTTGAAACTTATGTCAAGGATGTGATGCGTCATTTTGCTAAGGATAAGCGTATTCTTTTATGGGATTTATACAATGAACCTGGCAATTCGGGCAAACTGGATACTTCCCTGCCTTTGTTAACCAAAGTTTTTGAATGGGCAAGACAAGTTAATCCTGATCAGCCATTATCTGCCGGACTCTGGCGCTGGGATTTTGAAAAACTGAATGCATTTCAGGTCCTGAATTCCGACATCATTACCTATCATGACTATGAAGCAGCAGAATGGCATAAAAGGGTCCTGCAGGTATTGAAGACTCATGGAAGACCCCTGATCTGTACTGAATATATGGCAAGGACCAATAACAGTACTTTCGCCAATACGATGCCGATGCTGCAAAAAGAAAATATTGGTGCAATTAATTGGGGACTGGTTTCCGGGAAAACGAATACAATTTATGCCTGGGACAAACCAGTTAAGGATGGTGCTCAGCCCGAATTATGGTTTCACGACATTTTCTGGCCTGATGGCAGACCTTATCGTAAAGAAGAAACTGATCTTATTAAAAAACTGAATAACAAATAAACATCTGGTTCTGATTAAAGGATTAATTTTGTGAGTATAAAAGCATCCCTGATAATTAGATATGAGCATAAATTCAATTAATCCTGCAAACGGACAAGTAATTCAATCATATCAGACACATACTCCAAAGGAGGTAAGTACAATAATTGCAGGTACCCATCAAGCCTGGGAAAATTGGAAAGAAACCCCCTTTTCATTACGAACTAAGCTTTTGCATGCTGTGGCTAAAATCCTGCGCAACAGAAAAGAAGAGCTTGCTATACTTATGGCTCTTGAAATGGGTAAACCATTACAAGGAGGTCGGGCAGAAATTGAAAAATGCGCGGATGTTTGTGAATACTATGCTAAAAACGCAGAACAATTCTTAAAAGATGAACCTGTTCACACAGATGCATCAAAAAGCTATGTAAGTTTCCAGCCTTTGGGAATTGTACTGGCAATCATGCCCTGGAATTTTCCTTTCTGGCAGGTTTTTCGCTTTCTTGCACCAGCCCTGATGGCTGGCAATGCTGGAGTATTGAAACATGCTTCTAATGTTTTCGGCTGTGCAATTGAGATTGAAAATATAATCATTGAAGCAGGCTTTCCTGAAAATCTGTTCCGAACACTGTTGATTCCAGGAACTGAAGTAGATCAGGTGATTGAAAATCCGCTGATTCAGGCTATTACAATCACAGGAAGCACTGAAGCGGGTAAAAAAGTAGCGGCAAAAGCAGCTTCCTTACTTAAAAAATCAGTCCTGGAGCTTGGTGGAAGTGACCCCTATCTTATATTCGAGGATGCTGACCTTGAACTTGCAGCAGAAAGCTGCGTAAACAGCAGATTGATCAATAGCGGACAAAGCTGCATTGCTGCCAAACGATTTATCGTTGTAAAATCAATTGAAAAGGAATTCACTGAACTTTTCAGACAAAAAATGGCTGCAAAACTCATGGGCGATCCGATGGATAAAAATACCGAAATCGGTCCGCAGGCCAGACCAGATCTCAGAGATGAACTTCATAAGCAAGTACTGAAGAGCATCAAACTCGGTGCTAAATGTATTTTAGGAGGAGAAATACCAGCAGGAGCACATTCCTTCTACCCTCCCACCATACTCACTGAAGTAAAAAAAGGCATGCCAGCTTATGAGGAAGAACTTTTCGGACCAGTCGCTGCAATTATTTCGGCAGCTAATGAAGAAGAGGCTATTCAAATTGCGAATGACACTTCATTTGGATTGGGTGCAGCAGTATTCACAAGAGATTTAAAACGAGGGGAGCTAATAGCATCCCATCGTTTGGAAGCAGGTTCGTGCTTTGTCAACACTCTGGTCAGATCAGATCCGCGTTTACCTTTTGGAGGAATTAAACAATCAGGCTATGGCCGGGAGCTTGGACTTTATGGCATCAGAGAATTCGTGAATGTTAAAACTGTTTATATTAAATAATCCTAAATATATCCGATTAAGGGATCAGCTTCCACACAATTGTAGTCATCTTTCTTCAAGGCAATCTGAGGTAATATCTCTGTCCAATAGTTTGAACAATCTGAGGTATATTCCTATTCGGTTGATACTGAATGAAAATGTGTATTGATAAAGGCAGATCACATGGGAATTCGACATGCCCTAAATTTCAATAAACAGGTCTGCTTTCACTCAGAATGATAGAAATGCAGACCTGTTTATTGCTCATTTCTTCTTTTCCGCAGTAGGCAGGTTAAATACGGTCTGGTACACTTCATCAGGTGAAGTAATCAGATTTAAAACTTTCATCCTAAGTGGCGTACTTTCAGGGTATTTCCAAAGTGCTTTCAGGGTAATTGTTGTGGTATCATGTGCCGCGAGTGTTACTTGTCCGAATGGGTATCGTTCAATATCATAATCGGCTGAAGCCTGAATTTTAAAAGGAATATCACTGTTATTTGTCAATTTTATAATAAGGATCGGTTCTCCATTTCTTAAATTCCGTTCTGTATTAACCTGAATTGCAGCTTTGAAAAATGCATCCGCCTCCTGTTGTCTGGCAACCAGATAATCATCAAAATATAGAGCTGTCCTTCCTGCCAGTAATGCCTCTTTTAAACTTTCAGCAGTTTTTTCTTTGGCAAAAACAAGAGTCATAGGGCGATGTGTTTTTGCATACCTCGGTGAGTTGTCATAATGCTCATCAGTATTGCAAACCATAGTCAGATTGTATTTCATAGCAAGTCGGTGAGCCAGAATATTATACACTCCCGAATTAACAACCTCAACGCCTTTTAGTATTTTTCTTTCCAATAATTCTTTATGAAAGGAGGTAAAGATTGCAGTATCTTTTTTATCCCACCATGAATACCCGGGATGATTATAAAAGACAAAGGCATCCTGATTTTTAGCTTCCAGAAAAGGTGCAAGAAGCTGTTCATGTGTTATTGTATCCTTCATGATGAATTTTTTCTTCCAGTCCTTCATATACTCAGTAGGCAAGATATTCGCATCCTTTATGAACAGGGCATTGTTATGATAAGGAGGTACTCTGGGTGAGATCTCCAAACCTTTAATAATCATCAGATTTTTATTTTTTGCAGCATCAACTGCAATTTCATAGGATTGGTTATAATTCCTGGCAACAACATCCGGAAACCCTTCATAATCAATATGTTCCGTTAAAGAAATTACATCAAGTCCATCGCGTATGGCTTCATTTACGCGAAAACTTGGCCATACATGTCCATCAGAAAAGACAGTATGCATGTGAAAGTCACATTTAAGAGTTATAAATCCCGGAATATCAGGAACTGAGATGACCCGGTTTGTTCTTTCGGTTATCTGAGCTATTGCTGTCATACTTAAATTGGAAAGAATCAGGATCAATAGAAACCGAATGAGGTCTTTAGTTTTTTTCATTTCTTAATTGAAATTAGATGAATAAAAAAAGAAAACAGGCTGGCTTTTGGCCAGCCTGAGGTTTAAAAATTTACCAGCCAGTGTTCTGGGTAAGTTTAGGATTTAATAGAATCTCATTGGCGGGAATTGGATATAGGTAATTTTTGTCGGGAAAACTTTTTGGGGTATTGCTTAGCCATAACAGGTTTCCCTTATTTCCTTGCGATAATTTCGAAGAACTACCATCAACAACGAAATAGGTAACACCCGGCACTTTACTTGTCGGAACTTTATCAACAAAACTTACATCAGCTTTTCCATCTTCGTTTAAATCAAGCAACTGACCTTTGGCAGGAACATAAATGCCTTCATAAACTTTCTCAAGAAGTTTACCGGCTTTCCATCTGCGTAAATCATCATAACGATATCCTTCAGCAGCAAATTCTATCCCACGTTCGCGCCGTATTTCGAGAATAAGTGGATTATCAATATTTGGAAAGAACTGATTTTTCAGGTAAGGATCGGCGATCAATGGCATTACCAATGCATTGCTTAAACCAGCCCGGTTCCTAAGTGCCCCGACTGTTAAATTCCAGTCGGCAGCGGTCAAGGTCCCTAACTCTGCTTTTGCTTCAGCGAAGTTTAGCAGTACCTCTGCATATCTCATAATCGGAATCGAATTGTAGCTTTCGGTACGGGTATCAAAATATTTATCATCCATTGAGAACTTTTGTATCTGATAGCCCGAGTAGGTAACAGTAAAATCGGGTGGCGCAGGAGATCCATCTGTGCGTTTATAGGCCCCCATACGTATGGTTTGCTGTAACCGCTTATCCCGGTTTTTAACCTCATCTTGAAACTCCATAATTTCATATCCAGGAAGATCTGTAAACCTAGTACCATCCGCATTCAAATAGGTATTAATAAACTTTTTATCCAAGCCTAATCGTGCACCCAATGTGGCACTGTTGAACCACCATGCAGCATTATGCCATTTTTTTAATGAATTATTATAAACAGATGCAAGCAATACCTCATTTGAAACCGGGTTTTCACTGATAAATAAAGAGCGGTAATCCGAAGCCGGATTTCCAGTATTTTGAAGTCGGTACTGACCACTTTTGATTAGAAGATCAGCGGCATTTGCAGCTTCCTGTAACCATTTATCGGCAGTAGAGTTCAACCCTGCTTCCGGATGATATTTCCGGAAAGTACCTTCAAACAGACATATCCTCGATTTTAGTGCCAAGGCTACCCATTTGGTTACCTGGGTGCTCGAATTATCTTTTGTACTATAAATATTTGCTGAAGCAAAGTCAATATCAGCCAGTACTGAATCCATTACCATATTCCTTGGATCACGTGCCTTATACATTTCAGGATCATCAACCTTAAGCGTTTTTCCATACCAAGGCACATCTCCAAATTGTTTAACCATGTTATAGTAGAACATAGCCCTGAAGAATTTCGCAATTCCTGCATAATGGTTTCTTGCTTTCAATGAAATATTGGGGTTATTATAATGCTCCAGAAAATAATTGATATTCCTCAGGTCGCTCCAGTTCCAACCTGTTGCATCCTGAGCATTCAACCTGCCTCCAATATAGCCGGGAACGGCATTCGGGACTGTGATATCAGCCATTACATCACCCTGATAGATTTGAGGGCCTGTGGGTAGCATTTGTGTATAAAAAGAATTGATATAGAGCTGAAGGTTATTTTCATTCGCAAATGCCTGCTCAGTAGTAAGCTTATCTATGGGTGCCTGATCAAGATACTTCTCGCAGGATGTTATTGTCAATACAAGGGTTAACAATAAGAGGATATTATTCTTTAACATGTCTTTTTAAATTATGATTTTATAATCCTAGGTTAATTCCGAAGGTGAACGATTTCTGCATCGGGTATGAGAATCCATCACCACCTCCTGCATTTATCTCAGGATCCGATCCTTCAATAACTTCCGGGTCAAAATTTTTGGTAATCTTATACATAGGAGAGTATGTCCACAGATTCTGACCGGTAACATAGGCCCTTATGGAAGATATTTTCAGTTTATTAGTGATACGAGCAGGCAGAGAATAACCCACAGTCAAGTTTTTAAGCCGTATATAACTCGCATTCTGAAGATATCGGGTTTGAGGAACTGCCAACTCTCTGGTACCTGAAAGTGCAGTATAGCCTCTGTAGCGTGGAAAATAGGCGTTTTGATCAGGATTTTGTTCAGTCCAGCGATTAAGATTGAATTCCGGCAGAAAGCTATATGGACGATTCGATTGTCCCCAGAAAAATGCAGCTTCTTTTGATGGGAACCAATCTCTCTTGCCGACACCCTGGAAAAAGAAGGATAGGGAGAAGTTTTTCCAGCCCAAATCACCTGTGATACCATATGGTAATCGTATCGAAGAATTGCCAATAATCTTCTGGTCTCCCGGATCATCCAGTGTGTTTTTTCCATTGTTCACTTTGCCATCATTGTTCAGGTCTTTAAACTTAATATCTCCCGGTAGCAGTTTGTTGGCATTGGATACTACGAAATAACTTTGGTTTGCATGACTTGCAATATCCGCGGCTGATTCAAAAAAACCTTCAGTCTCAAAGCCCCATATATCACCTAGTTTTTGTCCTTCGTAATAACTTGATAACAAGTTGTTCGGATTATAGAACTTTGTGATGGTTGAAACATTGTCCGCCAAAGTTAGACGAAGCCCATAGCTCAGGTTTTTATTTGGCCCGATTTTGTCTCTCCAGCTTAAAGAAACCTCCCATCCCTGAGTATTTAAATCTGCAAAATTACCTTTAGGTACTGCTGAGCCGAAAACCGAAGGCAGCGGTTGTCCGGAAGTAATCATGTTGCTTGTCTTACGCTGATACCAATCAAAGGTAGTAGTCAAGCGATAGTTTAGGAAACTGATGTCTGTTCCCAGATCCAGAGTGGTAGATTTCTCCCAGGTGAGTTCGTCAGGAAGTACGGATGGTTTTTGTATGTAATTTGGAAAATTGCCATTGATAATTACTCCTGATGTAGAGGGGGTAATGGTTTCGAGAAAAGTGTATGGTGCAATATTTCCATTACCTAAAGAACCGTATGAGCCCCGGATTTTGAAATTATCCAGCCAGTTTTTAGTTCGCTCCATGAATTTTTCTTCCGATACAACCCAACCGGCTGATGCTGAAGGAAAAAATCCGAATGCCTGAGCTTTCGGGAATTTAGATGAACCATCATAACGTCCGTTCAGCTCTAAAAGGTATTTATCTTTAAAGCTATAATTAGCACGGTAAAATATTCCTGCAGTTGACCATTCGTAGCCACCACCGGTCAATTTATAGTTTAATCCGGTGGCCAGGTTAAAATCTGCCAGGTCATCTACAAGCAAACCATCCCTTTGAATGTAGCGACTGTTAAATTTGTCATATTCAAGGTTACCCCCAGCAAGCACCTTCAGACGATGATTACCAAGTGGAAGACTGTACTCCCCGAAAAGATTTGAGCCATAATAGTTTTCTTCTGAAGAATTCTCTCCCAAATAATTTAATCCTGAATTAATAGTTTCTCCGGGCTTAATACTGTATGGTACTGGAAAAAATTTACGAAGATCAGTACTGGTGGACTTTAGATAAGAGAAATCACCTTTTATTGTCAGTCTGTCTTTAATAGGACGGGCCTCAAATGATACCGAATTCCGGTTAAAGTTTTCCCTTGCAGTTGAGTTACTCTTACCATAATAGAAATCACCGATAGAGTAAGCACCTACAATCGACATACTCCCATCCGGATTTAATAGGGGCGATACCGGGAAAGCTGTTACCGCCATTAAACGCCATACTGCATTCACCCCTCCCACCGCTGTCAAGGGATACCTATAAGAATCACTGGAGAAATCTGTGTTTGTACCCAGATCTAACCAGTGATTAATCTTGATATTGCCCTTTGCCCTGAAGTTGTATTTATTGAAACTATCTGAGTTATACCTAAAAATACCTTCCTGATTAAAATATCTTCCTGAAACCAGGAAATTTACTTTATCTGTTCCGCCACCAACACTTAAAGAATGCTCCATCATTCCAGTATTGTCTTTATAAAGTTCTTTAAACCAATCGGTACTACCATAATAATTGTAGCGTCCGGTAACAGGATCAATAGAAATTTTTGGCAGGCTGGGGTTTTCGGAGCGGGCTTTTAAGGAGTCCAGATCAGAAAGAGCAAAGGGTAACTGAGAATTGATACTCTGCGGATGTGAGAGGTAATCATTCCAGGAGTTAAAAGATTCATCGAAGTTTTTTGCCCAGATATATCCGTCAGAAACAAGATCCGGGGTTGTTGTGCGCTGATTATTTGAATAATTCGCGCTGTAATTCACTTGGACCCTGTCTGTTTTGGGAGTTTTTGTAGTGATAAGTACAACACCGAAGGCTCCCCGGGCACCATATATAGCAGCTGATGAAGCATCTTTCAATACCGAAATGCTTTCTATATCATTCGGGTTGAGGGTATTCGGATCGCCTGGAACACCATCAACCAGGACGAGAGCACTTCCACCAGAACCTATAGATGTTATACCCCGGATATTATAGGTAGAGCCCCTGGTAGGTTTTCCATCAGTCATTTTGATATTGAGGTTCGGAATAACTCCCTGAAGACCACGGGTAAGATTATTTAGAGGGCGATCTTCAAAATATTCACTTCCAACCTGATCGACCGCTCCAGTCAGATTTGCTTTCTTTTGTGTACCATATCCAACAACAATTACCTCATTAAGTGCTTTCGAATCTGCAACCAATTGTACATTGAGGCTTGTCTGGCGATCCAAAGTTATTTCCTGACTCTTGAATCCTATGTATTTAAATTCAAGAATATCGCCATTTGAAGCATTGATACTGAAATTACCATTAATGTCGGTAGATGTTCCCTTTATATTGCCCTTAATTCGCACAACGACACCCGGAAGCGGGGTTTGCTCGTCATCAATCACTTTGCCAGTGATTAGACTCTGTGCATTCAGGCTGTCTGAACAAATCAACAATAATAGCACTACCGCTAGTTTTGATTTGAATAAATTGAAAAGAAAATTCATGATTTTGTTTCTTGGATATGTTTAAATGAAAGATTATTTATTGACACAAGAGTAGCCTAGGGTTGTTATCATTAAGTATGTTTAGTATTATTGTTTGAATACCTATTAGATAAATCAGTGTTAAGTGTGAATGATTTTTTAACACGGATTAATACTCTGTCTTAAGGCGGGAAAGCCTGAGCTAGAAAATGCTTTTGTTTTTATACTCCTACTTTTTCTTCGGTCAATATCTCGGTAACTGGCTCAGTTAATCCCGAATACAATTTGTCTATCAATACATTATATCCAAAACAATGATCAGTCAGTACCAGGTATCCCCGATTAAAGTTTAAACAAGTAGGGAACAGCGAAAACGAAAAGAATTCAGATGGAAAAATCTTCTTTATAAACGTCTATTAATTAATAACTATCAGTATCTCACTATTTACCTTACACTGACCATCATTATATCTTACTATTCGTTTAATGCCTTATCTTTGTCTCGGTTAAAAAACATTAGCCTAAGTATAAGTTTTCAATGAGCAAAAAAGGAAGAGTACTGGTTGCAATGAGTGGTGGAGTGGATAGTTCTGTTGCTGCAGTTATGCTGCATGAACAGGGTTATGAGGTAATCGGCCTGACTATGAAAACCTGGGATTATGCTTCTTCCGGGGGCTCATCAAAAGAAACGGGCTGCTGCAGTCTGGATAGTATCAATGATGCCCGTGCCCTTGCAGTTGCTTATGGTTTTCCACATTACATTCTGGATATCCGTTCTGAATTTGGGGATTATGTAATCGACAACTTCGTTGATGAATACATTGCAGGCAGAACCCCTAACCCATGTGTTTTATGTAATACCCATATCAAATGGGAAGCCCTCTTAAAACGTGCTGATAAGCTGGATTGTGAGTTTATTGCAACCGGACATTACGCCAATATCCGTTTGCAGGATAATGGCAGGTATGTGATCTCAAAAGGAAAAGATGAGCATAAAGATCAGTCTTATGTGCTTTGGGGTGTATCTCAGGAAAATTTAGCCCGTACACAGTTTCCTTTGGGAAGCTTCGCAAAATCAGAGATCAGGCAAATGGCTAAGGATATGGGACAATTGGAACTAGCCAACAAATCTGAGAGTTATGAGATCTGCTTTGTTCCTGACAATGATTATCGTGCTTTTCTAAGAAATAAGGTTCAGGATCTTGATGATCGTATAGGTCCCGGGAACTTCATGCTCAGCGATGGCAGCATTGCTGGAAAACACCTCGGTTATCCTTATTATACTATCGGTCAGCGTAAAGGATTGGGTGTAGCCTTTGGGCACCCAATGTTTGTAACACGCATACTTCCCGAAAGCAATACAGTCATGCTTGGTACAATCGATGAACTCGAGAAATCTGAGGCTATGGTAAGGAATATCAATCTGGTAAAATATGATAACATACCCGAGCCGATCGAAGCTATAAGCAAGATCAGATACAAAGATTCAGGTGCTATGAGTACCCTCACACAGGAAGGCGAAATGATCCGGATTAATTTCCATCATTCAGTGTCCGGAATTGCACCCGGACAGTCGGCAGTTTTCTATGAAGGAAATGATCTGATTGGCGGTGGATTTCTGGTCTGATCTGATTCTTAACCAGATCAAATCTTTTTAAAATTTTCGATAATTCTTTCCTTTTTTGGTCCCGAATTTCAATTTCTGCCCATGGCTAATTTGTCATTCCCTTTAATAATCCCTTTATTTGCAGAATATCAAAGAATTTAATGGCCAAAAATTTACTTATTGTTGAGTCACCGGCAAAAGCCAAAACCATCGAAGGATATCTTGGAAAAGATTTTCTTGTCAAATCAAGCTATGGTCATATTCGCGACCTGATCAAGACCGATGATGCAATTAACGTGAACAATAATTTTGAACAGCGCTATGAAGTTCCTTCAGATAAAAAAGCCGTAGTAAATGAATTAAAGAAATTGGCTAAGGATGCAGAAATGGTATGGCTTGCATCGGATGAGGACCGCGAGGGAGAGGCAATTTCATGGCATCTGTTTGAGACTTTGGGCCTGAAAGAAGATAAAACCAAACGCATTGTTTTCCATGAAATAACGAAAACAGCCATTCTCAAAGCAATTGAAACACCCCGAAAGATTGACTATAATTTAGTTTATGCTCAACAGGCACGCCGGGTATTAGACCGTCTGGTTGGTTTTGAATTATCCCCGGTATTGTGGAAAAAGGTAAAACCTTCCCTTTCTGCAGGACGCGTACAATCAGTTGCGGTACGATTAATCGTGGACCGTGAACGTGAAGTAAACAAATTCACAGCTACTGCTGCATTCCGTGTTGTTGCTATATTTTCTACCGATAATCAAAAAGAAATTTTCAGGGCTGAATTGCCCGAACGCTTTGAAAAAGCACCTGAAGCTGAGAATTTCCTGAAGGATTGTATCAATGCAATCTACACGGTCAATAGTCTGGAAACCAGACCAACTAAAAGAAGTCCGGCTCCTCCTTTTACCACTTCTACCCTGCAACAGGAGGCCAGCAGAAAACTAGGTTTTTCTGTTGCCAGAACCATGTCGGTAGCTCAAAAACTATATGAAAGCGGTAAAATTACCTATATGCGTACCGACTCTGTTAACCTGTCGGATACCGCACTGAATGCTGCTGCAGATGAGATCAGATCTGCGTATGGCGAAAAATATCACCAATTAAGAAAGTTTAAAACCAAATCCGCAGGTGCACAGGAAGCTCACGAAGCAATAAGACCTACATACTTTGAACAGCATAGAATTAGCGGGGACAACTCAGAACAACGCTTGTATGAACTGATTTGGAAGCGTTCCATTGCTTCCCAAATGGCAGAAGCTAACTTTGAAAAAACGACTGCAAAAATCAATATTTCAACACGTCCTGAAGAATTTGTGGCCAATGGCGAGGTCATGAAATTTGATGGATTCCTTAAGGTTTATTTTGAATCTAAAGATGAGGAAGAAGTTGAAATTAACCTCGATGAAGACAACGAAAACTCAATTTTACCCCCATTAAGTAAAGGTCAGAGATTGAATTTACGCGAAATGAATGCTACTGAGCGTTATTCAAGACCACCTGCACGCTATACCGAAGCCAGCCTGGTTAAGAAACTCGAAGAATTGGGTATTGGCCGGCCATCTACTTACGCTCCTACCATTTCTACAATACAAAACCGGGGATATGTAGTCAAAGAAGAGCGTGAAGGTAAAAAGCGTGATTTTAAGGTGATCAGCCTGAAAGATGGAAAGATCAGTTCGGCTACCAAATCAGAAAACACCGGAGCAGAAAAAAATAAACTGTTTCCAACTGATATTGGTGCAGTGGTAAATGATTTTCTGGTAGAACATTTCAAGGGTATTGTTGATTTCAATTTTACTGCCAAAGTTGAAAAAGAGTTCGATGAGATTGCACAGGGATTAAAAGACTGGACAGAAATGCTCCGCACCTTTTACAATCCATTCCATACTGAGGTTGAAAACACCCTGCAAACTGCAAACAGAGCCAGTGGCGAAAGAGAACTGGGCAAGGACCCTGAAAGTGGAAAGAAGATATCAGTACGCATTGGAAGATATGGACCTTTTGTTCAGATCGGAGAATCCCAGGAAAATGATGAGGACGAGAAACCACGTTATGCGAGCCTGCGTGCCGGACAAATGATTGAAACCATCACATTGCCAGAAGCGCTTGATCTCTTTAAGCTTCCCTTCCAGCTTGAAGATTACCAGGGCAAGGAACTTAGTGTAGGTTTAGGGCGTTTCGGACCTTATATCAAATGGGGAGACAGTTTCATCTCATTACCAAAGGGTGAGGATCCGCTTTCAGTAAATCTGGATCGCGCCATTGAGCTTATTGATCAAAAGAATATTGCTGAGGCTCCAATAGCCCAATATGAAAACCTGCCGGTAACCAAAGGTAAAGGAAGGTTCGGTCCATTTATAAAGTGGAATAACCTCTATATCAATGTCCCTGTACGCTATAATTTTGATCAGTTAGGTCAGGCAGAGATTAACGAATTAATTAGTAATAAAGTCGAAAAAGAGTCCAACCGATTTATACAAACCTGGCCATCTGAAAAAATAGCCCTTGAAAATGGAAGATGGGGACCTTTTATTCGTTTTGGCAAGCAAATGCTAAAGCTTGGTAAAAACAAAAGCACCAACGACAAATACAGCCCTGAAGAGCTGTCTTCACTTTCTCTTGAAGCCGTTAAAAAGCTGATCGAAGAGCAAATTCCCGATGCATTTGCAACGAAAGCTAAGAAAGTTGTGAAGAAAGCTGGGGTTAAGAAAAGCACCAAAAAGCTAGTTAAAAAATAGGCGAAAGAATAGGAAATAAGGTTATACACCTCATGAAGAAAGATTTGCCTGAAAACATAGTCGAAAATGTAGCTATAGCTGTCGTACTGGAGTCATCAACCCCAGAAGTTAAAAACTGGAAGGTTTATCTGCTGAACCTAAAGGATGAGCCTATTGAAACTGTCCTTGTTAGTTCTAAAGGATATGGTGAAAAAGATGGAAAACAGGTTAAAACATCTGTTTTACGTCATTCATTAGGTATGGTAGCTGCCCGGGATTATGCGGCCATTGAGCTGATTGATGAACAGGTTCTCGGCCTGACCAATGAATATTGGCTTAGTTATTATATCAAAGGGCAGATCTTTGACAAGAAATTCATCTTTGTACCTGAGAGCATCATTGATACCAATCTAAGCAGAATTCCATTGTTGAACATGCCAGGAGTGATGATTGGCTAAAAAATTTACCAAATCCCATCCCGTTTACTCTTTGCAGACTCAGCCAATCACAAAATTTTACAATCAATTCTCTCCTGTACCAAAACCCCATATCTCTCAAATAAAATAGAAGCTTATCTTTGGGCATGGATTCGAATCAAACCTTAGCCCAGCTCAGCGCAGAAGAACAACGTGTTCTTGGTTCTCTGATTGAAAAAAGCAGAACCACTCCCGATTATTACCCTATGTCAATTAACGGTCTTCAGTCGGCGTGTAACCAAAAAACCTCAAGGTTTCCCATCGTACAGTATGATGAAGAATCCATTGTTGAGACTTTAAATTCCTTAAAGAAAAAAGTTTAATATCCACGGTAACAGGTGGTTCTAGTCGGGTGGTTAAATACAAACATAATCTTGGCATTGTCTACCCCCTGGTTCCGGCAGAGCTTGCTTTAATCGGTTTGCTTCTCCTCAGGGGACCGCAAACTCCCGGAGAACTGAATACAAACTCAGGAAGGCTATATGAATTTGAAAGCATTGAAGAAGTTCAGAGCACCTTGCAGGATCTTTCTAAAAGAGGTTTTGTAAAAGCACTTGAACGTCGCCCCGGACAAAAAGAAGTACGTTACGTTCACCTGCTTGGAGACAGCGTAGAAGATCCTGCTGTTTATCAATCAGGTATAAACCCTGCAAGTACCGATCAGCTTAGTGCCCGGGTTGAAATCCTTGAGAAAGAACTTTCAGAATTAAAAGAAGCATTCAATAAACTCCTGTCTGAATTAACTTAGCCGTTTTCTAAGCTTATTTTTATAAAAGGTTTATAATGTGTAATTTTCTAATACTGATAAAGATTCAAATATGTTAGAAAACATTGATCTTCAACAGGTTTTAGTTCTTGATATTGAAACCGTTCCTCAATACCCCACATTTAACGAATTACCTCCGGATTATCAGCAATTATGGGATCAAAAGACCCGATTTCAACGCCGTGATGGAGAAACAGCAGCAGAATTTTATTCCCGGGGAGGAATACTTGCAGAATTTGGAAAAATCATTTGTATATCGGTTGGAATCTTCTCAAAAAAAACTGAAACACTTGCCCTGCGTGTAAAATCTTTCTATGGAGATGAAGAAAAGGAAGTGATTCAGTCATTTATTGATCTATTAAACAAACAGTCCGATTCCCTTATCTTATGTGCGCACAATGGCAAGGAATTCGATTTTCCCTATTTATGCCGCAGGATGCTGATCAATGGACTTCAAATACCTGTTCAGTTGAATATTCATGGGAAAAAGCCCTGGGAGATCATGCATCTTGATACGATGGATCTATGGAAATTCGGGGATTATAAAAACTATACCTCGCTGAACCTGCTTGCTGCGGTATTCAATATTCCAAGTCCGAAAGACGATATAGACGGGAGTATGGTACACAAAGTTTACTGGGAAGATAATGATCTTGAACGGATCAGGATTTATTGTGAAAAGGATGTGATTACTACTGCACAAATCCTGCTGAAATTTAAATCCTTAGCTGCCCTATCCACAGATCAGATTACTATTGTGGAGCCCTGAACGGCATTTCAATGATCATTTGAATGTTATCAAATGGTAAAGAAGCTTATTATTAGCTGCTTAAGCCTTATCTTAGGGGAAATTAGTAAAAAATGTCAAAAAAGAAATCAAATAACTTTAACCTGGTTCTTACCAAACTCATTACTGATGTGTTTGAAAAATCAGGTAATAAGCCATTAAATTATAAACAGGTTGCATCAAAACTTAACCTCCATGATGATGAAACCAGAATCCTGATACTGGAGGTTTTGAAGGAAGAAACCAGAAAAGGAATTCTTCAGGAGCCTGAAAAGGGCAAATTCATACTAAAACAGCTTAAAACATTCGTAACAGGCAAGGTCGACATGACCAGTGACGGTTCGGCATATATTGTCAGTGATGATGAGTTTGAAGAAGATATTTATGTAGCGCCGCGAAAACTTCGTAATGCCCTGCACGGGGATATTGTTAAGGTATATGTCTATGCCAAAAACAAGGGCCGCAAAAAGGACGGAGAAGTTGTTGAGATCCTGCAAAGGGCCAAAATGGACTTTACTGGAATTATCAAGATTTCTGACCGCTTTGCATTTTTTGTGCCGGATGACCGTAAGATGCTGCATGATATTTTCATTCCATTAGACAGACTCAATGGCGCTAAAGATGGCTATAAAGCAATAGCAAAAATTGTTGACTGGCCAGAAGAAGCCAAAAATCCGATTGGTGAGATTACCCATGTACTTGGTAAACAGGGTGAGAATAACGCTGAAATGAATGCCATTTTAGCTGATTATGGTTTTCCTCTTGCTTTTCCTGATGAAGTTGAAAAACAGGCTGAATCAATAAGAGAAGATATCACCAAAGAAGAAATTGCCGTGCGGAAAGATTTCAGGCAGGTACTGACCTTTACTATTGATCCGGCAGATGCCAAAGATTTTGATGATGCCATTTCATTCCAGAAATTAAAAAATGGAAATGTTGAAGTAGGCGTTCATATTGCTGATGTTTCTCATTACGTTAAACCTGGATCTGCGCTTGACAAAGAAGCTTTTGAGAGGGGAACATCCGTTTACCTGGTCGACAGAGTGATTCCCATGCTCCCTGAGCGATTATCTAATGGCCTATGTTCACTTAGACCTAATGAAGACAAACTATGCTTCTCGGCCGTATTTGAGCTCGATAACGATGCAAATGTTGTTGAACAATGGTTTGGACGTACAATTATTCATTCTGATACCCGCTTCAGTTATGAAGATGCTCAGGAAGTACTCGAAAATAAAAGCGGCAAACATAGTGAAGAGCTTTTAAAGTTAAATGAGCTTGCCTATAAGTTGAGGGAACGTAAGTTTAAGCATGGTGCAATCAGCTTTGAGAGTGTAGAAATTAAATTCCGTCTTGATGATCAGGGTAAACCACTCGGGGTTTATGTTAAAGAGCGAAAGGATGCCCATAAACTGATCGAGGATTTCATGTTATTGGCTAACAAAAAGGTGGCAGAATTTATTGCAAAAAAAGGCAAAGGAAAACAGAAATTAACTTTTGTTTATCGTGCACATGATTCACCAAAAGAGGATGCATTATTGAGTTTCTCACAGTTTGCATCAAAATTTGGATATAAGATTGATATGAGTTCGGGACGTGAAACTGCCCGTTCGCTTAATTTTTTAATGGCTGATGTGGAAGGCAAAAAGGAACAGAATGTATTGACACAGTTAGCTATCCGATCAATGGCTAAAGCTGTTTATACGACTAAGAAACATAGTCACTACGGACTTGCATTCGATTATTATACCCACTTCACCTCTCCTATCCGCAGGTATCCTGATGTGATGGTTCACCGTTTACTCGAACTATACCTGGCGGACGGAAAATCTGTAAATGAAGAGGAATATGAAAAAATGTCAATCCACTCCTCCCAGATGGAGAAAAAAGCTGCGGATGCTGAACGTGCTTCAGTAAAGTATAAGCAGGCCGAATACCTTCAGAATAATATTGGGGAAGAATTCAGCGGAATTATTTCCGGATTGACTGAATGGGGTATGTATGTTGAAATTATAGCCAATAAATGCGAGGGTATGATTCGTTTACGCGATCTTAACGATGATTTTTACGTTTTAGACGAAAAGAACTACTGTATCATTGGTCAGCGACGTAAAAAGAAATATCAACTGGGAGATGAAGTTAGAATACTTGTTAAAAAAGTTGATTTAAATAAGCGGCAAATAGATTTCACCTTAGTAAAATAACCTGAGTTCGTTATAGTGATTAATTACTTTTTGAACTCTGGAAAAGGTATGAGGTATGGGGAAAGAATAGGTAATAGGAAATGGGGATAGGGAAATGGGGATAGGGAAATGGGGATAGGGAAATGGAGACCTGATCGGGTAAAATTTCTACGCTCAATTCTTCTATACAGCTCAAAGCTGATACCTCCAACCTGATTAAAATAGTAATGCTTATATCGAAATCACGTTAAAATAATTTATAATAGCTATAATGGAATAAAACAGAATGTTCCTGAAGCTAAATTAATCAGTTTTGCTAATTTTGCTTCAGGCCATAGCTTAAATTAAATGCATTCGATAGAACAGCTTCAAACCATTATCAATAAGGCTATAGCCGATACCAAATACACCGCAGAACCTGCAGAACTTTATGAACCAATCAGCTACCTGATGAAATTGGGTGGCAAAAGGATGCGACCGGTTTTGGTTCTTGTTTCAACTGAACTATTCGGAGGGGATGTTTTAAAAGCCCTGGATGCTGCAGTAGGCATAGAGTTGTTTCATAATTTCACGCTGATGCATGATGATATTATGGACAAAGCTCCCCTTAGAAGAGGAAATCCAACGGTACATGTAAAATGGAATGAAAGTGCTGCGATTTTATCGGGTGATGTCATGTTTGTAGAAGCCTACAAACTCATGATCAGGGTAGATGATTCGATACTAAGGAAAGTTCTGGATATATTCTCTGATACCGCATCAGGTGTTTGTCAGGGGCAGCAGGCTGATATGAATTTTGAGAAAAGGGATCATGTTAGCCTTGAAGAATATATTGAAATGATCAGGCTTAAAACTGCTGTCTTGCTCGCAGGAAGCATGCAGATCGGAGCTCTCATTGGTGGCGCTGATAAAAAGCATGCTGATTTATTATATGAATTTGGCGAAAACCTGGGACTTGCCTTTCAGCTTCAGGACGATATTCTCGATGTATATGGTGATCCTGAAAAATTCGGGAAACAGGTTGGAGGAGATATTCTAGCTGATAAAAAAACCTTTCTGCTGATCAAAGCAAGGGAACTTGCCAAAGGCGAAAGTGCTTCAGAACTTGATAAATGGCTCAATAAATCTGATGTACCTTCAGAAAATAAGGTTAATGCAATTACTGCTATCTACAATTCACTGGAAGTACGGAAACTTGCGGAAGCAGAAATGGAAAATTATGTCAGGAAAGCGATAGCCGCGCTGGACAAAATTTCAGTTGAAAATCCAAGTAAAGAGCTGTTAAGAGCATTTGCTGAGCAATTGTTAATCAGAGAGCATTAAAAAAGCCCTGATTCTCATCAGGGCTTCCATCATTTAATATTTCTTAATACTAAAATTATGCTTCTGCAGAAGCAGCATCATCAGATGCTTCTTTCTTTGCCGGAGCTTTCTTAGCTACTGGTTCTTTCTTAGCTGCAGGCTTTTTGGCCGCTGGCTTAGCTGCTACTTCTACAGCTTCTTCGATCACCTCAGCTTTAGGAGCCGCTGCTCTCTTTGCTTTTGGAGCAGCATCTTCAACTACTACCGCAGCTTCTCTTGGAAGAATAGAAACATATGATTTATTATCATATCTCTTTCTGAAAATTACTGTACCATCAATCAGTGCGAAAAGTGTATGGTCTTTACCAATACCAACATTCCTGTCAGGATGATGCTGAGTACCGCGCTGACGCACGATAATATTTCCTGCAATTGCTGCCTGACCACCGAAGATCTTAATACCTAAACGCTTGCTATGTGATTCGCGACCGTTTCTGGAACTACCGGCTCCTTTTTTATGTGCCATGTTATTTTATAATTTATGAATTGTAAACAATTCAGGATTTTAAACTTAAACTAATTGTAATCGTTTTGATTAAGAGTTAAAAGTTATAATCTATAACTTATTACTTATAACCTATAACTTATAAAGAAATGCCTGTAATCTCAATTTTAGTGAACATCTGACGGTGTCCGTTTTTCTTCTTGTAACCTTTACGACGTTTCTTTTTGAAAACGATTACTTTTTCTCCCTTTAAATGAGACAGTATTTTAGCACTTACTTTGGCTCCTTTCAATGCATCAGCACCGATTGAAAATTTACCATTGTTTTCAGCTAATAATACGTTGTCAAATTCAATACTAGCGCCTTCTTCTCCCTGTAAACGGTGTACAAAAAGATATTGGTCTTTAGCAACTTTGAATTGCTGTCCGGCTATATTTACTATTGCGTACATTATTAATATATTTTTTTAAATGAGGTGCAAATATAAGAATATTTCTTTTGAAAGAAAAACTAAATTGGAATAATTAGTCCGGAGGCAAATCTCTTTCGCACAATTCCTTAAATACCCTACCCTGTTGAATTAAGATCCGATATCGGGTACTTCAATAATTTTAGCTTTTGTTCCAGGAATATTTGAGATTAAACGGTTCTGATTGGCTAGATAAGGTTAAGAGATACAATAATTTTATTTTGGAAATCAATACCTGTGTATTATAGGCTGGCTCAGCCCTTTCCTCCAGGTTAGTTCCGGCATAAAATCGCGTTATAATTCAAATACCCTCTGCCGGAAGCTACCTCCTCCGGCAAGGTTTATTTTACCCGGGGCAGTATTTCATCAGGACGGACAGCCCTGCAAAAGGACCAATTGCCGTTTAAAATAAACCCGGGTGGCAGCTGTAGCTTTTTGCCAGGCAGATTTTTATGTTACAAAGGAATTTATGGGCAAAAACTACGGCAGAACACGGGACTGCCGGGACCGAAGAGTAACAGACCTTGCTTTCTAAAAAGAAAATTTATTAAATCTAAACTTAGTCTTTCATGAATGTTTAGCTGCCATATTAAAAACAATGAATCAATCCTTATCCCTATCCCTCACATCCGATATCATATTACTGATCTCTGTAATCAATGATTTTGCAGCACCTGCAAGCTTAGGTTCCTTATCATAGCTGATGTCATACAGCACATGCTTACTCTTGTCTTTGTATCTGAATTCAATATAATAAGTTGGAGAATTCCTGCCCTTAGTTGCCTCCGGATCTCCTTTAAGTTCATCAGGAAAGTTCCAGAAACCGAGTTCAGCTGCTTTTCGGTGCAGATACAACAGATCATCCTTACGCATTTTAACTTTTGTCTTAATCAAAGAATCATCCTGATTAACGTATTGAAAATCACCTGTTTTGGAATAATACTGATTTATAAGACTATCCCCAAGTCCGTATTTAAACGTAATGGATTCAAAATCAGAAAACCGGTAAGGGGCATTCTTCACCATTATCGAATAATAATAAACAGTGTATAACAGAAACGGGGTTATTATACAAATTGCTAAAAATATCTTTTTACCTCTATCACTCATAAATTTGATGCATTTGCAGACATGCGCCTGCTAAAATTAAAAATTATTAATGTTTCGTTGCCTGATCTTCCAGATTATGGATCCTGTTCTCATTCGGAGCACTTAATTCTGCCGGCGGATTAAATTCTCCCTCCCATTTTGCAATCACCACGGTAGCCAGGCAATTCCCAATCACATTGACCGATGTTCTGGCCATATCCATCAGTTCATCGATACCAAGGATTATAAAAATGGGCCAGACAGGCATACCAAAGGAGGCTGCAGTACCCAGTAAAATGACCAGGGAAGCTCTCGGTACTCCTGCAACACCCTTACTGGTTAACATCAGGGTGAATACAATCAGCAATTGCTGGCCAAAGGTCATTGGCATACCTGCCGCCTGTGTGACAAAGATCGCGGCAAGCGATAAGTATAAAGTCGTCCCGTCCAGATTAAAACTGTATCCTGTTGGCATTACAAAGGCTACAATTTTACGAGGCACCCCAATACGCTCCATTGCCTCCATGGCCCTTGGAAGAGCAGCTTCAGAACTGGTGGTAGCAAAGGCGATTGAGACAGGCTCGGCGATCGCCTGCAGGAATTTCTTGATTGGAACACCCACAAAAAAAGCAATCGGAAGCAAAACTCCGAGAAGAAATACCAATAAGGCTACATATAAAGTAAGAAGCAACTGGAACAGGTTAACCAGAATCCCAAGTCCCATATGCCCCACTGTATAAGCTATGGCTGCACCCACCCCAATAGGAGCAAAATACATTATGATATTTGTGAATTTAAACATCACTTCCGAAAGGCTCTCTGTCGCACGCAGCATAGGCTGACGCTTATCTTCACGAACCATTGCAAGTGCAATCCCGAAAATAATACTGAAAACCACGATCTGTAAAACCTGACCCTCGGCTATAGATTTGGCAATATTCTCGGGAAAAATATGAAGGATTATATCATTAAAAGTTTGTGGAGGAACCTTCTCAAGTTCTTCATGAGCCCCTATAGGCATTGCAATCCCCATACCGGCCTTCGAAATATTGATTGCCGCCAGTCCGATAAAAAGGGCAATGGTAGTAACCACTTCAAAATACAGAATTGACTTCCATCCCATTCTGCCTACCTGCTTCAGATCAGAATGACCTGCAATACCAAATACCAGTGTCGCAAAAAGCAAGGGGGCAATAATAGTCTTAATCATCTTTAAGAAGACCTTACTCAATACCTGCAGTTTAATTCCGATCTCCGGAAAATCATGTCCGACCTCTGCTCCAACTACCATAGAGATCAAAATCCAGGTAGTAAGTGATTTCTTTTTAAAGCCGTATAGAAATAATCCTGCGATGGCCAGCCACCTCGAAAACATTAATACCAATTCCGGAACATTCAATAAGCTGTAATGATCCAAAAATGTTAGCAAGGCAGAAAATGAAATCACTATGATAGCGATAATTCCGAGATTTGAAAACTTCATAAATGCTGGTTAGTATATCGAACAAAAGTAATTAATTAGATTTACCAAGCAAATGAAAGCATAAGATGAAGCCAGAGAAACTAAGTGATCTAAAAAAAGAGTTGTCGGGGCTTTCTGTGCTCGAATTAACCGACATCTGCCTCCGTCTTGCTAAATACAAAAAGGAAAATAAAGAATTACTTACCTACCTCCTTTTTGACGCTGATAACCCGATGCAGTATGCAGAAGAGGTAAAAAATTTCCTGATTGAGGATTTTAAAACCATGCAAAAACATTATTATTACAGTACCAAGAGTATGCGCAAAATTATCCGCCTGATTAACCGTTATGCTAAATATACCGGGTCAAAACAGGTAGAAACCGAGCTCGCACTTTGGTTTTGCATTAATTTTTTAATGTATGCGGATTTAAGGACCAGCCATAAACCTCTTCAGGGATTGCTTACCCGGCAATTTGAAAAGATCATCAAACTATTACCAAAACTGCATGAAGACCTTCAGTTTGATTATCAGAAAGAATTCGAATCTGTTGTAATTAATGCCTCTGAACAAACCCGCTGGGTTAACAAAAATCAATATTTGTAACAATTCAGCAATAGCAAAGTCAAAAAACCTAAACTGATTACTTTTGAGCAAGGAAGCGCAATTCAAGGAAATTTTCCAGGCCAATTCTAAAAAGATCTACCATTTGTGTTATGGTTATACCGGGGATGATGAAACCGCGAACGACCTGATGCAGGAGACTTTTATGAAAGTCTGGCAAAACCTGGATAAATTCAGAAATCAGGCTTTAATATCTACCTGGATCTACCGGATTGCTGTCAATACCTGCTTATCCTACCTGAGAGTCGAAAAAAGACAGGCTAAAGATGAGCTCACCGACACCATTATCGAAACCAGAGGCGAAGAGATCTCAGAAAAGAACGAGCAGGTTTCAACGCTTTATAAATGTATTGCTCAGCTTGAAGAAAATGAACGTATCATCATCACCATGGTACTGGATGAATTACCCTATTCCGAAATAGCAGAAATTTCGGGTATCTCAGAAGGAAATCTTAGAGTTAAAATTCATCGTATTAAACAAAAACTGACTGAATTATATAACAGACATGAAAGATTTTGAAGCACTGAAAAGTATCTGGCACGACCAGGTTGCACTGCCGAAAGTCAGTCACGAAGATGTATTGAAAAATGTACGAAAGACCAGGAATGGTCTTGCAAGTAAACTATTAATCGAAATGATAGGCATGGGGATTTTCGCTGCAACGCTCATCTATGTTTGGATCTCGAGCCCCTTTACTATGTGGACTACCCATCTGGCAATGATCATATTTATCTGTTGCTGCATTTACTACATTCTTGCAATGATCAATAATTACCGCAGGATCAATTATGATAAACTGCTGGATAAGCCTGAATGTTATATCAATCACCTCAAAAAATATAAACACGACCGCTATATTTTCAACACCAGAAAGTATAAAGTGTATTCCATATTTTCTACAGCAGGTTTTATACTCTTCTTTATCGAAATCTCTTTTATGACTTCTCTTTGGATCACAGTTATGGGAATTTCATTCACCTTTCTTTGGATCGCCTTATGCTATTTTGTTCTGATGCGAATCTACATTAAACGCGAGGAAACAAAACTGGAAGAAATGATCCAAAATCTCGAAAGGCTCCATAAACAATTCGAAGATACTGATCAATAATTTTAAGGCTTTTTAGCTTCCGCCTCGACTTCTTCCTTTATCTCTTTAAACTGCAGGCTATTGTTTTTTAGGGTATACTCCAATTTTCTGATAGCCGGTTTGACTTTTGATGAAGAATCCTGATCCGCATGGAATGGGAATTCACGAAACAGTCTTCCATCTTTTACATACATCGAATCCTCGCCGCGATATCCCTCTTTTAAGGATGAGCTCAGATCCGGAAAACGAATTTGCTGGCTGGATCCCCCATTCCCAAATTCATAGATATACATATTCAGATAAGAATCTTTTTCCTGCCCTACCGATTGTATGTACAGCTCCGGATTCCCATCAGTATCAAGATCCATATTCCAGGCGTCTGCCACCTTACCTTTCAGTTCACCTGAAACAGAGCGGTAACTCAAACGAGTGGAATCTGATCTTAAGATGAGATATCCTCCAATGGAATCAGATCCTCTGCCCCAGCTAACAATATCCAGAGTGAGTCCCGGCTTTACTTCTATAGCTTTATGAAAACGAAAGGGCTCAGGGATCTTTTTTACTTCCGGCTTAACAGAGACTGCCTGCTTTTCCTCTTCAGATCCGCAGGAGAACAATAAACCCGTTAAACATAGCACAGAAATAAATTTAAAACTATTCATATCAGGAAATTCACAATAAAGGTGTAATTAGAATTGTTTGCTCTTTTCAAATTTAATAAATAAATGCAGGCATTTCATAAGCTTGATTAACAATTAATTATGTACCCGATCTTAAGGAATAAGCAATCCGAATAATAAAAAAGCCTCCGTATCATGGAGGCTTTTTTATCTTATTTATCCGGCAATCAATGACTGCCGTGTTCAGCAGCTGCCAGGTATCTTTCAGCTTCGAGTGCTGCCATACAGCCAGTTCCTGCCGCAGTTACAGCCTGACGCCATAACTTATCCTGTGCATCGCCACAAGCGAATACACCCGGAATATTAGTCTTAGTACTATCAGGTTCAGTAATCAGATATCCGGTTTCATCCATATCCAGTATCCCTTTGAATATCTCTGTGTTTGGATTATGGCCGATCGCAACAAAGAATCCCGTTACATCTAAAACTTTAGTTTCTTTGGTCAGGTTATTTGAGACCTTCACCCCCGTAACATTTTTGCCGTCACCAAGGATTTCCTCTGTATCGGTATTGTAATGAATTTCGATATTCGGGGTATTTAAAACCCGGTTCTGCATTGCCTTTGAAGCTCTGAACTCATCCCTTCTGACCAGCATATGCACTTTCTTACAAAGTTTGGCCAGATAGGTCGCCTCTTCTGCTGCTGTATCGCCTGCCCCTACTATCGCAACATCCTGACCCTTAAAAAAGAAGCCATCGCAAACTGCACAGGCAGAAACTCCAAATCCGTTATATTTCTGTTCGCTTTCCAGTCCGAGCCATTTAGCACTCGCCCCCGTGGCAATAATTACTGTATCTGCAGTTATAGTCTTTTCTTCATCAATTATTACTTTATGAGGAGTTGAAGAAAAATCGACTTTAGTTACATATCCAAAGCGGATCTGGGTTCCAAAACGCTCAGCCTGTTTTCTGAAATCTTCCATCATCTCAGGGCCCATAACTCCGTCCGGATAACCCGGGAAATTCTCAACATCAGTAGTTTGAGTGAGCTGTCCTCCGGGAACCATTCCGGTATACATTACCGGTTTCAAATCAGCACGAGCTGCATAAATAGCTGCAGTATAACCTGCGGGACCTGATCCTATGATCAGACATTGTACGTGTTCAGTTTCTTGAGACATTTCTGTAAGTAATTTATACAAATTTAAGGTTTTGATGGCGGATGGGCAACATGGAAATGTCAACTAAAAATACTATCCTAACGAAGGTCACATTCCAATTCACTCTGGACAAACAATGACATCACACAAAAATATATTTATTTAAAATAAACTCGTCCATTGTTGTTATTATTACAAACAAATACCAGCTACGCCTTGTTATGCCTAATCCTTTAAAATCAGGAGATCTGAACAACCCCGATTCAATACTGCCAAATTACTTTAATCAAAGATCAAAATCTACGTTTAAGTACAGTATCTGTATTTTTCTCAGCTTACTGAGTATAAATGTCCTTGCGCAAAAGATAAATGCCAAATACGAACTGAATATAAAACCGGCAACCTCTGAAATCAAAATTGACGGAGATGTGAATGAGCAGGCATGGAATGACGCTGAACTGGCGAGTAATTTCTTCATGGTACAACCCATGGATACGAGCTTTGCAAAACTCAAGACCGATGTAAAAATGACCTATGACAAGGACCATCTCTACATTATTGCTATTTGTTATCACGAACCTGGACCCTATTTTGTAGAATCATTACGCAGGGATTTTGCATTCGGTAAGAACGACAATTTCCTGATATTCATGGATCCATTCAATGACCTGACCAATGGATTTTCTTTCGGAACCAATGCAGCCGGCGCTCAATGGGATGGTATTATGTATGATGGCAGCAAAGTAGACCTGAGCTGGGATAATAAATGGACTTCTGCAGTAAAAAATTACCCTGACCGCTATGTTTTTGAAGCTGCCATACCATTCAAATCCATCCGTTATAAACAGGGAATCACCCGGTGGGGGATCAATTTCAGTCGCATGGACCTCAAATCGAGCGAAAAATCAAGCTGGACCCCTATTCCAAGACAGTTTGCAACTGCTTCCCTGGGATATACCGGCTCCTTGGTCTGGGATCAGCCACCTCCGGTACCGGGACAGAATATTTCGGTGATCCCCTACGTACTGGGAGGCATTTCCAATAATCACCTTACTTCCCCTATTCACCGGGATGATCGTGGTGAGATCGGTGGAGACATTAAAATTGCCATCAATTCTTCGCTTAATCTGGACCTGACTGTAAACCCTGATTATTCACAAGTAGAGGTTGACAGGCAAGTTCCAAACCTCGACCGCTTTGAACTTTTCTTCCCCGAACGAAGACAATATTTTCTTGAAAATGGTGACCTTTTTGCAAACTTTGGCTATCAGAATATCCGTCCATTTTTCTCCAGACGCATTGGTTTAGGTGTACCGATTCAGTATGGTGCCCGTCTCAGTGGAAAATTAAATAAAGACCTGAGAATCAGCGTAATGAATATGCAGACCGAAAATAGCGGTGCAAGTGACCCTGCTCAGAATTTCGGAGTGATTGCCTTACAGCGAAGGGTGTTTGCAAGATCCAGTATCAGTGCCATTGTGATCAATAAGCAATCCCTGAATTTTAGTGCAGCCAATGCAGCAGTTGGGGTTTCAAAATATAACAGGGTGGCAGGTTTAGAGTACAATCTGGCCTCTGCCAATAACACCTGGACCGGCAAGGCGGTGACTATGAAATCCTTCAGTCCGAATAAGCGGGGTAAGGATATGATGCAGGCCGCTAATCTTCGTTACTGGACCGGAAACTGGGATTTGAACTGGCAGCATGAATATGTCGGGACTAATTACAATGCCGAAGTTGGTTATGTACCCAGACGAGGTTATGTTAATCTGAGTCCCTCAGCCTCCTACCTCTTCTTCCCAAAAGGGGGCAGACTAGTTAGCCACGGACCAAAATTCTTCAGCAGCAATTACTTAAATGAATCGTTTAAACCGACTGATAACACCAACTATATTGCATATAGTCTGAATTTTAGAACAAGGGCAACCTTTACAGCCTGGACTGCACATGATTATGTGAAACTTTTACAACCATTTGATCCTACCAATGCCGGAATTGCGACTTTACCTACCGGAAGCGAGCATAGCTGGAACTCATTTGGTACAGAATTCGTTTCCCGTCCGCAGAGCCTTTACACCTTCTCATTTTCAACACGCTATGGCGGCTATTATGCTGATGGAACCCGTTTGAATGTTACGACGGAGTTTGGATACCGTTTCCAGCCTTATGTCAGTTTTGCTCTAAGTTCTAGTTATAATGATATTAAGCTGCCTAATCCATGGAATAACCGCAAATTCTGGCTGGTTGGCCCGCGTCTGGATGTAACCATGACTAATAAGCTCTTTTTCACAGGATTTGTTCAATACAATGAGCAAAGTGACAACATCAATGTAAATACCCGTGTACAATGGCGTTATAAGCCTGCCTCAGACATCTTTATAGTGTATACCGACAATTACATCCCCTCACCCTTTTCTGTTAAGAACAGGTTCCTGGTGCTGAAGATGACGTATTGGTGGAACATTTAATTAGTTGAGAGTGGAGAATTGAGAGTGGAGATGAGATTGTGCCCCAAAGCAGGATATCATCCCGACGCAGGAGGGAACTCAGCCATTTAGTGAAGAGTTAACACCCAAGAGTTATCGGGTGGAGAGTGGATTTCACCACCCTGTCATCCTGAGTGTAGCGAAGGAACTTAGCAACAGGTGAATAAAGAGTTTGATATTGATAATTGAGGGTAATATGGACCAAAGTCCCTCCCAGGTCAGGATGAAACCGTTATAAATTGATAATTGCGTACTTCCATTGACTCGGAAATCAATAATCTCCACCAAAAAGATAAATTTAATCTTCAGCAGCTTTAAAACTAATAACTTATAACTTCAACAGTCTGATAAAATTCCCTCCCAATATCTTCTTCACATCTTTACCCGAATAACCCCTTTGCAGTAATGCTTCAGTAATCAGCGGATACTTTGAAACGTCATCAAGACCCTTTGGGTAAGATTCCGCTCCATCATAATCAGCACCTAAACCAACATGATCTGCCCCAACAAGCCTGACCATATGATCGATATGATCAATAAGCAATGATAATGGAGCACGCATATCCTCAATTTCCTGACGGTATTTAGTATTAATCTCTTCTGATGCCCTGGTCCGGCTATTATATTTCGCTGTCAATGTGCTCAGTTCAGCTTTATGTGTGTCGTTGTACTGCTTTTGCTTGCCGGTATAGGTACTATCCAAAAAACCGGTATAAAAGTTCACAAAAACCACCCCTCCTGTTTTAGCGATGGCCTTAATCTGATCATCTTTTAAATTCCGCTGATGCGCATTAAACACATAAGCAGAACTATGGGAGGCCATAACAGGCTTTGTGGAAGCCTTAATCGCATCGTAAAAGGTAGTCTCACCCACATGCGAAAGATCTACGATCACACCCAACTCGTTCATTCGTTTGATAATCTGTTTTCCCAGATCACTGAGTCCGATTTGCTTTAAACTATCCTTTTTAAAAGTTTCTTCATAGGCCGAACTTGACCATGGGGTACTGTTGTTCCAGGTCAGGGTCATATAAGTCATACCACGTTTTGCGAGCGCTTCCAGGTTTTCGATTTTGTTCTCAATCATATGTCCGCCCTCTACACCAAACAAAGCCGCCATTTTACCTTGTTTAACCGCCGATTTCAATTCTGAAGCAGTTCTTACCTTAGCGATCTTATCCGGGTGACGGCTGATCAGAGCATCCAGCGAATCAATCTGCCGGTTCGCCATTGCAAATCCTCCGGTATAATCACTCCAGACCGAAAAAACCTGTACATCCAATCCACCTTCTTTAGCACGTACCAGATCAAAATTCCCACTCTTTTGTCTGACTCCAACATCAATACCCGATTTGATCTGATCGGATAATATATCCCCATGGGTATCTACTACAATGGCCTTTCTATGGAGTTTTGCTCCGGTCTGGGCACTCGCACCGAGCGCCGTTAATAAAAATATACTTAGAAATAAATGCTTCATCTGGTTTATTTAGGTCTGTAAAATGCCTGCGTTAAAGGACTTCTCAATTGGCGACTGATTAGCTGCCTCAATTCCCATCGATATCACCTTGCGGGTCTCAAGCGGGTCTATAATCCCATCGACCCATAAACGTGATGCAGCATAATATGGTGTTGTTTGCGCATCATAACGGTCTTTTATCTCATTTAACAATTCATCCTCTTTTTCCTGTGTAATTACCTCTCCTTTTGCTTTTAAAGAAGCTTCCTGAATCTGAAGCAATACTTTAGCCGCCTGCTGTCCACCCATTACCGCGATTTTTGCAGAAGGCCATGCATAGATCAAACGCGGATCATAAGCTTTACCACACATTGCATAATTGCCTGCACCATAGGAGTTTCCAATCACTATTGTAAACTTCGGAACAACTGAATTGGCAACTACGTTCACCATTTTTGCACCGTCTTTAATGATACCACCCTGCTCCGACCGACTCCCAACCATAAAGCCAGTCACATCCTGCAAAAACACTAGGGGAATCTTCTTCTGGTTGCAATTCATAATGAATCGGGCAGATTTATCCGCAGAATCAGAGTAAATCACACCGCCAAACTGCATTTCACCCTTTTTGCTTTTTACCACCTTGCGCTGATTGGCTACAATACCGACCGCCCAGCCATCTATCCGTCCTAATCCGCAAATAATACTCTGTCCGTATAAAGCTTTATATTCTTCAAACTCAGAATTATCGAGCAGTCGAAGAATGATCTCCCGCATATCATAGGGATTCTCCCTGCTCTCAGGCAGCAATCCATAGATCTCCTCTTCATTCAATTTAGGTGCAGCAGGCTTAATCCGGTCAAAACCAGCGTTCTGCTGACTCCCCAGCATGCTCATCACCTTACGGATTGAATCCAGGCAAGCCGCATCATTGGGGTGCTTATAATCGGTCACGCCGGATATTTCACAATGCGTGCTTGCACCACCCAGGGTTTCATTATCAATATCTTCGCCTATCGCAGATTTCACAAGGTAGCTCCCTGCAAGAAATACCGAACCGGTTCCTTCCACGATCATTGCTTCATCGCTCATGATCGGTAGATATGCCCCTCCTGCAACGCAGGATCCCATAATTGCCGAAATCTGCACGATTCCCATGCCGCTCATGATCGCATTATTGCGAAAAATCCTGCCGAAATGTTCCTTATCCGGAAATATCTCATCCTGCATTGGTAAAAACACGCCTGCCGAATCTACAAGATAGATCACCGGTAAACGGTTCTCCATCGCAATCTCCTGAGCCCTCAGGTTCTTTTTAGCCGTCATTGGAAACCAGGCGCCAGCTTTTACTGTTGCATCATTCGCGACAATCATGCACTGCCTGCCCGAAACATAACCTATGCCTGTTACCACACCTGCAGATGGGCATCCACCAACATCCTGATACATATCTTCGGCGGCAAAAGCCCCAATTTCCAACCACTGGCTATCCGGATCGAGTAAATAACTAATCCGCTCACGCGCCAGCATCTTGCCCTTCTCCTTCTGCTTAGCAGCGGCCTTCTCACCACCTCCGGCATAAATTTTCTTTAGCCGGGTTTTTACCTCATAGACCAGCTGCTTATTGCTGTCCTCATTTTTATTGAATTCAAGATTCATAATCGCATTTAAGTCTTAAAATTGAACAGCCAAGACCTTCAGTCCTGATAAATAGCAATGCGCCCGTTTCCTCCCGTCAGCAATACCAGATCGCCTGATTTTGCCTTTCTTACAGTATGAAAGCCCTGATCAGAAAGTCGCATCCAGGTTTTACCTCCATCTATAGAACGGTCAGTACCTTTTGGTCCGCATGCAAGTAATTCACTTTTTGATAAATATTCTATAGCCGAACGATAGCCAAATAAGGTAACCTGAGGCTTTATCCAGGTCCGCCCCCCATTTTTTGTCAGAACCAAATTGTTCAGCCTGGAAGTATCCGAAAGAAAATCACCTCCGGCAGCTACTCCTGTTTTATTCTTATAAAATGCGATGGAAAATGGCCCTGTACTATTTTTACCCTGAATAATCGGCAATTTTGCAGCTTCCCAGTTTAATCCATAATCGTCCGATCTGAATATTCTTGATTGAAGACCACCTGTTGCAATCCAGACCTTGCCTCCTTTTCCTGTGCGAATGTTTGTGCCGCTTGCTGCGAAACTCGCTTCTCCGACTACAAGAGGTATTTTGTTCTGCACACTGATATTCTGCCAGCTCATTCCGCCATCTCTGCTGTCCAATAAGACCATCTGCCCATTGATCGGATCACCATAAATAATCCCTCTGTCAGCATCCCAAAAATCCATACCATCCAGAAAGATATCCTTAGATTCGTTTCGGTAGACCTCCTTCCAGCTTTGGCCGCCATCTATTGTTAAAAGGATCACAGCAGGTGTACCGGCACTGACCACAATAGCTTTACCGGCCGAAAAACCCTCAATATCTCTAAAATCGAGGTTTTCATAGCCCTTTATTTGCTTCCAGTCCCAATTTTTACCTCCATCTTTGCTGACTGAAGTCCAGCCTTTGCTGCCACTTACCCAGGCTATGGAATCGTTCACAACCGACAATCCACGCAGACTTGTATCCTTATCTTTATGTATAAGCTGTATAGATTGGGCACTCAATCCGGAAATTGAAAGAATGAAAATAAAAATCAAACTAATGCAATACCTCATTCCACCCGGGTCCAGGTTTCTGTCCGTCCCAGCAATGAAAAGCCCACAAAACCGCGTACATTGATCTTGTTCTTACCATCTGCACTAATTTTACAACTATAAGTTTTGCCAGTTTTGGGATCGTAAATAGTGCCCCCCTCCCATATTCCTTCCTTGTAGATAAAATCTTTAAGAAAGACCAAACCAAGAATCGGACGTTTATTCAAATCATTATGCGGATTTTCCTTGTCCAGTTTAGGTTTCCCATTGGCATCCAAAGGCTCTTTAAGCCAGGCCAGCTTGCCAAAGAATTTGTTTCCGCTCGCGTAAATATGAATATGTGCCTCTCCTGTCGCATTAAGCCATTTCCCAAGGATCAAATCTTTATTTTGCGAAAAGCCATTCATGCTGCAAAAAAGCAGCAGAATGATAAAAAGATATTTCTGCATGGTTAGCTAATTGATTATCTATAAAAATATGGATAATTTCAAATTAACGGGGTAAAGGGGGAATAAAAATCAATAGGAAATTAGGATTAGCAGGATTAAGGTGATTCGAAGGATTAGGATAGTACTCAAGATTACCTGTTATGCAATGAACCCCAATCCCAGCTTTCTGCTTTAAGCGTTCTTCCATCCCCTGTGGAGGGGGCTGGGAGGAGGCCAGTATGGACTAGGATTAGTAGGATTAAGGTGATTCGTAGGATTAGGATGGTGCTTAAGATTACTTATTATGCAACGAACCCCAATCCCAGCTTTCTGCTTTAAGCTTTCTTCCATCCCCTGTGGAGGTGGCTGGGGGGAGGCCAGTATGGACTAGGATTAGTAGGATTAAGGTGATTCGAAGGATTAGGATAGTGCTTAAGATTACTTATTATGCAATGAACCTCAATCCCTGCTTTCTGCTTTAAGCGTTCTTCCATCCCCTGTGGAGGGGGCTGGGGGGAGGCCGGTATGGACTAGGATTAGTAGGATTAAGGTGATTAGTAGGATTAGGATAGTGCTTAAGATTACCTGCTATGCAATGAACCCCAATCCCAGCTTTCTGCTTTAAGCTTCCTTCCTCTCAATCCATTTCCTCGCATTCACAAATGCCTCTAACCATGGAGAAACCTCGTCTTTCTGGCCTCTCTCAGGGTAATTAGCCCAGTTCCATGGGAAGGTTGAACGCTCAATATGCGGCATCATAACCAAATGCCGTCCTGTTGAATCACACATCATTGCCGTATTGAAATCTGAACCATTCGGATTTGCAGGATAGCTTTCATAGCCGTATTTAGCCACAATATTGTACTGCTCTTCGGCATAAGGCAAATTGAATTTACCCTCTCCATGCGAGATCCATACTCCCAAAGTAGCGCCTTCTAATGTAGAAAGCATCACTGAATTGTTTTTCTGGATTTTTACGGATGTAAATCCGCTTTCATGCTTGTGGGAAGTGTTATGATGCAGCTTTCCATGAACTTCATGATCCGGATTGATCAGTTCCAGCTCCATAAACAACTGACAGCCATTGCAAATACCCACTGACAGGGTATCCTCACGCTTAAAAAAGTTCTTCAGGACTGTATTAGCTTTCTCATTGTACAAAAACGCACCAGCCCATCCTTTTGCGGATCCCAAAACATCCGAATTGGAGAATCCTCCTACAGCTCCTATGAACTGTATATCCTCCAAATTTTCCCTTCCTGAGATCAAATCAGTCATGTGGATATCTTTTACATCAAAACCAGCCAGATACATCGCATTCGCCATTTCGCGTTCAGAATTACTTCCTTTCTCGCGAATGATAGCTGCTTTTGGTCTCTTTGATCCCTTCGCAATGACCGGTAATTTACCGTCAAAATTTACAGGGAAAATAAATTGTAAAGGCTGATTCTTATAATTGGTATAACGTTCCTGCGCCATTCCGTTCTTCGATTGCTTTGAATCTAAGAGGAATGAGGTTTTGTACCAGATATCTCTTGTTTCGGACACATTGAATCTGAATGAATCACTGTTATTCTTAATGCTCACCGAATTGCCTTCTGCAACAGTTCCTATTTTAAAGATCTGGATCCCATTCTGAGCAAATACAGCTTCTACAGATTCATCAGCCTGAAAAACTACTGCAATGTTCTCATTAAAGAATGCTTTTACGGTATCCTGTTCATTTAATGAACTCAGATCATATTCAGCACCCAGATTCACCTCTGCAAAGCTTAATTCCAGTAAAGTGGTGATCAAACCACCGCTGCCAACATCATGACCCGCATTGATATTACGATCTTTGATCAGATCCTGCAATACATTAAAAGCCTTTTTAAAATAAGCTGAGTCTTTAATTGTTGGGACTTCTGTCCCCACCTTATTCAAAATCTGAGCAAAAGAAGAACCGCCCAGCTTGAAACTATCCTGAGATAAATTGAGGTAATAAATATTCCCGCCATTACGCTTCAGAACCGGCTCAACAACCTTGGTGATATTTGAGCAATTTCCGGCTGCCGAAATAATAACAGTACCCGGGGCAATTACCTCATCATTAGGGTATTTCTGTTTCATTGACAAAGAGTCTTTCCCTGTCGGGATATTGATTCCCAGCTCAATAGCAAAATCGGAACAAGCCTTTACAGCTTCGTATAAACGGGCATCCTCACCTTCATTCTTACAAGCCCACATCCAGTTTGCTGAAAGTGAAACCGAAGCTAAACCATCTTTTAAAGGCGCCCAGACTATATTTGAGAGTGCCTCCCCGATGGCAGTCCGCGAACCCGCTCCCGGGTCAACCAGTGCCGATATCGGTGAATGCCCGATGGAAGTTGCAATCCCCTCCTTGCCTTTAAAATCCAGTGCCATTACTCCTGAATTGTTTAATGGCAATTGCAGCGGTCCGGCACATTGTTGTTTGGCAACCCTGCCACCCACACAACGGTCGACTTTATTGGTCAGCCAATCCTTACAGGCAACAGCCTCCAGTTGTAATACCTGATTGAGGTATTCCGGAATTTCTGAAGTATTATAAGTCAAATCAGCATAATCCCTCTGAATCGTTTTATCAGCCATGATGGTTTTCGGAGAACTTCCAAAGAAATCTTCCAGAGCGTAATCCATTGGCTTTAAACCAGTTGATTTCGACTCGAAGGTAAAACGATGGTCATTGGTTACATCCCCAACCTCATACATCGGAGAGCGCTCACGCTCGGCAATGCGTTTTAAAGCTGCTATATCTTTCTGGCCGATCACCAGACCCATGCGTTCCTGTGATTCGTTACCAATAATTTCTTTTGCTGATAAGGTAGGATCACCAACAGGCAATTTATCCAGATCAATGAGTCCGCCAGTAGCTTCCACCAGTTCCGAAAGACAGTTTAAATGCCCTCCTGCTCCATGATCGTGAATGGAAACAATCGGGTTATGATCACTTTCCACCAATGCACGGATTGCATTCGCTGCGCGCTTCTGCATTTCAGGATTAGAACGCTGAATTGCATTCAGCTCAATCCCTGAACCAAAAGCACCGGTGTCTGCCGATGAAACCGCAGCACCACCCATTCCAATGCGGTAGTTTTCTCCGCCGAGGATTACAATCTTATCCCCTGCTTTCGGACTATGTTTAATCGCCTGGTCCAGCTTACCATAACCCACACCACCTGCCTGCATAATTACTTTATCATAGCCCGTTTTACGGCCACTTTCTTCATGCTCAAAAGTCAAAACAGAACCAGCAATTAAAGGCTGACCGAATTTATTTCCAAAATCGGAAGCTCCGTTTGAGGCTTTGATCAGGATATCCATCGGGGTTTGGTAGAGCCATGGGCGTTCGGACATACCCTGCTCCCACTCGTGTTTATTCTCGAGTAAGCGGGAGTAAGCAGTCATGTAAACAGCTGTTCCTGCCAGCGGCAATGAACCTTGTCCACCTGCTAGCCTGTCGCGGATCTCCCCTCCCGAACCGGTTGCTGCGCCATTAAAAGGTTCAACAGTAGTCGGGAAATTATGGGTTTCGGCTTTTAGGGAAAGAACGGAATCAAATTCTTTTTCTTCGTAGAAATCAGCTTTATCAGCCGTTTTTGGCGCAAACTGTACCAGCTTCGGGCCTTTTACAAAGGCCACATTATCTTTATAGGCCGAAACAATATCGTTGGGGTTTGTTTCAGAGGTTTTACGGATCAGTTTGAACAATGAAGTCGGCTTTTCTTCCCCATCAATCACAAAGGTCCCGTTGAAAATCTTATGACGGCAATGCTCTGAATTTGCTTGCGAGAATGCGAAAATCTCAGAATCAGTTAACTTTCTCTCCAGTTTAACTGCTAAATTATTTAAATAATCAACCTCCTCAGCACTTAAAGCCAGTCCTTCGGATTGATTATAAGCCGCTATATCACTGATATCCATAATAGGCTCAGGCTTGATATGAATCGTATAGATCTCCTGATTCAGCTCAGTATATTTCTGAGAAAGCATCGGATCGAAGGCATTAAAATCTGCAGGAACCTTTTCAAATTCCTCGATTCGTATAATACCTGAAATACCCATGTTTTGGGTAATTTCCACCGCATTGGTACTCCAGGGAGTGATCATAGCAGCCCGTGGACCAACATGATAACCCGGCATCACCATCTGATCAGATTTATGTGCTTCCCCAAAGAGCCAGTTTAGTTTCTTTATATCTTCCTGAGCGATCTCAGCAGGTGTTTGAACAGCAAAAACTTTGTTTAGTGGGGAGACAAAAAAATGGATCATTGAACGTTTTCTTTGGGTGCCAGTATTAGAACTGCAAAGTTAATTTTTTTATGGGAATTTGGACAGGGGAATGTCATTATGATTTGATAAACCGGATAATTTATACCCCAAAAATCTTGCTCTGGAAGAGCGCATTATTAAATTAGATCCTGTAACAGATATTTAGCATATTTAAACAAGCCAAATCCATTATCTGAGTCATGCATATCCGCAAAATGAATTAAGAAATGATTCAAATGGTATAAAAGGGCTTATTTTTCAAAAACAGCAGACCATACAATCCAAAAAAATGAAAGCAGCACTTAAAATCCCATTCCTTCTTGCAGTAATTATTTGCTGTACGAGTACTGGCTTTGGTCAGATCATTGGGAAAGTAGAAATTGCAAACGAAAAACTCAGGCAATTTCAAAACATCAGGGATTTCTGCATTTCAAGGAACAATGATGAAATCTATTTTACG
>NZ_DASWXT010000051.1:0-31221 GCF_036405355.1 Daejeonella sp.
GTTTATGGGATTTATTATTCCATTGATGGAAATACGGCTTCTTCTGTTCAGTTTTTCCTGACAGACAGTACAAAAAACTATCTTCGTGGAGCCCTTTATTTCAATGAACAGCCAAGACTCGATTCAATACAGCCGGTTCTGGATTTTGTTAAAAAGGATATAGACCAAATGATTAAAACCTTTAAATGGAGAAACTGAACAGCTATTTTTTTAGAAAATAAGTTAACCTGAGATCAATATAAAATTTTGCATGACTACTTAGGTTGAATATTTTCATTTGTTTTAGAAAGCAAGGTCTGTGATTCTTCGGTTCCAGCAGTCCCGTGTTCTGCCGTAGTTTTTGCGTATAAATTCCTTTATAATTTAAAAATCTGCACGGCAAAAATCTACAGCTGCCACCCGGGTTTATTTCAAATGGCAGATGGTCCTTTTTCCGGGCAGTCCTTCCCTATGAAATACAGCTCCGGGTAAAATAAACCTTGCCGAAGGATGTATCTTCCGGCTACTCGCAATTTGAAATAGAACGTGATTTCTTGCCGGAAATACTCCAGAGGAAAGGGCTAAACCAGCCTATAACACACAAGCATTGGTTTCTAAAAATCAATTGTAGGGACTCCAGATTCTCATCAGACCAATTATAACCGTATTTTTTACCCTTATTATATTATCTACTCAGGTTAAGATAGTTTTTAGCAATGCCAATATCGCCTTTCAACACTTTACCATGTAACCTACTGCTATTATGGTATCATTATTATTGTTTCTGTACAAAATACATCCTAAGGATATGAAAGATTCAATCCAACAATTATCTTAGCTGTTTGGCTTTTACTAACTAATTGAAAATTCATGAAAGCGTTTTATTTGTTCCTCCTGCTTATTATCGTCCAAAGTGCCTCAGCTCAGCTAAGTTCTGATGAAAAGAAGATTATAGATTATCTAAAAGCCCATCATGGGGAAGCTGAAGAATTATTGATTGAATCGGTCAATATCAATAGCGGAACACTGAATGTAGATGGAGTAAGAAAAGTTGGTGCGGTTTACCGGAGAGAACTTGATAAGCTTGGCTTTACTACTGAGTGGGTTGATTTGCCCGATTCTTTACGTCGTGCAGGTCATCTGGTGGCCAGCCGTAAAGGCAGCCAGGGTAAACGTCTTTTTCTCATTGGCCATCTTGATACTGTATTTGAGTTGGATATGGAATTCAGTCCCTATCAGAAACTGAATGATTCCACAGCAACCGGACAGGGGGTGAATGATATGAAGGGTGGTAATGTGGTCATGATATCTGCTCTGAAAGCATTGCATGAACTAGGTTTATTAAATAATACCCAAATCATCGCTTATTTCACCGGAGATGAGGAAAGCTCGGGTTCTCCGCATGAGGTAGCAAGAAAAGATTTCATTGAACGTGCAAAAACAACAGATATCGCTTTGGGCTTTGAAGGTGCTCAGGGTTTAAATACTGTTGCTGTAGCCAGAAGAGGTATTGGTGGCTGGACATTGAATGTGTCTGCTAAAACAGGGCACTCTGCTGGGATATTCAGCGAAAATGCAGGCTATGGGGCTATTTATGAAGCAGCCCGTATCATAAATGAATTCAGAACTCAACTTAAGGATGAGAAATACCTTACTTTCAATCCTGGTTTGATCAGTGGTGGTTCAGAGATCCGGCTTGATCCTGCCAATGCAAGGATGGAAGCTATTGGTAAAACCAACATAATCTCACCAACAACTTTTGTAGCCGGGGATCTTCGTTTCATTTCAGAAGTTCAGCGGGATAGGGCACGGGAAAGGATGAAAGCTATTGTATCCCAAAGTCTTAATGGGACTTCTGCCAGCATTTCTTTCACTGACGGATTACCTGCAATGGAACCTACTGAAGGGAACTATAATCTTGTTAAATATCTCGACCGGATTACTCAGGATATGGGAATCGGAGTTACCAGGGCCGGAGATCCCGGTGCCCGTGGGGCGGGCGATATTTCTGATATTGCAAAATATGTAGATAGTCTTGATGGTATGGGTGCTTCCGGAAGCGGTGCACATAAACCGGGTGAATTAATCAATCTGAAGGAGTTTCCTCTGCTTATACAACGGGCTGCATTGATGATTTACAGATTAAGCCGTCAGAATCCGGCTCTGAATTAATCCCTGATGATTTACAGGCCTGACATTGTGCAATACTCAAAATGTACCTGTGGGTACGCTCTGACAAACAGAAGGTACTAAGTGTATTAAACGTTGTTATTTATATAATTCTTTAAAGTAGATCCTGCCAAAATAGCTTAGCGGATTTTAAGTTTTTAAGAATGAAAAACCGGAATATATCCCGGTTTTTCTAATGGATTAAACTGCATTTTTATACCAAATTATAAAATAGTACAAAAAAGTGGATTTGTTAAGCCCTTCTTGGGCTCTTGTTGGGCAAAAAGTTCATTTTTGGCACTTTCCGCCTAATAATCGCCCAACAAATTACCTCTAAGGGCCCTTTTAAGTCCCGGGATGGCTCAAACGGAGACAAAAATACCTTGAAATAAATAATCTGGCTTGAATAAGGATATATATTTCTTAATATCGGCTAAAATAAGCCTTCCAGTCAGCATTTATCCTATGGTATGACCAATTTGTCACGCGAAGTACAAATACATCAAATTTAGTCTTATTCTCCTTCAGGTTTCCAGTTCCGGGATAAACCTCAATTTCTACGATTTATTTTATCAAAATATCCTTTTACAAATTGCCTTTCACTGCTTGTTTTTCTATTTCTTTATTAATGATTTTAATTTTACTTAGTGTAATTCAACAAGAGTTCGATATTAAGCTATCTAAAGATTAGTATTTAACCACATAGATTGAATTTATTATGAGCTTCAAGAAATCTTTGTCTAAAATGTAGGTAAATTTCAATCCAATTTCGGCTTAAGCCAATTCATAATTTGGTACTTTTACAATTATGATCCAGATTAAATCCTTTGCTTTTAATCCTTACCAGGAAAATACCTATATCCTTCATGATGATACACTGGAATGCGTGATCATTGATCCAGGCATGTATACCGGTGAAGAACAGAATGCATTTCTAAAATATATTGCTGAAAATAACCTGAAACCGGTATTATTGCTTAATACCCATTGCCATATCGATCATGTACTGGGGAACAAGTTCATTTATGATACTTATGGCTTGTTCCCCCAATTTCATAAAGGAGAGGAAATGGTATTGAATTCTATTGTTTCTTATGCTCCACAAATGGGAATTCGTTATGAAGTATCTCCTTTACCTCAGGTCTATCTGTCTGAAAGCGGAACGGTAAAGTTTGGTGAAACTGAGCTTGAACTGATTTTTTCACCCGGTCATTCACCCGCCCATCTCTGTTTTTTTAATAGAGAAGAAAAGTTTTTAATTGGCGGTGATGTTTTGTTCTACCGCAGTATTGGACGTACTGATCTGCCCGGCGGGAACTACGATCTGCTGATTAGCAACATACGTGAAAAACTATTTACACTGCCTGATGAAACCAGGGTTTACCCGGGGCATGGACCTGCGACAAGTATAGGTTTTGAAAAACAATTCAACCCTTTTTTAAGCTAACCTGAGGATTAAAAAAGGTGAACACATCTTACTATATCGCCAAAAGATATTTATTCTCAAAGAAATCTGTTAATGCAATAAATTTTATTTCTGGTATCTCCATGCTCGGGGTATTTGTAGGAAGTGCAGCATTGATCATTATCCTTTCGGTTTTCAATGGATTTGAAAATATTGTACTTACGATGTACAATACCTTTAGTCCGGAGTTAAGAATAGAACCTGCAGAAGGGAAAACATTCGATCCTTCTGATAGTCGTTTTATAAATCTGAAAAATGACAAACGTTTTCTTAACTATACAGAAGTTTTAGAAGAAAAAGCATTGGTGAGGTATGGTGATAGTCAGTCGATTGCCCTGATAAAAGGAGTTAGCGAAGGATTTATGAAAAACAGGACTGGTCTGGATTCGGTTATTTCCAGCGGTAGTTTTACGCTCCATCATATTGGGAGAGACATGGCTGTAATCGGTTCAGGTCTGCAAAATTCTTTATCGGTAAATCTAAATAACGAGTTTCAAACCCTTGATATTTATTCCCCCAAAAAAGGGGCCTCAAATTCCATAAATCCCGCTGATGAATTTAATGTTCGTTCTATTTATCCCTCCGGAGTTTTCATGGTACAGCAGGAGTTCGATAATATGGTCATTGTGCCGATTCAGTTTGCACGTACCCTGCTTGATGAGGAGAAATTAATCTCTTTTATTGAGATTAATATGGTGCCGGGTACAGATGTAGACGAACTTCATGATGAAATAAAGAGCTTGCTGGGAAACAATTTCATAGTCAAGAATCGAAGTCAGCAGAATGAGTTGCTCTACAAAATCCTGAATTCCGAAAAATGGGCTATTTTTCTGATACTCACCTTTGTGCTGATCATCGCGATCTTCAATATTATTGGCTCCTTAACCATGCTGGTAATAGATAAACGAAAAGACATAGCAATTCTGAGCAGCCTTGGAGCAAACAGGCAGTTGATCAGGGGTATCTTCTTTATTGAAGGGATGATGATATCAATGCTGGGATGTATCGTGGGAATGGCTGCCGGACTGGTGTTTATTTTGTTACAGCAAAAGCTCGGATTTATTGCAATGTCAGGCACTAACCTCATTATTGACCACTATCCGGTAGGGATCAAACTCTCTGATTTTATCCTGGTCTTTGCTACGGTGTTGACAGTTTCTGTGATCGCCTCGGGTATTTCTTCACGTTTAAGTGTGAAAAATACAGTGGATTTGAGGGAGGATCTATAAATATTTGTTTGGTATCAGATAATTTTTCACATAATCCTCAACACCTTCTTCCAGACTATAGAAATCAAGGCTATAACCAATAGACCTTAACTTCTCCATGTTGGCCTCTGTAAAATACTGATACTTTTCACGGATATCTTCCGGTGTGGGAACAAATGAGATGGAAACCGGGGTATCCATTGCATGGAAGGTTTGTGTTGCAAGGTCAAGGAATGTTCTTGCTTTACCTGTCCCCAGGTTATAAATACCCGAATCTTTACGGTGATGCATCAGAAAATACAAAACGTTGACTACATCTTTGATGTAAACAAAATCACGCATTTGTTCGCCGTCTTTAAATCCGGGATTATGGGACTGGAATAATTTCATAGCCCCTGTTTTTTTGATCTGATTGAAAGTATGGAAGATCACGGAGGCCATGCGTCCTTTATGATATTCGTTGGGGCCATACACATTGAAAAACTTTAGTCCTGCCCAGAAATAAGGTTTCTTTTCCTGCTCTAAAGCCCATATATCGAAGTCATTCTTAGAATCACCGTAGGGGTTAAGGGGCTTCAGCATCGGAATCTTTGATTCATCATCATCATAACCCTGCTCCCCTAATCCATAGGTTGCTGCAGAAGAAGCATAAACAAGCGGAAGGCCAAATTCGGTACAGATATTCCAGATGGTCTTAGTATAGTCGAGATTCAGCTGATTGAAGAGCTTAACATCCATCTCAGTAGTATCAGTCCGAGCCCCAATATGGAACACAAACTGTACATGCAAATGGTTTTCGCGCAGCCATTCTGCAAAGACCTCCCTCGCTACCTGTTTGGAATAGCGTTTACCCTCGAAATTTTTATTCTTGATTTCACTGGAAAAATCATCTACCAGTACCAGGTCATAAAAACCTTCATCGTTTAATTTTTGAACCAAACAACTTCCGATAAATCCTGCTGCGCCTGTAATAATGATCATGCTAAATGATTATGTCTTTTGTACAATTATAAGAATAAGTTTTGTTTCGTTTCCGGGATGATACCGACTTTATGTGCTTCCTCAAAGAAGGTTTGAACGGCTTTTCTTCCCGTTTCACCCAGATCAATGGAAAATTTGTTGACGTATAAATCAATGTGTTTTTTAATGACCTCTATACTCATTTCCTGCGAAAGTGAGCAGATGAAATTCATTCCGGATTCGGGATGATCAAATGCATACTCTACACTTCTACGAATGATACGGTTCACTTTTTGTTTTATTTCTTTGGGAAGATCCCTTTTAATCATAATACCTCCGAGTGGTATAGGACCCCGGGTCAGATCCTCCCAAAATTCACCCAGATCGATGATCTTTTTCAAGCCCTTCTCCCGGTATGTGAAACGGTTTTCATGGATGATTACACCCATGTCGATCTGACGGTTCAATAAGGCGGATTCAATTTCAGAAAATTTCATCTCAATCTTGTTTTTGGCTTCAGGAAAGGCGAGACTTAGAAGGAAATTGGCCGTGGTATATTTGCCGGGAATGCCAATCCTGAGGTTTGAAGTCTGAGATTTGAGATCTGCAAAACTATAGGTAGAAATATAATATTCGTTATTGCAAATCAATAATGGGCCAACTCCGAAACCAAGTGCGCTTCCTGCATGGAGTAGCACATAATTTTCAGTCAGGTAAGCATAAGCATGATAGCTCAATTTAGTAATATCGAGGTCTGTCCTGAAAGCTTTTTGATTGAGAGTTTCAACATCATCATATACCACATCAAAGCTAAGTCCTTCGGTGTCGATCTTCTGATGGATCATCGCATCAAAAATGAAGGTATCGTTGGGACAGGGTGAAAATCCGAGGCTCAGTTTCATGCGTTGAAAAGTTGAATAAGGGTATCGTTCAGGTTTTTTATTGCGAGTTCGACTTGCCAGTTCGCCCGGTTGCGCCGTTCAACAATATTTGAAATCGCCCGAATCTGTATCCCAGGTCTGCCGGCTTGTTCACAGGCATAGAAAAATGCAGCGCCTTCCATTGTTTCGATCTGCGGATGAAACCTCTTGACAAATTCAGCGATGGACTTTTCATTGCCATGAACCTTATTTACGGTTACTGCTTTGACATTTATTAGTTGGTCATAACCCGGAAATCCTGATACAGTAGTGGCAGAGAACAGGCTCTTACCTAAGCCAATAGTATCCGCACTCAGAAAATTACTTCCGTCTTCAGCTCCGAATTCTGCAAGAATATCTTCTGATACCCTGCACAAATCACCCGGCTGAATTGCTGTATCGAAACTGCCTGCAATGCCTGCATTAATAGCCAGGTCGAATGCTTTTTCAGCACAATAGCTACCCATAGCAAAGGCAGTGGCGACCATTCCAACACCACTTATCAGAACGCTCACCTGATGTTCTCCAATTTGCTTTTCCCGGATAGAAAGATTTTGGAATCCATGATGAAGCAGAAATGGATTAATCTCGGCCTGAGTTGCGGCTACAAGAAGTATATTCATTAAGCGAAGTTACGCAATTAGCTTTATTTGTCCTTGAGGCATTTTTAGTTTGAGTATATTTGCATTTTAATTTATTGAAAATGATATATATTACTCGCAGAGAGCGTTTTAATGCAGCACATAAGCTGTACAGGCAGGAGTGGAGCGATGAACAAAATCTGGAAATATTCGGAAAATGTTCTAACCCCAACTGGCATGGGCATAATTACGAATTGTATGTAACAGTGAAGGGAGAGATTAACCCTGAAACAGGATTTGTTATTGACCTAAAAGAACTAAAAAGGATCATAACAGTCTACGTGACCAATGAACTTGATCACAGGAATATCAACCTGGATGTAGATTTTATGAAAGGTAAAATGGCTTCAACGGAGGTACTTGCAGTTACAATTTTTGAGGTTCTTAAACCCCATGTCGAAAACCAGGGAGCTATTTTGCATTCAATAAAATTATATGAAACAGAAAATAACTTTGTAGAGTATTTCGGGTAATATTAAAGGAATTGAAACCAATAGTATGAGTATAAAAAGTAATAATACCGAGATTGATAAGATTGATGGTTATGTCAAGATTGATAGTTACGATCAGGAAAAGATCGGGCGTATTGCATCTCATTATAAGGCAATATTAACTGATCTGGGCGAGGATCCATCCCGTGAAGGATTGCTGCAGACACCAGTCCGTGTAGCAAAGGCTCTTCAGTTTCTTACTCATGGCTACGATGCAAAGCCCGAAGAAATTCTACGCAGCGCAATGTTTAAGGAAGATTATAGCCAAATGGTGGTGGTTAAGGATATTGAAGTATTTTCAATGTGCGAACACCATATGCTGCCCTTTTTCGGGAAGGCGCATATTGCTTATATTCCCAACGGCCATATTGTGGGTCTTAGTAAAATCCCGAGGGTTGTAGATGCGTTTGCACGTCGTTTACAGGTTCAGGAGCGATTAACCAATGAAATCCGTGATTGTATTCAGGACACCCTGAATCCTTCGGGTGTCGCCGTAGTAATAGAATGCAAACATCTCTGTATGTCGATGAGGGGTATACAAAAGCAGAACTCGGTTACCACTACCTCTGCATTTACAGGTGAGTTTGTAAATGAAACTACGCGCTCAGAATTCTTAAGACTTATTACCGCTAGTTTGAGTTAAATAAATTTATTAAAAAGAAATATTTTTAACATTTTATCGCCTCTAAGGGCTTTTACAGGATATGAAATCATATATTTTTCCGGGACAAGGTGCCCAGTTTTCAGGGATGGGTAAGGATCTTTACAATAATTCTGAAGCAGCAAGAAATTTATTCGAAAGTGCAAATGAAATCCTTGGATTCAGGATTACAGATATTATGTTTGAGGGTACTGATGAAGATTTGAAGCAAACTAATGTAACTCAGCCAGCCATATTTCTTCATTCTGTGATTCTTGCTAAAGAACTTAAAAGTGAATTCCAGCCCGACATGGTTGCAGGTCATTCTTTAGGTGAATTTTCAGCCCTGGTTTCTGCAAAGGCCCTGTCATTTGAAGATGGTTTACGATTGGTCAGTGCCCGTGCCAATGCGATGCAAAAGGCATGTGAAATCAGACCCTCAACTATGGCAGCTATCCTGGGGCTGGATGATTTTACAGTTGAAGATATTTGTTCACGGGTAAGCGATGTGGTTGTACCTGCTAATTATAATTGCCCCGGTCAATTGGTTATATCAGGAACGATTGAGGGAGTTGACAAGGCTTGCGAATTATTAATTCAAGCCGGTGCAAAGCGAGCATTAAAACTGAATGTTGGAGGAGCATTTCATTCCCCTTTAATGGAACTGGCACGTGTTGAACTGCAATCGGCAATTGAGAATACAGAAATTAATGAACCCATTTGCCCGATTTATCAAAACATTGACGCAAAACCATACACTGATGTAGCCAATATTAAACATAATCTGATTTCACAGTTAACCGGGGCTGTACGCTGGACACAAACAATTGAAAAAATGCTCCAGGACGGAGCAACTTCATTTACTGAAGTGGGTCCTGGTAGTGTATTGCAGGGCCTTGTAAAGAAAGTTGATCGCAGTATACCGACATTCAGCGCTGATTTTTAAAAATATTCATTTAAATTCCCTGAAAGGGACTGATTTTTGTTGACTTAAGTTTTTAAACTTTTACCTAATTCATCACCTTTGTCCGGGAATTTAAAAATTCGGCTTCTTCTTCTTTTGCTGGCCATTGGCTTTGCATGCACTGCTTTAACTATAAATTATACTATTCAGGACGAAGAGGTACTTAGCCTTGAAGCCCGGAAAGTCGAACGACGTCTTCACCGAAAAGAGAAATTAGTTGATCAGTTATTAAATAATGTTGCTGTCCGCGATTCATTAAAAAACATCAATAATAATGGAGAATGGGCTCAATTTATAATTTCTGAGTTCAGTGGAAAGGAAGACATCTATATCCAGACCTTTGAAAAGGGGAAACTCAGTTTTTGGAGTGGGATCCATATCGTATTAGAAACCGACAGTCTGCTTCGGGAAGGAAGCACATTTATTCATTGGAAGAATGGATATTATGAAGCTGTAAAAAAATCCTGGGGAGATTTTTCTGTTATATGTTACATTCCTGTAATGTCTGATTATCCTTATCAGAATGAATACCTGAGGAATAATTTTTCACAAGACCTTCTATCTTCAAACACTTTGCAAATAGCCAGTTTGAATGATAAAGAGGTATTTAATATCCGCAATCTGGGTGGCAAATATTTATTTTCTGTGAAGCTCAAAATGCCGGCCCCTAATTCATTTTACAACTATCTTGAATTATTGATGTGGATTATGGCCATCACTTTTGCTCTGATATTTTTGACCCATCTTTGTATTTCTATAGCAAATAAAGGCAATGTAGGCTTTGCGGTTCTTTTATTGTTTAGCTCGGTTCTCGCTTTCAGACTCATTGATCTTCAAAACAGATGGTTAAGCAGGTATTTTGATATTGAACTTTTCGATCCTAAGCATTACGCCTCAAGTTATTTCTTTCCATCTATTGGAGAATTTTTTCTGAACATCCTGTCTTTTACATGGGTATTAGTATTCATTTACTCTTACAGGAATAAAATCTTAGCGTCGGTTTCCCTTTACAGTAAGCCCATCAGCTATATTTTACTATTAGCAACGGGTTTGTTTGTTTGCATCACTGCGTATATCATTGATGATCTTTTTAATGGACTGGTAACTAATTCGAATATCAACTTTGATGTAAGCAATGTGCTGAACTCTACCTGGTTGAGCTGGTTTGGATTTCTGATCTTCTGTTTTGCAATTCTGAATCTATATCTGATCATATCATTTTCACTTGCCTTAATATCCCGCTTGAATATCAATGCCCTTGAGCGCCCTATCATTTTTGCAGTAGCCCTGTTTCTGGGGATATTATACCATATAATCTTTACGGAGTTTACTGTATACTTTCTTTTATTCGCTTTAATACTCTTTCTGGCAGGTCGGGCCTATTTTAAATCAGAAGGGAAAGTGAAAGCCGGAACTTTGGTTGTCTGTATATTGATCTGTGCCCTCATTGGTTCATTGAAACTATCAAAGTATCAATTTATTAAAGAACAGGAAAGCCGGAAGATTCTGGCAGGTAAACTGGAGTCATCAGTAGATCCCAATGCAATTCTTTTGTTTTATAAGCTGGAAGGGGAAATCATCCGCGATAAATTTATTGTCGATTATTTTAATGACCCCTTATCAAGTCACAGTGCTTTGAATAACAGGCTTGTGAAATTGTATATGGCCGGCTATTTATCCAGATATGATTTCGAGAGTTTTGAGTATAATGAAAAGGATGAATTTTTTCGGGGCGATAGGGGTATCCCACTGTCTAATTTCAAAAACCTGGTCCTAAAGGGCTCGGTCAAAGTCACAGAATATTTTTACCAAAGAAATAATACGTTTGGCTTTAAACAATACTTTGCAATATTGCCAATAATTGAGGATAATAATAAGATTGGAACTCTGGTTTTACAACTTAATTCTAAACGCCTGAATGAAGTCGGTGTCTTTCCTGAACTTCTCATTGATGGAAAAATAAAGGAAGATATTCAGCTCAAAGATTATTCCTTCGCATATTATAGTGACGGTCGCTTACTAAACCAGCATGGGAATTATGTTTATAATCTGGTAAATAATGAATTCAGTGGAAAGAACAGAGAATTTGTTTATGTCAATAGTTCTGAAAATGGCCGGCAATATAATCACCTGATCTTTCAGCCAAATCCCAGAAAGCTTGTAATTGTCAGTCGTGAAATAAACACTCTCTTTACCCAACTCGCATCTGTTTCGTTCATATTTTTAATCTTGTTATTGTTTGCAGGTTTAGTATATGTTCTTCGATTGACCTGGAACAGTTTACAAAACTATAATGTCAGTTTCCGAAATTTCAGGTGGAGGCTGCTGATCTCATCCAACAGAATGCTGTATAAAACAAGGATACAGGTATCTATGGTTGCTGCAGTCGTGATAACACTTTTGATAACCGGTATAATCACCTTTTTCAATATTAGTCAGCAGTACAGAGATCAGCAGGAATACACGGTTTTAGATAAAATTTCCAAGATCGCATCCGGTATCAATAAGCAAATTGTGGATATGGGAATGCCAACTCCTGACGAGCAGGCAGAAGTTGCATTCAATAGCTTAGCCGATCTTAATGGTGTGGATCTGAATTTGTTTGATATTAACGGCAGGCTCCTGCATTCTACTCAACCTAAGATTTATGAGAATGGTTTAATTGCATCTCAGATGAATGCATTGGCTTATTTATATCTTAACAGATTACAGAAATCTGAATTTATAAACAGGGAACGGATTGGAAATCTGTCATTTATTTCTGCATATGTACCTCTGCGGAACAGCAAAAGTGAGGTAATTGCATATTTGGGTCTTCCATACTTTTCGAATGAAAAGGATTACCAGGATCGGATAGGCATTTTTCTGAATGCGCTGATCAATGTTTATGCCCTGGTATTTGTGGCCATAGGTTTTATTGCTGTTTTTGTGGCAAGCAGGATCACGAGTCCGCTGACATTGATTCAAAAACTTCTGCGCGATACTAAAATTGGGGCGAAGAATGAACATATCAATTGGAAGCGGAATGATGAGATTGGAAAGCTGATCAGTGAATATAATACAATGATATCTGCCCTTGAAGAAAGTGCAAAAAAGCTTGCCCGTTCAGAGCGTGAATCGGCCTGGCGTGAAATGGCACAGCAAGTTGCTCATGAGATTAAGAATCCGCTGACTCCTTTAAAACTTGGGGTTCAGTTATTGGAGAAATCCTGGAAAGAAAAGGATCCAAAATTTGAAGCTAAATTTGAACGTTTCACCAAATCATTCATTGAGCAGATAGAAAGTCTTTCACATATAGCCTCTGAGTTTTCTAATTTCGCTAAAATGCCCGAAACCAGATTAGAACAGATAAATCTTAATGAGAAAATAAGGCAATCCATTATACTTTACAGGCAGTCTGAGCACACAACTATTAATTTTGAAAGTGACTCGGAGAATGATATTATTATCAATGCAGACCGGGATCAGATATTAAGATGTTTTAATAATTTAATTAAGAATGCTATCGAGGCCAGGTCTGGTGAAAGGCATTGTATTATTGACATTCTGTTGTACTGCAAGCCAGGTTCTGTATGTGTTGAAATAAAAGATAATGGAACCGGTATGTCTGAAGAACTTAGAAGAAAGATTTTTACTCCAAATTTTACCACAAAAAGTTCGGGTACCGGACTTGGACTTGCATTTGTGAAGCAGGCTTTAGAAAATATTGGTGGGAAAATCACATTTGAAACAGCAGTGGATATTGGTACTACATTTTATATAGTAATACCACTGCTTGAATCCCCAAATGAGAAAATTATCGTGTAAAAACAAAAATTAATGGATAGCCTATTTACCTGAGACTTACTGTTCCTTTTCCCATAGTATATCCATCAGTATAGAGGATTATTGTATAGACCCCTTTCTGGTATGTTCTGCTATCCGACCAATCTATGGTATAGCTCCTTCCGTCATTTGCAAATTCAATCGCGGTTTTATAAGAATATTGTAATTCTTCATCATCAGAAATAAACATTCCTCCGTTATTGCTGATCACCAGATTGCCGCTTGGGTCGATTACTCTCAGAAAAAGAGTATGAATACCTTTTTCAGCTAATGGGTTATTTATAAGTGAAAAGTTTACCCTTAGCTTATCGGTTGTACTTGCACGGGTAACCATACTCTCCTTGCCATTATTCCGAATGTTAAGTGCTGATATTGAAATATTGCCTGATTTAATTGCAGCCGCAGCCTGAACTTTAGTGTATAACTCTTCATTCTGCTTTTCAAGTTCATTTGCTTTGGTGCTTACTGAGTCGACTGCCGACAAGAGCTCATTCCGCTCACTCGTCAGGTCCTGATTTTGTTTTTTCAGTTCATCAATTTCTGTTGAGTATTTGGAAACAAAATATCGTAGTTGTTTTATTTCTTCCTGTGCTTTTGCAAGTTGACCTTGTGTTAGTTGACCTTGTTTGAGGGCATTTCTTAACTCATCAATCTTCTCTCTTGCTATTTCCTGTTCTTTCAGCATTTCCTCTGAAATCTTCAGATTATTGCTCGTTGCATTATCCAGCTCAGCTTCAATTTTATCAATTTCAGTCTGCATTCTGGTTTTTTCATCACTTACAGTAACGATACGGTCATTCGCTTTTTTGTCTTTAAAAAATAAGTAGGTATTGGTTCCTAGTAAGGCAAGAATTACAGCAACCAAAAAATAAATCTTATTTGAGTCCTTTCGTATCGGCTGCTCCTGTTCCGGGTTTTCCATGTTCAATTATCTGTTTAACGAAAATTAAATGTCTATTTAAAATCAATTCGATAAAACCTCATTCGGGACAAATATATTGTTTAAGAATTGGGTTTTAATATTTTTTGACTTGTGTACATACCATTTTAAGCCTTTTAGGGTACCTTAAAGACTGAAATTACACATTTTTTGGTATTGTTTATCCATATTGTTGCCCAAAATACAATAATGCAATTAATTAGATTAATTATCTTTACCCGCTAAACGTTCCTCTTTTACATGGTAAAAAAAGTAATTTTCTTCCTCGCATTCCTCCTCGCTGTTCCTGTTTATTTAAGATCTCAAATTAAATCTAATCCCAAACGAGAGTTCAGGGGGGTTTGGGTAGCTACAGTTGCCAATATCGACTGGCCATCCAAGCCGGGATTAAGTTCTGATATACAGAAGGCTGAACTAATCCGCATCTTTGATGATCATCAGAAAAGCGGCATTAATGCGATAATGTTGCAAATAAGGCCTGCTACTGATGCATTTTATGGTAGAGGCCGTGAATTGTGGAGCCGTTTTTTGACCGGAACTCAGGGAAGGGCCCCGGTTCCAAATTATGATCCCCTTGATTTTGCAATTGAAGAGGCTCATAAACGGGGTATGGAACTTCATGCATGGTTTAATCCATATCGCGCAACAAATAATCTTATTGATGCACATACCGCTGCCAACCACATATCGAAGCAGAAACCGGAATGGTTCTTTACCTATGGTGGAAAGAAGCTTTTTAATCCCGGATTGCCCGAAGTACGCCAATATATTGTGAGTGTAATTATGGATGTAGTTCGAAACTATGACATTGACGGTGTTCATTTCGACGATTATTTTTATCCTTATCCGGAGGCTCAGCCACTTAGAGACAGTGAAACATATTATAAATATGGACGCGCATTCAAAAATATTGATGACTGGCGTCGGAATAATGTTGATACGCTGATCCATACCTTATCAGACAGTATTCACCATGCAAAAAAACATATTAAGTTTGGTGTTAGCCCTTTTGGTATCTGGCGAAACAAATCGCAGGACCCGGATGGCTCTGAAAGTAATGGCTTTGACGGTTATGGTAAGCTCTATGCCAATGCCAGGAAATGGGTACAATCGGGATGGCTGGATTATATAAATCCACAGATATATTTCCCTTTTGGTTATCAGGTGGCTCCTTATGATAAATTGCTCGATTGGTGGAGTAATAACAGCTTTGGAAAACATTTATATGTGGGTCAGGGTGTTTACAGGGCATTAGAAAACCGGCCCGGTTGGAGTGACAGATCGCAGATACCGAAACAGATCAGATATCTAAGAAATAATAAGAATGCTCAAGGGAGCGTCTTTTTCAGCTCCAAATCTGTCAGCAATAATATGGCAGGAGTTAAGGATTCACTTCGCAGAGATTTTTACCGTTATCCCGCCCTTCAGCCAACAATGGCCTGGCTGGATAATGTTAAACCAAATGCTCCAACAGTACTTACAGCCAAATCTGTAACAAAGGGTGTTGAATTAAGCTGGCAAGCACCTGCTCTGGCCAGTGATGGTGATAAAGCTTTTGGATATGTAATTTATAGGGTTAACCGGGGCGAACGAATGGATATTGAACAGGCCCATCATATTTTGAAGATCTCCTTTAAAGCATCAGAAACAACATTTACAGACACTTTAGTTAATGCTAACCGTCTTTATACCTATGTTGTTACTGCTATAGACAGGCTTAAGAATGAAAGTCAGGCTTCAAATGCAGTTACCGCAGGCCCAAGATTCTGAGTTTTAATCTTGGAGCATAAAAAAGCCGTTCATGAGATAATGAACGGCCTTTTTTATTGGGTGAGATCTTTTATTTCTCAGGAAGTAACACAATTCTGATGAAATTATCAGGGTTCAGACGATATTGAACTGTTGCTTTCAGGGCTTCAGGACTTAATTCCTTCAATGATTCAAGGTAACTTAAAACCTGTTTGGGCTCATCCTCATTCTGAAGCTGACTGGTCAGATAACCCAACCAGAAACCATTATCCTTAAGTTGTGTTTCTGTAGTACGGGTTTCTTCGGCAATGAATTTTTCAATATCACCAGCGAGGGCACCATTTACTCTGATCTTATTTATTTCATCAAGCGTTGAGCTGATTAGTTTTTCAACGTTTTCAGGTGCACAACCAAAAGAAATACTGAAGCTGTAGCGTCCTTTTGGAAACTTGGTATACGAGGCACGTGCGCCAACGCCATATACGCCGCCTTCGTCTTCGCGCAGGCGTTCAATCAGTTTAATAGTCAGAACTTCAGCCAGTGCATTTAATTGATTATTATGTTTTTCACTCCAGGTATAGTCACCACTGAAAACAAGACGCACACTTGCTTTTGGCTCCTGGCCTTTATAGATTTTTTTGTCAATTTTGCCTGCCGGAATCTGAATCCCAAGATCTTTTGCAGTTTCTTTACGGCTGCTTGAAGGTAATGAGCCCAGATATTGTTCAAGTAAAGGCCTAAGTTCTGCAGGGTTAAAACTTCCAACAAAAACGAATGTAAAATCACTTGCATCAGCAAAACGATCTTTATAGATCTCAAATGCACGGTCGAGGCTGACCTGATTAATTTTCTCAACAGATGGTCCCGTTCTGCGAACATTATAATTCCCAAGAATAGCAGCTACAGAATCTGCAAATACACTGTTCGGGTCATTACCCCTGTTTGCGAGTCCACCTTTTTGCTGAGCAATCAGACCTTTAAAGGTTTCGGCATCTTTACGGGGTTGTGTGAAATAGAGATAGGTTAGCTGTAATGCAGTTTCAATGTCCTTAGGACTTGTTGAACCGGATATTCCTTCAAACCTCTCCATAATATACGGTGAAACCGAAACTTTTTTACCGCTCAATAATTTTGGAAGCTGAACTGAATTAAATTCACCCAATCCGCCATTTCTGATGATCGCAGTCGCATAGAGGGCAGATTGAAAATCAGCATCGCTGTATAATGAAGATCCGCCCGCACTGAATGCAGAAAAACTAATCTCATCATTCTTGAAATCGGTTGGTTTCAGAACCACTTTTACACCATTGCTTAATTTGAATTCAGTTACCCCGATTTCAGGAATTTTAGATTCAGAAACAACCTTTCCGCCGCTTAATTTAGCAGAAAGCAATGGCTTATCTGAAACCTGATCAACATATGCATTAATATTACTTTGTTTAATGCCACTTATCCAGCTTTCAACTTTGGCTTCATCAGGCAGATTATCTTTATCTTTTTCAGGACCCATGATGATCACATCACGGTTGACGTCGGTAATATACTTTTTGGCCAGGTTATTCACATCACTGAGGCTAATTCCTCCAGTCATACTATTAGCCATTTTGTACTCATATTCAATACCCGGACTTGCTTCCTGCTCCAGAAAATGGCGCAGATATTCGTTTACAAGGCTTTCAGAGGGTGTTTTGTCTTTCTCTTTAAAGGCTGACTCCATATTGGTCAGATACGATTGCTTGGCACGATCCAATTCAGTCTGAGTAAATCCGAATCGCTGAACCCGCTCAGTTTCAGTCAGAATGGCTTTAAATCCTCTTTCCATTTCTCCCGGTTTCGCTACAACGAATACATTATACATGTCAAGCCCGGCTAAAAAACCACTTATATTGGCTCCAGCCTGTAAAAAAGGAGGGTCAGCCTGTTTGCTCATATCGGCAAAACGGGTCCCGATCATGGAATTAAACAGGGATCTTAGAATACTGTTTCTGTAATCTGTTGTGGTGATCAGCTTCGACTCCGGATGCTTGATCATTATCTGTGCGACACTAACTGGGAATTCCTTATCAGTTACTGCGATAAATTGGTTTTTATTTAATAAGGAGATCGAATATTTGGTTCGCTGGCGTGGCTTAGCGGGATTTTTAAGATCAGAAAATTTTGCCTTGATGGTTTGTTCCATTGCATCAACATCAATATCTCCAACAACAATTAATGCCTGAAGATCAGGACGATACCAATCTTTGTAGAACTGTTTGATTGTTTCAGCAGAGAAATTTTTCAGTACGTCTTCGGTACCAATTGGAAGGCGGTCGGAATAGCGCGAATTATTGAAAAGCATTGGAAGATATTTATCCTGCATACGTTGTTGAGCACCTTTTCCTAAACGCTTTTCTTCCAATACCACCCCACGTTCCTTGTCAATTTCAGCAGGATCTAAAGTTGCGTCCTGCGCCCAGTCGCGCATGATCTGAATACCATTTTTTAGTACTTCGGGATCATCTGATGGAATTGGAAGCTGATATACAGTTTCGTCAAAACTTGTATAAGCGTTCAAATCAGCACCAAAACGAACTCCTGCTTTTTGAAGGTAATTAACCAGATCGTTTTTAGGGAAGTTCTTTGTTCCGTTAAAACCCATGTGTTCCATAAAATGCGCCAGTCCACGCTGGTCATCATTTTCCATGATTGAGCCTATTTTGTTTGCCAGATAAAGCTGAACACGATTTTTGGGTTCAATGTTTTTACGGATATAATAGGTAAAGCCATTTGGAAGCTTACCGGTTCTGATAGCCGGGTCTAATGGAATGGTTCCTGAAGGTACTTGCTTGGTAGCAGCAGGCTTGTTTTTTACAACTGTTTGAGCATTTGATACTCCTGCAGCAGCAAACATTACCGCTACCGAGAGGGTAAGTACTGATTTATTTAGAAATTTCATTTTTATTAGGGTTTATAATTGGATTGCAAATTAGCAAAAACTACACCTTGATAATAATTTTTTTGTTATACATCCACCAAAGGATGCCAAGCCAGATCAAAATAAAGGTTACTGCACCGGCAAGGGATGCATTAATTGGTGAAAAGTACGGACTGAAGAAGGTTTCATACATCCATTCACGCGAGTTTACTGTGGTTCCATCCGGCATATTAACCTTAATCATGGTCAGAATTCTAGGGATAAGTCCTGAAAGAAAAAACACGGTTATTGCATTTACTCCGTAAACAACAAATGGTGTTGTCCCTTTTTTATAGCCCTGAACATCAATCAGCCAGTAACATAATGCAAGTCCAATAGTAGCAAGTCCGCCGGCGTAAAGAACAAATGAACTTGTCCAAAGTGCTTTATTTATTGGGAAGCAAAGATCCCAGATCAGACCAAGAATAACAGCTAATATCCCAATTGAAAACATCCAGGAAATTTTTACGCTTTCTTCCCTGTCTTTACGCTTTAGCCAGGTACCTACTAAAACACCAAAGAGCCCTGTACCAATCGCTGGCAGGGTACTCAGAATTCCTTCAGGATCCCAGGTTTTTGCTGAGCGCCATAAATGCGCCTCTGTAAGCAGGCTTCTGTCGAGCCAGGCACCCAGATTGGTTTCTTTTTCAAGATTAGCATATCCCACTCCGGGAACAGGGATCAGGGTCATCATTGCCCAGTAGGCGATAAGGATACCAATCAATAATCTAAGCTGGGTTTTTGGGTTGGTTTTTATAAAAATTACGGCAGTAATGAAGAACACAACAGCAATACGTTGCAGAACTCCCGGAATCCGAACTGTTTGGAATGCTTCCATCGGTTCAGTAAATACTTTTGGAAAAAGGTTTAGAAATAAGCCAAGTCCAAATAATATCAGTGCCCTTTTTAAGGCAGTCATGATAAGTTTCGAATGGCTCATGTATCCCTTTTTGCTGCCAAGAGCGTAACTGATGGAAACTCCAACAATGAACAAAAAGAAAGGGAAAATGAGATCTGTTGGGGTGCAACCATGCCATTCAGCATGTTTTAAAGGACCATAAACATGGCTCCAACTACCCGGGTTGTTGACCAGAATCATTGCTGCCACAGTCAGACCTCTGAAAACATCAAGAGATAATAGTCTGACCGGAGATTGTTGAAGAATAGAAGGTTGCGACATCAGGTTTATAATAAATGAATATTAAATCTGCATTTTTTTATTTTAATAAAAAAGGGTTTGCATGATTTAATAAACCAGCGCCTGTAAGCATTGATTTGCCGGTATCGATAAATGGATCAGCAAGGTTCTTAAAGCCTCTGAGACAGAACTTTTAAAGCTGTTTCATCCTTGTTTTCTATACTCAGCTGTTTGAGTTGTTCTTTAAGATCCTCTGTAATTGCCTGATATTTTTTCAGGCCATAAAGATTTTTCATTTCATTTGGGTCCTTTTGAAGGTCGTAAAGTTCCCAGAAATTTTTATGTTCATAAAAACGGATCAATTTGTATCGGCTGGTACGAATTCCGAAATGCTTTAAAACACTATGTTCGCCGGGGAATTCGTAGAAATGGTAATAGGCTGATTTTCTGATGCTTGCGTTTGTATTTCTGAACAGAGGCATCATAGATTTACCCTGAATTTCTTTTGGAATACTTAACCCGGCAGCTTCTAAAAATGTAGGGGCGAAGTCAACATTAGATACAATCTGATTCGATACAGTACCGGGTTTTATTATACCAGGATATCTGATTATCAAAGGAGTACGCATCGACTCTTCGTACATAAAACGTTTGTCGAACCAGCCATGCTCACCCATATAGAATCCCTGATCGGAGGTATAAACTACAATGGTATTTTTTGTCAGATCGTTCTTATCCAGATAGGAAAGGATTTTACCGATATTGCGATCGAGTGAGAGTGTAGTGCTGTAATAATCCCGCATATACCGCTGATATTTCCATTCCGTTAATTCATTTCCTGTTAGTTTCCTGCTCTGTAAATCCTCGTCTATTTTATCATAATAGGCATTCCATTTTAATCGCTGATCAGGACTCATCCGGCCAAGAAAAGAAGCAGCCAGTGCATCCGGTTCACTTCTCATTTTGAGATCATAGCCCAGTTTCATGGTCTTTGCAATCGACATATCCTGCATTCCGGCGGCAATCCGGTTTGAATACTGATCATAAAAATTCTTTGGGAGAGGAAAATTGACTTTATCAAATTTACCCAGATCCTGAATGTCGGGCATCCATGTACGGTGAGGGGCTTTTTCACCAACTACCACGAAAAAAGGTTTTGAAGGATCGCGTTTATCAAGAAAGTCTATAGTCAGGTCTGTTATTACATCTGTAGCATATCCTTCATTTCGGGTAGTGTCACCCTGCATATTAATCAGATCAGGATTATAATATTGTCCCTGGCCAGGTAAAATATTCCAGTATGTAAATCCCTGTGGATAGGAAACCAGGTGCCATTTCCCGATCCATGCAGTTTGAAACCCGGATTGTTTAAGTCGGGCGGGAAACACATCCTGAGAAGCGTCAAATGTATCGCGGTTATCCCGCATTCCATTTATGTGACTGTACTTGCCGGTGAGTAAAACGGCCCTGCTTGGACCGCAGATTGAATTTACAACAAATGCTTTCTTAAAAAGTGCCCCCTCCTTTGCTAAACGGTCTATATTGGGAGTTGCTCCATACTTCGATCCATATGCTCCAATAGTGGAAATAGCATGATCATCTGTCAGAATGATGATGATATTGGGCTTTGAAACTTGCTGGGCAAAAGCAGTCAAGGCGACCTGCATACTGATAATAATAACTGAGATCGTTTTCCTCATAATATCAGATCAGAATGGATTAAAATTTCCACCTGACAAAGGCTTCCATTGCTTCGTATTCGGCCAATCCCAGCTTATCGTATGCTTTAGCGGTTTCACGGGTACGGTCTTCGGCACGGACCCAGAATTCCCTGGCATCATCACCAGGAAAGACAGGTCTGTCTTTTTGAGACTGATGTTTGAATATCGCAAAGCGTTTACGTTCAACCTCCTGCGGCGAAAGCGGAACAGCCATTTGAATTTCGTGTGTCTCGAATTCATGCCATGCACCTCTGTATAGCCATAACCAGCAATCTTTTATCCATTCCTTATCTTTCAAGCGTCCAAGTGCCTGAATAAGAATATCAAAACATACTTTATGAGTTCCATGCGGATCAGCAAAATCACCTGCAGCAAAGATCTGATGAGGTTTAATTTTTTCAAGGAGATCTATAGTTACTTTGATGTCATCCTCAGAAACCGGATTCTTTTGTGTTTTACCTCTGTCATAAAAAGGCAATGACATGAAGTGGATCTGTTCGTCACTAAGTCCGGCAAAACGTGCACCGCTGATCGCTTCTCCTTTACGAATCAGCCCCTTTAATATCTGAATTTCGGATGTATCAGCCTGATTGGGCTGTTTTGTCTCAAGAAAATTCCGCATGGAGTGATATAGATCATCCAGCTTTTTGGTATCCATATTAATGGATTTGCTGAAATCGCGGGCAAATTCAACAAAGCGGAGTGCGTCATCATCCCAAACCGCAGTATTACCAGAAGTCTGGTATGCAACATTTACATCATGACCCTGGTCTACCAGGCGGATAAATGTTCCACCCATTGAAATTACATCATCATCAGGATGCGGAGAGAATATAATAACCCGTTTTTTGTCCGGAACAGCACGCTCTGGTCTTTGTGAGTCGTCAGCGTTACCTTTTCCACCCGGCCAGCCGGTGATAGTGTGCTGAAGTTTATTGAAAATATGAATATTTATATTATAAACAGGGCCTTTTTCAGTTGCAAGCTGGGCCATACCATGATTGTTATAATCTTCTTCAGTAAGCTTTAATATTGGTTTCCCAAGAGTATTGGCAAGCCAGATAACCGCTTTTTTGACCATTTGCTCATCCCATATACAATCTTTAACGAGCCATGGGGTATTGAAGCGGGTTAAGTCTGAAGCAGCATCCTGATCAAGTATGAACTCAACATTTTCTGAAAGCTGAAGATAGGTTGCCGGAACTTCAGAAGAGATCTCCCCTTCAACTGCTTTTTTAATGATTGATGCCTTTTTAAGGCTCCATGCCATCAGAATGATTTCTCTTGCCTTGAAAATTGTACCGATACCCATGGTTATCGCCTTGGTTGGTACATTCTCTTTTCCTCCAAAGTCCCGTGAAGCATCACGGCGGGTAAGATCATCGAGCGTTACCAGTCTGGTACCTGAATTTGGTGCAGAACCTGGTTCGTTAAAACCAATGTGTCCGGTGCGACCAATACCAAGTATCTGAAGGTCGAGTCCTCCAAGGGCGGTAATTTTCTTTTCATATTCCAGACAGAAGCCATGGATTGTTTCGATAGCTAAGGTTCCATCGGGGATATGAACATTAGCTATATCAATATCAATATGGTTGAACAGATTTTCTTTCATGAAAGTAACATAGCTCTGTGGCGATGTGGGTTTCATAGGAAAATATTCGTCAAGATTAAAGGTAATGACATTTTTAAAGCTGAGGCCTTCTTCTTTGTGAATCCTTACCAGTTCTTTGTAAACGCCAACTGGAGTTGCACCGGTCGCAAGTCCAAGAATTGCGCTCTCGCCATTCTTTTGTTTTCTGATAATCAGATCAGAAATCCGGCGCGCAACCTTTTTAGCAGCGGTTTCTTCATTTGGATAAACTGTAACGGGAAGTTTTTCGAAGCGGGTTTCTTCAAGTAAATTTAATCTTGCCATAAGAGGGTCAGACTTTTTTAGGTGAGACGCAAATATAATTACAAATTCATTATGCAGGGGAACTTCTCAAAATATATTGACCGGCAAATTTTATTTGCAGGTATTTAGCCGCTTTTTTATATCATTACACAAGATGAAAAGGTTTCTAATTCTGGCTATTTTAGGCTTTCTGGGTAGTTCCACTGTCCTGGCTCAAAAGATGAGTGTTATGTCTTATAATATTCATATCGGACAAAATAGTGCTAATCATGATCAATTAATGGAAATTGCCCGGTATATCAAGAATTCAAAAGTCGATATTATTGGTTTGCAGGAAGTTGATAGTGTTTGTAATCGTTCAGGAAAGGTTGATCAGATGAAATTTCTTGCAGAGCAGACCGGTATGTATTACGCTTATGCCCGACACTTTGCATTTGACGGTGGTTCCTATGGATTAGGGGTATTATCGCGTTATCCACTTATAGATATTAAAGATTTGCGTATCAGTTTAAGCAGTAGCGGGAAACCGGAAACCAGATCTCTCTTGACAGTAGAATTCATAAAAGGCAGGACTAAATTCACTTTTGCAACTGTGCACATGGATTATCGCGATTCAAGATCCCGTCAGGTTCAGTCCGAAGAAATTGTAAAAATATTTTCAGAGAGCAAAAATCCAATCATTCTAACGGGAGATTTTAATGCAAAGCCCGGAACAAAAGAGCTTGAAACATTGGAGAGCTTTTTCACTGATGTGACTAAGCTATCAGGCCCCACTTATCCTGCAATAAAACCAAAAAACAAAATTGATTTCATTCTGGTTAAAAAGGGTCTGATAGCAATGATCAAAAAACAGGACACAGGTGATGTGGTTTATTCAGATCATCTGCCCGTAGTAGCTGTTTTTAAGGTCATGAAGTCTTATCGAAACTAATTTAAGTGTATAGTTTTCAATGCAATTTGAGAATTACATAAAAAATTTGTTAAAGCAATTTAATCCCCAAACTAAGGTGGAATAAATTCTGCTTCTGACTATACTTTTCACTCTGGCTCACATTGCTTAGCCCGGCTTCATAGCGCAGATCAAGTGTCAGATTACCAAGGTCAACACCTGTTCCGGCTTGCAGTCCAAGGGTCTGTTTTTTGTAATTTCCAAAATCACTTACACCCTGGTATGCTGTAGCGAAGGTGGTGTTTTCATCAATAATGAATGATACTACCGGTCCGGCCATAAAACGAAGATTTAGTTTATTGGGGCCAATCTTAGTTCCGAGTAGGAGCGGAAGATCAAGCGTCGTAAATTTCACTTTTCCGTTCGCACTTATATCATTACCGCTATTGTCTTCTATCCGGATGAATTCGTTCCCCTTACTGCCCAGATATAACTCCGGCTGAAAATAAATTCCTGCAGCACCAATTCTTGAAAATATCCCCGCCTGATATCCCATAATACTGTTTTCATCAGTAAGGTCATTCTTCGTTTTTAGTGAAGAGTAATTTACGCCTCCCTTAATTCCAAAAGCAAATGATGGCAATTGTGCCATTGCCGTCATGCCTGATATGAATATAAGGCATGAAGCTAGTATGATTTTTTTCATAATATTTATATTTTTAGTTTAGTCTAAACAACGTCAATATTTATTCCAAATTATTGAGCTTAGATCATTTCAGCGAATTAGCTTGAAATTTGTCATGATAAACTTTAATTTTGTACAAATTTAAACCATGGCAGAGATCAGTATAAGTAATTCGGATTGGGATCGTTTGAAATTAAAAGTAAAACGTAAGTATAATAACCTTAGTGAAGAGGATCTGGCATACCAGCAAGGCCAGGAAGAGGAACTGATCACCAGATTGATGAGCAGATTAAAGCGCAATCGTGAGTATATTGTATTTACTTTAAAAAAGGGTATGCTGCATCTCGACACTAACCGCTTATAGGCAGATTTCTCCCAATTTCTCTAAATCTTTTCCCCTAAATAAAAAAGGAAGGATTTTTGTATCTTTAATTATCATAATTATAAGTATGAATAATCCTGTCAATTCTCGATCCGCAAGGTCAAAATTCAAGAAAGCATTATTACCAGTAGTAGTAATCATTTCAATTTTTTCATTTTCCTTCGTTGAAGATCTTTTTCAGGTGTCAAAGAACCTGGACATATTTGCTGCTATTTATAAACAATTGAGCATCAATTATGTAGATGATGTCAACTCTTCAGAGATGATGAAGAATGGTATCGATGCCATGCTCGAAGAACTGGACCCTTACACTGAATATATTCCTGAATCGGATATTGAAGACTATAAATTAAAATATGTCAGTACCCAGTATGGGGGGATTGGAGCTACCATTTCGAACAGGGCTGGAAAGGTTATAGTAGCGGAGCCTTATGCAGGTTTCCCGGCACAAAAAGCAGATATTCGCGCCGGGGATGAATTTCTTGAAATAAATGGTGTTTCCTTGAAAGGTAAGACCAACGAGCAGGTAAGTTCTATGCTTAAGGGTTCAAAAGGTACTCCGGTTAAGCTTCGTATTCAGCGTCCGGGAATGCCAAAGTCAATGGAACTGAATCTTACCCGCGAAGAGATCAGACAAAATAATGTACCCTATTATGGCATGCTTTCGAATAATGTCGGTTATATCAAACTTGATAAATTTCTTGAAAACTCTGCTCAGGAGGTAAAAGATGCCTTAGCAGAACTCAAGAAAAATAACATTAACGGACTTGTACTGGATCTTCGTTTCAATGGTGGTGGTATCCTTCAGGAAGCGGTTAAAATTGTGAATCTCTTTGTTGATAAAGGAGTTACTGTTGTGATTCAAAAAGGACGGAATCGTGAAAAGTCAATTACTTACAATACATTCAGTACTCCACTTGAGCCAAATCTTCCCCTTGTTGTTCTGGTCAATAATCGATCAGCATCGGCTTCAGAGATCGTTGCCGGATCATTGCAGGATCTCGACCGGGCGGTTGTTATCGGGCAGCGTAGCTTTGGGAAAGGCCTCGTACAACAAACATTTAACCTGCCATATAACAGCCTTGTAAAAGTTACCGTTGCTAAATATTATACCCCATCAGGCCGATGTATTCAGGCTCTTGATTACACTCACCGCGACACAGATGGTATGGTTGTAAAGGTTGCCGATTCACTCATCACCGAGTATAAAACCAAATCAGGAAGATCGGTGTATGATGGCAGCGGAATTTTCCCTGATGTTTTTGTAAAGCCACTGAGGTATAGCCTGATAACCCAGACTCTGGCCTCAAGGTATCATATCTTTGATTACGCTACACAATATCGTAACCTGAAAACAAGTATTAGTGATGCCAAAAATTTCAGGCTTAGTGATGCTGAATACAACGATTTTATAGCATTTCTTTCGAAGCGGGACTATAATTATGATACCCGGGTTGAGAAACTATTGAATGAATTGCGTGATGAGGCTGAGAAGGAAAATAAAATCGGAGATCTGAAGCCTGAATTTGATGCACTTAAAGCAAAAGTATCACACAGTAAAAAAAATGATCTGGTATTGTTCAAAGATGAAATCAGAAAGGTTCTTGAAAGTGAAATAGTATCGAGATATTATTTTGAAAAGGGCAGGCTTGAACAAAATTTCAAATATGATAATGAACTGAATGAGGCTCAGAAGGTTTTATCTGATAAATCAGTTCTGGCTTCTATCCTGAATGGCGAAGGAACCTATAAATCTATTGGAAAACCGGGAGAGGATTATTCTGCAAATGTAAAGTAGTAATGTGTTATCAGTTACCAATTACCTGTTGCCAGATAACAGGTAACTGACAGCAGATAACTCTAAAGCTTGAAAGTCAGCCCCATATTATAGAGCATAAATGCCCATTTATCAGCTTGTTCTTCGATGATTTTTGCAGTTGGTTTTCCGGCCCCGTGACCTGCGTTAGTTTCGATCCTGATCAGTGCCGGACTCTCTCCTTTATGATATTCCTGTAATCTTGCTGCGAATTTAAATGAATGTGCCGGAACAACACGGTCATCATGATCTGCTGTGGTGATCAATGTGGCAGGATAGGATACACCAGGTTTCAAAGCATGGTAAGGGGAGTATTTTAAAAGATATTCAAACATTTCCTTTGAGTCTTCTGCTGTTCCGTAATCATATGCCCATCCAGCCCCTGCAGTGAATTTATTGTAGCGAAGCATATCAAGAACCCCTACGGCTGGCAGGGCAACTTTGAAAAGTTCAGGACGCTGGCTCATGACTGCACCTACAAGGAGTCCGCCATTAGATCCGCCAGAGACTGCCAGAAAATCTTTTGAGGTATATTTATTACTGATGAGGTATTCAGCTGCCGCTATGAAATCATCAAACACATTTTGTTTGTTCATTTTAGTTCCGGCCAGGTGCCATTTTTCACCATATTCCCCTCCACCCCGGAGGTTAGGTACGGCATAGATTCCGCCCTGTTCAAGCAAAATGATGTTCGAAGTGCTGAATGCCGGTGTCAGGCTGACACTGAATCCTCCATAGCCGTAAAGTAAGGTTGGATTCTTTCCATTTAATTCAATCCCCTTTTTATGAGTAATAATCATCGGGATTTTAGTTCCGTCTTTTGAGGTATAGAAAACTTGTTTTGATATAAAATTTGAGGGGTCAAATTTTACTCCTGATTTTTTGTATTCAACAGACTGCCCGTTTGCGATGATGTATTTGAAGATTGTTGGCGGGTAGATGTAAGAAGTGAATGTATAATATAACTCTTTCTCGGATTTTTTCGCATAAAAGCCGCTTGCTGATCCAACACCAGGTAAAGTAACTGTACGCTCAAGGTTTCCATCCATGTCATATTGCATGACTAATGAAGTTGCATCTTTCAGGTAATTGGCAAAGATTTTTCCGCCTGCGGTACTGATACTAAGCACATTATCGGTTTCAGGTATCAGATCTTTCCAGTTTTCAGGAGCCGGATTGGATGCATCAACTGTGACCACTTTATAATTTGGTGCATTCAGATTGGTGAAAATATAGAGCTTACTGCCCTGATTGTCGATAATGCTATGATCACCATTAAAATTGTTTACGACATTAATGATCGGGCTTCCCGGTTTTGAAAGGTCCTGAAAATATAATTCATTTCCAGTGGTTGATTCAGCAGCAGTAATAACCAGAAATCGCTCATCTTCAGTAAGGCCGGCTCCAATATATCTTCTTGGAGTTTGCTCGCCACCGAATATGAGCCTGTCCTCTTTTTGCGAACTTCCGGTACTATGAAAGTATAATTTATGAAACTGTGTTAGACCTGAAAGCTGGCTTCCTTCTTTCGGTTTGTCATAACTGCTGTAATAGAAACCTTCGTTCCCTTTCCATGCAAGACCTGAAAATTTAACATCAATCAGGGTATCCCCGATAATTGAATGGTCATTAGTGTTGAGAATAATTACTTTTCTCCAGTCTGAACCCCCTTCCGAAATCTGGTAGGCCGCCATACTCCCATCTTTAGTGAATTCTATCCCGGCAAGCGAAGTAGTAGCATCTTTGGAGAAGGTGTTTGGGTCGAGAAATACTTCAGGTTTAGTCTTATCCTTCTGTCTGTAAAGCACATACTGGTTCTGCAGCCCATCATTTTTATAGAAATAAGTATAATCACCCTCTTTAAAAGGAGCGGTATATTTTTCATAATTCCAGAGTGTTTCAAGTCGGCTTTTAATGGCCGGTCTGAATGGAATCCGGTTCAGATAATTCTGTGTTACCTTATTTTCTGCTTCTACCCAGGCTTTGGTTTCTGCCGAACGATCGTCTTCAAGCCATCGGTAAGGGTCATTTATAGTGTTGCCAAAATAGGTATCTGCAATATCGATTTTATTAGTTTTAGGATAGGCCATTTTATTGGTATTGGGGCTTGTATGCTGTGCAATTCCGCACAGGGGGTCAATCAGCAGTGCGGCTGCTATGATAAATTGAACAGGTTTCATACTTATTGGTTTCTATGAATTCAAAAATACGAGAAGCTGGGTAATATATGGTCAATTACCCGTCATTACTGTTTGTTTAAATTGAGTAATGTTCAGAATATCTCTATTTAGACTTTTCAAATTGATGGTTTAGCTAATTTCAAAATTAGATATTCCACTTAAATTGCTCCCCTCCATTGCCTATCGTGTACCCACATCTTTTTGTAGGTTCCAGCCATTATAAATATCATAGAATTTGGTCAAGCCTCTGAACATGGTTGTCATTCCGGGTTTTCGCTGTGAGGTATAACCTTTCCAGCCTCCTATTCTCGATAAAACCCATACAGCATGGTTAAGTTTTCCAGGTTTAAAAGGATTTTTTAATGCTTCGGTTTTGCCTTCATTTCTAACATTGAGTGCTGTAATGCACTGCTGCTCTTCTTTTGAGAACAAAATGTCTGTATCAGGCACATTGGCTTCCTCGGGCTCATTGTAAGCAATATGCATTTGCATTAGCTTCATGATTGTGTCCAGTAGCATCACGGTTAATTTTCTGATTGACCAACCCGTTTCCAGTTCACTTCCTTCTATATTAAATCCTTCTTTCTTGAGCATCCTAAAGAGTTCCTCTATAAACCATCGCCAGGTATACCATTCAATAATCAATCGGGCCTGTTCAAAATCAGTGACTGGCCAAGTGGTTAGTAAACGCCAGTGAACCCCTTGGAAACCAAGCGCGCCAACTTCCAGTGCTTCTACTGCATACAATTCCACTCCTTTGTTTTTACCTCCATTAGGTGATCGAATGCTGGTTTTTATACACCGGACCTCTATAGTTGCTTCTCGTGAAGGCGTATCTCCATGGCTATCGCTATCCAGTCTAAGCTGATATTCTCCCAGCTTTTGGGAAGCCGAAAGACTGTTCCAAAGCTTTCCTTCTAGGCTCTCTGTATTCCTGTTCATACGCGAACGGATTAACAGGTGAGTACGTTCATCGGGTATTTGAAGAAACTGCTCAAAAATATCCCCCTCACGGTCCTGGACAATTACCACTAAGGCGGCATCAGCAAGCGTTTTTTTGCTCTGATTGCTGGCTTCTATCCACCTGTGAGACTCTTTTTCCGCTATCGGCAAGTCAAAATACCTTCGCTCAAACTTGTTGGGCATACCTAGTTCACGCCCCCACATCTTAATGCTGGAAAAACCTAACGGAAAACACGTTTCTGCATCAACTACTAGTGAAGGATGTAATTTAAAACCAATGCCCCTGCTATCATCAATCCCACCAAATCCACTACCATTCTTCAACCTGCCCCGATGAGAAGAGAGATTGACTTCTGTGGTATCCTGTATAGATAAAACCACTTTGCCTTTTGTCTGGTGTGAACAACGGGTAGCAAGTTCTCTGATCAGATAATCTTCTGAGGTCTTTGAGGTATGTAAAAAGCGGTAAAAACCTTTTTGCTCGGCACGGTTGAGCGATAAGCCCTGAATACTCCGGGTGCTGCTACTAAACAAACGTTGATGAAGCAAACTACCACGAGATTCTATGCGCTTGTCCCCAAAATAACCCGAATAATCTACTCGTATCATAAATGCAAATATCCAATTAATATTTATGGGTACACGATAG
>NZ_DASWXT010000052.1:0-42831 GCF_036405355.1 Daejeonella sp.
GTGGTTTCATTATCCATCCAATAGCTGTAGGTTAGATCGGGTGCCGGTGTATATGCTTTAGTCAGATCAATTGTTTCAGGATAATCTGCCTGTAATACGCGGTTTAATGTAACCTTCGGCACCTGTACAATGGTGACAAGGGTGGGTAATATTCTGACGCAGCCCGAAGAGCTCATACCTTTGACATAATACACCCCACTCACAGCAACTCTGCTGGGATTGGGCAATGGTATAGTCGCCTGACTGTTCCTCCAGTAGGAATAAGTCAGGTCGGAGCTGTTTCCCACCTTCAATGAGATATCTGTAAGGTCAACACTAATACATCTCGGGACCGGATCACGAATACTCATGTCCATTCCAGTTATTATTGTGTATAAGATCTGAGTACATCCCAGTCCCGGGTATGGAACAAGTTCAATACCTATTTTTGTACCCACTGCAGGAACGGGTGAGATCACCAGGCTATCGCTCTGACCCAGATCTTCCTTCGTTTCTGCATTAAACCAGCGATAGCCAAAAAAACCCGGAAGTGCTTTAAGTGTAATTGAATTGGTCTCAGGACAGGTAATATTACCCGTAACCGGAATGGAACAATTCTCATTAAAATCGATATAGGCATATCCAAAATGGCCTCCTCTTGAGCAGTCGTAGGAGGTGAATTCCAGGCGGATGGTACGACCAAGATAACTTGACAAATTAACAAGCACGGGTGCCCAATCCTTATATAATACTCTCGAATCCCGGTCTGAAGGCTGAAATCCAGGTAATCCACCTGAGGATACAAATTCAAAAGATCCGCAATCCGTTGAACTATCCGACATAGGGTCAAAAACCCGGGCCGTAAATTTAGGTTGCTCATCAGGCTCATGCCCGGGATTCTGAAATACCACCGCGTAACTGAATATGATCGAATAAGATTCTACATTCGCCGGAACATTGATCGTATAGCTGATCCGGTCTACTCCCCTGCCGGTAAGGTCATTTCCTAATTGGACCACATAATCACTGCCATTGGGAGCGTCCAGGGAAAACTCTCCATAACTATCCCTGCCTGAACCACTTCTAATTAGTGAGTGCTGCCCCCGAACCGGACCTGAAAAATTTAAAGATACTCTCGGGGGTCTGACCGCGTTAGGGAAACGATCACCTGTACCCGAAATTTCACCGATATAACAATCCCAGTTTTGAAAACTGCCATTCTCGAAACCAATGTTTTGGGGACATTCTGTAACTAACTGGGCATTACCGCGATAAGCAGCAAAGCCAAGTAAGAAAACTAAAAGCAGCCTCCGAAACATATTAAATCATTAAAAAATAATGACGAACAGATTACCGGTGTAGCACCGGGAATTAAACATTCAATTTAAGAAGATTATTTTATCCTTTACGATCTAATTATCAATATAATACATACTGAAAAAGGAGTGCTTTGGTTGTGTTCGGAAAATATTTTTTTTATTGGAACAGAAACGGAATAAAGATTAAGGATTGATCAGTTATTCAGATAGGCAAACATGAGTGCCGCTGCCCTGCCGGATGCCCCCGGCTCACCCATACGAATGGCAAGTTCATCGTAATTGATCAGCATTTCGGTGCGATAGAGTGGATCATTCAGCATCAGATCGAGTTCATTCCCGATCATCCTGCTGGTACAATCTTCCTGGATCAGTTCTTTAACAATAGTCTGATCCATAACCAGGTTGACCAGGGAGATATGCTTAATCTTAACCAGCATACGAGCAATCGCGATTGATACAGGATTACCTTTGTAAACGACCACCTGCGGGGTTTTCAGGAGAGCTGTTTCCAGAGTTGCTGTACCCGAAGTTACAATGGCTGCCTTTGAATTAAGCAACAGATTATAGGTCGCATTAAAAATGACAGCTATTTTTCTGCCTTCGAGATAGCCAGAATAGTCTTCTTCAGTGAAAGAAGGTGCTCCAGCGATTACAAACTGATATTCAGGAAAACGATCTGCCGTTCTGACCATTTCTGGCAAGACCCTTTCAAGTTCCTGCTTCCTGCTTCCCGGGAGGAGTGCAATAACTGGCCTGACATCCAGATTATGGGTAATCTTAAATAATTCGTCAGGAGGATTGGAAGCTATTGCATCCAATATCGGATTACCTACATAATCGACATCCATTCCCCATTTTTTATAGAATTCTACCTCAAAAGGCAGAATACAGAACATACGGTCGACGACCTTCTTAATCTTTAATACCCGTTTTTGGTTCCATGCCCAGACTTTCGGTGAGATATAGTAAAAGACTTTAAATCCTTTGTCCTTGGCAAAATCGGCAATCTTCAAATTGAAACCGGGAAAATCGACCAGAATGACAACCTCAGGCTGAAATTTAAGGATATCCTGTTTTGCCGTCTTAATGTTTTTGAGGATAGAATTCAGGTTTGCAATCACTTCGACAAATCCCATAAAAGCCATTTCTGAATAATGCTTGGCTAATCCGGGAGATACAGCCATCATCAGGTCGCCGCCAAAATACCTGAATTCCGCATTTGGATCTTTCAGTTTAAGCGCTTTCATCAGGTTTGATCCATGCAGATCACCCGAGGCTTCACCGGCAATTATGTAGTACTTCATGAATGGGTATCGTTCTAAATAAATAAACTTACCTGTATCAAACTTAGATAAATGTAGCTAGTTGATTTTGCTTTGGGCTATGGTCAAAGGGCTGTGTGCCGATTAAACTTATAAGCACAATCCCCGCTCTATCTCATTTCACGCAGCACATAGCTCACATCTCCAAATCCCATGTATTCAGAATCGGAATAGCATGATGTGCGGTCATGTCGAACTGTACCGGAACAACTGATACGAAACCATTATCAAGGGCCCAAACATCAGTATCTTCACCATGATCATTATTCTGGAACACTCCTGTCAGCCAGTAATAACTACGTCTGTTCGGGTCGGTACGCTCATCAAACTCTTCTGCCCATTTGGCATTTGCCTGCCTGCATATTTTAATTCCTTTAATGGCCGCCCCTCTTGGAAAATTAACATTCAGTAAAGTCCCTAAACCAAGGCCATTCTTCAAAACCTGATTGGTTATCTTCTCGATATATTTTTTGCAATGGCTGAAGTCAGCATCATGACCAAAATCGTCGAGTGAGAAACCGATGGAAGGTATACTTTCAATTGCACCTTCAACTGCTGCAGACATTGTCCCGGAATAAAGCACATTAATTGAGTTGTTCAATCCATGGTTTATACCGGATACACATAAATCAGGTTTTTTGCCTTTAAACACCTTATTTACTGCCAGTTTCACACAATCAACCGGAGTTCCTGAGCATTTATACATCTCAACACCTTCGTACAATTCTACCTTATCCAAACGCAAAGGCTTGGCTATGGTGATTGCATGGCCTGTACCAGACTGTGGTCCGTCAGGAGCAACAACAACAACATTTCCAATGCCCTGCATTACTTCAATCAGAGCCTTTATACCTGGAGCAGTAATTCCATCGTCGTTTACGACAAGAATGGTAGGTTTATTTTTTTTCATCGCAGCGAAATTACGAAATTTTCCTTTGCAGGGATGATTGTCTGCTTACTTACAATACCAAAAAAATGCCTGGTGATAACATCAAGCAAAGGTGGGGGAATTAAAAAAGCCCCTGTTCTAACAGGGGCTTGTCTCTATGTTATAAGCTTTTCAGCCAGTCAATAAGGTCTTCACGTGTCTTGCCTGTTTTTTGCTGGAGCCTTCCGTAAAGCTCTTCATCTTTACCTTCTTCGTATTTGAGATCATCATCAGTCATATCAGCATAAGCCTGTTTGACTTTGCCCTTCATCTCGGTCCATTTTCCTTTTAATTCTAACTTATCCATAGTTTTGTGTTTATGTTAAACTATTAAACGCAGTTAGACCGAAAATATTCCATGTGACTGGTGTCGCATATTTTCTGTGGCTGGTGTTATCACCAGCCACAGAAAATCCTAAACCTGATTTGTGCGAACACCAACCAGAAGAGGAAACTTACAAATTAGCAGCTCCGTTCCTGATTTCTTCTACAACGGAAGGATCAAGAAGTGTTGAAGTATCTCCAAGGTTTGAAGTTTCACCTTCAGCAATTTTTCTAAGGATTCTTCGCATGATCTTACCGGATCTTGTTTTCGGCAGACCTGATACAAACTGAACCTTATCAGGTTTAGCGATCGCTCCAATGATACGGGCAACAGTTTGAAGGATATCCCTTCTTGTCAGATCGTGATCGTGTGTAGAAGTTCCAAGGATAACATAGGCATAAATTCCCTGCCCTTTGATATCATGAGGATAACCCACAACAGCGCTTTCTACAACGTCTGCGTGCATATTAATTGCATTTTCAACCTCTGCGGTACCGATACGGTGACCGGATACATTGATTACATCATCAACCCTTCCGGTAATGCGGTAGTATCCGTCCTCATCTCTTAAACAGCCGTCACCAGTAAAATACATATTCTTGTAAGTAGAGAAATAAGTCAGACGGCAACGCTCATGATCTCCATAGGTTGTACGGATAATTCCCGGCCATGGGAACTTGATACATAAATTCCCGCTCACATCATTACCTGTTAATTCAACACCCTGCTCATCAACAAGGCAAGGCTGAACCCCCGGTAAAGGCAGTGTAGCATATCCAGGTTTTGTTGGAGTGATACCTGCAATTGCTGAGATCATAATTCCGCTATTTTCGGTCTGCCACCAGGTATCAACAATTGGACATTTTCCTTTTCCGATCTTATCATTATACCAGTGCCATGCTTCCTCATTTATAGGCTCGCCCACTGAACCAAGCTTGGTAAGCGAGCTCAGATCTTTCCCTTTTAAAGGTTCATCGCCAAAACTCATCAGAGAACGGATCGCTGTTGGAGCAGTGTAAAGGATATTTACCTTGTACTTATCTACTATTTCCCAGAAACGACCTGCATCAGGCCAGGTTGGTACACCTTCGAACATCAGGGTTGTTGCCCCCTGAGATAATGGTCCGTAAACAATATACGAGTGACCGGTAATCCAGCCAATATCTGCAGTACAGAAATGAACTTCACCAGGCTGGTACTGGAATACAGTTCTGAAGGTATATCCGGTATAAACCATATAACCTCCGCAGGTATGAACAACCCCTTTAGGCTTACCTGTAGAACCTGAAGTATACAATATAAATAAAGGATCTTCAGCATCCATCGGCTCAGCCGGACATGCAGGATTACCCTGAGTTTCTACTTTTTTAATCTCATCTTCCCACCATACATCGCGTCCTTTGATCATAGATACCGGAGTACGGGTACGGGTTAAAACGATTATTCTCTGAACCGATGTACACTGTACAATGGCATCATCAATTATATTTTTAAGCGGAATATCTTTATTCCCTCTAAAACCACCATCAGCAGTTATTACCAAATTACACTGGGCATCATTGATACGATCAGCAATCGACTGAGCAGAAAAGCCTCCGAAAACCACTGAGTGAATTGCACCAATACGTGCACAAGCCAGTACTGCAATTGCAAGTTCTGGAACCATAGGCATATAAATACAAATACGGTCGCCCTTTTTTGCACCATTATTCTTCAGTGCATTTGCAAACTGAACGACTTTAAAATGCAGTTCTTTATAGGTAAATGATCTGTAATGCTCTTCAGGATCATTCGGCTCCCAAAGCATTGCAATTTTATCTGCACTATTCTCAAGATGACGATCAAGGCAATTCTCCGTTATGTTTAACTTAGCACCACTAAACCATTTCACATTGGGCTCAGTGAAGTTCCAATCCAGAACTCTATCCCATTTTTTCTGCCAGTAAAAGGTATCGGCCACCTCAGCCCAGAAATTCTCTGGTTCTGCTACACTGTAGTCATAAACGCGTTTGTAATCGTCAAAGGAATTAATACGAAGATTCATTTTTTTATTGTTGTTCGGTAAATTAAATATAAGAGTACAATTATATCATATTCAGACCTGTTAGCCTAATATAGATGCAAAAAAATTACATTAATGCCGGATGCCCGGATGCTTTTAAAAGGAAAGTCTAAATTTATTGATAAAGTATTGCGTATCTGATTTTTTCTCCCGATATTTGCAAACTCTTTAAAGATTTGAATTTAAATAATAGATACACTTATAGTCATGTCGAGAATTTGTGATTTAACAGGAAAAATGGCGATGAACGGTTTCAACGTTTCTAACTCAAACGTAAAAACCAAACGTAAATTTTATCCTAACCTGCATGTAAAAAAGTTTTACATCCCAGAAGAAGACAGATGGATCACGTTGAAAGTTTCTACTTCAGCGATCAAAACCATCAGTAAAAATGGCATCACTGCTGTAATTAACAAATTCCTTAAAAAAGGATACATATAGAGAGTTATAAGTATTAAGTTATAGGTTATAAGTAATTAATTATACTGAAAACTTACAACTTAAAACCTACAACTTAAAACTAAAAAGATAATACAATGGCTAAGAAAGGCAACAGAGTTCAGGTTATTTTAGAATGTACCGAGCATAAGGAAAGTGGCATGGCTGGAATGTCTCGTTACGTAACCACCAAGAATAAAAAGAACACTACAGAGCGTTTGGAATTAAAGAAATTCAATCCTGTTCTGAGAAAAGTAACTGTTCACAAAGAAATTAAGTAATAAGTTATAAGTGGTATTTATAAGTATTGAAAACTTAAAATCTACAACTTAAAACCTACACTACAACTCAAATAACATACAGAAATGGCAAAGAAAGTAGTTGCAACCCTGAAGACAGGTGCTGGTAAAGAATATTCAAAAGTTATCACAATGAATAAGTCGCCAAAAACCGGTGCTTACTCATTCAAAGAAATTATCGTTCATAACGATCACGTGAAAGACGCTATTGCAGGAACTAATACCTCTAAGTAATTTTCACAATGTATTAACAGAAGCCGCCCGCGTATAATCGTCGGGTGGCTTTTTTCATTATATAATTGTTATCCGCCCCGGCAGATTTCTTAAATTTGGCACCATGGGATTATTTGATTTTTTCAAGAAAAAAGAAAACAACATACAGGAACAGGTAGAACTGGACAAAAGCCTCGAGAAGACCAAGGAAGGCCTTTTTACGAAGATTACCAAAGCTGTTGTCGGGAAATCGACCGTTGACGATGATGTGCTCGATGAACTTGAAGAAATTCTGGTTAACTCGGATGTGGGTGTTCAAACTACCTTAAAGATCATTGATCGGATCCAGGCTCGCGTAGCCCGTGATAAATACATCAATACTTCGGAGCTGAATGAACTTTTACGTTCTGAAATCCAAAGCCTTTTATCAGAGAACAACAGCAACGATTTTAGAAATTTTGAATACGGTGATCATAAACCATATGTCATCATGGTTGTTGGGGTAAATGGTGTTGGCAAGACCACAACTATTGGTAAACTGGCTCATAAATTGAAAATTGCCGGAAACAAGGTGGTTTTGGGTGCAGCAGATACTTTCAGGGCAGCCGCTGTAGATCAGCTAAAACTCTGGGCAGAACGGGTAAATGTACGAATCGTTGCCCAGCCAATGGGCTCTGACCCCGCATCTGTTGCCTTTGATACCCTGCAATCAGCTGTTGCCAATGGCGATGATGTGGCAATTATTGACACAGCCGGCCGCCTGCATAACAAAGTTGCTCTGATGAATGAGTTAACCAAGATCAAACAGGTGATGCAGAAAATCGTACCTGGAGCTCCACATGAGATCCTTCTTGTACTGGATGCCTCCACCGGACAAAATGCAATTGAGCAATGTAAGCAGTTTACGCAGGCAACTGAAGTAAACGCATTAGCGTTAACCAAATTAGACGGCACAGCAAAAGGCGGGGTCGTGATCGGGATATCTGATCAGTTTAAAATTCCGGTGAAATACATCGGTGTGGGTGAAGGAATAGATCATCTGCAATTATTTAATAAGAAAGAGTTTGTCGACTCCCTTTTTAAATAATCAGAGAAGCAAAGAATGAAGACTAAAATTAGCACAAAACCTACCCCGGTAAAACCGAGGGTCAATGTCATAACACTGGGTTGTTCAAAAAATATTCATGATTCTGAAGTCCTGATGGGCCAGTTAAGAGGTAACCAGATGGATGTTGTTCATGAAGCCGATTCACTTCGTAAGGATGACATCATCGTTATCAATACCTGCGGCTTTATTGATAATGCGAAACAGGAATCAATTGATACTATCCTGCAATACAGCGAGTTAAAAGACCAGGGGAAAATTTCTAAGCTTATCGTAACCGGATGCCTTTCTGAGCGGTACAAGCCAGAGCTTGAAGCCGAAATCAAAAATGTGGACTCCTATTTTGGAACAAACGATCTTCAAAAACTTTTGAGTTCGGTAGGCGCAGATTACAAGCATGAACTGCTAGGAGAACGTCTGCTGACTACCCCATCACATTTTGCCTATTTTAAAATTGCTGAAGGATGTAACAGGCCCTGCTCCTTTTGTGCAATTCCACTGATGAGGGGGAAACATGTTTCCAAACCTATTGAAGATTTAGTAAAAGAAGCTAAATTCCTCGCGAAGAATGGCACCAAAGAGCTGATCTTAATCGCTCAGGATCTGACTTATTACGGGCTTGACCTCTACAGCAAACGAAATCTTGCCGATTTGCTACGCAATCTGTCGGATGTTGATGGAATTGAATGGATCAGACTTCAGTATGCCTATCCTTCGGGTTTCCCAATGGATATTCTGGAAGTGATGAACGAACGTTCCAATATCTGCAATTACCTGGATATGCCTCTTCAGCACATCAGCGATTCGATGCTGAGCTCCATGAGACGTGGAATTACAAGACAAAAAACAATTGATCTGGTTAATTCCATTCGTGATAAAGTGCCTGATATCGCCTTACGTACAACTCTGATCTGCGGCTATCCCGGAGAAACAGAAAGAGATTTTGAAGAAATGAGGGATTGGGTTACTGAAACCCGTTTCGACCGTCTGGGATGTTTCACCTATTCTCATGAAGAAAAAACGCATGCCTACGAACTTATTGATGATGTTCCTGAGGAAGTAAAGCAGGAACGTGTGGAAACAATCATGGGTATTCAGCAGGAAATCTCATTCGATATCAATCAGGATAAAGTTGGTCGGACTTACAAGGTACTGATCGATAAAAAGGAGGGTAATTATTTAACAGGAAGAACAGAATATGATTCGCCAGAAGTAGATAATGAGGTTTTAATTGATGCCAGAATCAGCTATGCCACTCCAGGAAGCTTTGTTAAGGTAAAAATCGACCGTGCCGAAGATTTCGATCTGTATGGTCAGATTGTCAAAATTTAGATCAGCAAAGAGGAATTCATTAATTTCCGCTAATTTCGTTTCTGATGAAGGCAACTTATATTGATTACAGTGAAACCAGAAGCTTTTCGGAAGGCCTGATCCGCTATCTGAACAATGAAACGGACTTAAGTTCCTTCCAATCATATAGCCCCAACCTTCAGGGATTCAAGGACTTATTGGCCTCGAAAAAAAACAATTCGAACAGAGAAATTCTGGTCGAAGTTTTAAGGGAGCAATATTCCAAATTACCACAACCCTGTAATGAGCTGGTAAACTCAAACATCAGCCTGCTGCTTCAAAAGAATACTTTTACTGTTTGTACAGGCCATCAGCTCAATATTTTTACGGGTCCATTATATTTCATTTTTAAGATCGTCACTGCGATAAATCTGGCAAAGGAATTAAAATCCAACTTTCCGGATAAAAACTTTGTACCTGTGTACTGGATGGCAACAGAAGATCATGATTTTGCGGAAATCAATCATACTTACATCTCGGGAAAGAAGATCAGCTGGGAACTGGATGCGACAGGAGCCACTGGCAGATTAGCAACGAAAGGGATAGAAAAAGCAGTTCTGGAGTATCTTGCAGTTCTGGGAGTTTCAGAAAATGCTGATGAGTTGGGTAAACTGATTAGCTCTGCATATACAGGCACTACAAATCTGGCAGATGCGAGCAGGCAACTGGTCAACTCCCTTTTTGAAGAGTATGGATTGGTAATTCTGGACGCAGATGACAGAAGGTTAAAGAAGGAATTTTCAGAGATCATTGCAAAAGATATCACCGGCCAGCATAGCTTCAGAACCATCACTGATACCAATAAAAAGCTAGCAGAAAAAGGGATAGAAGCACAGGTAAATCCAAGGGAGATAAATTTTTTCTACCTGATGGATGGTTTGAGGGAACGAATCGTTTTTGAAGAAGATCTATACCGGGTATTAAATACAGAGATCAGTTTCAACGAGGAAGAATTATTAAAAGAGATCCAGGATTTTCCTGAACGCTTTAGTCCGAATGTTGTGATGCGCCCGCTTTATGAAGAAGTAATCCTTCCGAACCTGGCCTATATCGGAGGAGGGGCAGAAATTATTTACTGGCTGCAGCTAAAACAAAATTTCGACTATTTCGGTGTTGACTTCCCAATTTTGCTTCTTCGAAATTCTGCGATATTCGCTTCCCTGAATCTGGAAACGAAACTAAACCGGCTGGATCTTAATATAAAAGATATTTTTAAAAATTCTGAAGAGCTAAAAAAAGAATGGGTATTTAGCCATACTGAGCATAGCCTTAATTTACATGATGAGTGGCAGGAGCTCAGCTCCATTTTTGAAAAGATAAAATTGCGTACTTATAAGATCGACCCAAGTCTGGGGCCAAGTTCTGAGGCAGTAAAATCAAGATTACAAAAAGCTGTTAAAAATCTGGAAGCTAAATTAATTAAAGCCGAGAAAAGAAATTTTGGCGACGCACTTTCCCAGATCGATGTAATCAAATCAAAGCTTTTTCCAAATGGCGGATTACAGGAACGGTCTGAAAACTTTGGTTTGTTCTATGTGAAGTATGGTAAAGGTTTCATAAAAGCCCTTATCGGGAACTTCAAACCTCTTGATCTGAAATTTACGATATTAGAAGAGTAGATTAGATACATGACCTATCATACCTTTACCGAAACTAAGCTGCGGGATTTCACAAGATCCGTTTTCCTGAAAATGGGCTGCTCTTCAGAGCATGCTGATCTGGCCGCTGATGTACTCATTAAAGCAGATCTTCGCGGTATTGACTCGCATGGCGTGGCAAGGCTAACCGGCTATGTTCGCCTATGGGAAAAAGCCCGGATTAATCCCTCACCAGATATCAAAATAGTTCATGAAACTCCAACTACAGCCACTATTGACGGAGATGCAGGCCTGGGGCTCGTTGTAGCTCCTTTTGCAATGAAAGTGGCTATTGACAAAGCAGAAAAATATGGATCAGGCTGGGTATCTGTCAGGAATTCCAATCATTTTGGAATTGCAGCCTATCACACCATGATGGCTGTTGAGAGGGATATGATTGGATTTGCGATGACCAATGCAAGTCCGCTGGTAGCACCAACCTTTGCCAATGAACGAATGCTGGGGACTAACCCGATGTGCTATGCTTTCCCTGCCGGGAAATATCCTCCTGTCATTGTGGATATGGCAACCTCAGCCGCCGCCAATGGTAAACTGGAAATTGCACAGCGAACAGGCAAACCTGTTCCAGAAGGCTGGATACAGGATTCAAACGGGCAGCCGTCAATAGATCCACATGAATTAAAAAAAGGAGGCTCTCTGCTGCCTCTGGGAAGCGACAGGGACCACGGTAGCCATAAAGGCTTCGGACTAAGCGCAACGGTTGATATCCTCTCTGCAGTGCTCTCAGGTGCCAATTACGGCCCATGGGCACCTCCTTTTGTCGCATTCATGGAACCATCCAACGATCCCGTTGGTTTGGGATTAGGTCATTTTTTAGGTGCCTTGCGAGTTGATGGCTTCAGGCCGGTTGAGGAATTCAAAACTCATCTTGACAATTGGATAGAACGTTTCAGCTCAGCAAAACCAATCAGTGAAGACCTGAAAGTGATTATCCCCGGTGAACCTGAGTTAATCGCAGAAAAAGAGCGGCAGAGCAAAGGTATTCCTCTAATTAATGAGGTGTGCAATGATCTGAATGACCTTGCAGATAAATTGGGAATCAACAGACTCAGCTGATCATCGGCTGAATTTCTATATTCAAGCCTCTCAATCATTAAAATATGTTAAACATTAAGGGATGTATGGTTAAAAAGTTCATTTAATCTATATTCGCATATATGATTCAATTCAAGATGAAAGTTTACCGTTCATTAATTATTGCGCTGTTATTTCTTTTGCAGGCCGGTCAACTGTTCGCACAGGACACAATAAGTTTACAGACTATAGTAGACCGATCCCAAAAGCTTATTCAGGATTATCCTTCAGAAAAAGTTTATCTGCATTTCGACAAACCCTATTACGCTGTCGGAGATACCATCTGGTTTAAAGCTTATGTTGCTACAGGTCAGGATTTACCCTCCGACCTGAGTAAAGTTTTGTATGTGGATATTATTTCAGAAAATGACACCCTGGTCAGATCTATGAAGCTGCCGGTGGTTAATACTTCAGCATACGGCAGTATCACCCTTGACCCATCTGTCTACAAATCAAGCAACTATAGAATCAGAGCATACACCTATTGGATGTTGAATTTCAGTGATGAATATTTCTTTACTAAAAATATCAAAGTTGGAAATGCAATTAACAGGAATATCATTACTAATATTTCACTCAGTGGGCAGAATCCGGACAGTTCGCCAACAATAACAGCAAACATCTTATATAAAGACCCGGAAGGAAAGCCATTTGCGAATAAAAAGATAAGCTGGAGTCTTATTTCCAAATTTGAAACCATAGCACGGGGGAGGGAAACAACCAATGCAGATGGAATGGTTTCTTTAAAATTAAGTGCGGGTCAAAAAGCAGCTTTGGATACCGGAATACTTGAGACGGTACTTGAAGCAGAAACCGGAAAACTGATTACTTCTCAATTCTCGCTGAAAAATTCGTTTTCCGAAGCCGATTTTCAGTTTTTTCCTGAAGGAGGGGATTTAATTGAAAATGTAAGTAGGAAGGTAGCATTCAAAGCCGTTCAGGAAAAGGGCCTCGGGATTGATGTTAAGGGTGAAATAGTTGATAATACTGGTAAGGTAATCAGCAGCATTCAATCACAGCATCTGGGAATGGGATCATTTACGCTTTTACCCGAAAGTGGTAAAACCTATAAAGCCAACCTTAGCTTTTCAAACGGAATCAAGAAAACTATTCCCCTGCCACAGGCTAAATCATCCGGAATTGCAATATCTGTTGTTAGCTCAACAGCTTCGAATATCATTTTGCAGCTTTCAAGTAATCCGGCCTTTTTTGCCCAAAACCGGGATAAGAATTTCTACCTGATAGCCAGAAGTAAGGGTGTTATCTGTTTTGCGGCACAGACCAATTTAGCAACTATGAACATTGGGGCCTCTATAGCAAAAAACAAGTTTCCAACCGGAATTGTACAGATTACCCTGTTCACAAATAAAGGCGAACCTTTAACCGAACGTCTGGTATTTGTTAATCAAACAGATGTTTCAAGTCTGAGCATAAATTCCGATAAAAAGGTTTATGGCTCAAGACAGCCGGTGAAAATGAATATCACTGCTAAAACAAGAAATGCTCCCGTTGAAGGAAATTTTTCTCTATCAGTTATCAATGAATCCAAAGTTCCGCATTCCGAAGATGAAGAAACAACTATTCTTAGCTCCTTTCTGATTTCTTCAGAATTAAGAGGCTTTATTGAAAAGCCTAATTACTATTTCAATCAGACCAATGAAAAAAAACTCGCGGATCTTGATTTGCTGATGCTTACCCAGGGATACCGCAAATTCTCATATGAAGATATCATCAAAGGCAGGGAGCCTGTGATAAGTGTTCTTCCTGAGCAGGGAATTGAATTTACAGGGATTTTGCGTACATCGAACGGCATGCCGGTCTCCAAAGGCAGTTTGAAGCTGGTAGTTCCGGAAAGTAAGTTCTATGCCGAAACCACAACCAATCTGAAAGGGGAGTTCAAATTTGAAAAAGTGGTGATTACCGATTCAGCAGAAGCTACTATCAGTGCAAGAAGTTCAACTGCAGCACGCAACATGATGATCATGCTGAATGGTACTGCCTTCCCGACAATCAGCAAAAATGTCAATGTTCCGGATGAAGAACTTAACATTGACAGTGCTTTGGCAACTTATCTCGATAATAGTAAAAGGCAATATTTTTTGGCAACTCAAATGCTTCAGGAGGTCGTAGTTAAGGCTACAGCGATAAAAAAAGCAAGCCATTTGGATCATCCGGCTCTTTCAGGCCTTGGCGCTCAGCCCGATCATTTAATTGACAGCGAACGGTTTAAGGGATGTCCGATCTTACTTACCTGTCTGCAAACAGCAGCAACTGGACTTACTTTCAATGATAATAATTTTTATGTGACCAGGGTCTATAACTCCGGACTTAGGGTGCCCGTGCAGATCTTTTATAATGGGATGCCTGTTGATGCTAACTATCTGAACAATATTAACCCTGCTGATGTTGACAATATCGAGATCTTCCTGAAAGATGAGTTGGGAATGGTAAACCGGATGTATAATACAAATGGTGTATTAGTAATAAACTCTAAAACTGTACCTACAGGCAAGCCAGTGAGTGCTGAAGACCTGAAAAAATTATTTCCTCAGAATAACGTTTTGACTTTCAACCCTCAGGGATATATCAAAAAGAGAGAGTTCTACTCACCCAAATATTTGAGCCCTGAAAGCCGCACCACGGGATCTGACCTTCGCAGTACCATTTACTGGAATCCAAGAATCTTTACAGACAAGGCTGGGAATATGGCAGTTGAGTTTTATAATGGGGATAATAAAGGTACCTACAAAGCAATCGTAGAAGGCACTGATATTGATGGGAATCTATCCAGGTTTATTTACCGGTATAAGGTTGAGTAAAATTTAATTTTGAGCTATAAGCTTTTGGCGCTTTCCACCTGTCATCCAGAACGAAGTGAAGGAACTTTGTGCTCATGAAACAAAATTTGATCTATAATAGCAGAGTTTCCTCAGCTGCTGATGGGCAGCTTTCGGAATGACAGACGAGCTAAAAAAAAAGGAGGCCCTGGGACTAATCGCAGGGCCTCCTTTTTTGTTGAATGATTTTAGATTCTAATGAATCCCACCAAGCAATCTGCTCCATCGTATTTTATCGAAGAAGGTGCCTTTTGTATTCCAGCTCATCCACACGAATAAAGCCTTACCCACGATGTGGTCATCAGGTACAAAGCCCCAATAACGTGAATCCAGAGAATTGTCCCTGTTATCACCCATCATCCAGTAATAATTCATTTTAAAAGTATAGCTATTTGTCTTTTTGCCATTAATCAGGATATCATTTCCAACTCTTTCAATCTTATTTCCCTCATAAACTGAAATTGCACGTTCGTAAACTGAATAATTGCTGCTATCCAGTTTCACTGTCCAACCTTCTTTTGGTACGATAAGCGGCCCGAAATTATCGGCATTCCATTTAATTGAAGGATTATGCGGAAATATCTGAGAATCAAATTCGTTCAATGGTCTGATGTAAGGATTCACACTCTTTACATTTGCCCAGCCCTTAATAATTTCTGCATCGGCCGCAGTCATATTAAAAATATACTCATCTGCAGATGAGCGCTGTGCTTCAATATTCAGATCTTCTATTGCCTGAGGATTAAAATCAGTCCCATCAGACTTTACATAATAATATTTTTCGCCAAAAACAGGAACCTCAGCCGGCTTGTTATTCAGATATACACGGGCATCTTTGATCTGTATAGTATCTCCACCTATAGCCAGACAGCGTTTAATGTAGTTCTCACGTTTATCAACAGGTCTCGATAAGGGTGCATCTGCATCCATCGGGAAGTTAAAAACAACAACATCATTCCGTTTAACCTCTCCTAGTCCCGGGAGACGGCGGTAATCCCACTGAATGCCTTCCCAATATGCCTTTGTTCCGGTTATTGGCATGGTGTGATGAGCAAAAGGAAAAGATACCGGTGTGATGGGCATCCTTGCTCCATAGTTCACTTTACTGACGAAAAGATAATCACCGACAAGCAGTGTTTTCTCCATAGAACCCGTTGGAATAACATAGGCCTCAATAAAAAGTCCCCTGATTAAAGTAGCAGCCACCACAGCAAACAGAATAGCGTCAAACCACTCTCTTCCGGCACTTTTCTTAGTCCGAACTTTCTTATCCTTCGATTTACCCTTATTTGTTAAACTCATGCTCTATTGTAATCAATTTAAATGCTAAAATCAAACATATCTGTGATATTAAAAAATCCGGTCTTGTCTTCCAGCCACTCTGCTGCCATTACAGCGCCAAGGGCAAAACCGGCACGACTATGAGCCTTATGCTTAAATTCAATATCATCTACTTCCGAACTATAAATGACCGTATGAGTGCCCGGAACATCCTCTATACGATGTGATTCGATCAGTAACTGATCTGGCTTAGGTATTAATTCTTCACCAGAACCTATCAGCTCATTCGCCCACTCATTCTTGCGGTCAAGTTCAGAAATAATACCTTCAGCAATAGTCATAGCAGTACCGCTTGGGGAATCAAGTTTCTGTGTATGATGAATCTCTTCAACCTGAACCTCGTATTGGGGATACCTGTTCATGATCTTAGCAAGCACTTTATTCACAAAAAAGAATACATTCACTCCAATACTAAAATTAGATGCGTATAAAAGTGTATTGTTACTCTCCTCACATTTATTCTTTACTGCCTGTAAATGGCCATACCATCCTGTAGTACCCACCACAATCGGAACATGTGCTGCAAAGCAAATCTCGATATTGCCCAGGGCAGAATCAGGGGTACTAAAATCAATGGCTACATCTGCCTTTTCTAAATTCGGGATACTCAGATCCTCCAAATTATCAACATTGACCTTCAGAACAACTTCGTGGCCTCTTTCAATTGCAAATTGTTCAATGATACGGCCCATTTTACCATATCCAAGAATAGCTATCTTCATTATTTTAAATTATATACACATCTTCATAAACTCAGCTTCAGTTTTAGCCCTACAGCAGGGGAAAAAGCTGAAGCGTAAACAGGCAACTGGCTTACAGATGGCTGTACTTTTATCGACAATTCATCAGAAATATCAAACCTGAAAAACTTTGCATCAACATAAGCATCAATGATTGTAATCGCATAAAATCCTAGTCCGGCTAATACTGAAAGATCCCGATCTCGTCTGTAAGCATCCTTAATCTGAATAATTCCTTCATTAGTATATCCTGAGTACAGTGGATTTTCTGTTTTTTCGGGATTAAGTTCACGAAATTGGGCTTCCTTCAGAAAGACTTTATAATTCCGCTGATTAAACTCAAAAACGAGGCCAATTCCAATAAAACCACCATAAACTAACGGAACTTTCCACCAGCGTTTGTTGTAGATCTGTCCGAGGCCCGGCAGCATCAGGGATCTCATTGCTGCACGACGAGGCATCGCTTCGATTGCAAGACGGGCAGAATCTTTCAGAACGGGCTCTTTTTTTACTTTCACTTTACTGCTGTCTGATTTAGCAGGAGGAGTCCCTGTAACCTGGGAAAGCGCATCTGTTTGCGTTAAAAAACACATAAAGATGAAACCCAATAGGATTTTCAATTTCATTACCAGTCTAACATTTCCAGAATCCGGTTCAGATCATCATCAGACATGAACCCAATTTCAATAGAGCCCTTACCTTTTTCATCCAGCTTTAGCTTAACCTTAGTGCTAAACTTAGAGGCAAGATCATCCTGAATCTTCATGTACTGAAAAGACATTCCGCTTGCCTTTACAGGTTTTTTTCCTTTTCCAATATTCTGCAGCTGTCTTACTAAATCTTCTACCTTACGTACCGAAAGTCCGCGATTTATGATCTCCTGAAAAAGATAAAGTTGTTTATCGACATCCTCTACTGAAATCAGAGCACGTGCATGCCCCATAGAGATCTCTTTATCTCGTATAGAAGCCTGAATAGCAGGGGGAAGTTTTAGCAAACGAAGGTAATTGGTTACAGTAGAGCGGTTCTTGCTCACACGCTCCCCAAGTTGCTCCTGCTTCAAATTACATTCGTCAATCATCCGCTGAAAGCTAAGGGCTACTTCTATTGCATTCAGATTTTCACGCTGAATATTTTCAATCAGCGCCATTTCCAGCATTTGTTGGTCATTTGCTGTACGAACATAAGCCGGAATCTCGGTTAAGCCCGCCAGTTTGGATGCCCTTAACCTGCGTTCACCTGAAATAAGCTGATAAGAATTCTGTCCCGACTGTCTGACAGTGATTGGTTGAATCAAGCCCTGCAGTTTGATCGACTCCGCGAGTTCATGGAGTGCTTCAGGATCAAAATCAGTACGGGGTTGAAATGGATTAACCTGAACCTGACTGATCTTTACGGAGCTGATAGAACCCAGTGAGGAGCTTTCATTACTAACCTGTTGTCTGTCATTTTCCGGCAAATCCGAATCGTCCAAAAGAGCTCTTAATCCCCTTCCTAATCCGGTTTTCTTTTGGTAGATCATATTATACTAAAGCTTGTTTTACAGCCTCCTCATTCGAAACCAGTCCGTTTTTACGAATGATCTCACGGGCTAAATTAAGGTAATTGATTGCTCCTTTACAATTTGCATCGTGCATAATAACCGAGATACCATAACTTGGGGCCTCACTTAAGCGGGTATTCCGTTGAATGATTGTGTCAAAGACCAGATCCTGGAAATGAGTCTTCACTTCTTCAACAACCTGATTTGACAGTCTCAGTCTGACATCATACATAGTCAGCAATATACCTTCAATCTGAAGATTCGGATTTAACCGACTCTGAACAATCTTTATAGTGTTCAGCAATTTACCCAGACCTTCAAGTGCAAAGTACTCACACTGAACAGGAATAATTACTGAATCTGCTGCTGTAAGAGCATTGATTGTGATCAGGCCCAAAGAGGGAGAGCAGTCAATGATAATGAAATCATAATTATCACGGATCTTATCCAGAACCGCTTTCATCTTATATTCCCTGTTTGTTAAATTGATCATCTCAATTTCTGCACCTACCAGATCAATATGGGCAGGAAGCAGATCAAGGTTTGGAGTGTCCGTATTTTGAATAGCCTCTAAAGGATCTATCTCATTAATTATACACTCGTATATACTGGCCTTAATCGTACGCGGGTCAAAACCTATTCCTGATGTTGAATTTGCCTGTGGATCTGCATCAACCAAAAGGGTACGGTACTCAAGAACAGCCAAACTCGCTGCAAGATTTATGGCGGAAGTAGTTTTTCCAACGCCCCCTTTTTGATTTGCTAATGCGATAATTTTGCTCATTTTAAAAAAATAATTACAAATACGTGATATTAAAAAGTCTAAACAATAAATTCTAAGCGGTTCAAAACACTACTTTTGACTGATTAAATAGGATTTTTTAATAAATTCTAAGATACAAACTTAAAACTAATTACACCGCGGGGCGATTTTCGTTTTGCACATCTTATCCACAAAATGACGACAATAATTTCCGGCACTAATCGTGAGGGAAGCAATACTCTGAAACTCGCCGAATATTATCACCGGCAATTGTCAGAAAGAGGTTTCGACTCAGAAATTCTCTCGCTCTGTGAACTTCCCGGCGACCTTATCAAGTCAGACCTTTATGGGAAACGCAGCGAAGCCTTTCAAAGTATTCAGGAAAAAATTTCTGCAAGCAGCAAATTCATTTTCGTAATCCCTGAGTATAATGGAAGCTTCCCCGGAGTCTTAAAAACTTTTATTGATGCCTGTTCCTTTCCGGAAAGCTTTTTTGGAAAAAAGGCGGCGCTGGTCGGACTCTCAAGCGGCAAATACGGTAATATTCGGGGTATAGACCATTTTACAGGAATCTGCCATTATATCAATATGCATGTCTTGCCATTACGCATACATATTCCTAACATCAGGAAAGAATTTGATGAAAACGGGAACCTTTTTAATGAAGATACAGTGAAATTTACCAATCAGCAGATTGAACGATTTATAGAATTTTAAAGGCTAACGCAGACAGGGTTTAAGAAACGCTGACAGGGTTTTGAATCCTGTCAGCGTTGCATGAACCTAATCCATCCTTCTCCTTCATACCCAAAAATAAACTGCTTCGGGTTAATGATCTCAGCCATGATCTCAATGCTATCAGTTATCCTCGGCCCTGATCTGTTAAAATATTGATTCCCATCAGCTATATAAATTCTATTATCCTGAATGGCCTTTAATTCTCTCCATCCCGGCAGTTCCAGCATAATATTAATCTCTTTTAAGGTTCTCTCCACCGAAAATCCGCAAGGCATCAGTACGATGATATCGGGATCCTCTTTCTGAATATCCTCAAAACTAACATATCCCGAATGCTTTCCTTTCTCAGTCAGCACCGGAATACCACCAGCAATCTCAATGATTTCAGGTGTCCAGTTTCCGGCGATCATCAGGGGTGAAAGCCATTCTATACAGGCTACTTTAGGCTTCTCAGTGATGAATTTGAGTTTATGACGAATAATATCATTACGTTCTTCCGATAATTCAAGTAAATCTTTTCCTGCTGCTCCCACACCAAGCTGATCTGCAAGGTTTCGGATATCCCGGTAAATATCAGATAATTCATGTGGCTCCAGAGAAATGACCTGACAGCCTTTTTCAAGCAGGTCATTCATCGCAAACTCCACATCTTTAAGGCTCACAGCACAAACTTCACATTGGGCCTGGGTAATAATAACATCGGGCGCCAGACTTTTTATCAGTTCTTTGTCAACAGTATAAATTGAAAGTGAATCAGAGAGTATTTCTTTCACTTGTCTGTCTATTTCTGCACTATTGGAGCCAGGAAGGAATTTTGCTGAAGAACATACCGGCAGATTCTTGACACTTTCAGGATAATCACATTCATGAGAACGGCCAACCAGCTGCTGCTCCAAACCCAGCGCACAAATAATTTCTGTGGCTGCCGGCAACAGAGAAATAATTTTTCTATCCTGCATCTCTTTTCATTTTTGGCAAATGTACAATTATTAAAAAAAAATGCCCCGGTCCTGAGACCGGGGCATTAATATAATTCTATGATCTGATTGAGATTATTGAGTTCCGTTATTTTGCTCTCCCTGTTTAAGATCATCATTCGTTACACCACGTTTTTTTCGTGGAGCCTGCATTGATAATTTTCCAAACCGATAGCTGAAACTTGTTCCGAAAGAGCGGAATGGAACAGAAAAATTACTGTTTTGAACAAAATCTGCTCCGGTAATATTCTGACGGAAATTCTTATTCTCATTGAATGGATCAATGATTGTCAAACCGATACTTCCTTTCTTCTTCATAATCTCTTTCTTCAAACCGAGATTCCACATATTGAAAGATGGATTTTTACCCTGTGAAGTACGGCGCGGAGAATTGGTAATCAGGAATGTCTCGAAAGTAAGTCCCTTTGGAAAAACATAAGAACCCATCAGGAAGGCATTATAAATCAACTGTGTATTTGTATTGGTCACTGTAAACCCGCTGTTGGCGTTGATATCATATGTAAACACATTGAAATTGCCTCTTAAAGTCAGCGGTTTGACAGGATTTATCTGTCCGAAGAAATTAAACCCAACCGAATTATTGCTTCCAACGTTTCTGAAAGTAGTTCTTGAACCGGTTGCTGGATTTCCGGTGGCCGGATCAGTAACCGAAACAGGTATCACAAAGCTTTCTATGATATCATTGGTGCGGCGGTAATAAACTGAAGCATTCAGTACTGAGGTTTTGACAAACATAGAATAATTGAACTCAATGTTATGTGAAAGTTCAGGCTTCAGTGCCGGGTTTCCCTGCGACTGATTGAAAATATCTGCACTGTTCAGGAATGGATTCAGATAAAACAAACTTGGTCTTTGCAAACGCTGGTTATAACTTAATTTAACCGTTGAAAAATTCTTGAATGTTCTTGAAACGACAAAACTTGGAACCAGATTAGAATAACTGCTGCTGAAAGGAGACGCCGCCGCACCAACCGATCTGGCATCACCCTTGATCTCTGTACCTTCATACCGCGCACCTGCCCTGATACCGAATTTCTTAGCCAGGATAAATGCAAAAGTTGCATATGCCGAGTATACATCCTGATTATAATCATAGATATAGGTACGGGCCGAGATTGGTGTGAATGTGCTGGTTGTTGAATTAAAATTGCGGGTTTGGTTATCACTCACAATATCCCTCAGAATACCCTTCAGTCCTGTTTCGAAAGTAACTTTCTTAAAAGGATGGGTATAATCCAGCTGAATCGTATTTTCTGTATTATCAGCATTATTATCACCGTATTCATCAATAACTGTATTTGAAAAATCGGTGGTATAATCACTATTCTGATTACTGTTTGTAAACTGATAAGCTAAGGAGATTTGCTGATCCTTCTTCTTAAACTTGTGAAGATAGTCACTACTCCAGTCAATACCATTCATTTTCATCTGGTTATCACTCAAACGGGTGAAATTATTCATTATCCCATTGAAACTATTCTGGTTCAGATTACTGCCGTTAGCACTATTACTGAATCCATTCAAACGTACATTTGAACTGATCGAATTGAAACTATTGAAATCGTAATCAGCTCCGATTGAACCATTCATTGCCAAACGGTCTGTTTTACTCTGACCCGCCTGGCTGATAATTTGTGTACCTGCCGTATTGGTACGGTTAAATGAGATATTAGAGGTCTGAGGCCAGGAGTAGAATCCTCCTCCATTAGCAGTTAAAGCTAAACGGCCTGTTTTTGCGTTCAGATTAACATTTCCACTGTTCTGCCTTGTTCCTACGCCTCCGTTTACTGAGCCGCTTACCCCAGCCAGATTATTCTTTTTTGTGATGATATTGATAATCCCCGAGGTTCCTTCCGCATCATATTTTGCAGATGGTGAAGTAATTACCTCAACATTCTTGATCTGATCAGCCGGTATCGCCTTCAGTGCATCAGCCATATTATTGGCCATAGAACCCGATGGCTTACCGTTGATAAGTACCCTGACATTCTGGCTCCCTCTCAGGGAAACATTTCCCTCAAAATCGACTGAAAGCAAAGGCACTTTACGAAGCACATCGGTTGCATTTCCTCCAGCTATGGCCACATCCTGTTCTGCATTGTAAACCAGCTTGTCGATTTTATTTTCAACAATCGGTGTAGTACCTGTAACCACAACTTCATTTAGCATGGTCTTATTTGGCGCAAGCATAATACGGCCCAGATTTAAATCCGGTTTGGCCAGGGTAGTCCTTACTGAATCAATAACCTTTGTCTGATAACCCAGAAAAGCAATGGTTACGCGGTAAACTCCTGCAGAAATATTCTCTATTTTGAAAGAACCCTTCTCGTCTGTTAATGCACCGTTGGTTGATTTTGTAGAACCTGCCCGTCCTAAAGCAACGGTAGCATAGTCAATTGGGGTAAGCGAAACAGAGTCGAGAATAACACCCGAAATTCTGCCTGTTACAGCGGGAGCCGCTGCCCCACCCATTCCCTGTGCATAAACTCCGGAGATCCCGGAAAGTAATAATAGTATCGTAAATAAACGTTTCATTTAATTGGTTTTGGAATTAGTCGCGAAAGTACACCTAATGTTACAGGAACATATGTGAGAATTGTTTTGATTAAGTAAAATCTGAGATACAAAAGAAATTTACGGCATGAGGCTGCCAGAAATATTTCTCTGTAAAGAAGTGGCATTTAAAAATCAACCATGATAGAGCAGGTTAAAACCGCATCTCCATCATGGTTGTTAAAACTCATATAACAAGATTAATTATTTTCCCCTTCACGAAAATAACTTTCTTTGGAATCTTGCCATCAAGATATTTTTTCAAATCTTCATTGGCAAGTATAAGTTCTTCAACCTCTGCCTGTGAAAAGCTCAGTGAGATATTGAGGTTCATCCGGGTTTTACCATTTACTGAAACCGGATAAGAGAATTCATTCTCAACCAGGTATTCAGGATTGAACTGGGGGTAAGCAGCAACAGATAAGGTCCCGGCAGTATTACCCAGCAAACTCCATAACTCTTCGGTTATATGGGGTGCATAAGGAGCAAGTACGACCACCAGTTCCTGAAGGATCTTCCTTTTATTGCATTTCAGATCAGTCAGTTCATTCACACAGATCATGAAGCTGGATACGGAGGTATTAAATGAAAAGCGTTCTATATCCTCCTCTACCTTGCGAATGATCTTATGTAGCGCTTTGTATTCGGCTTTTGATGGTTCCTCATCAGAAACTTTAAAATTAAACTCATCATCATGGAAAAGCTTCCAGAATTTACGAAGGAATTTAAAAACACCCTCAATTCCGTTTGTGTTCCACGGCTTACTTTGTTCCAGCGGACCAAGGAACATTTCATACATTCTCAGGGTATCGGCTCCAAAACGTTCAATGATATCATCCGGGCTAACCACGTTGAACTTGGATTTAGACATCTTTTCGACCTCAACACCGCAGATATACTTTCCGTTTTCAAGAATGAACTCGGCATTGGCAAACTCAGGCCTGAATGCTTTGAATTTTTCAAGATCCAGAATCTCATTCACTACAATGTTCACATCCACGTGAAGTGCTGAGGTAGTGTATTGAGATTTTAACCCGTTTGAAACGAATTTATTCGTTCCGCGACCTTCTTCATCAATAATGCGGTAAACAAAATTAGACCGTCCCTGAATCATCCCCTGGTTGATCAGCTTCTTGAAAGGCTCCTCTTCAACCACATAGCCAAGATCTTTCAAAAATTTATTCCAGAAGCGGCTGTAAAGTAAGTGTCCGGTTGCATGTTCTGAACCGCCAATATATAAATCAACATCCTTCCAGTAAGAGATCGCTTCAGCCGGAGCAAATACATCCTGCTTACGATCCTCCTGCGAGGCCATATAGCGGTACCAGTACCAGCTCGAACCTGCCCAACCAGGCATAGTGCTCAGCTCATATTCAAGTTCATCTTTATATTTCCAGTTCTCTGCTCTTCCCAATGGCGGTTCACCGCTTTCTGTCGGCAGGTATTTATCAACTTCCGGTAAAACCAACGGAAGATCTTCTCTGTCGATCAGGTAAGGGAGTCCTTCTTTGAAATAAACGGGTACAGGTTCTCCCCAATAACGCTGGCGACCAAATATCGCATCGCGGAGGCGGTAATTTACCTTGGCTTTACCTGCACCTAATTCTTCAAGCTTCGCAATCAGGGTATTAGTTGCTTCTTTATATTTCAATCCGTTGATTATTCCTGAATTAATATAATGACCTTCCTTAGTTGGATCAGCCTCTTTGTCAAGATTAGTCTGTGCATCGGATATTGCAACTATTGGCAATCCAAATTTAGTAGCAAACAGCCAGTCGCGCTGATCACCTGAAGGCACCGCCATTACCGCGCCGGTTCCATATCCTGCCAATACATAATCAGCGATCCAAATCGGAATTGGCTCATTTGTTATGGGATGTTTTGCATAGCTGCCTGTAAATGCACCTGATACAGTTTTTGTATCGGCCATACGATCAAGCTCGGTTTTCTTTTTAGTCTGATCTATATAATTTTGGATTTCCATTTCCTGTTCAGGAGTGGTTAATCCGGCAACGAATTCATGTTCAGGCGCAAGTACCAGGAAGGTTGTTCCATAAATGGTGTCAACACGGGTTGTAAATACTTCTATCGCGTTACCTGAGTTAAGCGGAAATTTCACAAGAGCACCTACACTCTTTCCAATCCAGTTACGCTGCATTTCCTTTAAAGGATCCGGCCAGTCAATTCCATCGAGGCCCTGCAGCAAACGATCAGCATAAGCAGTGATACGCATACTCCATTGCATCATTTTCTTCTGCTCAACAGGATATCCCCCACGTTCAGAATAACCATCTTTCACCTCATCATTAGCTAAAACAGTCCCCAAGGCAGGGCACCAGTTCACTGTACTTTCACGGAGATAAGTAAGACGATACTTCAGAAGCTCAGTTTGTTTTTCTGTATCAGGCATTCCCTTCCACTCGTCTGCAGAAAAGGTGCTGACATCGTCATCACATACAGCTTTTAAACCTGTAGTACCTGAATTTTCGAATCTTCGGATCAGTTCATCAATGCTTTCTGCCTTATCACTTTCAAGGTTATACCATGAATTAAAAAGCTGCATAAAGATCCACTGGGTCCATTTATAATAATCCGGATCGCTGGTACGAACCTCACGACTCCAGTCAAACGAAAAACCAAGATTATCAAGCTGTTCCCGATAGCGGTTTATATTTGTTTCTGTTGTAATTGCAGGATGTTGTCCGGTTTGAATAGCATATTGCTCTGCAGGTAAACCAAAGGAATCATATCCCATTGGGTGCAAAACATTAAAGCCTTTTAAACGTTTGTATCTCGCAAAGATATCGGAGGCAATATATCCGAGGGGGTGCCCTACATGCAATCCCGCACCCGATGGGTATGGAAACATATCCAAAACATAATATTTTGGCTTTGCAGAACTATTATCGACTTTAAAAGTCTGATTTTCGGCCCAGAATTTTTGCCACCTCTTCTCTATATCTCTGAATTGATAATCCATTGTTAAAACTGATAAGCTGCGAAAATACTAAAATCTACGATTTTTTGAACCAGAAGCTGCCTATAAAACCTCAATTAACTTGCATAAAGGCCTTCTCATAAAATTTTAACAAAGTTTAACTTCAAATCAGGGCATTTCAGCGCTTATTATTTAGGTTTATGAACTGAATTCTTTATTTTCGCATCATATCATTTCGCTCATGGAAGAATTTGAAAAAAGTACATCATCCGGAAAAACTAAAACTATTTATGTTTCTACTGTGATCAGTATTGCTTTAGTTCTGTTAATGACAGGACTGCTTGGCCTGATTCTGGTACATGCGAAAAACCTCTCAAAATATGTCAAGGAGAATATCGTACTCAATATTATTGTTAACGATGGTGCCAAAGAAGTAGACATTACTGCATTACAAAAACAATTGGATGCAAATCCTTATGTCTTAAAAACCCAGTATGTAAGCAAAGAACTTGCTGCCAGAAATTTAACTAAAGATCTTGGGGAAGATTTTGTTGACTTCCTTGGTTATAATCCGTTATTATCCTCAATAGATTTGTATATGAAGGCTGATTATGCGAATAATGAGAGCATTGAAGCTTTTACAGCCCAATTGAGCAAAAACCCACTGGTGAAGGAAGTAATTTATCAGAAGTCGCTGATAGACATGGTCAATCAGAATATCAGGGGAATTGGCCTGGTTATTTTAGCCTTTGCAACAATCCTGCTGATCATAGCCGTTGCACTGATCAATAATACAATCCGGCTTGCTATCTATTCACAACGCTTTCTGATTAAGAGTATGCAACTTGTAGGCGCAACTCAAAACTTTATCCGTAAACCTTTCCTTACATATGGAATTCTTCACGGATTATTCGCCGGACTTATTGCAGTAATTCTCTTATTGCTTACACTATATTTAGCGCAGCAGCAGGTACCCGAAATGATTATTCTGCGTAACTGGTTTGAATTTGGAATTGTTTTCCTGGCTGTTATCGGGATTGGTATTCTGATCTCAGGACTCAGTACCTACTTTGCAGTGAGCAAGTTTCTCCGTTTAAAAATTTACGAACTTTATAGATAATGGCACAGAAAAACACCCCTATTAAGGAAAGCCCGCAAGAGGGTTTTGTGTTCGGTAAGAACAATTACAGATTAATGTTACTCAGTATCATTGTCGTAGTATTTGGCTTTATGCTTATGATCGGAGATACTGATATTTATGAATTCAGAAAGATTATTCTTGCCCCAATTGTTGTTCTTGCAGGCTTTGCCATCGGTTTTATTGCAATTCTTAAAAAATAATGACCGTATATCAGGCAATTCTACTGGCTGTTATTGAAGGCCTGACAGAATTTTTACCGGTTTCCTCCACAGGCCATATGATCCTTGGATCTTCTCTGATGGGTATTCAGTCAGACAATTTTGTTAAGTTATTTACTGTAGCAATTCAGCTTGGTGCGATACTTTCGGTTATAGTACTTTACTTCAAGCGATTCTTCCAGACCATTGGATTTTATTTTAAACTGCTCGTCGCATTCCTTCCAGCCGTGTTTTTCGGATTATTACTCAGTGATAAAATCGATCAACTGCTTGAAAGTCCTTTGGGTGTAGCTATTGCCTTACTTATTGGTGGTATTGTTTTGCTTTTTGTAGATAATTGGTTCAAAAATGGTAACATCGATAATACCGATGATATCAGCTATGCAACAGCATTTAAGATCGGATTATTTCAATGTATTTCGATGATTCCCGGAGTTTCAAGATCTGCATCAACAATCGTAGGTGGAATGTCCCAGAAATTATCCCGAAAAGCCGCTGCTGAGTTTTCATTCTTTCTGGCGGTACCAACTATGTTTGGTGCAACTGCAAAGAAACTGTTTGACTTCTATCAGGATGGATTTGTGATCAGTCAGGAACAGGTAAACTTATTGCTTATCGGTAATATTGTTGCTTTTATAGTAGCCATGCTGGCTATCCGATATTTCATAACTTTTCTGCAAACCAGGGGATTCAGGATCTTCGGTTGGTACCGCATCATTGTAGGCGGTATTATTTTGATCCTGCTTCTTTCAGGCTATGATCTTCAAGTGATCTGATGAGCGAAAAAACAGATAAAATATTCCCGGACTTCAATTTTGCTGAAGGCGAATTACTTCTCATTAACAAGCCCTATAAATGGACCAGTTTTGATGTTGTAGGCAAGATTCGCAATTCATTTAAACCCTTAAAGTTAAAAGTTGGCCATGCTGGCACGCTTGATCCTCTTGCAACCGGATTACTGATCATCTGTACCGGTAAGATGACCAAGAAGATTGACGAATTTCAGGCTCAACAAAAGGAATATACAGGAACAATGATCCTTGGAGCAAACACTCCTTCCTACGACCTTGAAACTGAAATCGACGAAACTTTCGATATCAGCCAGCTTAACGAAGAAAAGATCAGGGCAAATACCCAACAATTTACCGGTGAATTGGATCAATACCCCCCAGCCCATTCGGCAGTGAAAGTAGATGGGGAACGACTTTATATGAAAGCCCGGCGAGGAGAAACTGTAGAATTAAAAACTCGTAAAGTCAGTATCAGCCAATTCGAGATTACAAGAATTGAGCTACCAGAAGTCGATTTCAGGGTAATTTGCAGTAAAGGAACTTATATCCGTTCTCTGGTGCATGATTTTGGGAGATCCCTGAATAATGCAGCACACTTAAAATCGCTTCGACGCACTAAAAGCGGAGAATATGATGTCGAAAATTCATTTGAAGTAATGGAGCTGGTTAACCATATCAGGCAGCTTAAAGAACAGACTAAGTTAAAATAATAATTATTCTTAGTTTTGCCCTCTCTCCCAAAAGATGAAGATTTACAATCACATTGACGAATTCAAAAAAATCCATAATGCCGTAGTTACTATCGGCACTTTTGACGGGGTGCATATAGGGCATCAGAAGATCATCAGCCGTTTACAGGAAGTCGCAAAGAAGAGTGGAGGGGAAACAGTAATTCTGACCTTCTTCCCGCATCCACGGATGATTCTTCATCCAGACGACCTTAACATTAAACTGATCAGTACAATGGATGAAAAAGCTGAAAAGCTTGAAGCACTGGGAATAGACCATCTGATCATCACTCCTTTTACGCGGGATTTTTCAAACCTTACACCACAGGAGTATATCAAAGAAATACTGGTTGAGAAGATTGGTACCCGGCATATTATTATTGGTTATGACCACCGTTTTGGGAAGGATCGCAAGGGAGGGCTGAAAGAACTTCAATCCTTTGCTTCTGACTTTGGTTTTGATGTTGAAGAAATTCCTGAACAGGACATCAATGATGTAGCGGTAAGTTCAACCAAAATCAGAAATGCTATTTTAAGCGGAGACACTAAAACAGCAAGTGAATTTCTGGGCTATGCCTTTCAACTGACCGGCAAAGTAATTAAAGGCGATCAGTTAGGCCGTGTTCTTGGATTTCCAACTGCAAATTTATTTATTGAAGAGAACTACAAACTTATCCCTTCTGATGGTATTTATGCGGTTAGTATTGAGTTCAATAATGAGGAAACAAATCCAAAAACAGCGATGGGCATGGCTTACATCGGTCACCGGCCAACCATCAATGGAATGAGCCGCAATATCGAGGTAAACATCTTTGATTTCGATGAGGATATCTATGGACAGACTATTCAGATTAATTTTTTGGCTTACCTGCGGGAAGATGAGAAATTCAATTCGCTCGAAGATCTAAGAAAACAACTGACAAAAGACGAAAAAGCAGCCCGAAAAATACTTCTACGATCAGAATAATAATTTATCTTGTCGAAAAAATCGTCTTGGCAAAATTAAATCTTGATAAACAGGAAGCAGAATTTCTTGGGAAGACCATACGTACCTGGGAGACCGAAGGTTTAGTTGACAAGGAAACTGCTGAAAAACTACAATCCACCTATGAGGTCAAAGGATTCGACTGGCGACGACTTGCCCAGTATTCCTTTTGGGTTGCGCTAGCGAGTGGTATGGTTGCAATTGCCTCACTGATTATTGATGATGCAGTACTCAATTGGCTCGAGAAACTTTACGATACTCCTGATATTATTATTAGCATCATTTCTGCTATCCTGGCTTCATTACTCTTTCTTGAAGGCAATAAACGAAAGAAGAAATACCCGGAGCGCGTTTTCAGTAATGAATCCATCATCTTTTTCGGCATTCTATTAACAGCAAGTTCAATTGCTTTCCTTGGAAAAACCTTTGATAACGGGAAAGGACACTTTTCAATTTTATTTCTTTTATCTGTACTCGTTTATGCTGCCCTCGCATGGAAGTTCAGTTCTCGTCTGATCTGGGCATTCGCCCTGGTTTCATTGGGGAGTTGGTTTGGGACTGAAACGGGATATCAAACCGATTGGAGTTTTTATTTTCTTGGGATGAACTATCCTCTGCGCTTTGTACTCTTTGGAATTTCACTGGTGCTTTTCAGCTTCCTGATGCTTCGCTTTAGCGTGCTGAATTTATTCAGGGAACTAACTTATATCATCGGACTCCTTTACCTCTTCATTTCACTATGGTTGCTATCCATATTTGGGAACTTTGGAAGTCTGGAGGACTGGCTGCGAATAAAACAGATCGAACTGTTTTATTGGGGTATAATATCTCTTTTGTTTGCCCTTGCCTTTACTATTTACGGTATTCGCTTCAGGGACCATATCGCCCGCGAATTCGGAATCAGCTTCCTGCTAATCAATCTCTATAGCCGCTACTTCGAATACCTTTGGGATATTACTGACAAAACAATATTCTTTGGAATCATGGCACTTTCCTTCTGGCTCATCGGTCGAAAAGCAGAAAAAATCTGGAATCTGGAGTTTCTAAAGAAATAAAAAAGGCCGTCCACCGGACGGGGACAGCCTTTAACAGATATATATTTGGTTAAGCTTGTTTTGCAAATTGTACATTAATCTGCAGCTTGATTTCATCACCTACAACAATCGCTCCAGCTTCTGTAATACCGTCCCATGTTAATCCAAATTCTTTACGGCTGATCTTACCAGAAACTTCAAACCCTGCTTTATCATTACCATAGAAATCAGTAGCTCTGCCACCATACTCTACGTTTAATTTTACCGGTTTGCTTACATTTTTGACAGTCAGGTCACCAGATAATTCATAATCGTCACCAACTTTTTTAAATGAAGTTGATTTGAATAAAATTTTTGGGAATTGCTCTGCATCGAAAAAATCAGCTGATTTAAGGTGCCCATCACGCTGCTCCTGATTGGTATCAATGCTGTCTACATCCAGTGTAAATTCAATTGCTGCGTCCTGAAAATCTTCATTTTCTGATTCCATGCTACCTGCAAAAGATTTAAATGTACCTGTAACTGTTGAAATTACAAGATGCTTTACCTTAAAATGCACTTCTGAGTGCGTTGGATCTATGATCCATTTAGTTTTTACTGCTGCTTCCATATTTTATATTTTTAGTTTTTTCGAGTTTATTTAACAAAGATAAAATATTAGATGTTTAAACATGTAATTTAAAAGTCATAAGATGAAAAGGGAGTAATAAGTTGTAGGTTCTAAGTAATAAGTTATGAGGATAAAGAAGAAGAAATTTGATCTTTAACTCACAATCAACAAATTAACTCATCGACAAATCTATTTGCTAATTACTTGGCTTTGGGGAATGGGAAATAGGGAATGGGAAGAAGAAATTTGTTCTGTAACTCATATTACAATTGACAAATCGACAAATTCATTTGCTAATTTGCTAATTATAATCTCTGGGAATGGGGAATAGGAAATAGGAAGAAGAAATATATTCTTCAGCTCATATCACAATTGACAAATAGACAACCCGATAGCTATCGGGTCTCTCATCGACAAATCAATTTGCTAATTTGCTAATTCTCTAAACCCGATAGCTATCGGGTTGCTAATTATTTATCTCCAGGGAATAGCTAATCTCCACTCCCCCGGCAACCAGCATATCATGAACAGAACAGTACTTTTTTACCGCAAGCTCTGCGGCTCTTTCTGCTTTGGCAGGATCGATATCCCCTTTCAGGTGAAAAAGTAAGTGGATCTTTGTAAAAATATTAGGGATTTGTTCCCTTCTTTCTGCTTCAGCATCAACCGAAAAATCTTCGATTACTTGTTTTTGCTTTTTAAGAATTGTAACCAGATCCAGAGAACTGCAGGAAGCCAATGCCATAAGCACCATTTCCATAGGTCGTACACCCAGAGCCTGGCCACCAATATCCGGAGAACCATCAATATGTACTTTTACTGTTGAGGAAGGGGCTGTTGCTTCGAAATGAACCGCATCATTTACTCTTTTTAAGGCTACTTTCACTGCTTTCTATTTTTAACAAAGTTAGGAATTTTGCAAGGCATATCCAATCAGCTAAGAGCGGTCAGATATCAGCAATACTTAAATAATTATTCAAGCTGATTACTCATATCTGATAGCCCATAGCCATTAAGATCATTTCATTGCTAACATACATTAATATCCTGCGTTAGCCCGGAACATCAAAGCTCCAACGGTCAGGTTTGTACGCGGATCAATCAGAATTGCACCTCCATTCAGCTTATTATCCTGATAAAGATCAAAAGCAAGGGATTCTGCAGTTTTAAGTATAATACGACCGATATCATTTAACTGAAAAGTATCAGTTTCTATCCTTTCAAGAGTATTTATATTAACCTTATGAAGGATTTCCCTGATCTTACATTTAGTAACCTTACTGTTATGCTGAATCAGGTACATGATAGACGGATCCAGCGGACGAGTATCCATCCAGCACAGATCAGCTTCAATCTCCTGAGAAACCAGTGGCTCATGAGAAGTATTCACCAAAATATCGCCGCGGCCAATATCAATATTATCTTTAAGGTGGAGGGTCACAGACATTCCTGACTGAGCTTCCTCCTGTTCAGTAAAATTAGTTTCAATTTTACTGATCTCAGAACGGATGCCGGATGGAAGAACTGTGATCTTATCATTCACATGAAAACTTCCACTTAAAATACGACCGGCATACCCGCGATAATCATGAAGTTCATCAGTCTGTGGCCTGATTACCCACTGCACAGGCATACGAGCCTGATGTGAAAGCACGGCTTCATTTACCTCGATGGTTTCGAGATGATCAAGCAGGCTTTTCCCATTATACCAGGACATTTTATCTGATTTATTTACAATATTATCTCCCTTCAACGCACTTACCGGAATATAGGTTACCTCCTTCAGACTAAGTTTTTCTGCAATGGCAGCATAAGCCTCCCTTATCGAATTGAAAACATCCTCACTGTAAGCCACCATATCCATCTTATTAATACAGACAACCACGTGTTTAAGCTCAAGAAGGGAAACCAGGAAAGAATGTCTTATTGTTTGTTCTACGACACCATTACGGGCATCCACCAGAATAATCGCCAGATCAGAATTAGATGCTCCGGTAACCATATTACGGGTATACTGAATATGTCCGGGAGTATCAGCTATGATAAACTTCCTTCTGTCTGTCTGAAAATATTTATAGGCCACATCAATAGTTATCCCCTGCTCACGCTCAGCCTTCAAACCATCTGTTAAAATTGCAAGGTCAATTGTCCCGTCATCATTCTTACGGTTCGACTGCTGCAATGCCTCAAGCTGATCGGCGAGGATTGACTCACTATCATAAAGAAGACGGCCAATTAATGTACTCTTTCCGTCGTCAACACTTCCGGCTGTAAAAAATTTTAGTAAATCCATATTAAAAATATCCCCCCTTCTTACGGTCTTCCATAGCAGCCTCGGATACTTTATCGTCCATTCTGGCGCCTCGTTCACTAATTTTTGAAAATTTGATCTCTTCAATAATATCATCGATCTGATCTGCATGTGATTCCACAGCTGCAGTACAGGTCATATCCCCTACCGTTCTGAAACGGACATTCTTACGTTCTATATGATCCTCATGATCCATATTCAGGAACTCTGCTGCAGCCATTAACTGTCCATTTCGGGTAATAACCTCACGTTCATGTGCAAAATAGATCGATGGCAATTCGATTTTTTCCCTGCGGATATAATTCCAGACATCCAGTTCAGTCCAGTTACTGATCGGGAATACCCTGACATTTTCTCCTTTATGGATTCTGCCATTATAAATATTCCATAATTCAGGCCGCTGACGCTTTGGATCCCATTGTCCGAATTCATCACGAACCGAAAATATTCTCTCTTTGGCGCGGGCCTTTTCCTCATCCCTGCGGGCACCCCCAATACAGGCATCAAACTTATTTTCGGCAATGGTGTCAAGCAAAGTGACGGTTTGCAGGGCATTTCTGCTCGCATTTTTCCCTGTCTGTTCAATTACCTTTCCCTGATCAATTGAATCCTGAACATACCCTACAATCAGTTTCTCTCCGATCCTTGAGATCATATTATCACGGTAAGTAATTGTCTCCGGGAAGTTATGTCCGGTATCTATATGCACCAGAGGAAAGGGAAACTTTCCGGGTCTGAATGCCTTTTCGGCAAGTCTGACAAGAGTTATAGAGTCCTTTCCGCCAGAAAATAACAAAGCGGGTTTTTCAAACTGGCCGGCAACCTCCCGCAATATATATATTGCTTCGGCTTCCAGCTGGTCTAAATAAGTTGTGTCCTGTTTATTCATGTTATATTATAAAATCGCATTATGATGCGTAAAAATTTAATTCATCTTGTTCAGGAAGAATGTAAACCACATTCCTTTTTATCCTGATCTTCCCACCACCAGCGACCGGCCCTGAAATCTTCCCCTTCTTTAACCGCCCTGGTACAAGGTGCACATCCAATACTCGGGAAACCCTTGTCGTGCAATGGGTTATAAGGTATATTATTCTCTCGGATGTATGCTTTAACCTGATCCAGTGTCCAATCGAAAATAGGATGGAATTTAAGGATCTGATTTGCTTCATCCCATTCAACAGGATCCATATGCTCCCTGTTCAGCGATTGCTCGGCCCGTATGCCGGTGATCCAGCAGGAATTTCCGGCAAGGGCACGCTTCAAAGGTTCAATCTTCCTTATCCCGCAACATTCTTTACGGTTTTCAACAGATTCATAAAAACTGCTGGGTCCTTTTAAACTAACCAGTTTTTCTACTGCTGCTGTATCGGGATAATATGCATGAATAGGCTTCTCATACATCTCAAGTGTCCGGTTCCAGACATAATAAGTCTCAGGGAATAACCTTCCTGTTTCGAGGGTAAATACTTTAATCGGGAGATTATTCTTAAATATTATGTGCGAAATCACCTGATCTTCCCATCCAAAACTAGTAGAAAAAACCACTTCTCCAGGAAAAGCATTCACCAGATATTCCAGTGATTGTTCAATCCCTAAACCTTTGATCTCCTGAAGTATTTTTTCCGAACTGTTCATTATATTTTAATTTTTCGAGTTATCGAGCGCCTGTGTCAGATCTTCCAGGATATCATCAATATCCTCCAAACCGACAGATATCCTGATACTGCCGGGGAAAATTCCAATCTGTGCACGTTCTGCATCACTTAATTTAGAATGGGTTGTTGAGGCCGGATGGGTCGCAATTGAACGGGTATCTCCAAGATTGGGTGATAACAGAATCATCTTCAATGCATCCATAAACCGTTTCCCTCGCTCAAAACCTCCTTTAACTATAAAGGTAACAATACCTCCACCCTGCTTCATCTGACGTTTTGCCAATTCATATTGCGGGTGGGATGGCAGGTGTGGATATCTGACAACTTCCACTTCAGGATGCTGTTCAAGAGTTTCTGCAACTTTCAATGCATTACTGCAATGCCTGTCCATCCTTACCGGAAGAGTTTCAAGACTTTTTGAAATAGTCCATGCGTTAAAAGCCGACATTGCAGGACCAGTATGGCGGATAAAGAACATCAGCTCTTTCAATAAATCTTTACGGCCAACAACCACACCTCCAAGTACTCGTCCCTGTCCATCCATATATTTGGTCGCCGAATGGCTTACCAGATCAGCTCCGTACTCAATGGGCTTTTGCAGATAAGGTGTCGCAAAACAATTATCCACGTTTAAGATGAAATTATGCTTTTGTTTTAGCTTCCCGAGCCATTCCAGATCAACCAGTTCAAGTCCGGGGTTAGACGGTGTTTCAAGAAATACCATTTTTGTTTCAGGACGCAGAGCTAGCTCAAAATCTTCGGGTTTAGATGCATCAACATAGGTTGTGGTAATTCCCCAGCGAGGCAGTAACTGAGTGAATAACTGATGGGTTGAACCAAATATTGAACGAAACGCAACGATATGATCTCCACTGCGCAGTAAACCTGCTATTGATGCAAATACAGCCGCCATTCCGGATGAAAAAGCCAATCCGGCCTCAGCACCTTCAAAATCACGCACTTTGTCTATGAATTCTGTTGTATTTGGGTTAGAATAACGTGAATAAATATTTCCTTCTACTTCATCAGCAAACATTGCCCTTCCATGCTCTGCATTATCGAACACAAAACTCGAGGTCAGATAGAGCGGCACTGAATGCTCTTTGTTTTGGGTACGTGCTGCCTGGGTTCGTATGAGCTTGGATTTTTCTTTCATTGTTCTATAGGATTTCGGCAAAAATACTTAATTAAATAAAATTAATCAGGGTGGTGATAATTGTTTTAAGACTCACTACAATAACAATTATACTTACCGCAATCATGATTGCTTTGACCGAAATTTTATTAGACAATCGGGCAGCAATAGGCGATGCAATTGCACTGCCAATAACCAGACCCAAAACAGCATCCCAGTATACATTATTCAGCATCGTAATAAATGTCAGAGAACTCATTAATGCGATGAAAAATCTCGAAAGTTTTACCGTTCCCAGGGCATATCGGGCATTACGTCCCCCAGCAATTAAGGAAGACAAAACAATTGACCCCCATCCACCACCACCAACCGCATCGATAAAACCACCTCCAAAACCCAGAAAACGAATATTCTTAATTTTAGATCCGATTCTTTTACGATTTATCTTAACTGCTTTAAGCAAAATTACCAGTCCGAGAATTAAAGTGTATAAAGAAACAATTGGCTTGGTTATATAACTATAATGTTCAAGGGATGAAAGCAAAACCGCGCCGAGTACTGCGCCGATCACGCCAGGAATAAGCAATAACCAGAATAAACGCATATTCACATTTTTCATCCTGAAATGCATCCAACCGGCAATGCCATTGCTCAGGATCTCTGAAACATGCACTGCGGTACTTGCTGATGCCGGTGGAATACCCATTGACAAAGAGAAAGTTGTGGAAGTAACACCATAGGACATTCCTATTGCTCCGTCGATCATTGCAAAAATAAATCCCGCAATCAGAAAATAATAAAAAGTGGGATGAATACCTTCCACATAATTGCGGAATGCAGGATCATTAAACCAGAAAAGTCCGAAAATCAACAGAATGCTAAAAAAACCTGCCCCCCATATTGCCCAACGCATTCTACGGCTGGCCACCTGCTCAGCTGCTGGAGTGACCAATATTGCAGTTGCCTTGTTCAGTTCTTTAACCTTGTGTGCAAAATCACCATTGAGTGTATTTCTTAAGGCATTCATCTGTTGCAGGGAAAGATCCAGTTCCTCAGGCAGGTTTTCCTGAAATAGTTCTTTAAGTCGTTTGGCAATAGTTGGCGATTTTCCATTCGTTGAAATCCCAATTTTGAGATCGCCCTTTTTTACGATTGAACCCAGGTAAAAATCGCAGAGCTCAGGTTTATCAGCCACGTTAATGAGTAAATTCAGCTCACGTGCCAAGCTTCTGATCTCAGCATTTAAGGTATTATCCCCGGTTGCAAGAATAACAAGATCGTGCCCGATAAGGTCATTTGATTCGAACTTCCTGTGAAAAAGTTTTACTTCAGGATAAGCTGCAACAAAATCCAAAAGTGCTGGCAGAAAGGTGTCAGAAACAATATTGATCTTAGCTTCTGGGCTATTTAATAATACGGCCTGCAATTTTTCAAGTCCGATATTTCCACCTCCAACCAGTAAAACCTTAAGCTGATTAAGCTTAAGGAATACCGGAAAAAGTTCATTTCCCCCCTTTTTAACTTCAATGCTATTCTTGCTCTGAAAGCTCATAGAATGCCTTAATTGGCTGAAATTTTGAATGCAAGCCTACAACCTCACCGAAGATAATTAAAGCCGGAGAGTCAATTTTATGATCCTGAGCAGTTTCATAGATTGTTGCAGCAGTAGCCACAACAACTTTCTCATTTTCCATTGATCCGTTCTGAATAACCGCAGCAGGAAGTCTGCTTTTTCCTTCTGCAATAAATATTTCAGCGATCTCCTTCAATTTTTTAACTCCCATCAGAACGACAATTGTTGCATCTGTTTTAGCCGCGGTGTAAAGGTCTTTTGAAATTTCTCCTGAACTGGTTGTTCCGGTAACTACCCAAAAACTTTCACTTGCACCACGATGAGTAACCGGTATTCCCTGAAGTGCCGGGACAGATATACTGCTTGAAATTCCGGGTACAACTTCTGCTTGAATGCTGTAGGATGCTGCCATTTCCAATTCCTCAAAACCACGTCCGAAAACGAATGGATCTCCGCCTTTCAGACGGACTACATGACCATAATTTAATGCATAATCAATCATCAGTTTATTCACCGCTTCCTGCGAATAGGAATGATCGCCTGAGCGTTTACCGACATACACTTTTATTGCACTTTCAGGGGCAAAATCAAGCAATTCACTATTCACCAGCGCATCATATAATACTACATCTGCAGATTTCAGAATACGCACACCTTTCAGACTGATCAATTCTGCATCACCCGGACCTGCGCCAACCAGAGTAATTCTTGGCTCTTTTACTATTTTTTCTGTAACTATCATGATTGAAGAAGCGCCTCTCTGTTCGCTCTAACTTGTTTAACAAAATTTACTGCGGCTTCCCTATAGGTCCTGGCAAACTCTTCACCCGGCTCATTTTTATTGATCTGTAATACCAGATCCTGGAAACTGCTGTAATTATATAACTCTTTATTTTCTCCGTAATTTGCGTCAAAATCGCGCAATATGCCGATCTGGCTATTACAATTTACACCTTTATCAAGCAGCAATGCTTTAGCAGCGCTGATAAATACACTATAAGTATGGGAAATGGCATCAGCATAAGCCCCTGCTGCAAACGACTCATCAGCCCATGACATCTTTTCATCTGTTTCCAGTAAAAGTGTCGCAACAAGGTCTATCATTACACCCGCACATTCTCCTACTCCGATGGCAGTATGATAAGTTTCAATATGCCCCCAATCAACAAATTCCTCAGGAACAAGTGTATTAAGGTCAGCAATCGGCTTCAGCATTTGATAGAAGTAATCCTTTCCCTGACGATCATAATACTCGTGGAAGCTTTCCTCCTCTTCTGAATTGCCTTCATAATTATCAAGCACCGCACGTAAAACAGCAGTTGCTCTTTTTGACGGCACTTTAATAACCTTATCAGCAACCCTTCCAAGGCCATTCCCAACCGTTCCGCCGCCCAGTAATACCTGAACTGATGGAAGAACTTTACCCTGTGCTTTTAAAGAGGCCCCATGAAAGCCAATATGAGCTAAACCATGTTGCCCGCACGAATTCATACATCCGCTTATCTTTATATTAATCTCACGATTATAGATAAGATGGTGGTACTCGGTTTTAATCATTTCCCCAAGCACCCTGGCCAGCTCCATGCTATTGGAGATCCCCAGATTACAAGTATCTGTACCCGGGCAAGTTGTAACATCAGAAACGCTATCGAAACCGGGGTCAGCCATTCCAAGCTTATTGAGGTTATTGAAAAGCAATGGTAAAGCTTCCTTACGGACGAACTTTAATAATAAGCCCTGATTTTGGGTAATCCTGATCTCATCGGCAACCAGATCCTTAACAGCAGCAACAAATTCCCTTGTTTTATCTGAAGGTATATCTCCTACCGGGACTTTAATATACACCCCATAAAAACCTGCCTGTCTTTGTTCAAACACATTTGTCTGTATCCATTCATCATATTGCACCTGGTTATCCGGCTGAATACCTGAAAAGTCTCCTGGTTCAGGAATATTAGGCAGTGGAATTGTATCCCGGTTAACAACGAAGCTTTTTGATTTGTTGGCAGTTCTCTCTTCTTCAATTAAACGAATGATATTTTCTAATCCCTCTTTCTGAATAAGGAATTTAAATCTGGCTTTGTTTCTATTATTCCTTTCTCCGTATCTGTCAAATACGCGAAGTACTGATTCGGCATAAGGAATCATCTGATCCTCAGGAAGAAACTCATGCACTACAAATCCAAGCATTGGCTGAGCGCCAAGGCTGCCTCCCAGCATAACCTTAAAGCCCCGCTGCTCTTCACCATCTATAACTTTAACTTTTGGAACAAAGCCTATATCATGAATATATGTAAAAGCAGTATCCTCATCACTTGATGAAAAGGCCATTTTAAATTTCCTGCCCATCTCCTGACAGATTGGGTTTCTTAAGAAATACTCGAAAGTAGCCTGGGCGTAGGGTGATACATCAAAAGGCTCTTTAGGGTCAATGCCAGCTGTTGGTGAAGCCGTCACGTTTCTAACTGTGTTTCCACATGCCTCCCGTGTAGTAATGCTATCTTCTGAAAGTTTTGCCCAAAGTTCCGGTGTTTTATCCAGGCTAACAAAATGGATCTGTATATCCTGACGGGTAGTTAAATGCAGGTTACTGCTCGCGTACTCATCCGAGATATCAGCTATACGCAGCAATTGTTTAAACGTAACCTTTCCAAAAGGTAACTTAATACGAATCATTTGAACGCCTGGCTGCCGTTGTCCGTAGATCCCCCTTGCAAGACGAAGGCTCCTGAATTTATCTTCATGGATCTCACCATCGCGATAGGCTCTGATCTTCTTTTCAAGATATATAATATCTCTTTCGACAATAGGATTTTCTAATTCTGTTCTAAAACTTTGCATATATCAAGCCAATTATTATAAAAAAACCCCTTCCATTTATGCTGAAGAGGTTTATGTATATTATTTATTCTATATCTATCTTCTTCGCAATTTATAAATGCCCATATAACAACAATTCATTGTTATTTCATTACCAGGACATCCTAAATCTTTCATAAGGCAAATATAATACAAAGCATATAGATTTAGTAGACTTTTGTGAAAAAAAAATTATTGCGTGTAATTTTCTATTAAATTCTTCTCCCTGCTAATCACATCAGCAATACTTGTTTCGCTTAAAATCTTGACTGTAGCATCCCTCACATCTACAAAAACATCTCTTACTCCGCAGGTTACTTCATTATCACATTCATCGCATTTCTGGTAAAAATTCAGGCTGACACAGGGAAGAAGGGCAACGGGTCCACCTGTAAGACGCAAGATTTGAACTACTGAAATCTCTGCAGGATCTTTTACAAGGCCATATCCACCGCCCGAACCTTTTTTACTGTATAAGAGGCCGGCATTCCTGAGATCTAGAAGAATTTGCTCCAGAAACTTCTTAGGAATATGCTCCTCAGAGGCAATTTTAGAAATTTGAATAGGTACACCGCCAAAATTCTTCCCCAAAACTACGAGGGCTTTTAAAGCATAACGGGTCTTTTTAGAAAGCATAAATTTTGAAGGTTCTTTTGGTCATGCAAATAAACACAATTTCTTTTTTAATTCATCTCCAAATTCTGCCATGATTTAGAGCTTGAACATGATCAAGTTACGAAATAAGTTTTAAGATGCGAGAAATGATGTCTGTGATACGAGATATGAAAGTCTTGTCCTTAGTCCTTAGTCCTTGATCCTGGTTCTTGGTTCTTGATTCTTGGCTCTAATCAATCGTTATTCTTTATAATTCTGCTAACTCTCAAAAGTAAAAAAACAGAAATTATAGAAAGCAAGACAACTACGTAAACAAGTGTGTCATAATGTTCAAGGGGACTTAATTTATCATTCTGAACAACAATCATCCCGCCCAGGGCTGCGGCAATACCACCGGCGATCTGCTGAAGGGATGAATTTATTCCCATAAATGCTCCACGGTCCTTTTTTTGAGGCAAGGCTGAGGTGAGTGCAATGGAAGGAACCATCCGGCTCATGAAGCCCACCTGCAGACCAAGGTTCATGACCAGGACAATCCAGAATGAAACAGGTCCGAGATTCGCATAAATGGTGATTACAACGACCAGAATCATTGATGCGATGGTAAACAGATGAAATTTATCGAAACGATCACTTAATTTCCCAACTAT
>NZ_DASWXT010000053.1:0-47950 GCF_036405355.1 Daejeonella sp.
TAAAATTGATGATACGGAGCATCTTCTCAAAACCGGAATTCATGGAATTGCAGTTTCAGCATCTGTGAATCTGGCGGATGAACCTGCAGAAGCATTCAGGGATTTTTATAAAAGAATCTATTAAGATTGATCAAGGAACAAAGAGAAAGGATTAAAGACCAGTACCAATTCTTTAATCTTTGATCCTTGTTCTTTAATCATTGTTCCATGCTATTTGGTCTTTATTTAGAAACAAAATATCTAAGTTTGATGTATGTCATCCCATCATATTGTTCGCGAAAAACAGGAGCCTGCATTGCTGATCCTGAGCCTGGAAGGTTTTGAATACGAAAACCTCGGACAAATTCTTGAATGGAGCCCTACAGTAATCGTACAACAGGATATTTATGAATTAGCCGACTCTCTAGCCTTTAAAATTGATGCTGTAATTACCCCTGACCCTCATTTCAATGCTCAGGAAAACACAAAATTGATCATTACAGATACTGATCCGGTTGAAGATGCTTTTAAATTCCTGCTTGGCGAACAATACAGTGCTGTTAATGTCATAGCCGATGAATTTGTATTAAAAGATTATGCACTATTTGTGGATGACATTGATATTGTAGTCTTTATAGGCAATAAAAAAATATTTCCTGTGAGATCTGGATTTAGTAAATGGCTTCCTGCCGGGGAACAGATACAAATTCTCCACGAGGTTCATAATCTTCATATCAGTGGATTAAGAGGACTTGAAAATCATTTATTTGAGACAGAAAAGGATGGTTTTTATTCCCTTACTTTTGAGCAACCCTTTATTTTTATTGCAGAATCAATTTAAGATGAGAATCAGAAAAGCGACCGATCAGGACATTCCGGTGATTTCTGAGCTTGCAGAAATAATCTGGTGGCCTTCCTATAGAAATATCATTTCTGATGAACAGATCAGCTTTATGCTGAAGGAGATGTACTCGGAAGAAAGTTTAAAAGAACAGATAAATTCGGGTATTGAATTCATCCTGGCTGAAAGGGAGAATATACCGGTGGCATTTGCAGGATTCTCTCTCACTGATCCAGATGAAGGGGTTTTTAAACTGCATAAGCTGTATGTTCTTCCTTCTGAACAAGGAAGTGGAACAGGCAAGAAACTAATCGAACATATTTCAGATTTAGCAAGGGAGCAAGGCGGAAAGATTCTTGAGCTTAACGTAAACAGGGGCAATCCTGCATCCGGATTTTACAAAAAGGCTGGATTTGATATCTACCGTACTGTAGATATCGCATACCATAATTTTGTGCTCAATGACTATGTGATGAGGAAAAACCTCTGATTCCAAACAAATTACGGCCGTCCGCTTAATTTAGCAATTCTTTTCGGTGTATCTGTTCCGGCAACAATGCTTCTTGCACTCAATGCAATCGCTTTAATTGTTGCGTGAATATTTGCCACCTCCAGCGTTTCAAATTCATCATTCACGGTGTGATAATATTTATCCGTATCGATCTGGTCGGTTGATATCGTATGTGCCGGCACTCCCAGAGCTGCCAGTGTAGCATTATCACTGCGGTAGAAAAGATTCTGTGTTGGATAAGGATCAGGATGAAACTTAAAATCGGTTCCGCTGAGGTTTTTCTGAAGAATTTCTCCAAAATCAGATCTTTCATAGCCTGTAATAAAGGCCGCATTTTTTCCGAATTTCGATTCCTTACCGATCATTTCGATGTTGAACATCGCAACAACATCATCCGGGTTTAAGAGGGAAGAGAAATAACGGGCACCAAAACCTCCAACTTCTTCTGCTGTGAAAGCAACGAATACTAAAGTCCGTTCATTATTGTTCAGTTTCTTGTAGTATTTGGCGAGTGAAATTACAGCAGTAGTTCCGGATGCATCATCATCTGCACCGTTTGCGATAGCATCACCATCAACTTCCTTAACTAAACCCAAATGATCATAATGTGCTGAAATTAAAACCAGTTCTTTTGCTTTAGATCTTCCCGGCAGCATTCCAGCTACGTTAAACAGGGGAAGTTCTTCAATCTTATTGCTAAAACTAACCTTATAGGAAGCTGCATCCGATTCGCCAAGGATGAATACTGCAGCTGACGTTTGATTTTGCTTTTCAACTATACGCCCGCGGCTGTTATTATCCTTAAGGCGTTTAAACATCTGAGCATGCTGATTGTCAACCAGTACCAGAACCGGTGATTTCATCGCTGTTATTTCCCTGTATTTCTGAATGAACTGATCTCCGGAGGCGATAAGCATAACCTTGTTCCCGGAGCTTTGATCAAAACCTGAGGATGGCAGATCTGAAATTAGCAGTACATTTTGCTGGTCAATCGTTTTCCCGTTTACTGTAGCCTGAATAGTTTCAGGCTTGATCCTCATGACCATAAAATCCTGCCTGAAATCATTATCTCCATCAAGGGGTTTAAGACCAATCTGCTTAAATTCATTTTCTATAAACTTTGCAGCCCTGTCTATACCAGGTGTAAAAGTACCTCTGCCTTCCATTTCATCAGAGGAAAGGGTTTTTATCAATCTGGCCACATCCGCCTCTTTAATGATTTGCTCAGGTTTCTGAACTGCACATGCTGTCAGAAATAAAATGGCAATAAAGCCTGATAGTTGTTTTTTCATATTCATTTATTCAACATTGGAAGAACAGGTCATCGCCTGATTATTGTTGATTTCTATTTAATTTTTGATGATAACCAGTTATTTCTAAACTCGATTTGCTTCCGGCTGTTCTTAGTCATTTCTACCAGTTCAAGGATTTCGCTTTCTTTAAGGTCTACCATTGAACTTTTCACCTGCCCTTTACTTTCAAATACAATTGGAATACTCTGCGCGGGTTTATATTTTCTGAGAATATCGTTCAACTTAACTGAATCGGACAGTTTTTGATCCCCGATTTTCAAAATATAATCACCCATTTCAATCCCTGCTTCGTAGGCTGCTGTTCCTTTCATGGTGGCAGAAGAAACCCGGTATCTGCCATCTGCAGGATTAACATTTAATCTGAGGTTTCCGATACTTGCCATACCGGGATTAGCTTTTCGAAGTTCCAATCCGGCATTGGCCAAAAGCTTTACATAATCATTCTTCTCAATTCCATGAATATACCTGCGGAAAAAATCTTCAGCAAAAGCCGCATTTGTCAAATTGGCGAGCACATTTTGCAGATCCGGGATAGTATAAGGAATTTCAGGCTTACCATGGCTTTTCCAGAGTGCCTGCATGTAATCATCAAGTGTTAAATTGAATTCTGAACGCAGGCGCAGATCAAGTCCCATGGCTATAAATGCCCCGTATGTATAATAAGAAGTGAAGGTATTTGCATAATTATTTCTGTCGACAGAAACACCGGCATCCACAAAAACCGCCCGGCTGCTCATTTGAGTTGCAGAGAAACTTGCGGCACCTGGTGAATTAAGTACCCCATTCAGAATACCTGACAATATGCCCTGATACTCTTTTTCAGTAAAAAAACCTGCCCTTTTTAATATCAGATTACCATAATATTGAGTAAAACCCTCAGCAAACCAAAGCTCACTGCTCATATTGGCATGAGAAAAATTGAATGGTTCCAATGTTTTCGGACGGATCCGCTCAACATTCCAGGCATGAAAGAACTCATAAGAAAATGTACCCAGTAGATCGGCCTCATTCCCGGCGATTCCCGCTTGTGTATCAGTGATTATGGTTGAATTTCTATGCTCCATTCCATCTCCTGCATTTGCGGTATTCACATCTTGTAAAAAAGTATAAACCCCATGATCAAATTTTGGCAGTTCCCCAAAGACAGCCTTAGCTTCCTTAACCATACGCTCAACCATTTTTGCATAGGTTGATACAACTTCTTTATTATCAGGACTATGTGAACTGAGCCGGATGACCTGTTCGGTATTATCTGTATTTCGCTCTTTCCAGCTTATTAAATGATGATTTGATAGTTCCACCGGACTGTCCATAAAATAGTTCAGATCAGGTGCCGTAAAAGAATCTGAATTTTCTGTGGATTTTAACTGTGTGGCTACTTTCCAGTTATATCTGTTCAAATCATTAAACTTGATCTGGATAGGTCTGTATTTCAATGCAGGAATCCACATAAAGGTTGCAGGCATATTCAGGTGGGCATGTGTTTCATCAATTGCCATGTATGTACCATCTACCCAATTCCCGAAAATGGTGTATGATATTTTAACTGTTCCATCATGCTTTTCCACCTGGTAAACATCTCCTTCAGTCTGCTGTACTTCCAGAACAGTCCCGCTTCCATTGAATGCCTTAACATCATAAACATTTTTACCAAATTCATGAGTTGCATATCTTCCGGGTGAAGACCGGCTCATACGAAAGGTCAATGCACCTGCCGGAACATCCGGAATCAATAGTTCTACCTCAGCTTCATGATGAACAGCATTTGGAAATGAAATTTTATACTGAACTGGTTTTTGGGCTGATAAAGTCAGTGCATTCAAAAATAACAGGAACAGAAGTATTGTCCGCATTGTATAATAATTGGTTGCTGTGAAGTTATAAAAAATAGTACTGCAATAACAAGTCCTGTATATTATCGGAAGGACTATACTCCTGAATCAGTTTCAAGACCACTTTCTATTGCTTTCTTCTCACGGCTTATCCCGGTGCTGACTCTGGTATCGTGAACACCATCGATAAGGGATATATCAAGATCTTTGGTTTTATCTGAGTGATGAATAGCCGTATCATCTGTATTTTGTATTGCCACGTCATAAGGGCCTTTATTGCTCATCAGTTTCACGAAGACCGGTAAACATTCAAAAAGGATAAACAGAAATGCAATAAATGAAATAGCAAGGTAATTATCCATATCGCGGCTACCGTCCTCTTTATAACTAAGCTGTCCCAAAGCCCTGTTCCTGTCGGCAAAACCGGCAACATTAGCCAGACTGTCGAGCTGCTTGCTGCTAAACATTCTTTGTTGTGTCAGCCCTTCAAGTTCCTTCCGCTTGCTAAAGAAGGTATCCATTGATGCAAGTTCTTTACGAAGAAGCTCCAGTCTTAATTCTTTTTGTACTACAATCGATTCCTTTTGTTTGGCATAGGTACCATAGCCGGTAATTCCGGATGTCTGATTCGTTTTATCCCCAAAAACTTCCTGGTTCAGAATATACCTGGAACGGTTAATATCCTTTTCCAAAGAATCCTTCTCGGTTTTAAAATTCGAAGTTTTCTGCAGTTCCTGCGCATATTTCAGGTCGAAAGTGCGATTTAGAGTATCTATTCTGGCACGTTGAAGGTTCAGGTAACTTGTTTTTAACTGCTGGCGGATCTCCTTATCAAATATTTTGAGCTCCAGAGGCCTGGAGATCACGATTCCGATCATTATTGCCAGAAGTATTCTGGGAGTAGCCTGTAATATCTGATGCCAGGTTGTCCCGCTTTTACTGATACTGGAAACTATATAACGGTCCATGTTGAAAATAGCAAGTCCCCATATTATCCCGAAAAGAAAAGCGAAAGGCACTGCTGTTTCAGTTCCGGCAAAAACGAAGTACATCGCATATCCTCCGGAAAGTGAAGCGAACAGAGCTGTAAAAAATATAGTAGCGCCTATGCCAACGTATTTATTATGCTCTGTAGGATACTTCAGAAGGGTGTCTTTATGAGCTCCGGAACAGAACCAAAAGAAATCAGTTAGCTTTTTCATTATATATTAAGACTTCTGGATGGTCAATTTGTTACAGAACTCCTGCTATTAAACGATCTATTAACCAAGATTGCATTCTCATTAATATTTAAGAAAATCGTACCTTTACATATATATTTAAAGCGATATGAAAGAAATCACAGTACAGGAGCTAAAGGAAAAAATCGACAAAAAAGAAGATTTTCAATTAATTGATGTTCGCGAGACTTTTGAATATGAAATGTCCAATCTGAATGGTCTCAATATACCACTTGCAGGTATTATTCTTGAGGCTTCAAAGATCAGTAAGGATAAACCTGTTATCATCCAATGCCGCAGCGGTGCAAGAAGTGCTGCAGCTTTGAATCAGCTTGAACAGCAATTTGGATATACTAACCTTTATAACCTAAAAGGTGGTATTCTGGCCTGGAAAGCAGAGTACGAGCCAGATATGCAGGTATATTAATTCTCTATGCTAAAAAAAGTCTTATTAAACATTTTTCTGAATGTGGCTATCATTGTTCTGGTAATGTGTATTGCCTGGGCTGTAAAAAACTCATTCTACCTTTATGTATTTGCCGGAATACCACCGCTTGCCATGCTGATTTATCTGAAATTCAGACTGGTTAAGAGTGTCAGGAGTCTGACCAGGAAAAATCAGAAATAAACCGGGAAAACTCAAGACTTGACCAGTCCCAATCCCGGGGCATCTGATAAAACCCATTTCCCATCCTTAAATTCAGGGTCTTTGTAAGGATTATTGCTAGTTAAAAATGGTCCGTCGAGATCTGCCCAGTCGCACAAAGGAGCCAGAGCAGCAGCAGCAAGTGTACCGCAACTTGTCTCGCTCATACAACCTATCATGGTTTTCAATCCCAATTCTTTTGCTTTCATGATCATGCGATAACCTTCGTGCATACCCGCACTTTTCATCAGCTTCATATTGATTCCATGGTAAACCCCTTTGGCCTTCTCAACATCCGCAAATCGTTGTACAGATTCATCGCCTACAATAGCAACCGGACTTCTTTCGGTGATCCAGGCATTTGAATCCGGATCATCTTTGGCCATAGGCTGTTCAATCAGTACCACACCCTGTTCATGCAGCCATAAGACCATATCCAGCCCCTGCTGCCTGTCTGTCCAGCCCTGATTGGCGTCAACGTAAAGTGGTTTATCAGTTGCAGAACGAATGGTATTGATCAGTTCCTTATCATTATCTCTTCCCAGCTTTACTTTGATAATATGGCAATTTTCCCCTTCCCTGATCTTTTGAAGCAAAACTTCAGGGGTGTCAATCCCAAGGGTATAAGAGGTTGGAGGCATTTTAGCAGGGTCAGTATTAAAATATTTATAACAGGCCTTTTGCTCAATCTTACCCCGCAGATCCTGCAATGCAATATCAATAGCCGCTTTAATATTGGGATTTCCGGGAGCAATGCTATCCAGGTACTCAATAAGTTCATCAAAATTGAATGGGGCTTTAAGCCAGGAAAGATCAACTTTTGACATGAAAGCACTTGCAGTTTCAATATTCTCGCCCATGTAAGGCACCATTGATGCTTCTCCATAACCAATATAGCCCTCATGACTTATCTCCATCAACATGATTGGAGTAGATGTCCGTGAAAATTTTGCGATAGTGAAAGGGTGCTTCAAATTGAGCTCAAAGGGGGTATAACTGATCTTCATGTTAATAAATTAAGAAAACGAAATAACAAAAATTTAAGGCATAAAGAGCTATATCAGGGATAAAGATTTTTATAATTAAACCTGAAGAATAGGATTGGTTAAATTATAGAATTGTAAATTTAAAAGGCCAAATAACTAAACAAATATACGCCGGGTACATGGAAAAAATAAAAATATCAAGCGCACAGTTCGAGAATAAAAGCGGCGATAAAGCCTACAATTTATCAGTGATTGAAAAGCTGGCCAAAGAGGCTGCCCAAGCGGGCTCAAAAGTAATTGCCTTTCACGAATGCTCTATTACCGGCTATACTTTTGCCAGGAACCTTTCAAAAGAACAAATGCTTGATCTTGCTGAACTCATTCCCGATGGGCCGAGCATAATTCGATTGACAGAAATTGCAGAAAAATATGATATTGCAATTCTGGCCGGCCTTTTTGAGAAGGATAATGAAGGGAACTTATTCAAAGCCTATGTCTGTGTAGATAAAACCGGTCTTGTGGCAAAACACAGAAAATTACATCCCTTTATCAATCCGCATTTAAGTCCCGGTAATGGCTATACCATATTTGACCTCCATGGATGGAAATGCGGTATTTTGATTTGTTATGATAATAATGTAATCGAAAATGTGAGGGCTACAGTATTGTTGGGTGCCAACATCATCTTTATGCCTCATGTAACTATGTGCACTCCCTCTACCCGGCCAGGTGCGGGTTTTGTAGATCCTCAATTATGGTTCAATCGCGAAAATGATCCAACCTCCCTTCGCCTTGAATTTGATGGCATGAAAGGCAGGGAATGGCTGATGAAATGGCTGCCTTCCAGAGCTTATGATAATGGAATCTATGCTGTTTTTTCAAACCCTATAGGTATGGACGATGATCAGCTTAAAAACGGATGTTCAATGATTATCGACCCGTTTGGGGATATTGTGGCTGAATGCCGGAACTTTGAAGACTCTCTGGTTAGCACAACACTGATACCCGAAAAGCTTAAAAAAGCCGGGGGCTACCGATATACCAAAGCCAGAAGACCAGAGCTATACGGAAATATACTGGGAAAGGAACATCAAGCTGAACTAAATGTTGTCTGGCTTAATGATGATAATGATAAATGACCTGATTTTATTGAATTAATCAGTTCTGCGATGATGCCTGATGCTGCTGAAAACAAGATCCTCAATATATTCAACCACCAGTTGCTCGTTCTTACTCTCCCCAAAATCTGTCAGTGAGGGGAGGTTATGCATAAAAAATACCTGCAAATGTGCCATTTCAATAATTGTGCTCGCAAGTGAACGGGGATGAGTATAATCAGAATTATATTCCAGTATAATTCCGGCAATTAAAGAGCAAAGATCTTTATATGGCTTGAATAACCTGTCTTTGTTATCCTCAGATACATGCTTGGTAAGGTATGCTTTTGAGCCTTCGGCAATGATTATCTGATGCAAAAGGCTTTCATTAACATACATTGTGCTGTCATCGTCTACAACATTGGCTGCAAGAAGCTGGATCAGTTTCTTCAATTTAATGGTGGGATCAGAAATATTATTAAGGTGAAAAGTAACCCTGAATTCCAGCCAGCTCCAGTACCATGCTGTCAGATAAATCAGTAAACGATGTTTATTTTCAAAATATCTGTAAATACCTGCTTCTGTAGAACCAATCTCTTCTGCAAGCTTCTTGAAAGTAAAGGATTCAAAACCATTTTCCTGGATAAGCTGAATACTGAACTGTATTATCTTTCTTCCAAGTTCTGTCTGTTCGGGATTACGAACAAACAGTTTTTCATTCATCTTTATTTGAAGCTGTAATTCCATCGCTCTGATCTGTAAATCTTAAACACAAATTGCCTTCATTTATTTCTGCTTTGCAAAAATAGATAAAAGTTTTACAATTAAATGAGATAGTAATACTATCATTTTAAATATTGATGCTATCTTCGTATCGTTAAACTAAACCAAAGATTTAAAAAAATGGAATCAAGAAACATGTTTAAAGAAATAAAAAACGACCTGCCTGCCAGCATAGTCGTATTTTTTGTTGCAGTGCCACTTTGTCTCGGGATTGCACTTGCATCAGGAGCTCCGCTCTTTTCTGGTATAATTGCCGGCATAGTAGGTGGAATTATTGTTGGAATTGCAAGCGGATCGCCCCTGGGGGTTAGTGGTCCGGCCGCCGGACTGGCTGTAATCGTACTTACCTCGATAGCTGCACTGGGATCATGGCCTGCCTTTCTACTATCGGTAGTGATTGCAGGGATAATTCAATTAATCATGGGATTTGCAAAAGCAGGTTTTATAGCTTATTTCTTTCCGACTTCTGTTATCAAGGGAATGCTTACCGGTATTGGTTTGCTAATAATTCTAAAACAAATCCCTCATGCATTGGGGTACGACAAAGATGCAGAAGGGGATGATGCATTTTTACAGGCAGACGGAGAGAATACTTTCTCTGCTATCAGCAAAGCTTTTGACCTGGTAACACCGGGAGCAGTTTTAATAGCTGTCATTTCTATCGCGATCCTGATCTTATGGGATACAGTTCTAACCAAAAAACATAAGATCTTCCAGTTAATTCAAGGTCCCATTGTAGTGGTAGTTCTGGGCATTGTGATGAATTACATGTTCCAAAATGGAATGCTGAACTTTACCCTGGCAAGTGATCAGGTAGTACAACTTCCTGTAGCTCAAAATCTTGCAGAGTTCTTCACCCAATTTACTATGCCCGATTTCACACAGCTCAGCAATCCGGAGATTTATAAAATCGCAGTGGTATTAGCAATTGTAGCTAGCCTTGAAACCCTGCTTTGTGTTGAAGCTACCGATAAACTGGATCCTGATAAACGGGTAACACCAACAAACAGGGAGTTAAAAGCTCAGGGATTAGGGAACATCGTGTCCGGATTAATTGGCGGATTACCTATTACTCAGGTAATAGTACGGAGCTCTGCAAACATCTCTTTTGGGGGAAAAACAAAAATGTCAGCAATTCTTCATGGTGTTTTTCTTCTGATTAGTGCACTGACTATTGCAGGTTTATTGAATATGATTCCATTAGCCAGTCTCGCAGCTATATTAATTATGGTAGGATATAAGCTTGCTAAACCAGAACTATTCAAGCAGATGTACCGCTTGGGCTGGGAACAATTTGTACCGTTCATGGCAACGATAATTGCAATTCTGTTAACTGATCTACTTATGGGAATTACGATAGGAATGTTATTTGGTATATTCTATACCTTAAAACACAGTTACCGTAATTCACATCATTTAAAAACCAGCTTAAATAAAGCTGAAGGAATTCAGGTATATCATATGGAACTGGCTGAAGAGGTTTCCTTCTTTAACAAAGCGAGCGTTTTGAAAGCCCTGGATGAAATTCCTGAAAACTCAAAAGTGATTATCGATTGTACACGGTCTAAATCCATCGCACATGATGTTATTGAGCTGATAGTTAACTTTCGTACAAATGCAAAAACCAAAAATATACAAGTAGAAACAGTCAATTTTATAGAACCACAACTTACAAGCTAAAAAAGATGAAAACATTAACCAAAGAATTACAGCAAGCCATTTCGCCGGCTCAGGCATTGGAGCTATTGATAGAAGGTAATAAGCGCTTTGTAAATAACCTCAAAGTAAACAGGAATCTATTACAACAGGCCAATGAAACCTCAGATGGGCAGCACCCATTCGCAGTTATTTTGAGCTGTATTGATTCAAGAACATCTGCAGAACTGATCTTTGATCAGGGTCTGGGAGACGTATTCAGTGTTCGGATTGCAGGAAATATCCTGAATGAGGATATCCTTGGAAGCATGGAATTTGGATGTAAGGTAGCAGGTTCAAAGATTATTGTAGTATTGGGCCATACTAAATGTGGCGCAGTTAAAGGTGCCTGCGATCATGTTGAAATGGGTAATCTCACCACCCTGCTAACCAAAATCAGGCCGGCGGTAGATGATGAAACCACCGTAATTTCACAAAGAAATTCATCCAATGCAGAATTTGTTGAAAAAGTTTCTGCAATCAATGTGAAACGTACCGTAAAAGCAATAATGGAAAGAAGTCCGATTCTCAAAGAAATGATTGAAGCCGGACAGATCGGTATTGTTGGTGGTACACATGACATAACAACTGGTGTTGTGGAGTTTTACAAGGACACCCAGATTTTCAATTAATCCTTATGCATGTATAGTTCGGGGTGATCCGGTAAATTTTACCGGAGACACCCCGAATCTATTTGTTAACCAGTCCCGCTGGCCAGACATTCACCCTTAAAACAATTTTCTGAAATTAGTCGCATGAAAAAAATACTTTTAGCCGCCTTTTTAAGTCTTTTTACAATTCTTTCCTTTGCACAAAATACCAGAATAACTGACCGGAATACAATCGGCTGGCTGGCATATAGCGGAACTATACGATTAGATCAGAAATTGAGCATCCACACAGAGCTGCAGCTACGAAGAGATCGTCTGATTTCGGATCCCCAGCAAAACCTCTTCAGAACAGGAATCAATTATACCCTGAACAATAAGCTTAGTTTACGAGCCGGTTATGCTTTAGCAGAAACCTATAATTATGGCGATATACCACTCAATAACCTGGGGAAACAATTTACAGAACACCGGATTTACCAGATGGCTACATTAAACGATAAATCAGGAATATTTGAATTCAGCCACCGCTTCATGCTCGAACAAAGATGGATTGGCAGATATACAAACGCTTCATTAACAAAAGAGGATGATTTTGTGTATTGGAATAGAATGAGGTATATGTTCAGAACAAATATTCCGCTAAAAGGAAGAACTATTGCCGATAAAACCCCTTACCTGGCTATATATGACGAAATAATGATCGGATTTGGTAAAAATGTCAATGAAAATATATTCGACCAGAACAGGCTGGCAATACTGCTTGGCTACCGACTTTCAGCAAAAGCACGTATTGAAGGAGGCTATTTGAATCAGATAGCACAATTATCCAGAGAAGTTAACGGCAGGAATGTATTTCAGGATAATAAAGGAATTCTTTTGAGCACGATTCTGAATTTTTAACGCATCGAATTTTAAATTTTACCTGATTAATTACATGAGTATTTAATCTAATAATGTCACATTATTCCCGTAAATTAGAGTTCAGCAACGGCTGATTAGTTCTTCAAGGGTTTATTATTTGGCATAATATGAAAAAGCTCAAATTAATTTTTTGCATTCTAATCATATCTGGGGTCGCCTGCAAGACACAAAAAAAACCCAGAGCACCAAAAATCGATGTTCCGATTGCGATAAACATTCAGGCCGAGAGTAGTGCTAATACAAATTTTATCAATCTGGGTTATTACCGCTTTCAGTTACTGAATGCCATTGATCAATTTCAAAGTGTAAATTTTGAACTTGTAGAAGCCGACGAAAATCCAGAGGTAGTACTCAATATTGACATTGAAAACTTTATGCTGTGGCCAAAAGATGAACGGGTCTCAAGGAGGAGGGTAAGCCGGAATATAGTAGCTGGTACAGATTCAAACGGAAAACCTGTCTATCAGACCGTTACAGCAGTCGTAGATATTGTTCAGATCCAGCAAAGAACAAATGCACGGTTTAAAACGTCCTTATCGTTTAAGGCAGACCCGCCGGTAAAATTTCAAAAAACATTCTTTGCCAATTATAATTATGTGAATACCTATGTTGATAATATTCAAGGTGATATGAGGGCAGTGGATCCTTCGATCAGCATGTCAAGAGGAATGTTAATTGACCTCACAGAGGATGATTATATTCTGATTTTATCAAAACAGGAAATGATCCGGCGCTTAGGCGATGAAATCCGAAAATTTTACGATTCAAAAACTAAAGTCCAAAAATAAACTAAGGGGGTTTACTACCTTTGCCGGGCATGGCGATTCAATTGTATAAACCTTTCGAACGATTAAATTTCAGTAAACAATTCTGCTTCCTGAGTGGCGAAAAACTTCAGTCGTCCGAAGAGGAAATCACTGTATTCCCGCTTTGGCTGATGCAGGAATATGATCTTCAGGATAAGCCATTTAAACTTCTCGATGAAAGTATGTCGACTTACAGCGACATGAAATTGCCCTGTTCAGGGAAAATTTATGAGATGGCAATAGAGCCTCTGGAAGATGAAATAAGAACTGCCTTTTTAGCAGGATATGATTCAGTTAAGCAATTACCCGGCTTAAGATTATTTCAATGGATTGCTAAAATGGTTTATGGTATCCTTTTCAATGAAATCCGCATCGGGATGATGCAGCAGAAAGCTAAAAATGAAGAGTTTGTTCTCTCGCAATCACTGATTCACAAGTTCAGCAACCTTCATCTCATGCTTCAGGCAGTAAATCAGCCTGTAATTTTTGAAGGTAATAATCCCTGGAGTATACAGGTATTCGAACTTGAGAGCAGCAAAGACCTGTTCAACTACCGTGATGAGATTAATACGCTTACCTTCTCTTTGGCAATGAAGGACTTTGGAATCATAGCATGCCTGCAAGACAATGGTACCAATGCAATTTATCACAAGGAAATTCTTTCAAAACTATCGGGAAAATCATTACATCCTGCACAATTGGAGGAAGTTTTCGCACGGTTTTTTTATTCTAATTACCTTTTCAACCGATTACCTGAATACACTATCATGCCAACCGAAGAGGCAATTTATATTGAGGCCATGCCCTTGCGGGGAATGAGCAATAAGCCACTTTTTGATTTCTGGCAAAATAAAACCTATGCTCAGGTATTGGAAAATTTCTGGAAGCCATGGGGTATCCTCTTATTCGAAATTCTGAAAGATCCTGAGAATCCTCTTAGCTATCTGCTAGATAAAAACAAGGAGTTTATTCCGGCAAAATCTGTTGATTTGCCATCATAAAGATCTGTCAATCAATTTAATATTGAGACAGGTAGGTTTTGGAAAATCATCCTCCGGTTAACTGATTAACAAAATAGCCTGCAATGTCCGGGTAATAAATAATTGTAAACAGGACTCCGGTCAGTGCACCATAGAAGTGAGCATCATGATTAATTGCATCTCTTGAATTACGGGAAGCATATACACAATAGCCTAGGAACAAAAAGCCGTACAAAACTGCAGGAATAGGAATGGGTATTGGGAAGATCATCATTTTATTCATCGGATAGAATAAAATATAGCTGAATACTACCGCACAAACAGCACCGGAGGCTCCAAGACTGTTAAACCAGAAATGCTCCTTATGCTTAAAAATAGAAGTGATATCACTTAAAATAATGCTTACAATGTATAATAATCCAAACTGGAAATGACCCCAGCTGCTGAGTGAAACAAAGGTTTTTTCAAGCGTGAATGCGAAGAAATAATAGGATAACATATTCACCAGTAAGTGTGGCCAGTCTTTATGTATAAGTCCGCTGGTAATCATGCTATAAAGACGGCGCCCACGACTTACACTATAGGGATGAAGCATAAACTTTCCGTAAACCTCTGCATTCGAAAAGGCATAAATACTGGTAACAATCGTGAAAATAAAAATAATCGTAGCAACAGGGGTATCATTAATATAACTCTCCATCAATTTAATTCAATTTTAGCAGGACTGATCAAACGGCCTACCGGGTATCTCAAATGTGTTTTTTCGTAATGTTCTGAATTCCTGTATACCCAATCAAGTTGTGCTGATGGGCTTTGCAGCAATACAGGATTCTTTTTCTTCTCTTCATCAAGCCTGGCTAACAGTGCAGGATCCTGCTTTACCAGCCGGGCTGCTTCATCCTCAAAAACATAATCAGAGAAATGTTCTTTCTGACCCAGCACTGAATCAAAGAAATTCCAGGCAAAGAATGAATCTACACCCTGAGGTTCAAGGGTTTCAACAATATATCTGTTCTTTACCTGATTAGTATAAACGATATAATCACCCTCGTAATATTTTACTCTTTGATTTTCAGTCCGAAGTTTGACCTGAGAATGAAGATAATGCCCCTCAAATGGTTTGTCAGGAGTCTTATAATCTTCAATATAATACATTTCTGATTCGATCTCCGTATCCGCGGCAAAGCGTTTCATTTGAACACCATTCAGCAGCATCAGATCAATAACCTTTTGCCAGGATTGCGGAATAATATAAGCAAGCGGTTTTTTTACCAATTCTGAAGGTAAATAATGATCAAAAACGCGGATATCCTTTTCGTAAGGTTTGTTGCGATCATAAAATAACCTGGGCAGTCCACTAACTTCACTGGTTTTATATTTGGCCTCGTAGCCCTTGAATTTGAACAGAGAAAAACTTTTATCATCTAAGGTCCATTGCAGGGGAAATAAAACCTGTGCCCTGACATCTGCATCAGCTTTCTGCTTATTTTTGGTGATCAAATCTGCATCACGTTCTACAATTTCAATTACAAGCTCCATAAACTTATAGGTTCCATCAACCCGCTGATGATAGGGCTTGAGCATATGCGTTTCGGGCATAAAACCAATGGTATTATGTAGGGCAGCATATCCGGTTGAATATCGTGCTGTCTCTAAAAAACCCGTAATTCCTGAATCAGGAGTATCCTCAATGCTATTTACATAAGGAGTCATTTCGAAGTTCGAGGCCTTCATTTTTTTGTACAGATCAGGCAGCATACGACTGCTTAAGTATTCAGAAAGTACTGGATTAAGCTTATCTTTCTGAGGAGCGATGAGTGTCATTATATACTGATAGTCAGCTCCATTACTTGTATGATTATCAATAAACACTTCCGGGTGCCAGGTATTGAAGATCGTTTGAAAGACCCTTGAATTTTTGGAATCTCCTTTTATAAAATCCCTGTTAAGATCAAGATTCTGATAGTTTCCTCTAAAACCATAGGACTCGGGACCATTCTGATTTACTCTGGAAAGTCCTCTGTTCAGCATTCCATCAATATTGTAGACGGGGATGATACAGATTACCACATTTTTAGGGATAGAGTTCTTTTCCAGCAGATCACGAACAAGCATCATGCTGGCATCTATCCCTTCAGGTTCACCCGGATGAATACCATTATTAATCAATAGAATTCTTTTATTTTGCTTTCTGATTTCGATGGGATCAAAGATTTTATCCCCGGAAAGAACAATCAGGTTTATTGGTTTTCCGATATCGCTTTGCCCGCAATCGAAAATCCGCATCTGCTCATGTTTTTTATCCAGAACCTGATAATAATCAATCAGTTCCTGATAGGTCGCAGTTAATCCTTTGTTTTTTTCAAAAGGACTCATCTGTGCATTTGCCATAAGAAAACCATTAATTAAGATCAATAAAAGACTAAACCTTCTAATCATACCTGATTGACAAATATAAGATCAATGCCCAAGCTTATCGATAAGATCGGCAAGATTCCTGTCCTTTTCTGTAATTTTATTACCGGCATCATGAGAGCTCAACATAATAATTACCTTATTATATGAATTGGACCAATCCGGATGATGACCTGATTTTTCGGCGATAAGAGCAACCTTATTCATAAATGCCCAGGCAGAAATAAAATCCTTGAATTTGAATTCCTTTTTAAGGTATTCCTCCCCCTTTTCAATATCCCTGACTTCTATCCATTCCATAATAAAATCTTAAAATCGCTTGTTTTTGGGCAGGCTTTTTAATATGAGGTCGTAAGAATGATCGATCATTTCCTTTAACTGAATATCACTTAATCGCCCATTCATAAATACAGTATTCCAGTGGGTTTTATTCATATGGTAGCCTGGCTGTACTTCCTCATACTCTTCCCGAAGTGATACTGCTCTTTCCGGATCACATTTCACATTGAAACGATCCGGATTATCAAGTCCGCAAAGCAAAAAGATCTTATCTGCCAGTTTGAACACCAGCGTGTCTTCACCGAAAGGAAAAGTTTCAGTAACTCCTGGCTTTAAAAGGCAATAATCTCTTAAACTTTCAATGTTCATTTTCGGGGTAACAAGTCTTGAATACTCTCAGGACAAATCATTTCCTCAATAAGGTTGGTAATGATTAATTTCGCAGAGCCAATTATAAAATTAAACAAAAATGACCTTAAGCGAAAATATAAGCTATACTGTTACAGAGCGATTTTTAAGATATACTGCAATTGATACCCAATCCGACCCGGCTTCTAACAGCTTTCCTTCTACCGAAAAACAAAAAAATCTTGGTGCTTTATTAGTCTGTGAATTACTCGAAATGGGCTTGAAAGATGCTCATTTAGACCAGTATGGGTATGTTTATGCAAGTATCCCGGGAAATACCGATAAAAAAGTGCCTGTTATTTGTTTCTGCTCCCATATGGATACTTCTCCCGATTGCAGCGGAGAGAATGTGAAAGCTATTATTCATAACAATTATCAGGGACAGGATATTATTCTTCCTGATGATCCCAATCAGATCCTTCGAATGAAGGATCACCCTGACCTGAAAGATCAGATTGGTAATGACATCATAACTGCAAGCGGAACTACGTTATTAGGTGCTGATAATAAAGCTGGGATAGCCGAAATTATGGATGCGGCTAAGTTCCTGATTTCCCATCCTGAGTATAAACATGGTGAAATAAAGATTCTCTTCACACCAGATGAAGAAATAGGAAGAGGAGTTGACAAAGTAGATCTCAAAAAACTTGGTGCCGATTTTGCCTATACAATCGATGGTGAAACTTCTGGTTCTATTGAGAATGAAACCTTCTCAGCAGATGGTGTTAAGTTAATTATTCAGGGTGTAAGTGCTCATCCAGGATTTGCCAAAAACAAGATGGAAAGTGCTATAAAAATAGCTTCAGAGATTGTTTCAGCCTTACCAAAGGAATTTCTTTCACCTGAGAGCAGCTCGGGTAAAGATGGTTTCATACACCCTGTTTCAATAAATGGTTCGGTAGAACAGGCAAGTATTGAATTCATTATCCGTGATTTTAAAACGGAATTATTAAAAAGCCATGAGTTGATTCTGGAACAAATTGTACAGAAAATTTTGAAGGCTTATCCAGGTTCAGGATATGAATTTATTTTGGAGGAGCAATACCGGAACATGAAATCGGTTCTTGACCAATATCCGCAAATTGTTCAGGCAGGAATAGAAGCTATTGAACGAAGCGGATTAACAGCCAGACTACAGAGCATCAGAGGAGGAACAGACGGTTCCAGGCTCTCATTCATGGGCTTACCCTGCCCGAATATATTTGCCGGAGAGCATGCCTTTCATGGAAAACAAGAGTGGGTATCTGTTCAGGACATGCAAAAGGCTGTTCAAACTATTATCAATCTGGCATTGATCTGGGAGGAGAAGAGTTAAAACCAAACCTTCTAATAATTAAGATCTTAACACAAATTGACATAGCTGCTGAGCTGCCTAATGTATCTTTACAGATTCAGAACATTGCAAGGATCGTATATAATAACAATTGTAATGAAATCATTACGAATCCCATTAAACCTTTATCACACACCTAGTCTAAAAATCGTATGAAGACAAAAATCAAAAACTTATTTTTTTTTCTCTCATTATCCATATTTCTATTCGGTTATTTGCCTGCGTATTCGCAAAAAAAAGCAGAGCTGATAAAATCACTATGGGCTGATAAACCAATTCTAATTGACGGCCAGCTAAATGACTGGAATGATAGTCTTACTCTCTATAACGATGCCACCAAACTTTATTATAACCTCTCCAATGATGATGAAAACATCTACCTGGCAATAAAAAATGGGGCACCAGAAAGTTTAACCCGGATTCTGGCAAGAGGAATAAGTTTCTCAGCCAACATTGAAAATAAGAAAATTCCGGCAATGGTGACCTTTCCACTCCTCGACCGCACACCGGGAAAAAAGCTAAATGAAGCAGAACCACCTGAGCCTGAAGAGATTCAAAGAAGGATTCTTGAAAGAATCAAAGAAATCAGGGTGGATGGATTCAAAGAAATTATTGATGGGGGTATTTCGCTTTACAATACCTATGGAATAAAAGCTGCTGCTGCATTTGATTCAAAAAATAACCTGATTCAGGAAATAGCGATACCAATCCGGTTACTGGGTATTGAGCCGGGAAGAACTGAACCAATAACCTATGGTATCAGAATCAATGGATTTCAGGGACCAGCGGCTGTTCAGCAAAGAGATATGAATGCCTTTGATGATATGTACGGAGGCAGATACGGTGGCAGATATAACGGAAGATATGGCAGAAACTATGGTGGGATGTATGGAGGGATGCCTTCCAGAAATTACCCTCCAGCCAGAATATCCACATCAACAGAGTTTTTTATAAAGAGCTCTTTGGCAGTAAAACAATAAACATGTTTCCTGAACAAGAAAATCAGGAATTCAAAAAAAAACTTTAAACCAAATAAGAACAAATATGAAAAAACTGTTACCCTTAATTTTCGGCTTATTTATTAGCTACAGTGCATTTGCACAAACAAGTCGTGATATAAGTGGAGTGGTACAGGATTCCACGGGTACCAGTATCATCGCAGCTACAGTGAAATACATTGCCGGCAAAGACACTTTATTAACAAGAACTGATGCTGATGGAAACTTTATTTTCAAAGGGGTTAAATCTTCAACCTTCCTTTTAACTGTTTCAAGTTTAGGCTACAGGCCCTTAAATAAACGGTTTTTATACAAAGACGGAGACACGCCGATCAAATTAGACCCAATCAGCCTGAAAGCAGAGAGCAGGGTGCTTTCAGAAATTGTTATTTCAGGTACTCCTTCAGTTACCATAAAAGAGGATACAATCGTCTACAGAGCATCTGATTACCCACTCCGGGAAAATGCACTGGCTGAGGATCTTCTAAAGAAACTACCGGGAGTTGAGGTGGATAAAGATGGGAATGTGACTGCTCAGGGTAAAGCAATTACAAGGGTAAGGGTAAATGGAAAAGATTTTTTTGGTGGCGATGTTAAAACAGCTACCCAGCAACTTCCTGCTGATATCCTTGAATCTGCTCAAATCATTGACGATTATGGCGATCAGGCAAACCTGACCGGGATCAGAAACGGAGATCCTGAAAAGATTCTGAACTTCACAATCAGGGCAGATAAAAACAAAGGTTATTTCGCAAGAGGTACAGTTGGGGGTGGTGATAAAGAACGCTATCAGGCTTCACTTACGGCTAATACCTATAATAACTCTGAACAGTTCTCTTTTATTGGGAATCTGAACAATACCAATAGCTCGGTATTCAATTTCGGTGGTGGTGGTGGATTTGGTGGTGGTGGTGGTGGTGCCCGTGTACAAAATGTCGGTGGTGGTGGTGGCGGTGGTATGCGCTTCCAGGGTGGTGGTATGCAAGGTGGTGGTGGCACCCAGGGCGGGAACAACAGTGATGGACTCACTTCTGTTGGATCCATCGGACTTAATTATCGTAAAGATTATGGTAAAAAAGTAAGTTCATACGGGAATTATAGTTTTTCGAATCGGGATAACGACGTTATCAGTGACCAACTGCAGCAAAACAATTTTCAGAATTCACTGATCTCAACTAATCAGAATTCATTAAAAAATCTGATCAACAATAATCACCGCTTTGGCTGGAATCTTGAATACCGCCCCGACAGTGTAAACTTCATTAAATTCAGTCCTTCGTTCAGCTATGGATCATCGGTTGATAACGGAAATACAAGCTATTTACAATATGATAATGGTCGGCTAAGCTCAGACGGTACAACACTCAATACTACGGATTCAAAAAATCCAAATTTCGGAGCAACCCTATTATTAAACCATCGTCTTAAAAAAAGAGGAAGAAATCTATCCTTATTCGCTTCAGCCAATAATGCCAAAACCAAACAGGAAGATGATCAGCTAACTCAATATATCAACTATATTGTCGGGGGCGGAAATACCAATGTTTACAGAAATCAGGAATTATACGATAACAACAGAAACTCCAATATTAATACAAATCTATCTTATAATGAGCCGCTTAGCTTAAAGTCAAATCTGGAGTTCAATTATAATCATAGTACTACAACCTACAGAAATGAAAGGGAAACCTATGATATTAGCCCTGGTGGATCATCAAGCTACAATATAAGCCTGAGCAATGATTTTAATTATTCATTCAGTACCAACAGGTTTGGAGTGAATTACAGGTTTAATGAGAAAAAGTACAATTATTCGTTTGGTCTAAGTGCTCAGCCCAGTGTTCTGGAGGGCAGATCCGTGGTTAATGGTGTAACTACTCCAAACAGAAATACGGGCTTTAACATTATCCCATCTGCACGTTACTCCTATAATTTCTCAAGGACGAGGGCAGTAAATGCATTTTACTTTGGCCGGGCAAATGAGCCAACTTATATTCAGTTACAACCAACACCGGATATTTCAAACCCACAGTACCCTGTTTATGGAAATCCAAATCTTGGAGCTGAATTCACCCATATCATGGTCTTCAGATACAACAACTTTAATTTCAATTCAGGGGACGTATTGTTCTTTAATTTATCAGGTAACTATACTGAAAATAAAATCGTTTCCAACATTGTCCGTTCTATGGATCCGGCTGTTGGTCTGGTTCAGGAAACCCGCTACCTCAATACAGATGGTTATTATACAGCCAATGCCTTCTATAATTTTTCCAAACCTTTCAAAGAAAAGAAATATGTGTTCTCATTCAATGGATCAGCGAATTATATTAACAACATTTCCTACACTGATAATGTAAAGAATATCGGTAAGAACTGGATCTTTTCGCAGGGTCTGAATATGCAAATCAATCCAAACAAGAATCTTGAATTCAATCCGGGATTGAGATACAGCTTAAATACCAATACGAATGATGCCATTACCAATAATAATACGAAGGTTTCAACCTACTCACTGAATTTTAACAGCAGGGTTTACTTTCTGAAAACATGGTTGCTTGGTTCCGATCTCAGTAAGTCATTTAATAATGGATACAGCAGCTCTTTAGCCGTTAATCCATTTATTATCAATACTTATCTCGAAAAGCAATTCTTTAAAGATAAACGTGCTTCCTTAAGATTTCAGGGATTTGACCTGCTCAATGAAAATACAAGTGTTTCCCGTTCTGTAACAGGAAATGTGATTACTGATAGCCAGAGCAATCGCTTGTCACGGTATTTCATGTTAAGCTTTACGATGAGATTGCAAAAATTTAGTGGTAAACAACCAGAGCAGCAGCAAATGGGCCCTGGCATGAGGCCTGGTATGGGCGGTCCCGGAATGAGACCTGGAATGGGTGGTCAGGGAAACTTCTGATATTCCGAAAAATCTTTTTTAAAGCTGCCACCTCATAGGGGCAGCTTTTTTATTTATAAACTTTTATAAACTCAGGAATATCTATATTAGAAATAGAAATTAGTCTAATATGGAAAGAAGAAAATTTATAAGCAGTGGACTGGCAGCTGGTGCAATAATACCGGCAACGTACGCTACCCTGCTGGGCTCAGAAGCAAAGGCAGCTGAAATTGCCCCTAAAACTGAAACCGAAGCCAATAAAATGGCAGAAGATGATGGAATTGTTATCGAGAGAAGTGTATCCGGAAGACCCCATGAGGGAAAAGTTCTAGCAGTAATCCAACCGCATGTTGACGACTCTACTTTATTTGCAGGCGGCACCATTGCAAAACTGATTAGCGAAGGCTATACCGGTTATCTGATCAGAACCACAAATGATGACGCCGCAGGTGGCGGAACCGATGGTGACAGGGTTCTGAATAATGAAAGGGATAATGATAAAGTGGCCAAAGTCCTGGGACTTAAAAAAGTATATAATCTTGGCTACCGTAACCATCGTATGGATGAATATAATACCCAGGAAATAAAGGGAAGACTAATATTCCTGTTCAGACTTTTGAAAGTGGATACCATTTTCAGTTATGATCCATGGGGACATTACGAAGAAAATCCGGATCATTATGTAACTGCCCAGGCGGTTGAAGCTGCAAGGTGGATGTCGGGTAGTGTCGATTATCCTGAACAACTGGATGCAGTTAAACCTTACGGTGTAAAAGAGCGCTATTATTTCGCGAGGGGTCCCCAACTGGTAAACCGGATCGTTGACATATCGAAACATATTGATAAAAAGGTTGAAAGCAACGTGGTAATCACTACTCAGGGCCCAGGAGGTAATAATGGCTCAAGAATCAGAAAGAGACTTGCTGAACAAGGTAAAAAATTACCAATACTTGGGGATACGGATGAATCTGCAGACTTTAACTATGTGAAGCATTTTGTGCTTGATAAAGACTCTTTAACTCAAAGAGGTACTCCATCAGACCGGGAAGTAGGTAAGAAGTACGGACTGGAATGGGCTGAAGCTTACCATTATATTGGTAATCCGGTTTCCGTTTTACCCGATTATATTGCGAAAAACGCAGTTCCTAAGTAAGCAGAAACATTATTAATGAAAAGCCCTGATAAATTTATTCATCAGGGCTTTTTTCTATTTAAGCTGAGTTCGATATAAAATCTTGCGAGACTAATTATATTGATTGATTTTCTTTTGTTTTATAAAGAAAGGTCTGTGATTCTTCGGTCTCGAATTCCCGTGTTCTGCACTTGCTAGAGCACGCGTGTCGCGTGTGATTCTTTATTAATTTCTGGAACGCGCGGCACGCGCACACCAGCAGATGATTATATTGCCAGTCTGTCCATTCCGATGAAAAGCAGCCCAGGGTAAAATAAACCTTGCCGGAGGAGGTATCTTCCGGCTATTCGTAATTTGAACCAGAACGCGATTTCTTGCCGGAAATACTCCGCAGGAAAGGACTGAACCAGCCCCTATCACACACAGGCATTGATTTCCAAAATCAAATCATTGTGGCTCCAGAGCCTTTTATGATGAATTATAACCGCATTTTTTACCCTTCCTTATATCGAAATCAGGCTAATTAAATTTAGTTCTTCTTGGCTTTCTTCATTGGATTATCTCCGCTTGAAACTCCCCTTGCACCCGGGTTACCTTTAAAAAGCTCAAATCTGCTTGGAAGAAATTTCCTGGGCAAATAATTATTTTCTTCATCAATATCTGCAGTTTCACGAAAGGGGTCAAGTACAATGCTCTTAACTTCCTTATTTTTAGCAAACACTTTTGATACCTCTGATTCATTTAACCTCCATATTTCGGCCGGGATTCTTTCAATTTCTGAACTACCATCAGTAAAATTAAACTGAATGATCAGAGGCATTACCTGACCTCCAACATTTTTAAATCTGAGTTCATAGAAATTCAGATTGCTGTTTAGTAATTCCTTTTCCTTAGGACTTAATCTTGCTACAAACTCCGAGTATGACTTTTCATCATCGGGAGTGACACTGAACGGATTATAAGAGTTATAAAAATCGCGGGTCGCCGGATCTGACTCAACCACTGTACTAGGATTATCTTTAAGGTTATTATTTTTACTTACATAACTCTCTTCTCTGTCAAATACTTTCTTAGCATCAGATTTTTTTTCTGCCGGATTTCGGTTATCAAGTTTAAACCAGTTTACGGATTCTAATGAAATATCAACCGGTTCTGTTTTGAAGAACCAGCCTCTCCAAAACCAATCAAGATCAATGGCTGATGCATCTTCCATTGTTCTGAAAAAATCATCGGGTGTAGGATGCTTGAACATCCAGCGCTTAGCGTATTGCTTGAAGGCAAAATCAAATAAGTCCCTTCCCATAACTGTTTCCCTCAGAATGTTTAATGCTGTTGCTGGCTTTGCATAAGCATTCGGACCAAATTGAATAATATTTTCAGAATTGGTCATAATTGGCTCAAGAAGATGTTTCTCGCTCCTCATGTAAGGCACTATTTTATGAGCCGGTCCCCTTCTTGACGGATAGTTTCTATCCCATTCCTGTTCAGCCATAAACTGCATAAAGGTATTCAGACCCTCATCCATCCAGGTCCATTGACGTTCGTCAGAGTTGACAATCATTGGGAAGAAATTATGCCCGACTTCATGTATAATCACAGAAATCATTCCGTACTTAATCGCATCAGAATAAGTTCCATCAGCATCCGGACGGCCATAATTGAAGCAAATCATTGGGTACTCCATCCCGTTAGAGGCTTCCACAGAAATAGCCACAGGATATGGATAATCAAAAGTTTTTGCACCGTATGATTTAATTGTATGTGCAACAACTTTAGTAGAGTACTGCTCCCATAATGGGTTTCCCTCCTTGCCATAATATGACATGGCCATCACATCCCTGTTCTGCTGTTTTACAGCCATAGCATCCCAAATCAACTTGCGTGAGGAGGTCCAGGCAAAATCCCGGACATTTTCTGCATGATAGATCCAGCTCTTTTTATCTTTTGATCTGCCTTTTTCCAGCTTTTCAGCTTCCGACTGTGTACGTATGATTACCGGTTTATCATAACTTTTCTTTGCTTCTTCCCATCTTTGTAACTCAGTTTGACTCAAAACCGATTTAGGGTTTTGCAGCACTCCGGTAGCTCCAACCATATGATCAGCAGGAACTGTAATTTTAACCTTGTAATCCCCAAAAGTTAGCGCAAACTCACCCTTACCCATGAATTGCTTATTTTGCCAACCCTGAAAATCAGAGTAAACTGCCATTCTTGGGAACCATTCAGCCATAGTATACAGGTAATTTCCATCTTTCTCAAAATATTCATATCCCGGCCGGCCACCTATAAAACTGATCCTGTCATGAATATTGAAAGTCCAGTCAATTGTGAACTCCATTTTCGCACCGGGTTTAAGAGGCTCAGGAAGGTTTACCCTCATCATTGTTTTATTAATTGTTACAGGAATATCCCGGCCTGATATATCCTTAACTGAGATTATCTTGTAACCAAGATCCTGATTATGCCATAAAATCCCCTGAAGCTGTGTCATTGACATATTCTGAGAGATTTTACTTTCAGCAACTTTGGGTGTATTTGAATCCTTAGCTCTTTCATTCTGATCAAGCTGAATCCATAAATAGGACAGCGGATCCGGAGAATAATTATGATACGTGACCTTTTGCCAGCCTTTTATTGATTGATTCTCGTCATTCAGTTCAACTTCGATTTCATAATCTGCTTTTTGCTGCCAGTACATATGACCCGGTGCTCCTGATGCCGTTCTATAAACATTAGGAGAACGAAGAGTACCACCTAATTGTTCAAATCGTTCAGCATGGTTTTGCTCTGTCTGCTGAGCTATACCTTGAAGTCCGCAAAGCAATAAAACTGCTAATGCAATTGATATTCGTTTCATTTCTGATAAAGGGTTAATAGAATTGATATTAAATTCAGGGATCCTGGGATAATATACCTGCTAAGATAAGTATTGCTTAATATTTAAAGAAAATACTCACCAAAACTTCGAATCAATCATCATCATAATTGCCATTCCAAGAATTATCGCAGAAACTACAATAGTCCATTGCTTTTGATTCACTTTGAAGATCTTCAAGGGAATCAGCGAAAAAAGAAGGAAAAGCAATACAATCAGTAACTGACCAGCCTCAAGTCCGATATTAAATGCAAAAAGTGGATTCAATAAGGATACCTCATTGCCTAACAATGCCTTAAGGTAATTGGAAAAGCCAAGGCCATGGATCAGACCAAAAAAAATTGCAAAAAAATAATTGACTTGTATTCCTTTAGATGATTTAGGATTAAGAATGTTTCCGGCGGCTGTAATGCATATAGTTACAGGTATTAAAAATTCAACCAGACCCGAATCGATATTTAGCAGTTGAAAGGTTGCAAGTCCCAAAGTTACCGAATGTCCGATAGTAAACGCTGTAACTAAAATGATAATGCGTTTCCAATCTGAAATAGAATATAAACTGCATAGTACTACAACAAACAGAATATGGTCAAATCCTGCAAGATCAAGAATGTGGTTTAATCCAAGCCGGAAATAAAGTTCAAACTGTCCCATTAAATCAGATTGTTAAATAATAACTGAGCCTATTCAGAATATCCATAATTTGCAGCAAATATCAGGCATTATGTTTTACAATTATATATTTTCAGTATTTCTGCTCTTTCAAAGCTTATTTCATCCATTCTATATAAGTCTCACCGAAATAAAATACAATGCAAAGGAAAGCAGTCTGGAGATCTCACAAAAAATTTTCTGGGATGATCTTGAATCAGAACTGACCGACTTATATGGCGGAAAAATTGATTTTTTAAAACCAAAAGACCAGGCAGATATGGACAGAAAACTCAAGCAATATATACTGCAGAACAACACAATTTCAGTGAATGGAAAAAAAGCAGAATTAAACTATCTCGGCTATGAGATTGAAGAAGATGCCGCCTGGTTTTATCTTGAGGCAAAACAAATTCCCAGACCTCAAAAAGTTGATGTCAGAAACAGTATTCTTCACAAGCATTTTGACAGTCAGCAAAATATTATCAATTTTTATCTGGATAAGAAACCGAAGAGTCTTATTCTCATTAAGGGAAATGAAAGTGGCAGATTGACATTTTAAGAATATATAAACTACTTCATATATTATAATGGGCTGAAGCTGATATTTTTTTGAGAAATGAGCTTTGCCAAGCTGATTAATATTTTTTTTATAAATAACCCTTGATTAAGTAATTAAATCAGGGGTTATCTATTTTTAATTCGTAAATCATTCTTTTGCTTCATCCTTCTTTTTCTTCAGCTGGAACATTCTGGATAAATTAAATCCAAATCTGATTTCGGTTTTGTCCCAGCTTCCGGTAGTTTCAGTGAGAAATGCTCTTTCATTCATTCCTGTTGAATTTGAAAAATGCAGTTGAAAAACGTGACCACCGGTTTCAATATCGACGCCAATTGATAGCGGATTATTATAGAGCTCCATGTCAACTCCATATAACAGATAGGAGTAATCCCATGTTAATGCCATCCTTTTTGACACCTTATAGCGGCCACCAATACCGGCTGCAAAAACATCATTAGGCATGCTTGAGCTGGCCACCAGATTCTGATGTACCATCGTAGGACTCAGCTGCAGGCTAAATTTATCACTGAACTTTCTGCCAATGATTAACTGAGTATAATAAGCCATTCTGGAGGTAAAATAATTCTGCCTGGCAGGATCAGACCATGGCAAAGTATTCAATGTGGTACCCCCGGAAATTGCAATAGTTACAGGGAAACTATTCGCCCCGGTCGATTGCCTGACCGGTGCATACTTGACAAAGCCATCTACTTCCTTTTTATAGGTACTTCTTCCTATTCCCACCATCAGATTATCCCTCAGGCCAAAATCAAGAGCCATTCTCATACTTGCCTGATCCAGGCCAAAAAAATTACTCATGCCTTCGCTGATCTGGCCAAAGCGGTGTAGAATAATAAAGTCCATTGTTCCCGGAGACAGGAATTCCATCGACTGGGAATTTATAACCCGGGTAGCCTTGAATGCATTTTTTACAATCTCTTTTTCAGGCTTATCCTCTCCTACAAGTTTTAACAGATCTTCTTCCTGAGCACTCACTTTAGTCCAAGCAAGTAAAAGTAGTGTCAGCACTATTAGTGTATTGCCAATTCTTTTCATATAAACAATTGTTTATTTATTCATGTATATGTGGGATTGATTAATTACCAAGTACCTGCAGACTGCAATCCACTTTTATACTGGCTGATTTTGCAAGCTTATCCGATACCAAACGGGGAACCTCAATTCCATAATCATTCAGAAGAACTGCAAACTTTGCTGCAATGGAAATTTTCCCATCGTTAACCGAAACCTTCCCATTGGTTTCGACATCCTTTGTTTGACCATGTATTGTAAGCTGACCCTTTACATTGACATCATAAATGCCATTTTTGGAATAATTAATCTGAGAAGGATTTATAATCTGACCTTTAAACAGGGCTTTTGGAAATTTCTCACTTTCAAGATAGTTTTCGTGAAAATGTTCGCGCATCAGGGCCTGCTCGAACTCAAAGCCCTTCATTAAAACAGAAAACTGGGTATTGCCTGTTTTACTGTCTAATACACAGGTTACAGACTTGTTGACTGCAGCAACCTTTTCGGGTGAAGTTGAGGTCGTAGCATCAAAAGTTATGGTTCCATTTTTTGTAAAATATTTGTCCTGAGCATTTGCAGATGCTCCAAGGAATAGTACTATGGCAACTAAAAGAATCTTTTTCATAATCTTAATTTTTACTTTGAATAATTACTGAACGATTAAGTACTATATCAGCACCCAAGCCAAGGTCATCGGCATTAAAACCTGTACATTCTCCCTTTAGTGATACTACAGTTCCAACAGGATAGGAAGATTCATCAATGACCACCGTTGTGTCAATACTGCACCTTACCGACGACATGGATGTGAGATCGCCTAAAACAAACGTCAGAAACCCTTTATCATCTTTCTCTATGTCTTTAAGATTTCCATCAACCTGAATGATTTTACCGAGATATTTCTTATCAGACAGAACCTGATCAGAGTTATAATCTTCGAGGAACTTAATTGCACTTACTTTATAATCTGCCTTACTATCAGTCAGCGATTGAGTCTTGCGATTAACATAAAAATATGCTCCGGCAGCAATAACGATCAGTGCCGTGGCAAGTAGTATTATTTTATATTTCATGACATTTTCATTAATTGTTTAAACAACCCCCGTCAACCCATTGTTTGACCTTAGCTAACTGACAGGCAGTTAGCTTATTGCCGCCTTTTGGCATTGCTGAGTAGCCTGATGCATGTGCAATTGAACCATAAAGTGATCCATTTATTGCCATGGCTCTATCTGAGGCATAGGTACCCATCGGTATGCCGCCTCCCAATGTGGCAGTGCCTCCATGGCAACTATAACAATACTGCTGAAGCATGGGTACAATAGTTGCAGTGTAGGTTGCAGGAATACTGGTATCGCAAATACCTGATGAGGGATATAGCTGGTCTTCTTTATCGTAATAACAGGAATTTAGCAGAAAAAGAATGAGCAGAATTCCGGAGAGTTTAAATATATTTTTCATGTTATTATTTTAATTGTTTAAAGATCCCGCATCAATCCATTTCTTAATCTGGCTAATCTCGCAGGTTGGAAGTTTTCCGGCTTGTGGCATTTTTGAAAATCCGCTTGCCCAGGTAATTGAACCATACAGTTTTCCGCTCGTTGCTGATGCTTTAATTGTATTGTAGGTAGAAAGATCTATACCACCCCCAAGGGAATTAGGATTATGACAGCCCTGACATTTATTGGCGATTATTGGTTTAATGTTAGCAGCGAATTTAAAACTGCTTGAATCACAGCTGCTGCAACCGTTGTTTCTTGCCCCCTGATTAATCCAGGTTCTTACCTGAGCTAATTGCGTAGATGTAAAGGCCGCTGCCGGTGGCGGGGGCATTCGATCATTGCCGGTTTCAATCATCGATTTATATAAACTGCTTTTAGCGGCATTGCCTAATTTTACCTCCCTCATTACCCCGCTGTAGGTAGTAAGGTTAATCCCTTCCTTATGACTTATCGCATCATGGCAGCCACTCATTGCACAATTTGAGATCAGCAAGGGTTGAATAGTGTTGGCAAAATAAACGGTGTCGGTACTGCATGATACCGAAACAGCCGGCAACTGTGACTCAAGTTCAGATAGAGTCGGAACTTCATGCTTACATGAAGTATATGAGAAAGTAATCCATGCAAAAAGCACAGAAAAAATGATGTATTTTTTCATACAAAAGATTAATAAAAGCGAATAAAAAGCTGCTTAATTAATAAAAGAAAGGTTGGTAAGAATGTTAAAAAAGCTTAAAACTTAGCTCAGGCTAATCGGGGGTCTCAACAAAGAGAGCGTATGAATATCAGAGATATAGAACTGTTGAAAAATGGTATGTTTAGTATTTAAATATTTAAACGCGGGCGGTACCAGAAACAAATCAGACAAATTGACCAGGCTGATAGTTATACTCCTTTGATTGTTCTGCATAAAAGGCATTTCCTTCTCCTCTTTATCATCAGAACTTATTCCATCACCTTGTGAACTATAATGTGAACTCAGAAAATAGATCAGATCAAGACGATTATTTTCTTTGAGGTGGTTTTGATAATGGACCAATAACATAGGCAGTCGAACCACCTGAATGAAATCAGTGTTTCCCAGCAGATGAACAGATAAAAGAGTTATGAAAAGAATCTTTTTCACCCCGATTGGTTCAAATAAAATCAAATAACGTTTATATTGTAACAAATATTATACCGTGATTATATTTAAGAATGATTAAGGATGGATCTCTGATTCATGACGATTCTTTAAGTCAGGAAATATCAATCAACATTTAAAATGAGAATGTTAAAAATTACTCTGCTCTTTTGTACCACAATGCTTCTGTTTACATCCAATGCGATTTCTCAGAACCAGAAACCTAATAATATTCTTATCTACATTGATGATATGGCTTATGGAGATATTGGTATAAAGGGAGCAAATGCATATCAAACTCCCAATTTCAATCAGTTTCAAAAGAAATTCATATTGTTTACCCAATTCTACTCAGCTCAGGCAAATTGCACCTCACCGGGTTCGGGATTGCTGAGCGGTACCTATCCAAAATGGATTGAATTTTCGGGTACTTTAGGTAATTTGTCAAAAACAGGGCTTAGTCCGGTTAAGAACAGAATGCCGGTACGTTAAAACAAAAAACCTGAATTCAGTAAATAATCATTTTTTCTATGATCAATCCCATCAAAAAAACCAGAATCAATTTAGTTTTTCTGTTAATATCCTTTATTCTGACATCTGCTGTATTGGCTCAGCCCAGACTTCATCCTTTCAATCCCTTACCTCAGCAATGGGATGAAGCAATCCCTCAGGGAAATGGAATGATTGGTTCATTGATCTGGGAGAAAGATAAAACTATACGCTTTGCATTAGATCGTGCAGATCTTTGGGATAGCCGGCCGATGAAAGGACTGCATCGCAAAGAGTTTAGCTACCAATGGATAGTAGAACAAAGATTGAATGACAATTACAAACCGGTTCAGGAATATTTTGATCATCCCTATGACAGGGAACCGGCCCCAACAAAAATTCCCGGAGCAGCAATTGAGTTTAGTTTCACAAAAGGATTTAGCATTTCGGATGCGAAATTAAATCTTGATGAAGCTACATCTGAAATCAGCTGGAAGAACGGTACGCGGTTGTATTCCTATATACATGCTGTAGATCCTGTAGGTTGGTTCAGATTTGAAAACCTATCCGGAGATTTTGATATTGAATTGATTCCACCATCCTATCAGGCTGCAGTAAAAGTAAGCGGGGATCCTGTTGGAGGGGACGATCTTGGCCGATTGGGATACAAACAAGGAAGTGTCGAGAGAAAAACCAATAGTATCATTTACCATCAGAAAGGCTGGGGTGATTTCTCATACGATGTAATTGTAAGCTGGAACAGGCTTGATGCTAAAACAGTGGAGGGTGTCTGGACTATCAGAAGTAATCCCGATGTCTTTAAAAGCAATCTGGATCTTTTGAATTTACAGCAAAAACTGAATGCAGGATATAATCAGAACAGAAAGACTCATCTGGCATGGTGGTCAAATTTTTGGGCTAAATCTGATCTTCAGGTGCCGGATAAAACGCTCCAGCATCAATGGGAAATGGAACAGTATAAATTTGGATCAACGGCCCGCCAGAATGCACCGCCAATCTCCTTACAGGCTATCTGGTCGGCTGATAATGGCCGAATCCCTCCCTGGAAAGGAGATTTTCACCATGATTTGAATACCCAACTCAGCTATTGGCCTTCTTATAGTGCTAATCATCTTGAACAAGCAATGGGCTACCTTGATCACTTTGAACTCAATAAGGAAAACTATAAACGGTATACCAAACTATTCTTTGGCAAAGAAGGGATAGCGGTACCCGGGGTGACTACTTTAGATGGAACTGAAATGGGTGGATGGATCCAGTATTCACTTTCTCCAACTGTCTCTGCATGGATATCGCAACACTATTATCTGCAATGGCGATATAGTATGGATAAGGATTTCCTGAAAAATAAAGCCTATCCCTGGATAAAATCCACTTCTACCTTTCTGGAGCAAATTTCAATACTCGATCCTGAAACCGGCAAGCGTAAACTGGTAATCAGTTCTAGTCCGGAGATCAATGATAACAAAAGTACAGCCTGGTTTACCAAAACAACCAATTACGACCTGTCACTGATGCAGTTTAATTTTAAGGCAGCTGCGGAGCTGGCAAGAGAGTTGAACCTGATGGAAGAAGCCATGCATTGGGATAAAATTTATCAGCAATTGCCTGATCTTGCTATTTCAAACAATAATGAACTGATGATATCTCCTGATTTTCCATACAATGAATCTCATCGCCATTTTTCAAATACCATGGCTATCCATCCGCTTGGATTAATCAAATGGGAGGATTCTGATCAGGCAAAAAACATAATCCGCTCGAGTATCAAATTATTGGATGATGTTGGCCCGAAATTATGGTGCGGGTATTCCTATGCCTGGCTGGGTAACTTAAAAGCGAGAGCAAAGGATGGTGATGGAGCTGCGAAAGCATTAACTATTTTCTCCACTGCATTTTGCTCTACAAACAGCTTTCACCTAAATGGAGATCAGACAAAATCCGGTTATTCCGATTTTGTTTATCGTCCATTCACTCTGGAAGGAAACTTTGCTTTCGCTGCCGGATTACAGGAAATGCTGATCCAGTCTCATGCTGGATTTCTCGAAATATTTCCTGCAATCCCTGCCGAATGGAACGATGTATCATTCAAGACCCTCAGGGCCGAAGGTGCATTTCTGGTTAGTGCTGAGAAGAAGAATGGAAAAGTTGAGGCACTCAGTATCCAATCAGAAAAAGGTGGTAGCCTTAAAGTAAAATCACCTTTTGGAAAGTTTGAACAAAAGATCAGCGGGAAAGTAAAAATCAGGGAATCTGAACCGGGTTTTATCCGGATTGATTTTGAACCTAAGAGCAGCATTGCAATAAAAGCAATTTAATAGCGCAAAAAATTGGCTCTGTAAATACAGAGCCAATTTACATTGATATGAGTTCAAATGTGATTATTTTAACTTCGAAAAGTCCATAGGTTTCATATATACTGATTCCACCTTTTCTACCAGTTTACCGTTTACTTCAGAGGCAGTGCTTGCTTTTATCCATTCTGGATCTTTACGGAAATTTTGCCATGCTAACTTACCTGCTGCTTCATCCGGATATGCAAGGAAATACAGAAGTTTAGCCTGATCAGCCGGATCCTTTTCAATAGTTGTAAAATAAGCTACATTCTGCATGCCATTGTTCTTAAAGATCTTCATTGTATGATCCCTGAATCTGTTCTCAAGATTCTGAAGCTTTTCAGGCATGGCAGTGTATATACGCATTTCAAAGGTGCGCATTGCTGAACCTTTTGAAGGCTTAATTTTAGGTGTAAAATCTGTTGCCTTAAGAAAATAAATATTTGCGCGAGCAATTAATTTTCCGTTTTCTTCAGATTTTTTTGCAGCTTCCTGCCATTGTGGATCCTTTCCAAACTCTTTCCAGGATGCATCCCTTGCTTCTTTGCTTGGATATGCCATCAGATAATAAAATGCATTATCCGGATTATTGGTCGGTACCCAATAACCTAGTCCATCAATTCCATGCTTTTTAAACAATGGAACCGCATGATCCCTGAACCTGTCAATTAAAGCGTCCAGTTTGCCCGGATTGCAATAGTAAACTCTTAATTCGAAATAGCGGTTGTCTGTTTTTTGAGCAAAACTTAGTTGGGAAACCAGAAGAAGGCAAATGATTAATAATTTTTTCATGATTGAAATATAAACAGAAGATTTTAAATCTTTTAGAAAATTTTGTGGTCCCGGCGGGAATCGAACCCACATCTAAAGTTTAGGAAACTTCTATTCTATCCGTTGAACTACGGGACCTTCTTTATTTATATTTTATCCCATAGAAACGGGACCAATCATTTACCTTATCACGCTGCCATTATCCATGCCTGCAGGAGGAGCCACAAAACTAAGATTTCCATCCGAATTTTCAGCCATTAGAATCATTCCTTGCGATAATATTCCTTTTATCTCGCGGGGCTCCAGATTGATCAATACTGAAACCTGTTTGCCAATGATATTTTCGGGTTCAAAATATTCTGCAATTCCCGAAACAATGGTACGCTGATCTATCCCGGTATCGATCTGAAGCTTTAATAATTTTTTAGTTTTTGCTACTTTTTCAGCCGCCAGAATCGTCCCAACCCGGATATCCATAGCCGCAAACTGATCAAAACTGATATTCGGTTTAGAATCTTCAGCCTTTCTGTTTGCCAGTTCATTGGCATTTTTGCTATCCATCAGCTTTTTAATTTGGGCTTCAACAGCTTCATCCTCAATCTTTTCAAAAAGTAAACTTGCCTCATTCAGCTGATGCCCGATTGGCAGCAAATCAGCAGTTCCGGCTTTGTCCCATTCCAGTTTATCCTGATTCAGCATTTGAAACAGTTTGTCGGAACTAAACGGGAGGAGTGCCTGCGCAAGGATGGCAAGATTAGAGGTAATCTGCAAACCGATATTCAGGATTGTCTTTACCCGCTCTTCATCCGTCTTAATTAGTTTCCAGGGTTCGGCATCCGCCAGATATTTATTTCCTAGACGGGCCAGATTCATAAACTCGCCCAAAGCCTCCCTGAAACGATATTGTTCAATAGAAGATGCAATCCTTGCAGGGTATTCCTTCAATTCTTCCAGGACTTCACGATCCACAGATGTAAGTTCAGAACCCATCAATACCTTTCCATCAAAATACTTATGGGATAAAACCAAAACGCGGTTCACAAAATTTCCAAAAATTGCAACCAGTTCATTATTGTTCCGCGCCTGAAAATCTTTCCAGGTAAAATCATTGTCTTTAGTCTCGGGTGCAGTGGCAGTTAGAACGTATCGCAATACATCCTGCTTATTTGGAAAATCCTGAAGATACTCATGCAACCAAACCGCCCAGTTTCTGGATGTAGAGATCTTATCACCTTCAAGATTCAAAAACTCATTTGCCGGTACATTATCAGGGAGGTGGTACTGCCCATGTGCCATCAGTATTGCAGGAAATATGATACAATGGAATACAATATTATCTTTCCCTATGAAATGAACCAGTTTAGTATCCTCAGCATACCAGTATTTCTCCCACTCATCTGTGGGCTTAAGCGCTTCATTAAAATAATAATCTGATTTTTTCTCAGCACTTAAATCAGGATCACAAAGGTCTTTGGTGCCAGAAATATACCCGATAGGTGCTTCGAACCAAACGTACAATACTTTTCCGTCTGCTCCTTCAACCGGAACTTTAACCCCCCATTCGAGGTCACGGGTCATCGCACGCGGATGCAGGCCACCGCTAAGCCATGATTTACATTGGCCGTACACATTTGCACGCCATTCTTTATGGGAGTCGATATAGGCTTCTATCTGAGGCTGCATTTTATCCAAAGGAAGAAACCAGTTTCTGGTTTTCTTTAAAACCGGCTGAGCGCCGGATAGGGTTGAACGAGGATTGATCAGTTCAGTCGGACTAAGGGAAGTACCACACTTTTCACATTGATCACCGTAAGCTTCCTCGTTTCCACAATTTGGACAGGTTCCGATAATATATCTGTCGGCTAAAAACTGACCGGCTTTTTCATCAAAATATTGTTCAGTTTCTTCTTCATTAAAAACACCCTTATCATAAAGAGTTCTGAAGAATCCGCCAGCAGTATCATGATGAGTTTCTGAAGAAGTGCGATGATAAATATTAAAGGATACCCCAAAATCCCTGAAAGAATCGCCTATGATTTTGTGGTATTTATCAACAACCTGTTGTGGCTGTATCCCCTCCTTGCGAGCTTTAAGAGTAATTGGGACTCCGTGCTCATCAGATCCGCATACAAAAATGACATCCCGGCCTTTTGATCTGAGATACCTGACATAAATATCCGCCGGAATATAAACCCCTGCCAAATGCCCTATATGTACCGGACCGTTTGTATAAGGTAATGCTGCTGTAACTGTATATCTTTTGAATTTATTGTGTCCCAAAATCAGAATTTTATATGTTTTTTTTATTTGCAAAGATAAAGGCTAATGAGCTAAATTACTAATGGCATAAGAGGTCAATTTGTTGTGGAGGTAATTTGTAAATTTGAATCGGATACCCTTTAAAACTTTTAGAAATATAGCGGATAAGCATAATCTTAAATTATCTGAACCAGAACATAAGAAATTGACGAACGAAATCAATAGTTATAAAACGCCACCCTATCTGCAGCCTGGAGACACTGTAGCCATTACCTGTCCGGCAAAAAAACTCCCACGTAGCATTGAAGATGCTGTCAAACTTCTCGAATCCTGGGGTTTAAATGTCATTCTTGGGGAAACCGTTCATGCTTCCTGGAACCAGTTTGCCGGAGATGATGAGCTGCGTACTAATGATTTCCAGCGTTTCCTAAATGATTCATCTGTTAAAGCCATATTTGCAGCGCGGGGGGGATATGGAACAATCCGCATCATTGACCGTCTTGAGTTCTCGGGCTTCAGTAATCATCCCAAATGGATTATAGGATTCAGTGATATCACTGTACTTCACAGCCACATCCAGTCTTTGTACAAAACAGAAAGCATACACGGACAAATGCCATTAACCATCAGAGAAGGTTCAGAAATTTCTTTGGAAACATTAAGGAAGGCTCTTTTTAATGAAGAAATTAAATACAGTTACACCAATCTGGCAAATAACCGAAGCGGCGAAGCAGAAGGAATATTAATTGGAGGAAACCTGAGTCTCCTTGTGATGATGGCCGGCTCCGTTTCTGAACAGGATTTCTCTGGTAAAATCCTCTTTCTGGAAGATGTCGGAGAATATCTTTATTCCATCGACCGAATGTTGTGGAATCTGAAAAGGGCAGGAAAATTGAAGAGTCTCAAGGGATTGATAGTTGGAGGTTTTACTGAATTGAAGGATAATGATATCCCCTTTGGCCAGACAGCTGAACAAATCATCATGGAACACGTTAAAGAGTTTGACTTTCCGGTATGTTTTAATTTCCCGGCAGGTCATATTGCGGATAATCGCGCCTTAATATTTGGCAGAATGAGCAAGTTAAAGGTTGACAGACAGCAGGTTGACCTAAGCTATTTAGGCATTGATCCCAAAACATCTTTGTAATCACAATAAAATAATATATCGACATGGCAATATTTGATTCATTAGGTAAATACAGAAATACAGGATTATTAATTATTAGAATTGGTCTTGGAACCATGTTTATGCTTCATGGTTATCCTAAACTTTTGGGCGGACCTGAACAGTGGGAGGCCATTGGTGGAGCAATGAAGAATCTTGGAATTACCTTTGCGCCGGCTGTCTGGGGTCTGATGGCTGGCTTGACAGAAACATTTGGGGGATTTTTAATTTTACTTGGACTTACATTCAGGCCGGTATGTATGTTACTGACATTTAACCTGTTAGTTGCAGCATTGATGCACCTGAAAAGCGGAGAAGATTTTATGGCGGCATCTCAGGCTATTGAAACAGGATTCATGTTTTTGGGTCTGATTTTTATCGGGCCAGGGAAATATAGTGTAGATAAAAAATAGACTAAGTCTGATGTAAAATTATTTAAACAGAAATAATTAAACTTCCTTCCATAACCGAGCCGGCATTTTGTATAACTATCTGATTTATTAATTTTAAGATAGACCACTATGTAACAATTGTATATACATTAGCAATTATTTTACTACTATGCATTGCATAATACCAACCTAAGCATATATCTTTGTAATATGATAGTGGAAAATACCCAAACTCAGATGCGGAAAGGAATACTTGAATATTGTATCCTTTCAATAATCTCCCGAGGGGAGATTTATGCATCAGACATCATCTCTGAACTAACAAAAGCCCGCTTAATTGTCGTAGAGGGTACTATATACCCACTATTAACCCGATTAAAGAATAACGGACTGTTAATCTATAACTGGCAGGAGTCAACATCGGGCCCCCCAAGAAAATATTATACTTTGTCGCCTGCAGGACATGAAGTGTTAAAGCGTTTGGATACGACCTGGATAGAATTATCCTATGCAGTGGAAGTCTCATTAAACGATAGAATTATAGAACCCATTAAAGAAAAATCATAAAAAATTGCTAAAATTAAGGCCATGAATAAAACTATTATAATCAATATTAATGGGATTGTTTTCCATATCGAGGAAGATGCATATGAAGTGCTGAGGACTTATATGACTAGTGTAAAAAGGCACTTTGCTTATTCCGCCGATAGTGAAGAGATAGTTACAGATATTGAAAACCGACTGGCAGAAATGTTCAGCGAAAAGCTGAAACAGGACCATAAACAGGTAATCATTGTCGAAGATGTTGAATATGTAACGGAAAAAATGGGAACTGTCGATGATTTTAATATCGATGAAGAGGATCCCACAATACGCCTGTCAACCGGCGCCTTTAAAACTGAAAAGAAATTGTTCAGGGATCTGGACGATAGCATAATCAGTGGGGTTTGTGCAGGTATTGGGCATTATTTTGATGTGGAGCCAAAGTGGATCAGGTTGATAGCAATCATCACCTTATTTATGGGAATCGGTATTCCGGTGTACATTATTTTATGGCTGGTCATCCCTAAGGCGAGAACCAGAGTGGATAAAATGGCGATGAAAGGGGAGCCGATTAATATTCAAAGTTTCAAAAAGAACTTTGATGAGGAGATACAAAATTTAAAAAGCGGATTCAAAACAGCACACAAAGAAGCGAAACCTGCAATTCACCAGTTGGCGAAGTTTATTGGCAAAGCCGGGATGATATTTGTAAAAATTATCGGTGCAATTATCATACTCGCCGGAATAACCGGCCTTTTTGTCCTGGGAATTGGTCTCATTACTTTTTTGGGTTACTGGAATGGCAATCAGTTAAACACCTTTCCTTTTAATATGGTAAACCCGGGTTATAAATCTATATTGACCCTCTCCGCTTTTACCTTGTTATTCATTCCAATTACCGCACTTGTTGTATTTGCAATCAGGGTATTATTTGCCCATTTTGAAGTTTCAAAAGGTGTTTACTTCGGGATGCTGATCATTTGGCTTGCAGCTTTAGGAATTGGAGTATACCATGTCTCTAAGATTGGTTCAGAATTTAATGAAGAAGCGCAATATTCAATAAAATCAAATTTAAAGCCATCAAATACTTTTTATCTCAAGCTAAATCCTGTTCAATATCTCACTAAGGAAGATAGTATGGACTATAATATAGACCCGAATGATTTTAAGGGACGAATTATTATGAACTCCAGAAGAGGAAACTTTAATTTACCCAGAAATGTAAGTTTGAAAATTGTAAAAGCAGATGTAAGCACGCCAATATTGATTCAGGAATTCAGCGCTAAGGGTCCTGATTTTGAAACTGCCTTGTCTAATGCACAAAGTGCAAAACATCGCTATATTCAAACAGACTCCCTGTTATTAATTGATGGAAATACTCATTTGCAGAAGGGTGAATTATGGCGTGACCAAAATGTTCATCTGGTTCTCAGAATTCCGGTAAGTACCACAGTATTCATTGAAGGCACCCTAAACCAGTATCTTGAAGATTATAGCCTCTGGGACTGTCAGCCTCAAAATGCAAAAAATGATTTCCTTTCAGAGTGGGTAATGACAGATAACGGTTTAAAATGCAAAAACGATAGCTTGTACAATCAAAAAAGAAATACACCTGAACCGGAAGAACAATATTAAAACAGGCTAAGCCCTGTGCCAATCAAACTCCAACCCCGGCCCTGGATAAGGTTCGGGGTTGGGCTTTTTTAATGCCCTACCATAAAAACGGCATTACTGAATAATAACTTACCATTTTCCCAAAAACCTCTAAATAAGGGATTATCAGCCAAATAGACCACTGAACCATTGCCCATTTCCTGAACGCCAAAAATAAGGCCATCGGTTAATTTTTTCTTTGCCTGTACTCCAACAAAACCGGTAACATAATTCTCTTTTTTTATTATACCTACATTCCATCCACCAGTCATAAATTTATAAACCTTATCATCGAGCTTTAAAGTGTAATAAAAATTTGGAAAACCAAACCCCAAAGGATGGGTATTATCCAAATCCACTTTATAAATAGCTCCCGGAATATTTGTACTTACATTCTCCCTTTCTCTTTGCTCATAAGCCTTAAGGTCCTCATAGATATCTTTATCTCCTTTTTTAGCGTCCTCCTTATTTTTGAGATAAAAACCCTTTTTATCGGCAAGTTCTGACACCGCATTTTTCATTGCAATAAGTTTACCACCGCCCCGAATCCACTGCAGCATTTTCTCATTTCCCATTTCAGAATAATTCCCATCTGGATATATAAGAACATCAAACTCGTTCCAGTTGATCATATTCAGATCCTGCGGCCTCACTACTGTTACAGGATATCCAATCTCCTGCTCAAAAAAATGCCATATCTCACCAAAAGAGAGTGAAGAAACAGACTCTCCACCCACAACTACCACCCTGGGTTTCTTTATAAAACGTACTTTACTTGATCCAAGATCTGCTCCTTTATCTACAAATGCAGTAGGAATTGCAAAAAGGCTTATGCCTGATTTTTTTGCAATTTCATTCACCGTCTTCTCGAATCCACCATTAATAGTGATGTTGCCATTTCGGGTAATGATCAGAGAACCTGCATTAAAGCGTCTGCCGGAAGTTTCAAATGGAATTTCAGAATACCTTACTTTGATATTATTGTTGAGTAATTCAGCCAGGAATTTTACATCCGCAATAGAATTCCAGTTCGCGATATAGGCTACTGGATTTGAAACCGTAGAAGCCGATGCAGTGCTCTCCGGGATAAGGGTAGTTTCCGGTTTGATGGATTCCTTTGTAGCATAAGCCTGAAGCCCGTGAGCATAGGGTAATGACCATGCTGTAATATCATAGGTAGCCGAATCTGATACGAATGTATTTGGCTCAAACAAAACTTTCAGAAGTACCGATTTGGGCTGATGCGCATTAAGCACCATATCTGTTTTATCGACCCTGAAGCTTTCTGATTTTCCATTAAAATAATTATAACCCTGAGCCCCCTTCGAAACCCCAAAGCCAAATTCAATTCCATTCCTCTGAAGAAGTATAGCAAGAGATTTTATCTTTTCAGTATTATCTCCCTTGATAATGTAGGATTTATAATCCCCGGGAGGATTTGATTTGCTCGATGTAAAATAATTCCTGAATTCTGTAATTGCTTGTTCAGCATGTTGGGAAGCCGCTTCTAATGTTGAAAGGCCAGAGGTATGATGATGATCAATCCGGTCTTTCAGCGATAAAGTATCACCTTCCGCATTAATTACTGCAAGTCCCGCTCTTCCTGAACCTCCCTGCTCATAGGTCATTCCTATAGAGCCGTTATATACCGGATAGGTATCGCCATAAGAAGGATAAAGCAAATCAAAGTTCTCTCTGGTAAAATACATCCATCCGTTCTGATCGAAGTAGCGCGCATTATTCTTGCCAATGATAGTTTGAAACTCCCTCTGCCATTTACTGATATCCTGATGATAGGGTTCTGCGGCCGGAGCAAAATAATATGGATTATTTATTCCCTGTTCGTGAAAATCAACATGCACCTGTGGTAGCCATTTATTATAAACCGCAAGTCGCTGCCGGGATTCAACCTGACTTTGCCATACCCAGTCGCGGTTCAAATCGAAATAATAATGATTGGCCCTACCTCCCGGCCAAGGTTCCATATGCTCACGGGCGAATGGAAGGGCATCAGGAACAACATTTTTTATCGGATTATAAAAATTAACATAACGTTCTCTTCCATCAGGGTTTAAACAGGGATCCAGAATGACCAGGGTATTCTTTAACCATGCTTTTGTTCTTGCATTTGCAGGATCAAGCAGGTCAAAAACGGTTTGTAATGAAGCCTCTGTTGATACAGATTCATTTCCATGTACGTTATAGCTAAACCAAACCAATACAGGCTGATCTTTTAAGCCTTCCATGGGCTTCGAAGTATTTAAGCCATCCTTTATCCCGGTAAGGCCTATATTATTCTTCCGGATATCCTCAAGACGGGAAATATTTGAATCTGAACCAACAAAGGCAAGAAACAAAGGACGGCCTTCATTGGTTTTACCATAATCCTGCAATTTGATATTCTTTGAGACAGAAGCCAGGTATTTATAATATTCAACAACCCTGTAATGTGGTGTAAACTGATCACCCAACTTATAGCCCAGAAATTCGGAAGGGGATTGAATTTTTTGTGTAAAACCATTCAATTGCATTCCTGTTAAAAGCAGAAACAAAATAAAAAATTTCTTCATTCGGAATTATGTATTTATAATTGGTAATATGCCGCAATGAACTGGAGAAGCATTAAAATAGCTCAGATTGTACAGTATAAATAGAAGCATTTATCTGATATCAAAGCTGCTATTCAGCCTTATTCAATGCCTGATGAAATCCTTCGAATGTACGAGAGAATCGCATAATTACCAAATTCTTCGCCTGAGAGGTACAAAAGTATTATTATTGTATCAAGCTATTAAAAATGAGGATTGAACAATTATACGAGGTATACGGGAAGCATCCGGTAATTTGTACTGATACAAGAAAGATCAGTAAATCATGCCTGTTCTTTGCTTTGAAAGGTGATCATTTCAATGGTAATGAGTTTGCCAGCCAGGCCATTGAGAACGGCGCAGCTTATGCGATAATAGATGAAGAAAAATATGCTGTAAATGAGCACTTTATACTCGTTTCAGATGTTTTGGAAGCACTTCAGGATCTTGCCAGATATCACCGGAGACAGCTTAGCATTCCGGTAATCGGAATTACCGGAAGCAATGGAAAAACCACTACCAAAGAGTTAATCAGATCGGTACTTTCACAACAGTTCAAAACCTTTGCTACTGAAGGTAATCTGAATAACCATATTGGCGTTCCATTAAGTATTTTATCAATAAACGATGAATGCGAAATTGCCATCATCGAAATGGGTGCCAACCATCAGAAAGAAATCGAATTTCTTTGTGGAATTGCCCAACCTAGCCATGGACTGATTACAAATGTTGGGAAAGCACATCTGGAGGGATTTGGCGGGATTGAAGGTGTGAGAATCGGTAAAGGAGAACTTTACGAATTCATTGCGAAAACCGGAGGTACAATATTCCTCAATGCAGATGATCCTGTTCTGAAAGAAATGAGTGCCGAACGTGGGCTTGAAAATACAGTTACTTATGGCTCCGGGAAAGATAATTTCTTATGTGCTGCACTAGAAGCTTCTTCTCCATTTCTTGATATAAAATGGGAATGCAAAGCTAAATCATCCGATAAGAAAGGTTTTACAGCAAAATCAAATTTACCCGGAATCTATAATTTTAATAATATCGTTTGCGCGATCTGCATAGGCAGCTATTTTAAATTAAGCCCAGAACAGATTAATTCTGGTGTCAGTTCATACCAACCTCTAAATAGCAGGTCTCAGATTTTAAAAACTGAAAAAAATACAATAATCTGCGATTATTACAATGCTAATCCGAGCAGTATGATTGTAGCTTTGGATAATCTGGAATCAATGAATTCGGCTTCCAGGGCAATGATTTTAGGTGATATGTTTGAATTAGGAAAGGAAGCCGGCAAAGAACATCAATTGATTTTAGATAAAGCAATGGCAGCAAATTCGGAAAGAAAGATCTTTATTGGTGAAGAATTTTATAAACTGAAAGGAAGTAAATCTGCTGAATTTTTCAGAACAGTGCATGAAGCACAACAAGTGCTGGCAGAAAATCCAATCCTGGCTTCTACTGTTTTAGTAAAAGGGTCGAGGGGAATGAAGCTCGAAACATTGTTACCACTTTTATAACTTAGGGCAATTCAAGATTATTTCTCCGATTTTCTAATCAGGTTCCTTCGGTATTGCTGAAGGATGAGTATGACCGGTGCACATAGAAATGAAAATACATAAAGAGGATGCCCCGGCTCAAAAATTAATACTGAAAAAAGGCAGAAGGCTATCAGAAAAATCGTGAAATAGTTGTAGTAAGAACTAGTCAGAAATTTTTGAAATGTCTTCTTCATCTTACATCGCCCTTTCTACCCTGATTCCGGCATCAGTAATATGATCCAGCGGATTATCTCTCATATTCTGCTCAAGCTCAATAACATACTTTCCCTTCAAAGGAAATTTATAATCTTCTTTGAATAAGATTTGATAACTGTACAAATTTCCCGAACCACTGCCAAGCCATTCTCCATCCGGAAGCGCCAGTTTAAATTCTCTTCTTTCGGTAGATTTTTTACCATCCGGCCCGGTAATGTGGATCAGCAGAAAAATATTTGAATACTTATAATCTGAAGTATGACGAAGGTTAAGATATAAATTACAGGGTATCTCTGCTGATTCAATGCTTAATGGAATTTTGACCTTCTCTGCATAAGACCAGTTATGCTTATCAAGTTCAATATTGGTATCTACAATTGCCGACTGATCCCGGCAGGAAGCCAGAACTATTGCCAATAAAACAACAAACAAAAACGATTTTTTACCCGGCTTCATTAATCTTATTCTGTAGGTTTTCCACCGCCTGGTTTTTCTCCGGCCGGCCTTTCACGATTGTTGTTATTCCGGAAATTTTTCCTTCGCTTGTTATTTCTGTTTGGGCCCTCAGGTCTTTCAGCTTGCGGACCACCAGGTCTTTGTTGCTGATTAGGATTCTGAGGCTTTGGTACTCTTGGGGCTGCTTCCTGTCCGGCTGGTGTAACTGCAGCTGCTTGCGGAGCACCCGGTCCCTTGGGTTTATTACGATTTTTATTACGATTATTTTTCTTGTTCTTTCCAGCCTTGTTATCAAGACGGGTCAGACTATCCTGTCCAACTACATTTTCGTAATCAAACACCTTGGCAACAACAGGTTTATCTTCTTCGGCAAGCTCTACTTTCAGATATTCCGGTTTAATTCCCTCTTTATTTAATTTCTGAACTTCTTTTACTCTGGCGATATCTACTGCAATCCAGTTCTCATCATTTGGATAGCTGAACCACATCAGTTTCTTGAATATATCTGTTTTTTGATGTCTTACTGTCCCTGTCATTGTCTCCAGGCGTTCCACATTATCTGGAATATCCCTCAGAGCATCCATATAGGTGTCCAGCTCATAATTCAGGCAGCATTTTAATTTGCCGCACTGACCGGCAAGCTTCAGTGTATTCAATGACAGATTCTGATATCTCGCTGCAGAAGTGGATACTGTTTTAAAATCAGTTAACCAGGTTGAACAACATAGTTCACGTCCGCAGGAACCTATTCCCCCCAGCCGGCTGGCTTCCTGACGCATTCCAATTTGCCGCATCTCAATACGAATCCGGAAGGTCTCAGCCATTTTTTTAATCAGTTCCCTGAAATCAACACGGCCCTCTGCAGTATAATAAAATGTGGCTTTAGTGCGGTCGCCCTGATAATCCACATCACTCAGCTTCATAGCCAGGCCAAGTTCCTTAGCCAAAACCCTTGCCTTATGCATGGTTTCAAACTCCAGTTCCTTTGAAACTTTCCATTTATCCACATCAGCAGGAGTAGCTTTCCGATATATCTTTTTTAGAACATCTTCCGTGCGCACATGCCTCTTTTTAAGCTGCATACGAACCAACTCCCCGGTCAGGGAAACATGACCAATATCAAATCCACCGGAAGTGGTTTCAACGGCAACCAACTCCCCAGCTTCGAGGTATAAATTTTCTGTATTTAGAAAGAACTCCTTTCGCGAGCCCTTGAATTTAATTTCTATAATATTAAATGGTTTAAAATTAGAAGGCATATCCATATGCGACAACCAATCATAAACATCTAATTTACTGCAACCATTAGTAAGGCATGAACCATTACTCTTGCATCCGGCAGGCGCACAGCCACCCGTTGAACAACTACCACATCCCATATCTAATTCAATATATATTGAGTCCCCGCAGGGAGCGTATTAAACTTTAAAATTTTAACGAACTGTAAAGATACATCTAAAAATAAAATTTTTGGATTTGCATTACGTTCAATATGATAATGAGCCTTTTCCAGTTCATTTACGAGGGCCTCGCATTTAGCAAGATCCAGGTGTTTGCTGAAATTTTTAACAAAATCAAGCTCTGCTGAAGGTAAATGTACTAATGATTCTGCACCTGACATCAACATAATGCATTCACGGATCAACTGAACCCCATAACGCAACATATTTTTCTGATTCTCCCGGCCCAGTTTAGAAAGCTCATCAACAAAATCTATGATCTGTGCTCCTTTATCGGCGAAAGTCATCCGCATCCAGCCCGTAAAATTCCTGAAATCATCATGATCATCTTCCTTCAAAAGATTCAGGGCAGCCTGCATATTTCCATCACTCAAATAAGCAATCCGGGAAGCCTGAGTTTCAGAAATATCCTTATTATCAGCCAGATAACGTATTATATCTTCATTCTTTAGAGCAGGGATCTTAACCAGCTGCGTTCTTGATATTATAGTATTTAATATCTGATCCTGATTTTGTGCCACCAAAATAATCAGGGTTTTATTAGCCGGTTCCTCCAATGTTTTTAAAAGCCGGTTCCCTTCATTTTTGAGATATTCAGGAAGCCAGATGATCATCGTCTTATACTCCGAT
>NZ_DASWXT010000054.1:0-13092 GCF_036405355.1 Daejeonella sp.
GGGTGAACTCTTTGCCTGGCAACTGATCCGGTTCGGAGCCTTGAAAAACGCAGACATAATCATACCAATACCCCTGCATCCTTTAAGATTGAAAAAAAGAGGCTATAACCAAAGCGAACAAATATCCAAAGGTTTGGCCTCTGTTCTAAAACTGCCTGTAAGTACCCAACATTTGGTCCGGACAGAAAACACCGAATCTCAAACCAAAAAATCAAGATTTGCCAGGTATGAAAATCTGAAAGATGCCTTTATCATCAAAAACACTTCTGAACTGATTCAGAAACACATTATCCTTGTGGACGATGTAATGACCACCGGAGCTACAGTGGAGGCCTGCAGTATTGAATTACTGAAAATTGAAGGACTTAAAATTACCATTTGCACCCTGGCCTATGCTGAATGACGGATCCGTCATTTCGAACACAGCAGCAGTATTTTCTTCTTAATGTTGGAGTTTGCGCTGTGGAGAAATCTGTTAATGCGAGGCTGTACCTTTGATCATGGGATTTCTCTTCGCGTTTATTATATTTTTAAAGACAACAATTGAGGTCGCTCATCGAAATGACGGGATAGGGATCCGTCATTTCGAACACAGCAGCAAAATTTTCTTCTTAAGGTAGAAATGTGCGGTGTGGAGAAATCCGTTGATGTGAGACTGCGCTTTTGATCATGGGATTTCTCTTCGCGTTTATTATATTTTTAAAGACAACAATTGAGGTCGCTCATCGAAATGACGGTTTAGGCAGGTCTGTTGAAGATAAAAATTGAAAATTACTGAAACCAATAAACCCCGGCTCCGTAGAAGTATGTGAGAGCGTTAATTTAGATTGAAAAAGCTGATTGCCATAGGCGTCAGCTTTTTCTGTTAGAACTAAGATTTAACACTGAGATATTGTCTGATCTTATTGTACAGATCGTTAGGCACAAATGGTTTTATTACAAATCCATCCATACCGCATTCTGTAATGGTTTCGAGTTCGTGTGCAAAAAGCGAAGCAGTTAAAGCGACGATAGGTACCTTGGCGTAATATCCACCAATTTTCCTGATTGCTCGTGAAGACTCCATGCCATCCATCACAGGCATATGAAGATCCATCAGGATTAAATCATATTTCTTCTCCTGCACTTTTTCAAGGGCAATCTTTCCGTTCTCAGCAAAGTCCACACTCACGCCCCATTTAGTAATTACTTTACTGGCAAGAAGACGATTGATCTCGTTATCATCAACTACTAAAATGAGTCCGCTTAATTGTTGCAACGGGGTTTTGTTATCAACACTTACAGCTGATGTCGTTGAACGGTCAAACTGGACAATGAAGCTGAATGCCGAACCTTTACCCAGTTCGCTTTTTACACTTATTTCCGAATTATGAAGTTCTATAAGACTCTTTGTAATGGCCAAACCAAGTCCGGTACCCCCATATTTCCTGGTTGTATCAGTGCTGGCCTGAGTATAGGAATTGAAAATATCATCAATCTTATCAGCAGGTATACCAATACCTGTATCCGAAACCTCAAAACGCACCTTTACAAATTTCTTATTTTCGTCAACCAGATCGAGCTTTAGCTTGACCTCTCCTTTTTCTGTAAATTTAACGGCATTACCTAAAAGATTTATCAGGATTTGGTATAAACGTGTATTATCCCCTATAACGTTTGCAGGAATACGATGATCAATCTCTGATTTCAAGGCCACATGCTTTTCTGCAGTCTTGAATTGAAGAGAATTCAGGGTCTGGGCAACGAGCTCTTTAAGATTAACATCCACGCTTTCGAGAACCATATTTCCAGTCTGGATTTTGGTAAAATCCAAAACATCATTAATCAGTTTAAGCAGGTTCTGGGCAGAAAATCCCAAAATCTTCAGATTTTCAGTTTGCGATTCTGTCGGGTTATCATCCATCAGTATATAGGACATCCCAATTACTGCATTCAGTGGGGTTCTGATTTCGTGACTCATCACAGAAAGAAATGTCTCTTTCGCCTTGCTTAGCTGCAGGGCTTCTTCCCGGGTTTTGATTAGTTCCTGTTCGGCCAGTTTTCTTTCTGAAATATCATTAATGATCTCAACCTGCTGATCAAGACTTCCATCAATATTAAATGTCGGCGTATTTGAAATAGATAGCCAGATTTGAGAACCATCCTTTTTGTAACTGAGTAACTCAATATTTGAAGGTTTGCAATCCGCAGCCTGCTGTCTTGCCTTCCTCAGCAATTCCATGTCTGTACCCTCGCCAGCCAACAGATCTCCCGGGCGGGTATTCTGAAACTCCTCAAGAGAATAACCTGTTAAATCCTGCAGCGACTGGTTTATCCATTTGATCTTACCATCACTGCCACTAATGGCAACACCATTAATGGTCTTGCTGGCAACAAGTGAAAGTAATGTGAGCTGATCCTCTGCAAATTTACGCTCAGTAATATCATTAATGATTTCAACCTGGCGCTCTATCTCGCCTTTCTCATTTAGTATTGGCGTGGTAGCTGCATTTACCCATATTGGGGAACGGTCTTTTTTATAAATCAGGAGGTCAATATTGTACGGCTTTTTTGCCCTTATTGCCTCTTCTGCAATTTCAAGTGACTTCGCTGATGTATCCTCACCAACGACTATATCACTAAAACGCCTTCCTTCAATCTCACTGAATTTATATCCAAGCATATTTTCAAGTGCAGCATTAACCCAGGTAACTCTGCCTTTCCCATCCCTGATTGCAATACCGCTTGCCGATTTACTGGCAACCATGGATAAAATTTCAAGTTCCAGTTCTGATTTCTTTCTCTCAGTAATATCAATAATTACTTCGACTTCTTTATCGATGTTCCCGTCTTTATCCAGAATAACTGAATTCAGAATAGATAACCAAATTGGAGTACCATCTTTTCGGTATGCAAGCAAATCAACTGAAAAAGATTGTTTGCTTTTTGTTAACTCCCGTGCATTAAGGATGACTTCCGTATCAGTTTCTTTACCTTTTAATACGTCGCCAAGTTTGCGCCCTTTGAGATCATCGAGACTATATCCTGTAATTTTTTCTGAAGCTTCATTCGCCCAGATTACATTACTATTATTATCACTAATGATCACGCCATTGTTAACCTTATTCGCAACAAGTGATAATTGCTCGAGTTCTTCGACCATTTTCTTCTTATCACTGATATCACGGCCATTTGCGAACCATTTTTCATTCCTGACTGCAATAGACCAGCCCATCCATTTGGTTGAGCCATCTTTTAGTTTGATCCTGCCCTCAAGTTCAAAACTTTTTTGCCCGCTTCCCAAACCCATCTCGATTTGAGGAACTATTGCCAATATATCAGCTTCATAAAAGAATTCCCAGATTGAACGGCCAATAACTTCTTCCACTGTATAACCGAGCAATCGCTCAACTATATTGTTCATCAGCTCAATGGTTCCGCTACGATCTAAAATACAATGCAGTTCGGCCGAACTGTTGAACATAGTACTAATATCCTCGTACTTCTGAATCAGGTCATTTAATATCCTATTTTGACGTTTTACTTCAAGATGAGTCATAACCTGATCTGCAAGGATCTTCAATGCCTCCCTTTGCTGTTCATCCAGGCTACCGGGTACCACATCCATTACACACAATGAACCCAGCGCATATCCCTCGGGATTTATTATCGGGACACCTGCATAAAATCTGATCTTTGCTCCTCCAGTGACACATTTCAATGCTAAAGTCCTGGGATCCTCCAGAGTATCATTAATCTCAAGAATCTCTGATCCTTTAATAGCAAACTGACAAATAGAATCAACAACAGAAGTACTCTCAGTACTAAATCCTACCTGTGATTTAATGAACTGGTACTCCCCATCCAGAAAACTGATGGTAGCTATTGGTTTTTTACTTAAATATGATGCTAAACGCGTAATGGAATCAAATTCACTTTCAGGTAATGAACCCAAAACCTGATATTCAAGAAGTGCCTTCAATCTAAGATCTTCAAAATCCTTCCCCACAACGCTATCCAACATAATTAATCTTTGTGAATTACTTTAGTTATTGATACAATGGATGTTTACCCATCATCTCATTAACCTTCTTACGAACCTTTTTTGCATTGGATTCGCTATCCGGATTTGAGATCACCTCATCAATGAGTTCAACGATTTTTTCCATATGTTTTTCCTTAAGGCCTCTTGTACTTACAGCTGCTGTACCAACTCTTATGCCAGAAGTTACAAATGGAGATTTATCGTCAAAAGGAACCATGTTTTTATTGACAGTAATTGCAGCCTCACCAAGTGCATTTTCAGCGTCTCTGCCAGTAATATTTTTATTTCGAAGATCAATAAGCATCATGTGATTATCTGTCCCGCCCGAAATAAGCTCGTAACCCCTATTTACAAGGGCGGCTGCCATTGCTTCAGCATTTTTCTTTACCTGAATGATATACTTCATGTAGCCCTCACTCAAAGCTTCCCCAAATGCAATTGCTTTTGCGGCGATGATATGCTCCAATGGACCGCCTTGAGTACCAGGAAATACAGCCATATCCAATACAGAAGACATCATTCTCAATTCTCCTTTTGGTGTTTTAAGTCCCATTGGGTTTTCAAAATCCTGTCCCATCATAATCATTCCCCCCCTTGGACCTCTTAAGGTTTTATGGGTGGTAGTAGTTACAACATGACAATGAGGAAGTGGATCGTTTAATAAGCCACGGGCAATCAGGCCGGATGGATGAGAAATATCAGCCATAACCAATGCTCCAATCTGATCAGCAACTGATCTGATGAACTTATAATCCCAATCGCGTGAATAAGCAGAAGCTCCACAAATAATAACTTTTGGTTTTTCTTTTAAAGCAACTTGTTCCAGTTTCTTATAATCGATAAGACCGGTTTCACGATCTACACCATAAAAATGCGGTTTATATAATTTACCTGAAAAATTGACTGGTGAACCATGAGTGAGGTGGCCTCCATGGGAAAGATCAAATCCCAAAATTTTATCACCTGCATTAAGCAAACCTAATAGGACAGCTGCATTTGCCTGAGCACCAGAGTGTGGCTGAACATTAACCCAGCTTGCATTAAATAATTCCTTAGCCCGTTCAATTGCTATATTTTCAACTTCATCAACAACTTCACATCCACCATAATACCTTTTGCCCGGTAAGCCTTCAGCATATTTATTGGTAAGTACTGAGCCCGCAGCTTCCATAACCTGCTTGCTTACAAAATTTTCTGATGCTATTAACTCTAGACCGGTTTCCTGACGCTCTTGTTCCTCATCAATCAGGCTGAAAATAAGTTTATCTCTCTTCATGGATGTATAGTGGTGTTTATTTGAATTATTAAATTTTTAAGAATTGTAAAGCAAAAATACAAATTAAGAATTGATTGAACCGATTTTAGCTTCAATCCAGAAATTATTAAATCCAATTCCTGTTTGTATAGAGATCAAATCCTGTTGCAGCATTTCGAGCAATGCCATAAAATTGTAAACAAAATGAACTTTATTTTCTGAATTTGTGACTATATCCCTGAAATCAAGTCGCTTATTTATAGCCAGAAGCCTGTCAATTGCCTTTTTCTGTGACTCAATATTATAGGGGTATTGTTCAACAATGTGCTCCTGCTTATTATCGCGCTGCAAACTTCGCTGAAGAACCTTATTAAAGGTCATCATAAGCTTATACAGGTCGAATGACTCCAATTCCTCCCCCGGATCAGCAGTCAATGCCATTTGCAAAACATCAGAAGTGATATTACCCCGCTTTTCCTGCATAAAACGCTCATTTTCAAGAATTTTGAACTGTTCGGCAAGCTGTTTAAACTTCTTGTACTCAATTAGTTTCTGTATAAGATCACGTTTTAAATCTATTTCATTTCCCTCATCATCAAGATCCGGCCTTGGTAAAAGCATTTTTGCCTTTATCCGCATCAGAGTAGCCGCTACAAAAATAAATTCGCTTGCAACCTCAATGTTCAATGAGTTCATATGATGCAGGTAGTCGAGAAAATCATCGGTGATTTTGGCTATCGGAATATCCTGAATATCCAGTTCATCCCTTTCGATAAAGAACAAAAGCAAATCAAATGGCCCCTCAAATTGGGGTAGTCTGATCTCGAAAGCGTCATTTACATTCATAATTCAATCAAATGTAACGAGAGTAACATAATATATATGTCTGTACAAAAAAATAAAAATGTTTAACAAATACCTTATTTTTGCATGAACATATTTATAAACCCTAAATGGAAGTTAAGGCGGGCGAATTTCTGGAACAGATCAATTACCCTTCGGATTTAAAAAAATTTAAAGAAGAAGATCTTGAACGTATCTGCTCAGAATTAAGACAGTTTATTGTTGATACAGTCTCAGTAAATGGCGGACATTTTGGGTCGAGCTTAGGCGTTGTTGAATTAACAGTTGCCCTACATTATGTGCTCAATACGCCATACGACCAGCTTGTATGGGATGTAGGCCATCAGGCCTATGGTCATAAAATCCTGACAGGCCGCAGGGCAGATTTCCATACAAACCGGATTTACAAGGGCTTGAGTGGATTTCCCAAAAGATCTGAAAGCGAGTATGATACATTTGGAGTAGGTCACTCTTCGACATCTATTTCTGCTGCCTTAGGTATGGCTGTTGCCTCCAATTACAAGGGTGAGACCGACAGACAGCATGTTGCCGTGATCGGGGATGGTGCGATGACCGGAGGACTTGCCTTTGAGGCTCTGAATCATGCTGGTATTGAAAATTCAAATATTCTTGTAATCCTGAATGATAACTGCATGTCGATTGACCCGAATGTAGGCGCATTAAAAGAATACCTGACTGATATAACTACATCAAAATCATACAATCGTTTCAGGGATGACATTTCTAACGTTCTGTCAAAAATCTCAGAGCTTGGTCCAAATGCTCATGAGGTTGTTAAAAAAATAGAGAAAACCATAAAGGGCGGATTATTAAAGAAAAGTAATTTCTTTGAAGCGCTCAAATTCAGGTACTTCGGACCAATTGACGGTCATGATGTTAAACATCTTGCCAAGGTTCTAAACGACCTTAAACATATACCAGGTCCAAAGTTATTACATTGTGTAACTGTTAAGGGCAAAGGATATTCCCTGGCAGAAAAAGATCAGACCAAATGGCATTCACCAGGATTATTCGATAAGATCACCGGAGAAATACAAAAAACTGCAAGCGAAAAACCAACAGCTCCCAAATACCAGGATGTATTTGGACATACCCTGGTTGAGCTGGCTGAGCTGAATTCAAAGATAATGGGAATAACCCCTGCCATGCCTTCGGGTTCATCAATGAATATCATGATGAAAGCTATGCCTGATCGTGCATTTGATGTAGGCATAGCTGAGCAGCATGCCGTAACCTTCTCCGCCGGCCTTGCAACCAGGGGGATGATACCATTCTGCAATATCTATTCAACATTTATGCAAAGAGCCTATGATCAGGTTATTCATGACGTAGCTCTGCAAAAACTGAATGTAGTTTTTTGCCTTGATCGTGCCGGATTTGCAGGTTCAGACGGACCAACACATCATGGCGCCTATGATCTTGCTTACATGCGTTGTATACCAAACATGATCGTTTCGGCACCGATGAACGAAGAGGAGTTAAGAAACCTGATGTATACTGCACAACAGGAAAATATGGGACCTTTCAGTATCCGTTACCCAAGAGGAAACGGGGTAATGCCTGAATGGAGACGCCCTCTTAAAGCCATTGAAGTTGGTAAAGGAAGAACCATCTGTGAAGGTGAAGATGTCGCAATTTTAAGTATAGGACATATCGGAAATGAAGCTGTAAAAGCCTGTTATGAGCTCAATGCAGAAGGAATTCATCCGGCCCATTATGATCTGCGTTTTGCAAAACCTCTTGATCAGGAACTTCTTCATCAGGTATTTAAAAAATTTAAATATGTCATCACTGTTGAAGATGGTTGTCTTCAGGGTGGTGTAGGCAGTGCGATACTTGAATTTATGGCCGACAATAACTATAATTCTACTGTTGTCCGGCTTGGTATCCCTGATAAGGTAATTGAGCATGGCGAACAACCCGAATTATGGAAGGAATGCGGTTTTGATGCTGAAGGAATAATCAAGAAAGTAAAAGAATTCGCACTTAGCAGAACTACCAGAGTTTTAGCTTCTTAAAAATTAGGGAAATTCGAATTAACCAGTCCTATTTGATATAAAATAGCTTCTTAACTACCTTCTTATAGAACTCTCCGACTGTCCTCACAATAATTGACTGGCTTCTGAAAGTACTGTTTAGTGTATACACTTGATTAAACTTTTCAAAAGAATGTTTATTCAGGGAGTTTATATAAAGTTTAAAAACTTCTAAAACATCCGGGCGGTTTGTAAAAGTATAACGCTGCTGATGCTGTGACACCCGGTTTTCTTCAATGCAGGATACTGAAGCACCACTGTAATGAAAAAATATTAGAGGCACAGATTCATTCACGTAAAAAACTCCATGTTTTTCAGTCAATGTTCGCTCATGGAGATTCCAGTAGGCTACATTACAACCCTCATGCTTCAGAATATCCACACCTTCAAAATATAGAGGAACAAGATTTAACCAAAGCTGCTCAGCAAACATACCCCGTTTGGAATCAAAAAAACACTCATTTCTGAGTTTGCCCATCCACCATAAAAGGAATGCTTGTGAATTCAAATCTCTTTTGAGTCCAAAAAAACCTGCATTATAAATTCCGGATCTGAGAAATACCCGGTCATCAAAATCAGTACCATTGGGTACTGTGCTTAATGAATGCGGACTTAACACAATACTATTAACATCTAAGCTCTCATATACAGGATTCAAATCGTCAAATAGTAGAATATCACTGTCCAGAAATATAATCTGATCAAGCTGCTTATATTTTTCAAAAATATAATTGCCAAAATAGGGCTTCAGGGCACTGTTCAGCTCCAGGGGAGAATATTTCGAACATAACTCATTGAGAAAGGATAGGTTCATATCTCTCGCCATGATCAGTTCGATCCCTTCAGGAATTAAATTAAGATCAACCGTATCAATAAGGCAAATAATGAATTTAACACCCTGGCAATGGGTGCTGACCGAATCAGCCAGTGACAAAGCCCTTCCTAAGTGATTATAGCTGCATACAGTATAAATTGCATTCATTTCTCCGGTAAAAATAGTGGATTATTTAATTAATAGGGCCCGGATAAATTTTTTCTTCGACCCTGAAGGTGGTCGAATATTCATAGAAACAGCGTAAACCCTGTTTCCCGAAGCCGGCCGCATGTACCTCCTTTAATATTTTAGTTGAAAGCCAAATCGTCCAATAATAAAAATGAAGATTAGTTTAGTATAATTTATTGCCATTAAATAAAACAATCATAAAATTTAGTCCCTAATCAATAATTCATATATTTTTACAAAATTCTCATTCAGTGTTCTTCATATTCAAAATAATTTAAGGTAAGAATGTTCATATTTCCTCTCATTTATTTCTCTGCCTTTTTTATTGCACTTAAAAACCTCGTATCAAGGAATAAACAGGGTATTTTCATATTTCTAATCTTTGGCCTTCCAATTTATACAACAAGTCTTTCGGTGGCTCTACAATACGGATTTGCAGACATTGTTCCTTTTATGCAGCCGCTTAAGGAATTGCTAATCTTAATTACCCTTGGGACTGGTATATGGGAACTTGAGAGGCGAATCAAATTTCAAACAATAGATTATGCAATTCTGGCATATTTTCTTTATACCCTGCTTTATGTTTTTCTGCCGATTGGTCAATATGGTTTAGGCGACAAGCTAATCGCATTTAAAAGTTCAAGTTTTTTTACGTTAATTTATTTTGCAGGGCGCATTTTTGACCCAACTCGTATTTATATCAGCAAGTACTTTCATTATATACTTGCTGTTTTTATTGCAGCCGCTGGAATACTCTTATTTGAAATTCTCAGCGATCAGCATTTTCAAACCCTGACAGGATATGCCGATTTTAATTTCTATTATTTTAACCAGGAAGCAAGCGGTAATTATGGACTTTCATGGACTTTCGAAACATCAACAGGCCTCAGAAGATTTGCCAGCTTCTTTGCAAACCCTCTTGAATTTGCCGCATCTACCTTATTAGCACTTGCAGTACTTGCCGGTCTTTATACAACTGAAGATAACAAGATCAAAGCTGACACTTTGGGTATCATTGCAATAATTGCCACTCAATTTTCTATTTTTTTCGCATTATCCAGATCATCTCTTGCCAGTTACTTTATCATGATTTTTATTTATGCCCTGATCACAAAGAAAAAACTGGTTCTCAATATCATATACGCCGGATTTATAGCAGTGGCTATCTATTTTATATTCTTCATGCTTGTAATTAACCCTGATTTATACGAGTTTATCTATGAAACAATCACATTTACAAATCCATCAAGTGTGGGTCATGTGCTTGCCTGGGTAGAAGGTATTGAAGCCATAGCCGCCAATCCTCTGGGCCTGGGATTGGGTGAATCAGGAAGAGTTGCAGTAAGTTTAAGCGATACGGTTGGCGGAGAAAACCAATACATTATTATTGGGGTACAAACAGGAATAATCACTTTGCTGCTCTACCTCTGGATGCATATTTACTTCATCAAAACTTGCTGGAAATGGTATCCTCATTTACAAGGAAAAGAAAGACAGGTATGTTTAAGTCTGCTATTAATGAAGATTGGTTTTATTATTCCGCTATTAACCTCAGAACTTGAATCATCGGTGTATATTTCTTATGTGAGCTGGTTTCTATCCGGGATTTTTGTTAACATGATAGCAGGGCATACCCCGGCAATTTCTAAAATATCTGAGGAAAAAATTTATCAGAGCCCAAATCCTGATAATTAAATTAATTTTGCAGCAATATGATTTATATCCTTCTATGTCAAATAAAATAAGAATAGGACTTGACATTCGTGACCTCCGGATAGCAAAGACAGGTTCAAGAACTTATCTGGAAGAAATATATAATCAATTTAAGAGTGATAAATACGATTGTGAATTTGTCTTTTTCGACACTTCATTTCCGGTTTATATTGGACGCTATAAAGTACTGAAATTGATTGAGCACATCCGGTTTATTTTTTGGAAACAGGTAATTCTTCCCATTAAAGCAAACCTTAATAAATGTGATATCCTGTTTTGCACAGATTACTTTGTCCCATATTTTACACCGGGATTCAAAGCCATACCGGTATTCTACGATGCTTTCTTCTTTGAATATTCCAGCCATTATAATACCCAATGGCTGAAATTATTTAAGATTTTTGGAGTGAATGCTGCAAAAAAAGCACCATTTATTATTACAATAACTGAGTACACCAGAAACAGGATCTCTCATTTTACAGGTATTGACCGCCAAAAGATCAGGGCCATCCATCTTGCGCCAAAGAAGATGGCTGTAGCTGAGCCTGAATCCGGATATACTCCAACATTCAATATTCCTACCTCAAAATTTATTTTGCATGTAGGCACGCTTGAAAAAAGAAAGAATTTAGTCCGCTTGATTGAAGCCTTTAATTTATTGCGACTTTCTGGGCATCAGGATTATTCGCTGATTCTTGTTGGACAACCTAGTCCCAAAAACGACATGGATGATAGTGCCGCAATTAGTGAGATTATTGAAAGACTTGGACTCCGGGACTTTGTCCTGACACCCGGATATGCAAGTGACCAGGATTTAGCATATTTTTATAAATATGCTGAAATATATGCTTTCCCTTCAATTAATGAGGGATTTGGAGTTCCTGTACTTGAAGCTTTTCATCATCACCTGCCTGTAATTGTATCAGATAACACCTGCCTTCCCGAGGTTGGAGGCGATGCAGTATTATGCTTCGACCCCTTCAACGTTGAAGATATCAGCAATAAAATGAAGGCCTTGATTGAGGATAAAGAACTTAGATCTGAGCTTATTAAAAGGGGAAGCGAGCGATTGAAACTTTTTTCCTGGGAGAGGAATACTAAAGAATTAATAAAAACTTTTAGGGTAGCTATCAATAAAAATTAGCATTTTCGTAAACTATTTATCATTTTCTGCGTATTCAAATTGAATACAGGCTATTAAACTAAATACGTGAAGAAAGCTTTAATTTGCGGGGTCTCTGGACAAGATGGTTCATACCTGGCTAAATTTTTACTTGAAAAAGGTTATTATGTTTACGGAGCATCCCGTGATGCGCAAACATCTCCCTTTATCAATCTTAAAAAACTTGGGATAAAAGACGATATCAACCTGATCTCTATAAATATTACTGATTTTGGTAATACCCTCGAATGTATCAACAAGATAAAACCAGATGAAGTCTATAACCTTGCAGGCCAGAGTTCTGTCCGTTTATCTTTTGATCAGCCTCATGAAACACACGAAAGTATAAGTACCGGGAACCTGAATCTTCTGGAAGCAATAAAATTCAGTAATCTGCCTATTAAGTTGTACAATGCAGGTTCCAGTGAATGTTTTGGTGACAGCAGTATTCCTGCAAATGAAAATACCATTTTTCATCCAAGAAGCCCCTATGCTATTGCCAAAGCAACTGCCTTCTGGCAAATAGATAATTACAGAGAAGCTTATAACCTTTTTGCCTGTACAGGAATACTATTCAATCACGAATCACCTTTACGACCAGAGCACTTTGTTACTAAAAAGATTATATCCACAGCTTGCAAGATTCACAGGAACAGATTGAATAAACTTAGTCTGGGTAATATCAATATCGAACGCGACTGGGGATGGGCGCCTGATTATGTAGAGGCAATGTGGTTGATGATGCAGCAGGACCAACCAAAAGATTATATCATAGCTACCGGCAAGAGCCATACACTTAAAGAATTCATTGATTTTACATTCAAGGCTCTGGATTTGAACTGGGAAGAACATGTTGTTATTGACGAAGTTCTGAGGAGGCCTACCGATTTACAGATTGGCCGGGCAGACCCAGGAAAAGCTAACAGAGAGCTGGATTGGAAAGCCAAACTCGGACTTAATGCAATTATTGAGAACATGATTGAACATGAATTAAGCTATTCCAATCTTAATACTCCAAGCTCCTATTAAACCTGA
>NZ_DASWXT010000055.1:0-37390 GCF_036405355.1 Daejeonella sp.
GGGGGTCACTGGTTCGAACCCAGTATCTCCCACAAAACAAAACCCTTCAGATTAATTTCTGAGGGGTTTTTTTATTTTACCTGGTTCAGAGCATTCCGATTACATCGGAAGGGTCAAGGTTCCAACCTGCTACAATTTGTTAAAAGCATACTTTGACTTCATTAATCTTAAGTAAATTAACCTGCAACTTATCAGGCATTACAATCGTCTATAATCTATAAGCTTATCAATATACCACGTTATGATCAGATTTACTATTGCATTTATCTTCCTCTCTACCATTTGCTTCGCCCAAACCTCGCTTAAGGAAATTCAACTTGAAAATGGCAGCTATACTGTCGGGTTCAAACATTTCATTGTGAATGATTCCTCCAGAACATATACGAGAGCTTCTGACTGGAATGGGAAGGCAGTTTATAGACCGATAAGCGTTAGTATATGGTATCCGGGTACAATTGACCCAAGGGTAAGAATGGCGAGTACCAGCGTGTTAGACTATATGCGTATCCTTAAGGAAGAAGAAGAGTGGGAGCATTTGCCCGATGAGCAGATTCTTAATTGGTTCTACTATTCAAACAGTCCAGATAATCAAAGGCATTTAAGTGAACGCTCAGCAGCATATCGGAACTTAACTCCTGTTGGGGAAACTTTCCCGGTCATAGTGTACTCTGCAAGCTATCAAGCTTCTTCGATAGAGAACTTTTTGTTGTGTGAATACTTAGCAAGTCATGGTTACATTGTGATATCTGCACCAAGTCTTGGGACTAATACTAAACCTTTGGAAGGCGGAACAGTTAAGGACATGGAAACGCAGGCAAGGGATGCAGAGTTCCTAATAAAAGAAGCCTTGAAGAATAAGCAGGCTGATGCAAATAATATTGCCCTGATGGGCTTCAGTTTTGGTGGAATGTCAAACAGTCTGGTTAAGATGCGTAATGGGATGATTAAGGCCATAGTGAGTTTAGATGGTAGCGAGCGATACCAATATGCCACCTTATCGAAATCTCCGTACTTTAATCCTGATCGCATCAATGTGCCTTATATTCATCTGTCTCAAAAAGAGATTCCAAAAGATATAATGGAAGAACAGAAGCTTGATCCCAGGTTGAACACGGAATTTCTGTTGTATGATACATTGAAAAACAGTAAAGCTTACAAGTTAAAACTTCATCACATGACACATGCATATTTCAGTACACTGGGTGTGCTGTTCAATGAGAGGGATAAACGACAGGATAAGAGTGATGAAGAAATTATGGGCTCCTATCGTCTCATGTCCAGGTACGCATTAACATTCCTAAATGCCTATCTTAAGAACGATAGCAAGGGCCTGGCCTTTTTATCAAAGCATCCTGAATCTAATGATATCGAGTCCGGTCTCGTCAGTAAAGAAGTTAAAAATCCTATAGTTAAGTCATTCAGGTTTGAAGACTTTAACAATATTGCGAAATCACGGCAATACAATGGACTTGATGAACTGTCTGAGCAGTTAGTTAAACAGTACCCAGGGTTTAAGCTTTCAGAAGGCAGTTTAAATAACCTCGGTTTACAGCTATTATTCAATAAAGAAACCTCAGACAATGGCATCAAGGTATTCCTGTTTGCCACAACGTTGTATCCAAAATCAGCAAACCTGTTTGATAGCCTTGCAGAAGGTTACTTGTATGTGGGTAATAAGGCTTTAGCAATTTCTAATTTTAAGAAATCGCTTAGCCTAGATCCATCCAACCAGAATGCGATTAACAGATTGAAAGAACTGGAGTAAATGAACACAGCTTCATTCCCTCCACTCATCCCATCCTCTGATTGCGGCTTGACGAGGGAAGGTTCGAACCCAGTATCTCCCACATCGGCCGCCGAAGCTTTAGTGAAGGTGGTCATCATAACGAAACCCTTCGGATTAATTTCTGAGGGGTTTTTTGTTTTATCACTAAGGCACAACATCTCTGATCTTTTTGTTTGTACCTCTCTGGTTAATTTTTGTCAGGATGATAGCTTTCTGAATATTATTTTAGCCTTTATTGAAACTTTTATTATTTATATTCATATAAAAGAAAGATATCGGGTATAGTTAATTCAATATTTATAATTTCATAAGCCCTACTAACATGTTTTCCCGTTCAAAAAAGGCACAGTTTACACCTTCAGGCACTGAAGCAGTACAGCAAAAAGGTATTTCAATGCCTGCAGTGCCGTATTTAAAGGCTTCTTTGGGTAAGAGCGAGAAGGTGACTCAGCTTATGTATAACAACAGTGCAGGCCGTGGCCAATTCTGGCATGCCCGCAATGCTTTGGCACCCGGAGAACGCAGGTTTGATCCAACAGACTTACCTGCAGACTTTAAGCAGAAATCATGGCGTGGCAACCCCTTACCTCAAGACCGGATTTCGGCATTTATAAGTAACGGAAGGCTTGACGCATCATTACCGGATAATTTGGCGAAACAGGCTTATTTAGGACCGGCAGGGCGTGGGGAGCGACCAATAAACATAGAACTACACGACCGGATTTATTCTGAACATGTCGCTGAAACCAATTCAAAAGCAGAGGATGAATCGCTTCGCAGATATAATGAAGCACCGGGTAGTTTAGGCCTGAATTATCCACGCACTTTCAGTTGGGTAATCGGGGGAGCAAAATCAGAGTTCCGATCTGCGGCACGTTCTCAAATTAATGCCGGAAAGGCAGTCGCCAGTATATATGGCGGAGCTCAGCAGCTTGGTCTTAACTTAACTTTGTCAACCCGTCAGGTGGACCTTGAACGGAAGTCGTTTAAAACCCGGCCTGAAGCAATACATGCTGGTGCAAAATCTATTATGGCAGAAGAGGGAAGTTCAGTAAGGGTTACCGGTGTAGTAATTGAAAAAGGCGGAGGTAATGCAGTATCTTCATTTACGGGGCCATGGAATGTTGCAAATAATACATGGCAGGTCTATCATTATGCTGCCGGAGGTGCCAATGGAGCAGATGCTTTACTATCTGCAAACAAATTGGTAGGATATAGAAGTCCGGCTCATGGTACAGAAGCATTAATCAATGCTACTGAAATGCCACATGCAGGAGTTGCAGAAGCTGGTTTTGAATAATCTAATTCACCTTTCCATTTGGCATCAAATGGGGCATTTCCTTCTTTAGCTCCCTGCTTCTGTAAGTATTACTTAGAAATTGAAAATGAGAGTGAAGTGAAACAAATTAGCGGATAGTCCAAATTCACAAAACTCAGCCTATACTTTTATACCAGGCAGGTAAATACTCGAGCCTAAACTGCCACCTCCATTTAAGAAGCCCTAAACGCTCTCGAAACAAACTCCAGCACTTTTGGAAGTGCCGTTCTCCAATAGGTCCAGTTATGCCCGCCATCATTTATCCTGAATTCGTGTGGGATTTCTTTTTTGAGCATGGCTCTGTGGGCAAGGTAGTTTCCTTCTTCAAGGTAGTCATCGTCGCCACAGTCGATATACCATTTAACGGCCTTTTTCTGATCGTCTGGTATATTGTTAATTAAGGAAATGGCATTATGTTGTTCGTAATACTTCGAAACAACCGAATCTGCTAATTTCAATTCTTCTGCTTTCAGTCTTAATTTGGCAGTTTCGAGGTTCGCCGGACCAACATAAGCGCTGATTGGATAGGCCGCAGAAAATAGTTCCGGATGGCGCAGAGCATACATGAAAGTCCCGCCACCACCCATTGAAAGTCCGGAAATGGCACGCGAACGTTTTATGGATTTAACGCGGTATTTTTTCTCAATAAAAGGGATCAGCTCCTGGAAAAAGAAATCTTCATAATTCCAGTCGCCGAGGATATCATTAAAATAACCGCTTCTGCCACTTGTTGCATCAGGCATCACAATAATCATTGGAGTGGCATTTCCACTATTGATGGCATGGTCAGCAATTTGCTGAAGATCGCCATAATCAATCCAGTTTGCCTGATCTCCACCCTGTCCGTGCAATAAATACAACACGGGGTATGATCGATGCGAAGAATCGTAATCAGCCGGCAGATAGATAGCATATTTGCGATCTGATTTTAAGATTTTAGAATTCAGGATCTGATTATCAAATACCTTTCCGTTTTGTGCAGAGAGAAATGCAGGCAATACCAGCAGGAAAGAAAGAAGAAGGGTGGACGATTTTTTCATGGTTGCATTTTATGCATGTAATATAGTACTTATTGGAATAAATTTACTTCCCAAATCTTGTATGAAAGGTAATGCATGAAAGTACTGATATCAGGTTTTGATGTCCGATTCCGGCCTCTGAGCAGGAATCTCATTATTCTCTCGCCTGTTAGATTGTGATTTCAGCGGGGGCCGCCACCTCCTTAAATGGCGCCCACCTTCCAGCGGTCTCTACTGATTTTCAAGTGGCAGGAAGTCTTCTGTTTGCCCTTGGAATACAAATTACAACAGCGAATTACCAGCACCGGGCATTCAGCATTTTTTCACCATATAGCCCTTAACTTTATTTAATTCCTTCTCCCTTTAAGCGCCTGGTTCTAAGCTGATACTTATGATCGAAATCAAACCTTTCAATGACCAATGTCATTATTATCAGGCATTTAAATCGCCAGATTTACAATCTGTAAAAACTTTTTTACTAAAAGCTGCGGGACCTAAGGGATAAACTGTTGAAAAATTGCATGATTTGTTTTGCTGGATCCTGTTAAGCTCATTGTACAGAACCAGATTAAACTGTTGGCTTAAAACTGTGACCGCTCATATTCTTTTATATATCGTAACCATTATGAACAGAAGAACATTTTTAGGTGTAGCAGGTGGGTCATTCCTTATTGCCGGTGCAACTTATTATGCCTTCAGCGATAAAAGCAATTTTGTCAGGGCCGATCTGAAACCTGATAGCAATGTTAAAACCGGCTTAACACCTGATCAACGGCAGATAGCATACCTTGCCTCTCTGGCCCCCAGCGGTCATAATACACAACCCTGGATGATCAGGTTCATTGAACCTCTGCATTGGATCATTTGTAATGATAAAAGAAAATGGTTGCCTGCTGTTGACCCGATGCAAAGGGAAACGATATTATCCATTGGGGCCTTTATTCAAAATTTAGAGTATGCCGCTCATAGTCTTGGCTATCGGTGTGAATTCAGTTTAATGGCCAACACCAATCAGGACGAAAATGTGATGGAAGTAAAACTGATCAGGTCGGGCAGTAAGCTTAGGTATAATGCCGAACGTATTGTTCAACGCAGGACTGTCAGATCCAATATACTTTCTGTTGACTTAAGGGCAGAAGATGTCAAACTTCTCATTGATAATGAACCTGATCTCATTCACTTCATTCCCCGAACGGATAAAGCATATCATGTTCTTAATGAGCAAACCATCGAATCAAATAAGATTCAGTCGTACCGTGAGCCGGCACAAAAAGAACTGGCTGACTGGATCAGGTTTTCAAGTAAGGATGCTGAACTCTACCGGGATGGACTCAGTACCGGCAGTATGGAAATAGAGGGCATAGCCGGGTGGTTGGTCAGAAACTTTTATGGAAAATCTAATGTAATGGCTAAGAGCTTCAGGGATCAGAATATTAAACAGGTAGAGAAACAAGTAGCTTCATCCGCTGGCTGGTTTCTAATCACAAGTAAGGATGCTTCGGTAGGCAGCCTGATCGAAACCGGGAGGCGGATGCAAAGGTTGTTCCTGAAAGTAAGAGAAAAAAATATAGCCATACACCCAATGACCCAAATATTGGAAGAGCCATCAATTCATCAATCCTTTAACGTATCTGTTGGCATAATTGATCCGGTGCAGTTCATATTACGAACAGGTTATGTGAAAAAATATCCTGATCCGGTTTCATTGAGGCGGCCTGTTGAACGGTTTACACAATGGGTCACCTAGCAAACCCATTACATTTTTACCTGATGAAAAATAATATTGCTTAGAAATGTACTATTAAAGTAGGAAGTATGAATCAAAATGTTCCATCACGCGAGGAGGAAACAAACTTAACCCTGATCAAAATTGTACATACCTTAATATGGGTGTTTTTCAATTTTGTTATTTTTTATATGCTTTATGCTGTGATTAATAATAAATTGGATGTATGGCTTTGGCTGGGTTACGGACTCATTATTTTAGAAGGTCTCGTCTTGCTGATCTTTAATATGATGTGCCCATTAACCATAATGGCCCGTAAATATTCCTCATCCCACAAACATAATTTCGATATCTATCTGCCCGAATGGCTCGCAAAGTATAATAAGCAAATCTATTCCGGCATTGTACTCATTACCCTGGTGCTTACAGCATATCAGCTTTACATGAAATGAAAATAAGAGCTTTATATTTTTTAATTTTTTTGATGGTTTTTTTGGGCTTAGGTGCCATTGGCGGCGGCGGAGTGCTGATCCTCTCACCATCAGGAGAACTAATGGGAATGCCGCTGTCTTTGCTGGATCATTCGCCTTTTACCAGTTTTTTGATACCGGGTATCGTCCTGTTTACTTTTCTTGGCCTCGGCCCGTTCCTGCTGATATTCGCATTATTAAAGAAACCCGAAAGCAGCTTCGCTGAAATGCTCAATTGCTTTAGGGATATGCACTGGTCCTGGACTTTTAGCGTCTATATGGCCTTTATTTTAATTATCTGGATACAGGTCCAAATGGTATTTATTCAGGCCGTCAGCTGGCTGCATGCCTTTTACATCTTTTTAGCCCTGCTTATACTTTTTGTTTGCTTATTACCGGGATTGAGGAAAGAGTTTAAAAAGGCAGATTAACAAATATTAAGATCATATTGTCTGGTTAGAATGAGGTTCCAGCTTTCGCTGGATCAGATAGCTATCGGATGACAATCCGGGGGGTGGAATAGGGAGATTCCGGCCTTCGCCGGAATCTGAGTGGTATTGTTACTAGTGCTTTTTGGGGCCCTTCGATCCTGACGAAAGTCAGGATCTCCCCAATACTAAAAAAATGCATGTCATTCCAGTGAAAGCTGGAACCTCCCTAATCTTAAATAATGACATTTCCCCCTTCAGGGTCGAAGAACAAAATTTTTACCGGATCACCCTGATCATTATCAACCCGATAGCTATCAAGTGTCAATTGGTTTAAGCTTTGAACCCTTATAACCAGTATTGAAAAAAAATAAAAATAATTTGAAATGTTTTAACCCCTCAATCGTCTACTTAATAAACCCGCAATAAATTGACAGCAGTCGTAATACCCAAGGAGAAGAACCAGCGTATTTTACAAACGATAAAATCGTATGGTAAGGGGCTTATGGGCTTTATCAGGAGCAAGGTTAATAGTGAAGAGGATGCGGAGGATATTATTCAGGACGTTTGGTACCAGTTTACTGCAATAGTAAATTCTGAGCCGATTGAACAAACAGGCGCCTGGCTATACCGGGTGGCCCGGAACAAGATTATCGACAAGCATAAAAAGAAAAAAGAAGAGCTGTTTGATAACCTGAATGATGACGAAGAGGATGATACACCGGATTTCAGGGCTATGCTCCTCACAGAGGCAAACACTCCTGAAACTGAGTACTTCCGTAACATGTTCTGGGAGCAGTTATTTCTTGCTCTGGAGGAGCTGCCCAAAGAGCAGCAGCAGATCTTCATCTGGCAGGAGCTGGACAATATCCCCTTCCAGAAAATAGCAGAAACTACCGGGGAAAACATTCAGACCCTGGTGACACGCAAGCGCTATGCTGTACTGCATCTGCGCAAGCGCTTAAAACAATTGTATAATGAGATTAATGATTATTAAATTTTAGAATTATGAAGAAGATATTTTACAAAGGCCGTTTTGTGTTTTTTCCGCTGATCGGGATTGCCTTTCTTTCTCTGGTAAGCTATGTAGTGATGCTGCTCTGGAACAATTTGCTTCCCGAGATCCTCGGTGTAAGGTCCATTACATTCTGGCAGGCGATGGGAATATTTATCCTGTCCAAGATCCTTTTCGGTTTCGGCAAGGGTGGCAAAATGGGCTCCTCCTGGAAGCGCGGAAGAATGGCCGAACGCTTTAAGGAAATGACTCCCGAAGAGCAGGAGCAGTTTAAAGCGAAAATGCAGCATTGGAAATGCTGAATTTTAATGCAGAGTTCACAATTTCATACAGAGCGTGCGGAGAGAAAATAATCCTTCAGATAAATAAACTTTATTCTTAATGCACCCTGAGGTAAAATCTCTAAGCATCCCCGAAGCGGATAAACATCGAATTATGGAAGTTTTGATATTTAAAACCAATGCAAGCAAGCAATCTGAAGTGAGCAGCCTTCAAAATCTGCTTAGCAGATTTGCTCACATTATAGAGGTAAGTGTAGATCTGGAAGATTGCGATAAGGTGCTGCGGATAGTGGGCGATAATCCTTCGCCCACACAGATTCAATTATTGGTTAGCTCATTGGGCCTGACCTGTTCAGTGATGGAAGATTAAGCTTGTCGGGTAAAATGAGGCAGCAGGTTGTTTGCTTTTGAGAAACTCATTTAGTAATTAAGGCCATATATTTCTACTTTTGGGGATGAAGCCCTACCTACGCCTGTTTGACTTTTCGCAAAAGGTTAATTACAAGATTGAAATACTGGCCGGTCTTACCGTAGCAATGACTATGCTGCCTGAATCCCTGTCATTCGCTATACTGGCTGGTTTCCCTCCCTTAACCGGCTTATACGCGGCTTTTATTATGGGTTTGGTTACCTCAATATTTGGGGGCAGACCGGGTTTGATCTCGGGCGGTGCAGGAGCAACGGTGGTGGTATTAATAGCACTGATGAAATCTAACGGACTGGAATATGTTTTCGCAGCAGTGGCTTTGGCAGGGGCAATTCAAATTCTGGTTGGCTTATTCCGTTTGGGTAAGTTTATTCGTCTGGTGCCGCAGCCGGTGATGTACGGCTTTGTTAACGGACTGGCGGTTATTATTTTCATGGCCCAACTGCAGCAGTTTAAAACCGTCACTAACGGACAGGAAACCTGGTTATCGGGTTCGCCGCTTTATATCATGGCAGGATTGGTTGCCCTGACTATCGCTATTGTTGTTTTATTACCCCGGATTACCAAAGCTGTGCCACCTTCCCTGGTTGCAATTATTGTGGTCTTTTTCATTGTTCTTGGTTTCGGGATTGAAACTAAAATGGTAAAAGATATTGCATCAGTAAGCGGGGGCTTTCCGCCTTTCCACATTCCATTGGTGCCATTTGAATGGGAAACGCTTGATATCATATTTCCCTATGCCCTCATTATGGCAGGGGTTGGATTAACCGAGGGATTGCTTACCCTTAACCTTGTAGATGAGATGACTTCCACCCGGGGCAATGGTAACCGCGAAGCTTTAGCGCAGGGGAGTGCAAACATCCTGAATGGCTTTTTCTTCGGTATGGGCGGATGTCCGATGATTGCACAGACTTTAGTGAATCTTTCTGCGGGTGCGAGAGCCCGCTTATCAGGTATTGTTGCTTCATTAACCATTCTGGCAATTATCTTATTTGCTGCACCTCTTATTGAACTTGTGCCGATGGCCGCCCTAACCGGTGTAATGATTATGGTAGCTATTGGGACATTTGAATGGATAAGCTTTCGCATAATCAATAAAATGCCGAAGCAGGATGTATTTGTGGGCATCCTGGTAGCCTTAATTACTATATGGCTTCATAATCTGGCATTAGCTGTTCTGATCGGTGTGATTATATCTGCACTGGTATTCGCCTGGGAAAGTGCCAAGCGAATAAGAGCCAGGAAATACACCGATGAAGCAGGGGTAAAGCACTATGAGATTTTCGGCCCTCTGTTCTTCGGCTCTGTAACCGCTTTTAATGAAAAGTTTGATGTGTCCGGTGACCCGGAAGTGGTGGTAATTGATTTTAAAGAGAGCAGGGTTTCGGATATGTCGGGAATTGATGCGCTGAACAAATTAACAGAACGCTATCACAAGGCAGGCAAAAAGTTACATCTAAAACACCTGAGTCAGGATTGCCGCACCCTGCTTAAGAATGCTGATGGTATCATCGATGTGAATATAATGGAAGATCCAGCTTATCACGTTGCTGTTGAGAAGCTTTTGTAGAAAGAGGAGGATACTACCGCTGTGTTCGAAATGACGGGAACGAACCACCTGTCATTTCGAATGAGCGGCATGGATTTTTGTACTTAGAACTATTCCTAACGCGAAGAGAAATCTGTTGATGCTATTCAAAGGTTTTAAAGAAAAGAAAACCCATCATGAGATGCTCTGCCTGAAACAACAGATTTCTCCACAGCATAAATTATTAGCTTAAGAGGACGATACTACTGCTGTGTTCGAAATGACGGAGAGAGCATAACAACCCTGCAAAAAAGCATTATTAAGCAATGCTTAATTGATGAATCATGGGACCTTTGTACAGGAGAAACAGCTAAAATTTAACTGTTTATTCTGATTTTTTGACCAGTTTGGTAATTTCCAGAACACCATCGGTGATTGAACCGGTAACGGTTACCTCTTCTCCGACAAAGTTTTCGGCTTTTTTGGTGTCTTTGATCGCATAAACTTTATCACCACTTACAAAAACGATTTTGGCGCCTTTCTTTACGCATTCTTTTGCGCAGGCAGCATGACCTTTGTTATTGCCCTTTGCACCGCATTTATCATCTGAGATAAATCCGGTCCATTCTCCTTTGTCAAAGGCATTGGCAGCTGTGAAGAACAGAGCTACTACAAGAAGTATTAGGTACTTTTTCATATGGGTTGGTTTTTTTGCATATTAAAAGTAATTCTTTTTCCATAATTTTCAAATAGTTCATTTTTCAGTTGAAACAGATTTTCGCGAATTCTCAATCAGATAGCTATCGGGTCTCCATTCCCAATTTCACATCATATTTATCCACTTAAAAATAGTGTAACATTTAGTATATCTCTATTAAGGCTTTTCAAATTAATATTTTAGCTAATTTCAAAATAAACTGCCCCGCTCAACCTTGCCTCCCTCCATTGCCGGGGGGCGAATTCCTTTTGAAGGCCAAAAGGAACAAAAGCCTTCTTCAATCCCTAGGTGCCTTGGCCACAATCCTCCGCACATCAAAAAAACAGGGATCGCTGCTTTTGGGGGATAGCAATATTTGAAAGCATTCCGGTTATGATCCCAAAATCTGATGCTCGGAGGTGCTTTTTGAAAGAATCTGCTACTTTTTTTGATTTTGCTGTCACTGGGGATTGAATCGTCCTTCGGGTCAGCTAATGTGATATGAACGGTGGTTGGGATAGTGCTTGGGCCTACAACCGATCATAAATTACCGTCATTGCCGATTGCAGGGATCGGCATTCCGGGATTTGGCAGGAAAGGCGCAATAATCCTTGCACTATCTTTCATAAATCACTTCAGCTAAGTAATCCGGAGAAGTGGTGCAGATCCTTTCATTTGTTAATTAACATTGATACGGCTCGGATTACACCGATAGGATTAAGTGTGGATTTACAATGCCGAAGGCATGGCTTTGCTACAAATACCGGGAAGCCGCGGCTCTTTTGCTTAATTCCCAGCCCGCCCGGCTGAAGCCGTTCGGACGGGCTGCAGGGAAATTAAGTGCCCTTCCGCCGCAAAGGCGGTCTAATTTCATAATTAAGCATAAATTTTATTTTTACCCGATACTAGTGATTCTCAATTCTTCACCCAATAGCTATCGGTTCCCAATTGCCAATTTCCTATTTCCTATTCCCCATTCTCAATTCTCCACTCTCAATTCTTAATTTCCCCTAATACCTATTTCCTATTCCCCATTTCCTATTCCCAATTCCCTATCTTTACCCCAAAAAACAATCATGTCAAAAACAAAACTTACAATCAATAGTAATGGTTCGGTAAAAATAGAAGGCGATTTTGAGATCGTTGACCGGAATGGTGGGGTATATGGCTTGCAGGGCCGTACGGTTCTATCCATCTGTCGCTGCGGACTTTCAAAAAACAAACCATTCTGTGACGGATCACATAACGGACATTTCGAGCACGATGCAATAGCATTTGACCTTCCTCCGAAAAAGGTTTAGTATATATTTTTTTGTTGCGGCACCTTTTTTGTAGATTCATATTGTTAAATAAGATTAATAATTATGAAGATTAAAGGATTTATAGCTGTACTTATGTCGGTAGCATTAGTATCGCAATCTTGCGTCAGTACTAAGAAATATACTGCATTGCAAGCCAGTCAGAGCCAGTTACAAAGCAGTTATAACCTGCTTCAGGAAAGTAATCGTGATCTTGACAGGAAGTATCAGACTAGTCAGAAGGAGCTGTCGGCGGCAATCGTCAGGGTGAAAAGTCTGGAAGAGCAGATCGCTTCAGAGAAGTCGAATATCGCTTCATTGCAGGATGCGCTCAACAAATGTTTAACCTCCAGTAATCAGGGGAATGTGAATATTTCCAAACTGGTGGATGAGATCAATAGCTCGAATAAATACATCCAGCAACTGGTAAATACCAAAAACAAGAATGATTCACTGAACCTGGTTCTAACCAATAATCTAACCCGCTCTTTGAGCAGGGAAGAAATGAAGGATGTTGAAGTTCAGGTATTAAAAGGGGTTGTTTATATTTCCCTTTCGGATAATATGCTGTACAGATCAGGCAGTTATATGATCTCAGAAAAGGCGGGTGAGATATTGGGTAAGGTTGCCAAAATCATCAAAGATTATGAGGGATATGAGGTATTAATTGAAGGTAATACGGATAATGTGCCTATTTCAATGACGAATATCCGTAATAACTGGGATCTGAGTACTTTGAGAGCTTCTTCAGTTGTACAGGCTTTGCAAAACACCTATGGTGTGGATCCTAAACGACTTACTGCAGGTGGAAGAGGGGAGTACAATCCGGTTGCAGGTAATGATACGGAAGCCGGAAAGGCTAAAAACAGAAGAACACAGATCATCATTACACCAAAACTGGATCAGTTTATGGAATTGATCGGGAAAGCTCCTGAAAGTAAATAATATTCCGGTTTAGCCGGAATAGGATTAAAATAATGCAGGCCTTTCACGAATGTGGAGGGCCTGTTTTTAAAGGTTTAGACTGGGTAACTAATCTGCCGGTACTGCTTATCAGGCATTTAGGTGATCTCATTTTTTAATTATTTACCTTTGTTTTAAAATAAAATATAAATGCGCTCCTCAGTTTTGATTTTTTTTCTGCTGCTGTTCTCTATAGAAACCTTTTCGCAGGCTCCGGTTCTGGCTGTCAACAGGGTTGATAAGCGGACCAATGAGCATATCCGTCAAACTTCCATGTACCTGTTTAAAGATGGTGGGGGTGTTACCAAACTGAGCTTCTCAATCAGGGCGCTTGATGATACCTATTTCTTGCTTTTGAACCTGCCGATTGCGGCAACGGTAAAACGCGGGACTGAAGTTAGCCTGATCATGGATAACGGACAGGCCGTTAAATTAACCTCCAATAATGATGTCATTTCTTTGAACGAAGCGGATATCAGTAAGCGGATGATGGTGTTTGATCTGGAACCTGATAAAGAGATTAAAGAACTCTTAAAGCAACCGGTTAAAACGATTTCGATTCCTACCGCTAATAAAGGGACTGTTGTTGTGAACTTACTGGCAAAAGATAAGGGCTATATCAGATCCGGAATTATACTTGCTCAGAAGAAATAAAGCTCTTTTTAACAGATCAGTGCTGTATCTCCTTATTTAATGGTTTGCTCAATACCTGATTAAAATCCTGGTCTTCAAGCTTATTAATCAATTCTGAAATCTCTTTCTTCATAAAAAAGCCAACCATCCTCTGCAGCTTTTTTAACATACTAATTGCGGCTTTGATTTTTTCCTGATCAGTCATGGAGTAAAATTATACTAAAAATATTAGTATTACAAGAGCGGGTTTTATTTTTTTGATGGGAGCATTGGAGTATAGGTTTTTTGTCATTGCGCATCGAAGCAATCCCCTGGCTATTATTACTAAATGTGATAAGATTGCTTCGTCGTGCCTCCTCGCAATCACAAGCGGCGATAGAAAGTGCCAAGGTTTGAATCAATTTTTATACTTTTACCAAACACCAAAAATGAAAACCCTCTTAATCCTCGCCATCCTTTTCATCATCATCCTCATGCTCGCCAGACTGAAGAAATTCCCTTTTTAGTCCTGATTCTGGCAAATTACCCTTGTCTTAATTTCTGTTTTTATAAAATGTTAATAACGTAAGTAATTTAATATCAATTAAATATCTTTTCATATTTTCAATATATCTTAGCTTATTCACAATTGCTTGTATATTTATTCCCTTAATTAACCAATTAATTATGTCAGCAGAAGTAAATATCCCCCGTCTTGATCTTGACGATTATATCAAGGGTACACCTGAGCAGAGAAAGCAATTTTCTGATAATATCGGCAAGGCTTTTAATGATACGGGATTTGTAACCATTGCCAATCATGGAATGACTCAGGAGCTAATCAATGAGCTGTATACTGAAGTAAAGAAATTCTTCAGCATGCCTGATGAGCAGAAACTAAAATATGAAATCCCTGAACTTGCCGGTCAGAGGGGTTATACCTCTAAGGGCAGGGAGAAGGCAAAAGATTCAAAAACCCCCGATCTGAAGGAATTCTGGCAGAGCGGACAGGTGGTTAGCGATGGCGATAGTGTGAAGGAGGAATATCCTGATAATGTTCAGGTAGAAGAGCTTCCCGGCTTCAATAAAGTAACCCGTGAGGTATATCAGCGTCTTGAATATGCCGGAAAGCATTTATTGAGGGCTATTGCAGTATACCTGAACCTTCCGGAAAATTATTTTGATGATAAAGTGCATAATGGTAACTCCATCTTAAGGGCTATACATTATTTCCCGATCGAAAATCCGGATAGCCTTCCAGCTGATGCAGTCCGTGCCGGAGCGCATGAGGATATTAACCTCATTACCTTATTGATTGGTGCCAGTGCGGATGGTTTAGAGGTTTTAACCCGCGACGGCCGCTGGTATCCGGTGAAGGCAAATGTTGAAGATATTGTAGTAAACGTTGGGGATATGCTGCAGCGTTTAACGAATAATAAACTGAAGTCCACTACTCACCGTGTGGTTAATCCTCCGCGTGAGTTGATGAAGACTTCAAGATTTTCAGTGCCTTTCTTCCTGCATCCAAAAGCAGATATGGATCTGACTGCACTGGACTCCTGTATCGATGCAGAACACCCGAAAGCGTATACAGACATCACTGCCGGTGAATACCTGGATGAACGCTTGAGGGAGATTGGTTTGAAGATGTAAGGGGAATTGAAGGGGGGGTATTGAAGGATTAGCTTCCGTCATTTCGAACACACCGGCAGCATTTTCTTCTTATGGTTGAAGTTTGTGGTGTGGAGAAATCTGTTAATGGGAGGCTGTGCTTTTGATCATGAGATTTCTCTTCGCGTTAATAATAGTTCTACGTACAATAATTCTTTTCGCTCATCGAAATGACGGGTGGAACGTTCAGCAGGACTTATAAATTCTCAGAAGCAGGATTTCCTGACAACTGACAACAGACAACAACCCTACTTCTTCATCTCCTTCTTAATACTCTGCTCCAGCTCTGCCTGCCGGTGAGTTCCAATGATGTACTTTAGTCCGTCGCGGTCAGTGAGTCTGACAGCATCTTTACCCCCTGCATAGAAATGAACTGTTCCTTTCTGATGAAGATTATAAACCGGATTATTGATAATATAAGAACTGTAAGGAACAGCCTCAACTTTAACGATACTATTCAAATCGATCTTAACCATTTTGGTGGTCCAGATGCCATCTAGCACAATACTTTTATTATTTACAGTGGTTTTGTAATGCAGTAAAAACATCATGATCACTGAGCCAATCAGTATACCAAAGCCAACTACAAGGAATAATTCTGCATTCTGACCCTGACTGCCCGAAAGGTAGTAAGCTCCAAAACAAAACAGAGCCAGCACCATACGGATACTTATGCGACCGTAATCGCGACCCAGGTATTGTTTTTCTAAGAAGGCTGGTTCGTTTTCTTCCATGTCAGATCAATTGTTCTAAGATAAAAACTTTTTTTGTGATGGGGCTAATTTTATAGCGCTCATCCACACGTAAACCGGCCAGCCATACAATATCTCCATTACTGTTTTCCAAAACCCCAATGTCTTTTTTATGATTCAGACTGATCTTCCTGTCGACAAAAAAGTCGCTTAGTTTCTTTTTTAGTTTCAAGCCCAGGGGCTGGAAATAATCCCCATTCTTCCAGCTTCTTAATGTTAATGGAAAGCGGAGCAGATCATAGTCGAGCTGGGCGATGTTTTCAGCCTTGCTTAATTCAAACTGACTAACCGGAACAATTTTACATTCGAATTTCTGCTTATTCCAGATGCAATTCGAAGTGGTGGATTCAAGCAATACATCCTGAGCTTTATCCTCGTTTATCCTGCTCAGAATCATACGTCCACGATCTAAAAGCAATTGATATCCGGCAGAGCGGAATATCTTTCCAGGTTTTCCATCCCATGCATGGGCAAGATCATTAAGCACTGTTTCTGTAAATCCGTAAGGATGAAACAGGCCATAAAGTAATGTGCTCAAAGGATTTAATTTCTTAAGTTCAGCAATACTGATCTCAAATTCATCTTCAGCAAGTTTAATAAACAGGCGCTCCCTAATTTCCTGTACACGCAGCTCTAGTAAGATCTCCAGTTCTGCAAAACGCTTCCTGTTGGCTTCAAATGTTTGCTCCAATGCCGGATTGAGCTCTTTCAGGACGGGAATTACTTCCAAACGGAGTTTATTCCTGGAATATTTTACGGATAGGTTTGAGCTGTCTTCGCGGTAAGCATAGGCTTTATGCATGACAAGTTCATCAATTTCATCACGGCTCAAAAATAAAAGCGGACGGATTAGTTTCCCTTTTTTTGGTAAAATTCCATGCAATCCAGAAATACCTGTCCCGCGGGTTAAGTTGAGCAGCATTGTTTCAATCACATCATTCTGATGGTGGGCGACTGCGATGTACTGATAATCAAATTCAGTCCTGATCTTTTCCAGCCATTGGTAGCGCAGATCCCTTGCCGCCATCTGAACAGAAATATGATTGGCATTGGCATATTCCATGGTATCAAAACGCTGGGTATAAAAAGGTACCTCAAGTTCTTCGGCAAGTTCTTCTGTAAAGCGCTCATCAAGATCAGATTCCGCGTCCCGCAGGTTAAAATTGCAGTGTGCAATACCAAAACGATAGCCTGCAGCTTTAAAAAGACGGGCCATCAAAACAGAATCACGGCCGGCACTAACTGCAAGCAGAACAGGCTCTTCTTCAATAAAAAGGGCATGCTGTTTGATGAATGATTGCAGTCGGCTAAGGGCTTCCATAAACTCAAAATTATTTAATTAAAAATCCTTAGCCAAAAAACTATTTTTGTAAGGTGAGGAAAGTCATATTTTCAGTTCTGTTTTCAATACTATCGGTCGCGGCTTTTGCTCAGGGGCGGCAGATTGAGATCAGGTCATCCGAATTGGTTAAAGGCTTTCAGGCATCCGGTTTTGCGCGAATCATCCGTCCGGTTTTTGTGCATGAAGGTTCAACTCTCGCTTCCGATAGCGCTGATTTTAATCAGACAGCAAATACCTTTGAGGCATTCGGGCATGTGGTAATCACTCAGCCATCCGGAACCGTTATCTACTCAGACCATCTGAACTACGATGGAAATACCAAACTGGCAGTTCTGACTAACAAGGTAAGGTTAATTGATGGGGATGCGACATTAAGCACCGATCATTTAACATATAACATGACAACCAAGATTGGTACCTATGTTGGTGGTGGTAAGATTGTGAATGGTAAAAATGTGCTGACCAGCAAGAACGGATACTATTTTGAAGCCTCAAGGGATTCTTATTTCAGATACGATGTGGTTCTGACTACACCCGATGCACTGATCAAAACAGACACTCTTCGTTACAATTCCACTTCGAAAATTGCTTACTTCTACGGTCCTACAAATATTTATGGCAAGGATGATACACTTTATACCGAGAACGGAACCTACAATACCCAAAGTGATCAGGCCCATTTCGGCAAAAATAATCTATATACTCAGGGCAGTAAATCATTAACCGGCGACAGTCTTTTTTACGATCGTAAAGCAGGTTATGGCAGGGCATTGGGGAATGTTTTCTTTGTTGATACTGCTGAGAAAGCTCAGCTCAGGGGAGGGATAGGAGTTTATAAGAAGGCAGATGAAAGTATTCTGGTCACAATAAACCCCTATGTTGTGATCATTTCCGAATCGGATTCTGCCAAGGTAGATTCCATCTGGATGACTGCCGATACTCTTTTTAGCAAGGTAATTTTTACCCGCGACCTGATCCCATACAAAAAGGAAGAAATGGTCCCGGATGATCAGCTTGCCGCTAAAGAAGCGCCGGCGGCACTGCCACAGGAAGTCCCGGCTGATCAGGGAAACGTACGGGCGGTAATTGTACCGGATAAAAGTGCTGATGCAGCTGATTCAGTTAAAGCACCCGGTAAAATAAAGGAACCCGAAAAGCTGATCCCGCCTCCGGAAAAGGAAAAACCGGTGATAAAACCTGATCAGAAGCCTCCGGCCAAAGCAAAGCCGGATAAGGGTGCAAAGAAAATTGATTCCACATCCGTAAAGGGCAAATCAGATACCTTAAAAACAGCGGCGCTGCTTCTGGATTCAGTTTCAACTGATACTGCGAAAACCAGAATTGTGATTGCCTATCATCGGGCAAAAATATTCAAGTCGGATCTGCAGGCAAGGGCAGATTCTATGTTCTTCAGCTATTCTGATTCGACGGTAAGATGTTATGTAAATCCAATGATCTGGGCTCAGGGTTCGCAGCTTTCGGGTGATACTGTCTATTTGCAGATGAAGAATAAGAAAATGGATAATATGCTGCTGCAGCATAACAGCTTCATTGTGAACACGGAAGATGCCGATTCAACAAACTTTAATCAGATAAAAGGTAAAGTGATCACCGGTTATTTTAAGGATAATAAGCTGAGCAGCATGTATGTGGATGGTAATGCAGAGAGTGTTTACTATGTAAAAGAGGATTCATCCTACACCGGACTGAATCATCTGGTGAGTGGCCGTTTAAAGATTCTGTTAAAGGATAATAAACTCCAGAGTATTACTGCAATTCGTGCTATTGATGCCTCCATTACCCCTATGGCAGATCTCAAAGAGGAGGAAAGGGTTTTAAAAGGCTTTATCTGGAAACCAAGAGATCGACCGAAATCTAAGGAAGAGATCATTCCTCAACTTGCAAAAGCTGAGAAAAAGCCTGATGTTAAGGGTAAAACACCTGTCAAGACTATAACAAAAACACCCGTGAAGGAAGAAGCGAAGGCCAAAAGCATGGAGAAAACGAAAGAGCCGGCCAAAGCGGCACCGAAACAGCCTTTGCGTAAACAGCAGAATTAAATCCGAGTTTTAAGGAAACTGATAAGCTTCTCAACAGCAATTGCTCTATGGCTGATCCTGTTTTTTTCTGCAGGATCCATTTCTGCAAAACTGATCTCATAACCATCCGGCTGAAAAATTGGATCATAACCAAAACCCTTACTTCCTGATCGCTGCAGCTTAATCTTACCTTCAATACTTCCCTCAAAGAGATGCTCTTTACCATTCAGAATCAGGGAAATGACAGTCCTGAACCTTGCAGTTCGGTTTTTCTGCCCTTCAAGCCTGTCCAGAACCAATTGCATATTCTGCTCAAAATCTCGGCTGCCTGAGTAACGGGCAGAATAGACCCCCGGTTCTCCATTCAGGGCATCAATTTCAAGTCCGGAGTCATCAGCAAAGCAATCACAATGATACCTGTCGAAAATATACCTGCTTTTCTGACCTGCATTTTCTTCAAATGTGCTGCCTGTTTCGGGAATATCATCAAAACAAGCGATATCATTCAGGCTTTTCAGAATAATAGCTGAACCGGCGATTGCACGGATCTCATTTACTTTATGCTCATTAGCGCTAGCAAAAACCAGTTCCATCTTAAAAGTCTTTCATTACATTCCAGAATTCCCTTTTTTTCATCGTATCCTTAATCATTTCATCAATGCTATAGGTACAAAGAATCTTTGCATTCTCTTGTTTTACAACCTGGTTTGAGCTTTGAGATGGTAAGGAGATTTGCCGGGGATCAATTCCAAACAGCACTATTTTATTAAAACTAAAGAATTCTTTCAAATCAGTATAATTTACTCCGGGATACTGATTGATGTTAAGAACGGCAAGATCGCGTAATTCCAAACCTTTTGCAGACATAATCTTGAGGAGGGTTTCTTTCTGAGTACTGCTGATATCCTTTTGATTCGGCTCATTAAATAAGATCAGAAAATATTTATTGTTTTCGCCCAGGTAGCTAAACTCCCTGATTTTTTCAGGCTCTGCAGCTTTTTGTGGCAAGACTTCTTTAGATTGCAGAGCGGGAATTTCCGGAACTTGAATATCATTTACTTTCTGACTGCTGATTTCCGACGCCTGCTCAGTTTTGGCAGATATTAACTGCTCATTTTCAGGCAGAATGTACAGATCCTCTGTCATCAAAAGCCGCAGGGCATTGCTATTCTGTGTAAGCAGGTTTGACATCTTTTATTTTTTTCGCTGATCGTGTTTGCAAACTTAGTAAAGCATCTGTTAAAAATAGTTAAAAGCACTCAGCTTCTTTTTCAAAAGCTTAACTTAGAGGCAATCCTGAGGGTATTGATTCCTGACCGGAATGTAAAATCATAAATTGCAGAATATTCAATACCTGTTCATTTAAATCATTGATTTATGAATAATTACTGATAATTTTGCGGGATAGGGTCTCTGGTAAGAGGCTTCTGTTTTTTATAGGGATTGGATTATTAAAAAGGGAATATTTTGCGGCCCTGAATCGCAATGAAAGAAGATATTTAGAAATGAGAAAGACCTTAGGGATATTAACGATACTATTACTGTTGAGCATTGTGCAGCTAAATGCACAGAATAAGAAAAAGTCCCTTGATAAAGTCGCTGCGGTAGTTGGAAGTTCAATTATTTTACAATCAGAAATTGAGTTGCAATATTCACAATATCTGGCACAGGGAAATCCTCCAAACCCGGATGTCAAATGCAGCATCTTGCAGGGATTACTTTCACAGAAAATTCTTGGTCAGCAGGCTATTATAGATTCGGTTACTGTAACAGAAGACCAGATCGATAGTGAGATTGAGAGACGTTTACGTGCAATGACAGGTCGTGCCGGAGGACAGGAACGCCTTGAAGAATTCCTGGGTCGTTCATTGATCCAGTATAAGGATGAGATCAGACCGGATATCAAGGAAATGCTGGTTGCTCAGAAAATGCAGGCCAAGATCACAGAGAATGTTGCGGTTACTCCACTAGATGTTAAGAGATACTTTGACGCGATTCCGAAAGATAGTTTACCTTTCTTTAATACTGAAGTAGAGATCGGAGAGATTGTTGTATTTCCAAAGCTCAATAAAGAAGAAAAGGAAGTTTTTCATGATAAGGCAGAAGTATTACGTTTGAGAATTAAGTCTGGTGAAGATTTTGCAACACTTGCTAAATTATATTCGCAGGATCCGGGTTCTGCCCGTGATGGTGGTGACCTTGGATTTATGGATCGTACCAGTTTGGTAAAAGAATTTGCAGCCACTGCTTTTAAACTTAAGTCGGGCGAATTATCGCAGGTTATTGAGACTGAATTTGGTTTCCATGTGATGCAGGTTATTGAAAGACGTGGTGAGCAGGTGAATGTGAGGCACATACTGATCAAAACTGAACCAACACCGGCCAGTCTTGAGCGGGCAAAGGCGCATATTGACAGTATTTATCAATTGGTATTGGATAAGAAGATTGATTTCGGAGCAGCAGCATCTCTCTATTCTGATAATAATGAAACCAAATACAATGGCGGGATGATGTTAAATGCAGAGAATGTTCAGAGCCGTTCTACATTTATTCCGACTGATAAACTTGATCCGCAGGTATTTTTAACGGTAGACACAATGAAAGTGGGCAGTATTTCAAAACCTGCGATATTCACACAGGCCGATGGAAAGACCGGCTATCGTTTTCTAAGCCTTAAATCAAAGACTGGTCCGCATCAGGCTAATCTTGAACAGGACTATCCTAAGATCAAGGATGTTGCCTTTGAAGATAAAAATAACCGTACAATCAGTGAATGGTTTGAAAAACGTCGTAAAATAACGTTCATTAAGATTGACGCTGAGTTTCAGACCTGCCCTGAACTTTCAGGCTGGACAACTGCACAAAATTAGGAAATGAAGACATATCAGACTGATGTAGAAGCCGTGGATGCCCTGCACCTCTCTTACAAGAGGATCAGGGAAGAAATTTCACAGGTTATTATTGGTCAGGATGATGTGGTAAAATCAGTACTCATCTCTATTTTTAGTAACGGGCATTGTTTGCTTGTAGGAGTTCCCGGACTTGCGAAAACACTCCTGGTACAAACTGTTGCTCAGGTTCTGGATCTTAGTTATAACCGGATTCAGTTTACCCCCGATCTGATGCCTTCAGATATTATCGGATCTGAAATTTTGGGAGAGGACCGTACATTTAAATTTATTCGCGGCCCTATTTTTTCCAATATCATTCTTGCAGATGAGATCAACAGAACTCCGCCAAAAACTCAGGCAGCTTTACTGGAGGCAATGCAGGAAAAGGTTGTAACTGTTGGTGGACAAACCCATCGCTTACCACAGCCATTCTTTGTTCTGGCAACCCAAAACCCGATTGAACAGGAAGGAACTTATCCTTTACCTGAGGCACAGCTGGATCGTTTTATGTTCAATGTGTTTTTAACTTATCCTTCATTTGAGGAAGAACTTCAGGTAGTAAGAAATACCACGGCTAACCGCAATGTGGAATTGAAAAAGATATTGAATGCACAGGAGATCAGCTATTTTCAGCAGCTTGTCAGAAATATCCCGATAACAGATAATGTGCTCGAATATGCTGTGTCGCTTGCAGCAAGAACCCGTCCCGGAACAGCTTCAGCTACAGATGACGTTAATAGATTCTTAAGCTGGGGTGCAGGACCGAGGGCATCTCAATTCCTGGTTCTAGGGGCTAAATGCCATGCAGCGATTAGCGGTAAATATTCTCCTGATAAAGAGGATGTCATGGCTATTGCTGAGTCGATTCTCAGGCACCGTATCGTAAAGAATTACAAGGCTGAAGCCGAAGGGATCAGCACCGAAATGATTATCAGTAAGCTTCTTTAATCAATCACTTCAATATTTGAAATAAAGGCAGCTATATGCTCGTCTGAATATGCTCCATAAGCATCTATGATGATGCCTTTATGGCCCTGATTGCTTTCTATTGCATAGATCACAGAACTGTCTTCAGGATCACTCATCCCCTCAAAGCGGTAGTACTCGGTAATCTTCAGATCACTGGCCTGGAATTTCTCACTGATCTTCTCACAGAAGAGACAGGAGTCTTCGTACTTGAAATCATAGTTAAAACCTCTTTCACGAAGGCCGTTTACTGCTTCAAGTAGATTTCGGTAGTTGTATGGACTTGCGCTCATAAGTATTTAGTTGATAATTGACAATTGGGGTTTCGTTTCATATAAAATGAATAAATCAATATTCATGCCTTATTCAGTTCTACATGTCCTATTTCCTAATCTTAATCCAACGAAGTGCATAGTAGAAATATTGTACTTTCTTACGTCACCCGGTAGCTATCACGTCTCCATTGTCAATTGTCCACTGTCAATTGCTCGCAGGTGTATATATTTCAAGTATCACATTCCACTTATGTTCTTCCTGGGATTCCCAGATTCTAATATAATGATATTTGGTGATTACTTTATTCTTTGTGACATAGGCAATGCCATAAGAGTAAGCAAGGTCACTGCCCAGTGCACGATCGGCACGAAGGGGCTCAGATTCAATACTCATCTGATTCTTGCCTACAAAATTATTGATTCTGGCTTTACCGATGATAGGTTCTTCTCCCGGGAATAATAAACGGGCATTTTCTGCCATGAACACATCATGGGCCAGACTCTGATCTTTCATCAGGGTATTAGAAAACAGTTTATCAGTTGTAGTAATGATTTCCTGCCTTTGCTTTAGCCTGGCCGGAGAAATTTGCTTGTAGAATTTAATACTTTTTGGATCTGTAAAATTCAACTCAGGTTCTCTGAGAGGTTTCTGATGTGAAATGCCGAGATCCAGGGCTAATTTCCAAACACCTTTAAAATCTGTTTTCCATACTGAAAGATATTGGCCGTAAGAAGGTTCAGCATCCGGGCTGCTCAGGAATGTATAGGGACCTGTAGTGAAACCCCAATCACCGCTCTGGGATATTTTAGCATAGACCGGTACCCAGCTAAGCTGTCCGGGTCCATCCATTGTACCCTTCCCATAAAAATCTTTAACTTTTACAGGATCTGGCCGGAAGATCAATGATTCATCATCTGAAACTTTCAAAAAAGCCTCTTTCGAGCCATTTTTTTTCGCTAAAGCCGAGAAATAATTTTCTGCGGCTACGAGTGAGTTTACTCTTCCATTGCTTTCCTGGCCGAAACTATTTAATGAAATTAATATCAGCAGGCTGAGAACTATGGAAAATTGCTTCATTTGTTTCTAATGTTTGATCAGGATGTTTAACATAAAATATGCCATAAAATCCGCGAAGGCAGTTTTTACCTGATTTTTTTAGTTTTTATAGAAATTTAATCGAAGTTCAAAATGCCCTCTGTTGATAAATTGCTCAGATCTTATTCCAGGTAGTACCCTCCTTGTTATCCTTTAGCTGTATTCCGATTGAGTTTAAGCCTATGCGGATCTTATCCGAAGTTGTATAATCCTTATTAACTTTCGCTTCAGAACGCAGATTGATAATGAAATCGAGCAGTTTGCCCATATCATCCGATTGATTGCTTTCTTCTTTCAAACCTAAAACGCCGATGACAAAATCGTCCATCAGCTTTTTCAGGGCTTCAATGTCAGCTGCGCTTGCCGCAGTTTTGCCATCATAAACACTATTGATGATGTGAACGGCTTCGAATAGTTCAGCAATCAATACCGGACTGTTGAAATCATCATTCATCGCAGCATAGCATCTTTCTGTCAGGGTTTTCAGATCAATATCAGACTTCTGGGAAGGGTTTAACTTCTCAAGCAAGCCGTAGGCATTGATCAAACGCTTAAATCCTTTATCGGAAGCCTCCAATGCTTCATTTGAGAAATCTAGGGTACTCCGGTAATGTGCCTGAAGCATAAAGAAGCGAACCGACATTGGCGAATAACCCCTAGACAGCAGTGCATGGCTTCCTGTAAAAAGTTCATGTGGCAAAAATCCATTACCCTTGGTCTTCGACATTCTTGTTCCGTTTACTGTCAGCATATTCGTATGCATCCAGTATTTGGCTGGCTGAACATGATTGCATGCCTGTGACTGGGCAATTTCATTGGTATGGTGCGTAGCTGCAAGGTCCATACCTCCTCCGTGAATGTCAAAACTATTACCCAGATATTTACTGCTCATAGCAGAACATTCGATATGCCAACCGGGGAAACCGGCACCCCATGGTGATGGCCATTGCATGATGTGCTCAGGCTTTGCCTTGATCCATAAAGCAAAATCTAAACGCCCTCGTTTTTCATTCTGCCCTCCAAGCTCTCTGGTATTTTCTAAAAGGTCGTCTAATTGCCTGTTAGTTAGTATGGTATAATTAAATTCCTTGCAATATTTTTCTACATCAAAATAGACCGTACCATTTACCTCGTATGCATAGCCATTTTTCAGGATCTGCTTAACCATTTCAATCTGTTCAATGATATGTCCGGTAGCAGTTGGTTCAATCCCCGGAGGCAAAGCATTAAAAAGCCTCATGACATCATGAAAACCAAGGGTATATTTCTGAACAATCTCCATTGGCTCAAGTTGTTCAAGCCGGGCTTTCTTTGCAAATTTATCATCACCCTCATCCATATCACCTTCAAGATGCCCGGCGTCGGTGATATTACGTACATACCTGACTTTATATCCAAGATGCAGAAGATAACGGTAGATCAGGTCGAACATGACGAATGTGCGGCAGTTACCCAAATGGACATCACTGTAAACGGTTGGACCACAAACATAAAGGCCTACAAGCGGCGGATGAAGAGGTTCAAACTTTTCTTTAGTTCTCGAAAGGGTATTGTATATGTACAGGTTACTATCCATGCTGCAAACTTAAAAATTGAAAATCGATTTTTCGGGGATATTGAACGCTTTTATTTTAATTCCAGATCAGTTCTGACAGGGAAATGATCAGATAGTTTCTTGTCAATAATCAGATAGTTCTTTACACTGAATTCAGGAGATGTGAAGATATAGTCAATCTGGAAATTTGGGAAGGCACCATTATAGGTTACTCCAAAGCCGCTTCCTTTCTCACGAAAGCTGTTATTCATCCCCGAAGAGATGGTTTTTACTGTGTATGAGATTGGTGTATCATTAAAATCCCCGGCAATAATATAAGGTATTGTGCAGGAGTCGGTATGACTTTTTACCATTTTTACCTGATTGCCACGCTTAATAAAGGCACTTTTTAAGCGGCTGCCAATCTTTTTGGAAGACTCCACATCAGTGTCAATCTCCTTTTTCACCTTTTGAAGGTATTGGTAATCCTCGGGTTGAAAACTGATCGACTGGAAATGTACATTATATACTCTAAAGGTCTTATCACCTTTCTTCAAATCTGCCCAGATTGCTTCATTCCAGTTCATTTTTTTCGCAAACTGTATGCTTCCCTGCTTCACTATCGGAAACTTTGAGAAGATTGCCATGCCAATGGCCTCATAGCCATTATCTGTTGATGGCTTGAAATAGTAATGTTCTGTATTAAGGATTTCCTGAATATATTTCCTGAAATTATACTCTCCTTTCTTTCTGCTAAAAAATTCCTGGAAGCAGATCACATCAGGCTGCTCATTCCGGATCACATTCAGTATCTGATCTTTGGTGAACTGATCGTTCTTATCTCCGAATTGTTTGAAATTATGGACATTATAGGTCATAATACGAATAAAACTCTTTGAAGACTTTGGAACCATTATCGCTGTGTTTTCTCTGAATCCTATATAATTCAGAATCACACTCCAGCCTGCGAGAATGGCTATACCTGAAATCAGTGCGAATCTTGGCCAGCGGATAAGCCAGTAGATAATGAAGAGCACATTGATTATTAAAATGGCAGGGTATGCAAGCCCGAAAAAGGAAATTATCCAGAAAGAGGAGGGATCTGAGTAAGATGCCAGATAGCTTATCAGCAATGATATTACCGCAAAAATATTGGCAATAAGCACGAACTTACTGAACAGGTGTATCCGGGGCCTTTTTCTGTTGAATTTTGCCATTATTTTTTACTCGCTTTAAATAATGCTTCTTTTTCGGCTTTATTCAAACTATCATATCCTGATTTGGAGATCTTATCCAGAATCTTGTCAATAGTCTCCTGATCAGTGTGAATAGTCTCTGATCTTGTATTACTCTTATTCTGTACAACTTTAAGCCTAGATCTTTTCTTCAGAATCTTACTCAGATCCCTTCCACTATTTAACTGTTTTATAAATACGAAGCCTAATATAGCACCTCCGATATGTGCGATGCTGCCACCCGGATTTCCTCCACCCATTCCAATGATATCAAGAACGAAGTAGGCAATTGCCAGATACTTTAAGCGAACCGTTCCAAAAAGTAAAAGGCGAATGGTAAAATCTGGAACCAGAGTTGCAGTGGCGATAACAACTGCCATCACACTGGCGGAGGATCCTAATAGGATAGAATTTTGCGCCAGTCCGGTAAAAGCAGGCAGAGTATTGTATGCAAGCAGATATAATAAGGCTCCCGTAATTCCACCAGCCAGATAAGTGAAGATGAACTGGCGCTTGTTCAGAAAATCCAAAAAGATCATTCCCATCCAATACAACCAGAGCAGATTGAACAGAATATGCAAAACATCCCGCTGCAGGAACATATAAGTGATAATGGTCCATGGTTTATAAGCAAGGGTCTCAAGATTTGCCGGCATGGATAATTGCCGGCTGATCCAGTCGGCGGTAGAAGTACCAACCCCAAATAAAAATCCAGCTACAGTGATTAGTCCGATAAGCAGAAATACAAGAATATTTATCCCGATGAATAGATAAAGCGGATTCCCGGATCGGAATGCCTTAAAGTATAATTCGTTCAATAAATTCTTATTCATAAAAATTATCATGGCGTTTTAGATGCCACATTTTTACTAAGATAAAACCAAATAGGGCTCCTCCCAAATGTGCAAAGTGCGCCACCGAATCGCCCGAGAATTGCTTAACTCCCAAAAACAACTCAAGAATCACATAAACCGGAATAATATACTTGGCTTTTACAGGCACCGGAATGAACATAATAAATAGTTCAGCATTCGGGAAAAGCATGCCGAAAGCTATCAAAAGGCCGAAAATTGCACCCGAAGCCCCAACCATTGGAGTAAGATATATACCCAAAAGTGTAGAAGCCTGTTCTTGAGAAATCAGGTCGGGATTGAAAGAAATGGTTCTTTTTAATGAATCTACCATAAAACTGCCATTATTCACCGCACTGCCTGTGATACTGTAGACCTCAAAACTTTGAACCAATAATTGGAGGGCCAATGCTCCCAAACCAGTGATCAGGTAAAAGTTCAGGAATCGTTTGGAGCCCATGATATATTCGATGGAAGATCCAAAGGTATAGAGGGCGAACATGTTGAACAGAATATGGAATAAAGACGAATAATCATGCATGAACATATACGTGATCACTTGCCATATCCTGAAATCAGGACCATCGAAGTAATGAACTCCCAAAACCTGGGTCATCATCGGGCCGCCAAACATCAGGGTAGCGATATAAAAAATGATATTGATAATCAGCAGGTTCTTTACTACTGGTGGAATATGCGCAAATGGGGAAGGTCTGTCGTTCATAAATCAATCTGCTGGTATTATTTTTCAAATCTTAGTAATAGTTCTTCAAGGGTAAAGGTGCTGATTACCGGTTTCCCGCTCAGCGAGGTATTCGGCATTTCGCATGCAAATAATTCGTCTATCAGCAGGTTCATTTCATCAACTGATAGGGCCAGTCCTGCTTTTATTGATGTATTACGTGCCAGCGCACGGGCCAGACTATCACGTTTGTTTAATTTTAAGGCACTTTGGTTATTCTTAAAACCTTCAATCAGGTGTTCCAGCATTTCAACTTCACTAATATTTGTTCCGATATCTGCAGGGATACCATCAATAATAAAAGTGTTCTTCCCGAATGTACGGATCTGAAAGCCCAGGGCGTGGATATCCGGTAAAAGTTCTTTAACAAGCTCAAAATCACTGGTATTAAGCGTAACAGTTTGCGGGAACAAACTTTGCTGGCAGGCACCCTGACGGTTTTCAAGATGCTGGAGAAATCGTTCATACAATATCCGCTCATGAGCGGCCTGCTGATCGATCAGCATGAATCCTGACTTGATCTGTGAAATGATGAAACGGTTATGCAGTTGAAAGATCTGTTTTCCGAGTACTTTCAGCACCTGATTATCAATTTCAACATGGCGATTGCCTTCCAGCTCCATTCCGCTCTGCCTGGATTGCTCGGGTTGCACTATTTCGTACAGCGAGCCCCAATTCTTGCTTACACTGGTCCTGTCTTCTCCGGCATTTCGAAGAAAAGGAATTTCCCGTTCTGTTTTTCCAGGACTAAAAGGATTGAAATCAGGATTAAAGGCAATAGACGGAGGCACAATATCTTCATGCGCCTTATGAGTGATCATTTGGCTGAAACCGGTTTCCTGATTGAAATCGAGTGTTGGACTGATATTGTACTTTCCCAATGACCGCTTAACTGCAGAACGGATAATAGCATAAATTGCTTTTTCATCCTGGTATTTGATCTCTGTCTTTGTAGGATGCACATTGATATCGATTTTTGAAGGGTCGATATCAATGAACAAGACATATAGCGGAAAACTATCTGAACTTAAAACCTCTTCAAAGGCATTCATCACTGCATGATTCAGGTATGGATCTTTTATGAAACGGTTATTCACGAAGAAGAATTGTTCTCCTCTGGTTTTTTTTGCGAATTCAGGTTTCCCGATATACCCTTTAAGCTCGATAATTGAAGTATTTTCTTCAACCGGGACCAGTTTCTGGTTATAAGCGTTCCCAAAAAGATGGATGATGCGCTGCTTCAGGCTTCCCTTTGGTAAATGGAAAACCTCATTTCCGTCATGATGAAGCGTAAAAAATACTTCAGGATTGGCCAGTGCAACACGTTGAAATTCGTCATTTATATGACGCATTTCTACCGAATTGCCTTTCAGAAAATTACGCCTCGCAGGAGTATTGTAAAACAAGTTTTTTACACTGATGCTGGTCCCCGGGGGACAAGAAATTGGTTCCTGACTGATGATTTCTGACCCTTCGATGCGAAGGCAGGTTCCGAGTTCATCTTCATGCCTTTGGGTCTTTAGCTCTACTTGAGCAATAGCAGCAATAGAAGCCATGGCCTCACCTCTGAAACCCATGGTTCGGATCGCAAAAAGATCTTCTGCTTTCCTGATCTTGGACGTTGCATGCCGCTCAAAACACATGCGTGCATCGGTCATGCTCATTCCACATCCATTATCAATAACCTGGATAAGTGATTTTCCTGCATCCCTGATCAGAACCTGTATCTTATCCGCTCCCGAATCAATAGCGTTCTCAATCAGTTCCTTCAATGCGGAGGCCGGTCTTTGCACCACTTCTCCTGCTGCGATCTGGTTAGCAACAGAATCAGGTAAAAGCTGTATTATATCAGACAAATTAATATAGTTTATTGTATTAACGAGAATTCCATGCCGTATTCTCAACGTAATTTAAATGAAAAACGCATTGGTAAAATAACAGAAATCTTTCAGGCTTCCGAATATTTTATGTTTTCCAAAACCAAAGATAAGGTGTTTTAGTCTTAAGGGAGGTATAATAAGAATAAAGGGAAAGTAGAATGATAATTATGCCTGTTTATTAAACAGGCATAATTATCAGAAGATTATAATGAGCTAAAAAGTTTATTCAGCTTGTGCCGGGCTGAATTTCTCAACCTTGTTTTTAACAGGTTTAACTGTACGCAGATAGGCATAGATTGCTTTCAGATCTTCGGTTTTCATATTTCCGTACATGGTCCATGGCATCACAGTATTAAATTCTCCCGGTTTAATATCAGCAGGTTTATAGGTGCTATCAGTGTATGATTTAAAGCGATTTACAAACATTTCCTCAGTCCAGTCGGCGATACCGGTTTCGGCATCGGGGGTGATATTTGCCGAGCGAACTACACCACCGCCCGGCATTTTAAACTCAAAGCCTCCTGCCAGGTCCATTCCTGGTAATGGAGCACCCTTATCTTGCTTGGTATGGCATGTAAAGCAATCTGCAGCATTGAAAATATATGCACCATAAGCTACCGCATTACTTGGTTCAGGTATTTTTACGAATTGAGGTTTTTGCGGGATCGTATTGATGATAAAATTCATCGGGAAGTCGGGTACAGACTCAGGAACTACATTTTCAATCGGTTTCAATGTCCGGATATAGGCTATTATTGAATAAATATCTTCACGATCAGATTTGCCATAATTCGGATGCGGCATCAATGGGAAAAGTGCTTTACCATCTTTACTAACACCCGAGGTAATTGCTCTGAATATTTCGCCATCTGTCCAGTCTTTAAGGGCATAAGGTGTAATGTTTTTAGAGTAAAATTTGCCCGGGAATCCGAATTCCTGGTTAAACTCTTCACCACCTTGCCCCAGAGTACCCTCTATGATCGGCCCTGCTGTTTTTGTCCAGTCTCTTTTCGAATGGCAATCCATACAGGCATTTACACTATGAGCAAGGTATTTGCCCCTCTCAACTCTTTCAGGAGTAATTTCAATCGTAATGTTTTCGGGATCTCCAACATCAGGAAGTGCAAAACTGACATAGCTAAGCAATCCAACAATAGCCACAATGGCTATTAGAACAAAGTATTTTACACCTTTTTTTAAATTCTGTTTCATTTTTTATTCGTTTTTGTTTTAGTAGGTATTCGATAATTGAAATTTTAAATTGTTACAGTTAAATGCTTAACGCTCAGAGTCTCTAATAAAAATAATTAATTTTATTAGAAAACAATAGCCTGAATATCAATAAATTATAGGCCCTAAGATTTTTGTATTTTGAACATAAGGACAAGCTTTTTTAATTGAGTTTTTGCAGGGTAATTGCTTAATCATAATTTATATTTACCGATTGAAAGCATTTCTAAAATAAACCTCGTATGATCAGGAACTTCTTTTTATTCGCAATCTCAGTTTTGTTTTTTTCCTGTAATTCTCAGAAACAGGCTGATCTGATTGTTCACAATGCGGTGGTTTATACAGTGGATGAGAAATTCTCAGTCGCTGAGGCATTTGCAATAAAAGATGGGAAAATATTAGAGACGGGGAGTTCTGAAGATATTCTTAAGAAATATAAGGGAGAGATCCTTGATGCAGGGGGGAAGGCTGTTTATCCGGGCTTCATTGATGGACACTCTCATTTCTATGGATACGGGGAGGGGCTGCAACAGGCTGATCTCGTCGGAACCAAAAGCTGGGAAGAAATCCTTGAGAAGCTTCAGCAATTTGGTAAAGAAAATCCCGAAGGATGGATCATTGGGAGGGGATGGGACCAGAACGACTGGACTATTAAAGATTTTCCGGATAATATTAAGCTGAATGAGCTTTTTTCAGACAGGCCGGTAATACTTACCAGGATTGACGGGCATGCGGCGATCGCAAATAAGACTGCACTTGACCTTGCGGGACTGAAACCCGGGCAGAAAATTACCGGCGGGGAAGTAGAAACCATAAGTGGAAAACTTACAGGTATTCTGGTTGACAATGCCCAGAGTGCTGTTTATTCCAAAATTCCGGATCAAACTGAAGCACAGATCAAAGAATCGTTGTTGGATGCCCAGAAGAATTGCTTTGCTGCGGGATTAACTACAGTCACTGATTGCGGTATCAGTCATCGTCTCATACCTGTTATAACTGAACTTCAGGAAAATAAGCAGTTAAAGATGCGGATCTATGGAATGCTTCATGATGATAAAGAGAATTACGATTTCCTGTTTAAAAATGGTGCGATAAAAACCGATCGCTTAAATGTTCGATCCTTCAAAGTTTATATGGATGGAGCCCTTGGATCCAGAGGGGCTTGTCTTCTGGAACCTTATTCGGATAAACCAGGCTATTCGGGATTTTTATTGAGTGATAAAAAACATTTTGCAGAAGTAGCTCAGAAAATTGCTGATGCAGGTTTCCAGATGAATACCCATGCAATAGGTGATTCTGCAAACCGTGAGATACTGAATGTTTATGCTAAAGTTTTACAAGGTAAAAATGATTTTCGCTGGCGGATTGAACATGCTCAGGTGGTGAATCAGGCAGATTTTAAGTTATTTGCTGAAAATAATATCATCCCATCAGTACAAAGTACTCATGCCACATCTGATATGTACTGGGCTGCTGACCGTTTGGGTGCCGAACGGGTTAAAGGTGCCTATGCTTTTAAGCAATTATTAGATCAGAATGGCTGGCTGGTTTTGGGGACTGATTTTCCTGTCGAAAATATAAACCCTATGTACACGTTTTATGCAGCAGTAGTGCGGAAAGATATGAAGGGGTTTCCGGCAGATGGTTATCAGATGGAAAATGCAATGAGCCGGGAGGAAGCTATACGCGGGATGACGATCTGGGCAGCAAAGGGGCAATTTGAAGAGAAGGAAAAGGGCAGCATTGAGGCAGGTAAGTTCGCCGATTTCGTGATTCTTGATCAGGATATTATGAAAGCTGACGCTGAGCAGCTATTTAAAGCTCAAGTGTTAAAAACCTATTTAAATGGTGAGAATGTTTATAGTAAATAAATTATTAAAGATCAGCAGTTTACCAATTGCAGTCTGTTTGCTGAGTTTTTTTACCCTGTCGGCCTGTGCACAAATGTCAGAGCACTTCAGAAATGAATCTTTTTTAGCTGAGTGGAAAAGTGTTGAAAGTTCAACAGTATTATTGAATAATGAAGAAGAACTTGTTCCATTAAAAGATCTGATGCCCTTAACCATAGCCAGTGTCAATATCGGCTCAGCCTATGCCTCAGAATTCGATAGTATTTTAAATAAGTATACCAAAGTTCAGTCCTTTGCCTCTGCACAATACAACCATGATATGCTTAGCTTCAACGATCTGAATGATGATCTGAAGTTTTTTAATACGATAGTCGTTCAAGTTACTGATCAGTCATTGAATGATCCTAGGACTATCCCACTATTACTGGATCTTCAGTTAAATAAAAGCCTGATTGTTAGTTTATCGGGTGATGCAGGAAGCCTGAAACTTCTTGAGGCTTTGAATTCTGCAATTATTTGGTCTGAAAAGAAATCAGCAGTGTCAGCAAATTTTGTCGCACAATTGATATTTGGTGGAGTTGGTGCCAATGCCCGACTGAATCAGGGAATCTCTTCCAGATATGCAGCAGGTTCAGGCTCATCGACTATTCCTATCCGTTTAAAATATACAGTGCCAGAGGAAATTGGAATCAATAGTTCAGCTCTCAGTAGAATTGATGATATCGCTGAAGAAGCAATTCGTCAGAGAGCCACTCCGAGTGCGGTTGTGCTGGTAGTTAAGGATGGGAAAATAATTTTTAACAAAGCTTATGGTACCCGCACTTATATTGACCGTACTCCAACCCGGATTACCGACATTTATGATCTGGCTTCGGTAACAAAGATCTCGGCTACAACCATGGCGGTAATGCGTTTGTACGAACAGGGTAAACTTAAACTGGATACCAATGTAGGAGCCTATATTCCGAGATCGAGAAATACCAATAAAAAGGATATTCCTGTACGTGATGTGATGCTTCATCAGGCAGGATTCATTCCTTATATCCCTTTTTACAGAAACTTATTGGAGACAGATTACAGTCGTGATTCATCAGAAACACATCCTGTAAAGGTTGCGGATAACTATTATTTGCGGAAAGATTATTTCAAACAGGTCATGTGGCCGCTTATGCTGAACTCCGCTCTGTCGAATCAGGGGAAGTATGTTTACAGCGATTTGAGCATGTATTTTATGAAAGACATGGTCGAGCGCCAATCCGGGAAGGCAATGGAAAGCTATGTGATGGATCAGTTTTATAAGCCACTTGGAATGACCAGGGCGGGATTTAATCCGCGTCTCCGCTTTCCAAAGGAAGAGATTATTCCAACGGAAGATGATAAAGAATTCAGGAAGACACTACTTGAAGGCTATGTTCATGATCAGGGTGCTGCAATGGTTGGGGGAGTATCGGGGCATGCCGGACTCTTTTCCAATGCAAATGATCTTGCGATACTGTACCAGATGATTTTGAATGGTGGAATATATGGTGGAACCCGATATTTCAAGACCGAAACGGTAAAGATGTTCACTGCAAAACAATCGGCTATTAGTCGCCGCGGATTAGGTTTCGATCGGTGGGATGAGGAGAGTACCAAAGGCTATCCTTCCAAACTTGCATCTCCGCTAACATTCGGGCATACTGGTTATACAGGAACCTGCGTTTGGGTAGATCCCAAATACAATCTGGTTTATGTATTTTTATCAAACAGGGTAAATCCGGGAGTTACCTCGAAACTCATTGACCTGAATATCAGGGGTCGTATTCAGGACGTGATTTATGAAGCAATTGGGAATTGAGAAGCCTTGCTTAACAGGGCTTTTGATTTGTTACATTGTACTAACATTAATCTCCTTTTAAAGAATTTACTTTGTAATCTAATACAGGATACTAATGAAAATTGGAATAGTTTGTTATCCTACCTTTGGTGGTAGTGGGGTGGTAGCCACAGAATTAGGTAAAGCATTGGCTGATAACGGACATCAGGTCCATTTTATCACCTACAGGCAGCCTGCCCGTCTTGATTTCTTTTCCGAAAACCTATTTTATCATGAGGTTTCTGTCTCAAACTATCCTTTGTTTGATTATCCTCCCTATGAACTGGCACTGGCAAGTAAACTGGTAGATGTAGTCAGGTTTGAGAAACTGGATCTGCTGCATGTACATTACGCCATTCCTCATGCTTCAGCAGCATTTATGGCAAAGCAGATTCTTGCGACATACGGCATTCATATCCCTGTTGTGACAACCTTACACGGCACCGATATTACACTGGTAGGTAAGGATCCAACTTATAAGCCTGTTGTTACATTTTCCATTAATCAGTCGGATGGTGTTACTGCTGTCTCTGAAAATCTGAAGGAAGATACTTACAAACATTTTGATGTAGTTAAAGATATCAGGGTTATTCCGAATTTTATTGATTTACAACGATTTAGTCTTAAAGCTAAAGATCATTTTAAACTCGCAATTGCGCCAAATAATGAGCGGATTGTAGTGCATACTTCCAATTTCCGTAAAGTAAAACGGACACAGGATGTGGTTCACATTTTTGAAAAAATCCAAAAAGAGATTCCATCCAAATTGTTAATGGTTGGAGACGGACCTGAACGGGTTTATTGTGAACAGCTTTGCCGCGATCTTGAAATATGTGATAATGTGAGATTTCTTGGTAAGCAGGATGCGGTGGAAGAGATTCTGTCGGTTTCAGATCTGTTCATTATGCCATCTGAATCAGAAAGTTTTGGTTTGGCAGCTTTGGAGGCAATGGCCTGTAAGGTTCCGGTAATTACTTCAAATGCCGGGGGCTTACCTGAACTTAACATTGACGGTGTTACCGGATTTATGGATAATGTGGGCGATATTGAGGCGATGGCTAAGCACTCCATATTTATCTTAAAAGATGATAAACAACTTGCTTCATTCAAGGAAGGGGCACTTAAGCGTGCTCAGCAATTCGACCTGAGTCTGATACTGCCGGTTTATGAGCAATATTATATGGATGTATTGAAAGAGGCTGCTTCTAAATAATTACCGTCATTTCTGTAGAAGTTAGATATTTCGATGAGCGAAATGGATTGATGTATTTAAAATGTTATTAACGCGAAGAGAAATCTCATAATCAAGAGCATGTCCGCATCAACAGATTTCTCCATAACGCGTATTCCTGGCTTGAGAAGAAAACAGTACTGTTGTGTTCGAAATGACGGCCCCGATCCCGGCATGAGCCGCATAAGGCTGACAGGGTTCTAAACCCTGTCAGCATTGTCAAAACCCTGTCAGCCTTAATAAAAAAGCCCTTCCTGAATTTTCAGGAAGGGCTTTTTTATTAGAAACGAATAATTATTGTTTCGGAGCGGCAGCAGCCACAGGTGCTGTTCCCGGAATGATATTTACTACATCCAATTCAAAAACCAGTGGAGAGTAAGGA
>NZ_DASWXT010000056.1:0-33071 GCF_036405355.1 Daejeonella sp.
ACGGGATGATACCCCCATCAGACTAAATGTTAGGGTGACCAGTTGCATCATTTTTATATGGTCGTTTTCCAGCATATCCACCGCAGTTTCAGGAGTTCCCCTCGGACTGTGTTCGCCTTTTTCAAGAAGGCAATCATGTAACAGGGGAAATAATACCCTTTCTTCTTTCAGGTTGTGAAGCACAATTTTGTCATCCAGAAATTGAAAGAATTCACCAAGCTTCGTATTTCTTTCCTTATTAATTCCTTCCTTTCTTATCTCCTGAATCGTATTTTCAAATACCTCAAGTTGGTCCATTGTATTTTTATGTTCATCTGTAAACAATTGCAATACAGGATGTAATTCTTCATAAGGGACAGTGTTAATAGCCGGAGGTCTATACGCATCAGGTGGATCCATTGGAGAATATACCGAATTTTCGTCCTCTCCCTTCTCAACAAACCGTTTGACATAGTCTGCCTTATCAAATATGTTATTCATAAGCTTGAAGTTTTAATATGATCATTGTATGATTAATTGCGGTTTAAATCCCATAAATACTCTGTTTACTTTCCTGTTTTATTCTATATTTCAGTTTGAGTAAATCGGATAGAAATGAGCGTATCATTCCAATGAAAGTAGCAGTCCAGGCAAACAGGGCGATATAAATAAACACATTGGAGATCCGATGAAGAAAAGGTATGTTTAATGCCTCTGCCATTCGAAGAGTACAAACAGTATACATTCCCTGAGGGAAGACTGCACCCCAATACAAGGGATCATACTTCAGCGGATATTTTTTATAGACATGTCTCCAGACAGCTAAAATAATAAGCATCGGAATCCACCACGTTCCGGTTGCCCAATAAAATACAGTAAAGCCTTTCAGGAAAGGAAGCAAAGATTGCAGAAACGGCGCATCCGGTGCATTAATTATAAGAACAGATCCACCCAACACTGAAATGGCCATAGCTCCCATATTTATCCAATATGGTGGAGCAAGATCATCCGGTGAAAATTTAAAAAAAGTGTACCTGTAAAAAATAAGAGAGATCATCCAGATATAAAACATCCCACCCCAAAGCCACATGGAAAGAGCAAAAAAATTGACCTCTACCCGTAAAGGTTGATTTATATGTGATGCAATTAATGCGCTGAGGATAGCGACAGATTGTGTGGCAACGATTGCTGTCAGCCAGGCACCGGTTATTCCCCCATCGAGCGTTGGCTTATTCTCTTTAATTGTCAGGGTAGTGAATATAGCGTATGTTAAAAGTATCCATAACAAAACCCCGAATACTAACAGTAAAAGTGCGATCTGATAAATCTCAAACAGCAGGATATATTGACTGCCAAGTACACATGTTCCGGCAACAAGTGTAAAGAATCCGGGCCCTTTCATGTGATCTGTCATATCGCTGATAACTTCTTTCGGAAACCATATTAAACGCAGAATGGTCAGAATCCATAAAACGATAAAGAAAATATTGTTTATTCCGAATAGAGCAAGGGCAATCCATTTCATGCCTATCAGAAAGGCAGCAATAGAAATTATCCCTGTGGCCATCACCAGCGCAAAATAACCGGGAGAAAGATTCTTTATTCCGGCTTTTATTCCAGTCAGTATGATATCTCCTGTCTTTACAGAGTTGTAGTTACTGAGATACTCCATTTCGTCGTTTTAACCTTTAAAACTTTGTTCTTTATAATGTTTCAACCCCATCCAATGATCCGGAATACCTAATTTAAGCGGGGACCTTCCCCAGCTAAAGGCTTTGCCAGGCGCTGTAAAACAATGCAAATGGTTACCAAGGCAGCAAGGAACATCCAGGAGCTCGTCCAAACACCGGTAGCATTCAGTAAATAGCCAAAAAGAATAGGGCCTATGAAGCCACCAAGTCCTCCCAAAACTCCCACAATACCACCAACAGTGCCAATACTGGTAGGATAAAAATCAGAAATATGTTTAAAAACAGCTGCTCCCCCAATTCCCATCATCATTCCAATTATGAATATCAAGCCTGAGAAAATCCATTTATTGGCTTGAAAATAAATATGGGTTACACCCTTTGCCAGTAATTGTCCTTTACCTACCTTTTCACCAGCTTTTACAATAGCCTCCTGATGGAATGTTGTAGTTGGAAGAAACAAAAAGCTTTCCTCATCCTGATGTATACCGAAACGGATACTCACCTCTGATGAATCACCCGATTTAGTTTGAAGAATATACTTATCATCGGTAATTATAATCTCATGATCAGAAACGGAACTAACAATACCTGGTTTCGAGGCCATAATTCCTTGTCCGGGAGCCTGAATTTCCATACGGGGAATAAAAAGAAAGAACAGACAAACGAGACAAACTCCAAATACCCAAAGGAGAACAATACGGGGTCCTACTTTATCGGCAAGCCAGCCGCCACCTGCCCTTATTAACCCGGTAGGTAAACTAAATGCTGTTGCCATGAATCCGGCTGTTACAATAGACATGGAATACACATTGACATAATAAGGAATAAGCCATTGTGATAAAGCCACAAATCCACCAAAGACGAAAGAGTAATAAAGTCCGAATCGCCATACCCTGATTTCTTTAAGGGGTGCTAATCGTTGTATTATCGTTTTAGATTCCTGCGGTTTTTTGTTTTGGGTTCCCAACAGAAAGATGATTCCCACAATTACCAGTAATGCGGCACATATTTTTGGCAAAGTCCGCCAGGCCTCCAAATCAGTTCCATTTCCGGTCAGCATAGTAAGACCTGATGGTGCAAACAAAGTAGTCAAGGCAGCTCCCATTGTTCCGGCACCGAAAATACCCAATACAGTACCTTGGTTTTTCGTAGGATACCATAAAGAAGTATAAGCTACACCTGCAGAGAAGGAAGCCCCGGCTATTCCGAAGCCAAGACTGAGTAAAAGAAACGAAGTAAAACTATGGGCCTGCGATAAAAAGAACATTGGAACGGCACTAAAAAACAAAACAGAGGCCATAATCCATTTACCTCCAAATTTATCAGTAAGCATTCCCACAGGCAGACGAAAGACGGAACCTACTAATATAGGAGCTCCAAGCAGCCATCCGATCTCAATAGGACTCCATTTGAACACCCCATTGTTGACCAGAAAAGTAACCAATACCCCATTGATCACCCAAACTGCAAAACATACCATAAATGCGAGCGTGTTCAAAAAAAGGATCCGGTGTGAGGTAGCCGTAACTTGCTGTTCCATAACTGTCCTATTCAATTCTCATTTTAAAATTCATCCTTCCTTCTTCAGGAAACTCCTTAGAAAACCGCACTTTATATTTACCCCCAATGGCCACAATGCTGTCTTTTGATATAGGATGATAGGTATTGCAACGCCTGATTTGCTGTCCGTTCACCTGGTATTCAAATTCAATTCCTGCACCCAATGCGAACACAGAACAATAGCCTGATGTAATTCCTGTAACATATTCCGGACTTTTCAAAAGTCCCGATTCAATCCGATACGTCTTAAAAACGAACATGGAAAACACCATAAGCAAGACGAAGAGGGCAAAATTGATTTTTTTTATTTTCGGTGACCCTTCTCTGAAAAACCGGTAAAGGTTGTATATAATACCCCAAATCAGGATGATTAAAAGTATCCCCTTTACAATCTGACTTGTAACCAATTCTTCATCGTTGACAATGTTCAGCAGCATGTTCAGGTATTTTTAGGACGCTGTAACGACCATGGTGTTCTCGGGCTTCGCACCCTTCTTCTGCTCCAATACCACATTACTTGTTGATAGGGTCGCCATATATAGTTTATTGGGGGGACTAAGAAATGCACAAGGCGGGAAAACGGAATAATTCCAACGATGATATAAGCAAGGATAATATGAAGTTTTACCATCCAGGGAAGAAGGGCTACCGCTGATATGTCAGGCCGCAGTGTAAAAACCGAATACAGGTACGGAGTCAGAAGGGAAGAAAACCAGGAAGAACCCCATCGAAAATTATAGGCAATCCAAAGTCCGATAACCGTTTGGGAAATCAACAAAAGATAAACTACAAAGTCCATTCTATTGGTTACAAATTTGAGACGGGCTGTTGTATACCTTCTTATTATAAGATTAACCAGGCCAATCAACATGCTGATTCCAAAAACAAATGCAGATATTTCCAATATCATAAGTCGAACCGGCTGGCTGTTCCAGGCAAGCACACTACTGGGAAACAGAAGAGCGGTCAGGTGGCCGAAGAAAAGAAATAACACTCCCCAGTGAAATGGCACTGATCCGTAAAATAATTTTCTGCCTTCCAGAAACTGAGTCGAAAGTGATGAAAACTGGAATCCTTTATACATAAATCTGTAAATAGATCCAATCAGAAAAACTGCCAGAGCGATATAAGGCAGAGCGATAAGAAGAAAGTTATTAAAGATATCCATGATACATCAGGTTTATGATTTAAGGTTTTTCTATGTTCATTTCTGTTTCAATGTTCCGGGTATAATCTGGTGTTGAAGGACCGGCAGAACTACAGGATGAACAGGAATATGATTCCTCCATAGAAGAGACAATATTCTTTTCGTCCTTATCAACCGAAACGACGGCACTTTCCGGCTCATATCCAAAATCCTTTTTCAGGGCGATAATTAATGCCTGCAGTAATGTTTGATAAACAGTTCTAAAATTCGTTGAATAATCTATTAAGGTCTTGAGATGTTTCTTATAAACTTTATCCTTCTTTTCAACTTTTTTAGGATCAAATTCCTCCAACATTTTTACCACTGCCGGAGCTACAAGCCTATTGGCAATCTCCATACGCATAACATCGTCTTTCATTTTTGACAGAAGACACAAAACATTAGGCAAATGATCAGACAATTCGGTATGGCAAACATTTCCCGCTTCACGATGTTCCATATTCAGGTTAACAAGCAATTGGCCACGTTTATAATCTTCTCCAAAAAGAATGAATCCTATGTCTAAGGTTGTGATTGCCTGAATATCAAACGACCTAAGAAAGAGTTCCTGTAATTCTTCAAGGGTGGAGGACGCAATAAACTCCATAAATGGTTTCATCACCTCAGCTGAATCTGGAAGATTAACAGAGAGATATGCATAAACATCTCCTATTTTTTTTAAATGTGATTCATTTTCAGGGTAGAAGAAAAGACTGGACAATAATTCATAGTCGGTCAGCGTATCCTTTGACGGTGCTTTCTTTTCTTCTTTGACTTCTGCAGTAGCTTCCATAATACGTTTTCTTTACAATTAAATTTATAGTCCTCTTCTCAGTTTACTTTTGATCCCAAATCCTACTTCTCCTTTTGCATCACCGGTGAAGTCCATCATTTCAATTGCCTGTTCACGGTGTGCCGGAGGAATTACAAAACGGTCTTCAAATCTAGCCAGAGCCGTAAGATGGAAAATGCCATCTGCCATTTCAGCAGTTAATCCTGCATCTTTCAAAGTCTTATCTGCTTTTTCATTGCTTACATCACCTACTGTAACTCTTCTGCGATGAATACGGACAGCCATTAATTTTTTCCATTTGTCTTTGATCATTTCCTCATCTCCTGCACTGAGCATATTTGCAAGATATTTTAGTGGAAAACGGACCTGATCAAGAGTTCCCCATAATTCTTCGGTACTGGTATCATAGAGCCAGTTATCATCCCAATATTTCCCGATTGGATTCATCTTTTCTGCCTGTGCACTATTATCAACCTGTTTTAATGTTGCCATAACAGGGAGCAGGGGCGGAACATAAAACAACATAGGTAAGGTTCTGAATTCAGCATGCAGTGGCAGTGCCAGTTTCCACTCTTTTACATACTTGTATACTGGTGAGAACTGTGCTGCATGAATTGTGGAATCGGCAATACCATTCATCTTAGCGGCCCGGATCACTTCTTCATCAAAGGGATCAAGGATAATATCAAGATGGTTGTTAATCAGGTTCTTCTCCTCATCATTCACTGCTGCTTCAATTTTATCGGCATCATAGAGCAGAACACCAAGATAACGGATCCTTCCTACACAGGAATGCATACATGCAGGTACCAGGCCTGCTTCAAGTCGCGGATAACAAAGGATACATTTTTCGGACTTCCCTGTATGCCAGTTATAATACGTTTTTTTATATGGACAGGCTGTAACGCACATGCGCCATGCCCGGCATACCTCCTGATTGATGAGTACTACCCCGTCTTCTCCCCTTTTGTAAATGGCACCTGAAGGACAAGCTGCAACACAGGCAGGATTCAAGCAGTGATTACAAATTCTGGGCAGATAAAAAAATGCCATTTTCTCTAACTGAAACATGACTTCCTGTTCGGCGGCAGAAAGATTTTGCAAATTCGGATCGTTGCGTGCAAAGTCAGGGGTTCCGCTCAAATCGTCATCCCAGTTCGGCCCCATTTTTATATCAATCGGCTCTCCTGTAATCAGAGAAACAGGCCTCGCAGTAGGCTGATCATCTCCTTCTGGCGACTCGATCAGATCCAGGTATTTATAGGTGAAAGGTTCGTAATAATCGTCAATAACAGGAAGATTAGGATTATAAAAAATATTTGTGAGTCCGCGTCTTTTACCCGCACCTTTCAATGAGATTTTCCCATTTTTCTTTTCCCATCCACCTCTGTAAATTTCCTGATCTTCCCATTTTGTAGGATAACCAGTGCCGGGTTTTGTTTCAACATTATTCCACCACATATATTCCGCGCCTTTGCGGTCAGTCCAGATATTTTTGCAGGCAATAGAACACGTGTGACAGCCGATGCATTTATCCAGGTGAAAAACCATCGATATTTGTGAGCGAATATTCATCTTATTCTGTAGTTAAAGGTTTAGGATTGCTTTGTAGAAAGTGTGTCAGGAAATTCAGAAACTGTTTAATAAACTTCCAATAGAGTTCAATCGCCTCATTCCAATTTTCTATTTCTTTTAGCTTATACATAAATTGTGGTTAATAATGTTCTATCTCGATACTCATATTTCATATCTGTCCTACCATTCCAGTTTATCCATTTTCTTCACGATCACATGAGTATCACGCTGTGGTGCAATTGGCCCCCAATAATTAAAATGGTATGAAAACTGTCCGTAGCCGCCGCTCAAATAATTAGGCTTGAGATGGGTTCTGGTAACACTATTATTTCCTCCGCCCCTTTTGCCGCCTCGGAGTTGTGATTTTGGAATTCCTACTGTTCTTTCAACCGTATGATACACAATACAACTTCCTGGAGCGACTCTGGAGCTTACACATGCCCTGGTTACATAAACCCCATGGTCATTATGTACTTCTACCCAGTCATTATCCTTGATTCCCAATTTTTCTGCGTCTGTTTCGCTTAACCAGCAAGGTTCGCATCCCCGAGAGAGTGTCAACATTCTCAGATTATCCATATAAGTGGAATGGATATGCCATTTACCGTGTGGGGTGAGGTAGTTTAAAGCCAATGCTTTCCCTTCCTTCCAGGTTTCACGCAGATCTCCGTAAACTTCCGGCCTTGGTGCAGGTTTGTAAGTGGGCAGGTGCTCGCCATGTGCTATATACAGTTCATGGTCAAGATAAAAGTGCTGCCTTCCAGTCAGGGTTCTCCACGGAACCAAACGTTCTACATTGTAGGTATAAGCCGAGTATGCCCTACCATCATTCATTAAACCCGACCATAGTGGCGACGTATTATACCTCCTTGGTTGTGCAACAATGTCCTGAAAACGAAACTTCACATCCTTGCTACCTTCACCCAGATCTGCCAACCTTAGTCCGGTTTTCTTCTCCATGTTTTTGTAAGCATCCACATTCAGTTTACCGTTTGTGAGTGTTGAGAGATGTAAAACGGCATTAGCTGCCCAAACATCTTCCTGAATGGATGGCATCGTCTTTCCTTGATATTTCCTGTTCGGAAAATGATTGGAATTACACATCTCGTCATATTCATCTTTACAGAAATAGTGATTACCATGAGCACCTAAGCCCTTTTCACGGATGCCTTCACCAAGCGTGATGAATTTTTCATAGAGTTGTGTGTAATCTCTGGTAATAATCGAAAACTTCGGCATTGTTTTACCGGGAATTGGTTCACATTCACCCTTGAACCAATCTTTAATAACAGGTTGTGAAATTTCATCGGGAGTATCATGTGACAGGGGGGTCATCACAATATCCTTTTGTGGTTCGGCAAGATGTTCCTTTGCCATTTCACTCGTTGCTTTCGCAAGCTCCTTGAAGATATCCCAATCGGTTTTTGATTCCCAAACCGGAGCAATTGCCTGACTTAGCGGATGAATAAAAGAGTGCATATCCGTGGTATTCAGATCATTTTTTTCATACCAGGAAGCAGCCGGAAGTACAATATCAGAATATAGAGCTGATGAATCCATACGGAAATTCAAATCCACTACCAAATCCATTTTCCCTTCAGGAGCGATTTCATGCCATACCACTTCTTCTGTGTGTTCATCTGAATCCTTTCCAATGGAATTATGGTGGGTTCCCAAATAATGTTTTAAAGCATACTCAGTACCTTTCATACTACCATGAATGGCATTACCACGCCATATGTACCAGACACGAGGGAAATTTTCCTCGGCATCCGGATCATTAATAGCGAATTTCAGATCTCTTGATTTAAGCCGGTCTACAGTATGCCTTATAAGTTCTTCATCTGTTTTAGCCCCATCTGCTTCGGCATTTTTCACGACGTTCAGCGGATTTTCATTGAACTGCGGATAGTACGGCATCCATCCATTTCGTACAGAAGTGAAAATACTGTCGGCAGTATGCTTTTTAGTCAATTCGTTTTCAGGAACTGCATTGTAATGTGAATGACGTCCATCATAACGATACTGGCAGGTATTGATATAATGCCACAGCGGAGTTTGTTGAAGCCTTGAGGCAGGCACCCAATCTTTTGCAAAAGAAATTCCGCCCCATGAATCAACAGGAGCTAGTTTTTCCTGACCCACATAGTGGTTCAGGCCTCCGCCATTTTTACCAATACAACCGGTCAATGCCAGGGTCATTGCTGCAGAACGGTAAATCAAATTAGCATGATACCAATGATTGATACCTGCACCGACAATGACCATACATTTTCCTTTCGTTGTATCGGCAGTGTCAGCCCATTCACGTGCAAATTGAAGTACAGTCTTTGAATCAATACCGGTAAAAATTTCCTGCCAGGCTGGCGTATAGGAAGCATCTTTATCAGTATAATCTTTTGGATACTGACCTTCTAAACCACGGTCAACCCCATATTGCCCCATCATCAGATCATAAATCGTAACAACAGGTACTTTTCCATTAATGGTGTCCAGATATTTTACAGGAACACCCCGCAGGAATGTGTTATCCAGTCCGTATTCGATAAATTCAGTTTGCAGTACTCCATCATTTTTCTTGAGCAGGGTAAGAGCAGGATTATAACTCATTTCTGTTTCCCCGCATTCAAATTTCATGTTCCACTTACCACCTGCTTTATCCCAACGGTAACCCATGGTTCCTTTAGGTACAATCAATTCACCTGAACTTTCATCAATATTTAAGAATTTCCAATCCCCATTCTCAATACCTACCCATTTAGCAATTTCATTTGCACGAACCAGTCTTCCAGGTTTGTAATGGGTTTTACCCTTCCCGTCAGGCTGTTCGACTTTTTCCAGATGAACCAAAAAAGGATTGTCAGTATATTGCTTGGTATAATCAATAAAGTATGGAGTTTGCTTTTCGTGATGGTATTCCTTTAATATTATATGCGTGACCGCCATCCAAAAAGCGTTGTCGGTACCCGGATGTACCGGAACCCACTGGTCGGCATATTTGCACACCTGACTGAAGTCGGGCGAGAACACCACAGCTTTTGTTCCGTTATGCCTTGACTCAGCAAAGAAATGACAGTCAGGGGTTCTTGTCATATTTAAGCAGGCTCCCATGTCGGCTATCAGTTTGGAATTATACCAGTCAGCGCTTTCGCAGACATCGGTTTGCTCGCCCCACATCTCAGGGAAGTGTGTAGGCAGATCACAATACCAGTCATAAAAGCTGAGGTTGAATCCGCCAAAGAGCTGAAGAAAGCGTGCTCCGGCTGCATAACTAAGCATAGACATGGCTGGAATAGGTGAAAATCCTGCAACCCGGTCAGGCCCGTGCTTTTTAGCTGTGTAAATATTTGCAGCCGCCATAATCTCTAAAACCTCATCCCAGGAAACCCTGCGAAACCCACCTTTTCCTCTTGATTTTTGATAGCGGCTGCGTTTTTCTTTATCATTCTGAAGGTTTTCCCATGCTTTTACAGGATCGCCCCCGGTTTTCTTTTTTTCTTCCCTGAAAAAATCAATCAGCGTTCCGCGGATGAGCGGATATTTGATCCTTAAAGGGCTATACAGATACCAGGAGTAGGAAATTCCACGCTGGCATCCCCTTGGCTCGTAAGGAGGTAATGATTCTTCAAGAAGCGGATAATCCAACTGCTGTGTTTCCCACACTACGATGCCTTCTTTTACATGAATTTGCCAGGAACATCCTCCTGTACAATTCACACCATGTGTGCTTCGAACGATACGGTCGTGTTGGAAACGGTTACGGTAAAATTCTTCCCACTGGCGGGTTTTTGGCGAGATGATATCTTCAATCCAACTCATAATATTAGTTATTAGTATACATTTTATCTCTGTTTTCTATACTCAGATCAGGTAGATTTCAATTGTCTTTTGTAGATAGAATAATTCACTGTTCGCTGTTTTCTTCTCATCCAAAAAAATGAATACAGAAATAACAGACCGAGTCCCCCAATGATACCAGTCCACAACATAATACCTGATGTTCCTATAACAGCTGATGTTTTGTCTTCTGAGTTATTGCTTAAGAATGCCGACAGTGCTGCAATTTCATCTTCTGTCAAAGGCTTATTTGCAAATGATTGCTGCATAGCCGGAATTCCCGCTAACATTCCAGTGATGATTGCCTTAGTTCCCTCATAATCCATTCGTGTCGGAATATCAGTAAGATCCTTTGCTAATGCTCCCCCGCTTATAATCCCCAGCTTCTTTACATTATGACAGGAATTGCATGCAGCACCTCCATTAACCAAACGGGTATCACCAATAAAGAGCTGTTTCCCTCTATCTATAGCATCTGCCGATAATGTTACAGACTGGACTGACGCTACGGGCGCAGCTGAAGTTGACAGAGATTGCCCTGCCGGGCTGTTAACTGTAATATAATTTAGAATATCCTTTATATTCTCATCAGTAAATGCAGGATTATCAGGCATTGGAATCTGGTTGAATGCTTTGAACAAAGAATCAGCATATTTATCACCTGATTTTATGACCGTTTGAGATGACCTGATAAACTTCTTTAACCAATCTTCGGAATGACGTAAGTGCACATTTGCAAGATCGGGTCCAACAAGCTTTCCCTTACCGATGGTGTGACAGGCTGCACAAATTTGCTTGAAACTTGCTTCACCTTTGTCCTGCGCTAAAACAGGCTCCAGAAAAAGTAAAAGCACTGCAATTTTTGCGATGTGAAAGTGAAAATTTATTTTCATCTGTTTATTTTTTTAATGTCAAGGAAACGATTAGTAGTCATTTCTTAATTGGTTTAAAAAAAGCTCTTTCAGAACTGTAATAGTCCATTTGTTCATCTGAAAGTTTTTTTATTTTTCTGTATAAAAAGAGTACCCCAATCAAAAAGATAAATGAAACTGCCAAAACGATTAGAATTACTGAATCAAAAAAGAGATCACTTTTATTATTCGATTTCTCTTTGGATTGTTCCACTGTAGCTGAGGAAGATGAGGAAAGTGCTTCAGGACTTTTAGATTTTATATAGATAAGAATACCTTTAATATCTCCATTAGATAAGGCAGTCTGATCGGGCATCAGAATTTGATTGTAAGCCCTAAAAAGAGAGTCGGCAGTTTGATCCCCACTCTTAATTACTGCTTGAGATGACTTAATGAAATTCAAAAGCCACGATTCTGTACGCCGTTTATGAACATCGGATAGATCGGGACCAACAAGCCTCCCTTTGCCAATACTATGGCAAGCTGCACAATTTTGTTTGAAAGCTACCTCAGCCTTTTCCTGAGCGGAAGCCGAAACAAGGGAAATAAAAAACAGTACTGCTACTGAAATGAATAATAGGGAATATATTTTCATGCTGCATTTTTTTTTTGATTTAAATGTTGCACATATCCTTTCTGTCAATTACAAATCCATTTCAGCGAGTCCAGTTCGCATTGAGATTTATAATTAAGGATAAATTTATCTTTAATTATAAATCCTTCCAAATTTTTTTTACATTAAAATTACTTTTAGTGAATTAACCTGCATCCTAAACTAAAATAATGAGAAAAAACTATGGTTTTACAGATAGTTACCGATGGCAAAAAGCTAAAAATTGATATACTTTAATTAGCTTATGCGCTGATTTCAAAGAGAATTGATCCAAATAATCCCGAATTCGAAACTATTTCTTCAATGTTGAAACTGTAATTATAGAACCGATTTTAAACAGCAACATCTGTCAGGGCCGGTGTAGTTCTTTTCCAGGTATATTTTTTGCCAAAAACATGGCTATTATCGGTCATTTTTAATTCTGCAAGCTGAATACACCAAACATCCCCCGGCTTTGCTAATGCAAAAGGAAATTTTTTGTGATAATAGGTTGTGGGATTCATAAAATCAGTATCAATAGTCGAGAGAATGATACCTGTAAGCTGTATTCCCTTTAGAGCCAATATTTCAATCTTGCCCGGCAAGATGCTACCGGCTATGTATGGATTTTGAGAAAGTATTTTCGAATGAAATGTTCGTGAGGATGATTTAAAAAATAACAGGTAATTGATCGCATCAAAAGCATAAAAACTGTGGAAACAATACGGCTTATTGTTTGTATCACTACAGCAAAAAGCTGCTATATTGTTTTGCTTTATAAAATCAATTATTTCACTGTCCATTTCTTTGCAGTTTGAGTTCATCTTACCTTAATTATATTTACTGGACATGCCTTTACAAGAAACCGAAATGCACTTGTGGCTTCATCATTCACATCCAAAATGTATAAATCTTTTTTTGAGGTAGCATTTAACAGCACCGCTTTCCCGTCCTTTTTTGACATGACCCAACTATCCGGATGGTTCTCGCAGCATATGCCACATCCAATACATTTATTGCGGTAGTAAATGATCTTAGGCATTTTCTTCTGAAAGAACCTTATACAATTTATCACCCCGAAATACTTTTTGACCGGCAATTTTAAAGCTTAGCAAATCTCCCTTCCCGGCCTCATTTTTTGCATTTCCACCTACCCGAAGTTCTTCTACCTGACCTTGTAATAACCCGGTTTTAGGGCCTGTTATCATAAATTTATCTCCAATTGCAATACCCCCTGCATCGAGCGTAAATTCAGCGACCTGAATTGCCGGAAAAAACTTACTCGCTTTTCCAATGTATATTTTCTTTTGAGTAGCATTATTTCCGGGCTGAAGTGACCATTCCCCGAATTTTCTGCCCAAATAATAACCCTCCCAAAATCCCCGGTTATAAACTGAGTTTAACTCTTTTTTCCAGTTATTGGCCTTTTCGAGATTATAAGATCCGCAGTTAATTGCTTCAACTGCTTCCCGATAACATTTTATTGTTGTATAAACATAATCGGCAGATTTTGATCTTCCTTCAATCTTCAGCAGGCTGACACCCGCCTTTATAATTTGATCGAGAATATCTATTGTACAAAGATCTTTGGCCGACATAATATATTCATTATCCACAAGAAGCTCCAGGTTATTTTCAGTATCAATCACTTTATAAGGCCGACGGCAATTTTGGACACATGCACCTCTGTTTGCTGAAGCATTCTGAGTATGAAGGCTTATATAACATTTTCCCGACACCGCCATACAAAGTGCTCCATGAACAAAAACTTCGATCTCCAGCCTTTTCCCTGAAGGCCCTGTAATATTCCTTCTTTCAATTTCCTTCGTGATATCTGCAATTTGCCTTAATGTCAGCTCCCTTGACAGTACAATCAAATCGGCAAATTGGGAATGAAAAACCACTGACTCAATATTGCTGACATTTGCCTGGGTGGAAATATGAACAGAAACGTTTTCCTTACGGCAAAGTTGTATTACAGCATAATCGGCAGCAATGACGGCATCAATTCCACATTTCCTGGCTTCTTTTATTATGTGATGTGCCAATCGTATATCATGGTTATAGATTATCGTATTGAGCGTTAAAAAGCTTTTAACATTATTTCTTTTACAGATCTGAATGATCTCAGCAATATGTTCTGTTGTAAATCCCAATACAGATTTTGACCTCATATTCAGCTGCTCCACACCAAAGTAAACAGCGTCAGCACCAGCTTGAATAGCTGCATGTAAGCACTCAAAGGAGCCTGCAGGTGCCAGAATTCCGGATCTTTTCATTTAATAGAAAATAAAATTTTAAGCAAAAAAAGCATTTCCCGGATTAAGGAACTATGAGCAAAATCACTTTTGTCATATTTATTCAGTTATTTGACTGAAAGAGATCGAGATTTTGTAGATTTTCTATTTAAAGATTCCGTCCTGCCTGTAACAGGTGTCTCCTGTTATGTGCAAGCAAAAATCTGAACGTATCGCCCAGCCTGATACCGATCAAAGGGGAAATAGAAAGGGGAATTTTAACAGAAGCCATGTCCACGCTTTTTGCATCACTCAGATACCCCAGCAATAATTCTTCCTGATAAATGAATTCGTTAATAACCCTTTTTGAATCAAGGCCTTTTTCAGGCTGATGATCTTTAAATGCTTTAAACTTTTTAGTACCGGTTTCGGGCGACATAATCTTTGTAAAATAATCTCCAAGCCAGCCGCTTTTATAGACCGATGAATCCAATCTTTTAGCCCGCTTAAGTGCATCGCTTATCTGTGGCAGATAATAGAACCCATAGCTGTTTAAATGATCGAGGCACTGCAAAATACTCCAGCCTCCCGAAGCAGCAGGGCTTTGCAATATAGTTTCAGAAACATTTTCAAAATTTTCTTTTACATGAGCGATCTGATTTTTAAGCTCAGCTTCAAGCTCTTCTATCAGCCTGTATTTATCGAGTTTCATGATAGGTATTGAAATCCCAAAATAATGCAGTTGTAAATAAAAGATTGTTGGTATTTACCAAGATTTTCAAATAATTACCCTGTTGATGAGCTTGCTGAAATTTGTCGGGTCGATACCCAGATAATTTGCCAGGTATTTATGAGGTACTATATTTAGAATGTGCGGACTTCGGGTGAGTAATTTTTTAAATTTCTCCTCTGAAGAAAAACATTGCAATTCTGCCAGTCGTTCAAGTACCCCGGCAAGTGCTCCCGAAACTCCCGTCATTATGATGGATCTTACACCCTGATACCTGAGCATTAGATCATTCAGATCAGAGAAAGAAGCTCTTAAAAATTCAGATTTGCTCAAGGCTTCATAATTATATTTCGATATCTGCTCATTCAGCATTGAATCCAGAACTCCACCAAATGAAGGTGCATAAGTAAATACCAGTGTTGCCTCACGTCCGTATTCATCATGGTAGTAGACCCGCTGTACTCCATCCAGAACAAAATAAAGATACCTTTCCCTTTCACCGGAGCGGGTAATAATTTCCTTTCTTCTGGCAGTAAATGGAGCCCATATCTTAGAAAAAGCATCCCACTCCTCTTGATTCAGTTTATGAATCTGATTACTGAGGAGTTTTAGCTGGCCTTTTGAGTTTTCTGTTGTCTGTTGTTTGTTACCAGTCATGGATTATGCGTTGAAGCCAAACAGCACATTTGCTAATTTACACATTTGCTAATTCTCTAATTAACAGCTTCTATCTCAATATAGTCACAGCTCCCGCAATAACTTGCCGTCCCTTGGTTTTGGGGTCAATAATATAATAATAGGTGCCTACCGGCAAATCTATTCCATTAAATTGCCCATTCCATGGTTTAGAATAACCCTTGTTGCTCTGATAAACTATCCCCCCATACCTGCTGAATACCTTAACGGTGGCATTGGCATAGCTCTCAAGGTATTTCACATTCCAAAGATCATTCATTCCATCGTTATTTGGGCTAAATGCATTTGGAACTTCAGGCTGTTTCAATACCTTAACCCGGATATTATCCATAGCGGAACAAGCCTGATCAGAGGTAACAGTCAGTGTATAAACAATGTCCTCTGCAGGGCTTGCTACCGGATCTGGTATATCATCGCGGCTTAAACCGGTTGAAGGAAACCATTTATAAGTCAGGTTACTACCGCTGGCTATTGCATTCAGTTTAGTTTCACCTCCTTCAAGGATCAATGTATCTCTGCCTGCATTAACTGAAGGAGTTGGCATAACAGTTATTGTTTGAGAAATTGATTCAGAGCAGCCATTATTAGCAGAAAAGACATATTGCAGGGTATGAGTGCCAACTCCCGCTTGTGCGGGATTGAATATCCCTGTTGAAGACAGTCCGGGGCCAGAAAAAGTACCAACTCCTGTCTGTCCTGATAATTCGCTTGCCTGAGTAATGCGAAAAGGAGCGACTTCCTGACATACCTTAGCCAGGGAAGTAAAGCTAACAGAGGGAGCTGCCATCAACGTAATGAGTTGTCTATTTTCATCAAAGCAACTTTCTCCCGAAAAAGCGACCATTCTTACTCTGACTTGTTTTGTAGCCTGCGAGCTGAAAACCGGATAGGTAAAACGATATTCTTTGTTAGGAAATGGGTTTTCATCCACCATTTTAATTGTGGGAGAATTATCATAATCAAAATACCATTCAATTTTACCTACCTCTCCAAAATCAACTGTGGATGTATTACGAAATACAACTTCTTTATTACTGCATAATCCCGCAGAGTTTAAAACTTCAAAACCCGCTGTCGGGGTGGCACCATTTACAGTGAATGTTTTAACTACAGTAGTTACACAGCCAGCCTTTGAAGTTACAGTTAGTGTGACCTGATAATTACCTGCAAGAGTATACCTGTGTATCGGATTTTTTAGTGTGGATGTATTAGTGCCCGGAGCCGCTGCAGCATTCCCAAAATTCCAAAGATAAGTCAGCTCAGAACCATCTGATATTGTTGTAGAATCTGTGAACTGAGCAAAAGAGTCTTTTATACAAACCTCGGGAACCCCAAAATTGACTATAGGAGATGGATTAATCAGTATTGATCTTTCAAATATCAGTCCCTCACAACCATTTTCAGTCAGCACCCTTAATTTGACAATATAAGTTCCACTGACTTTGAAAGTATGGGTAAAGGGAGTTGCAGAATCCTTTTCCTCTATCGGACTCTGGTCGCCAAAATCCCAGTACCATTTAATGATCTTACCCTCTGAGGAAACCGACTGATCACTGAAAGTTACTATTTTATTTTCGCAGGCAGGTGAACCTGCAGTGAAATCTGCGACAGGAAGGGCATAAATGATAATGTCCTGAGAGAAAACCTCTGAAGCACAACCACTTTCCCCCTCTACAATAAGTTTAACCTTGTAAGTTCCGCTCTTTTTGTAAATATGAGTTGGGTGTTGTTTATCAGAAAATTCATTGTCGCCAAAATCCCATATCCAACTGATTATTTTTTTTCCATTGGCAACACTGGTATCTCTGAATGCAACTGAAGCATTGACACAACTTTTACTTAATGTCGTAAAAGAGGCTACTGGGGGATCAAATATCTCGAAATCCAGGCTAACCAGTTCACTAGCATCACATCCCGATGGATTAGGGTTTTGTGCAATAGCTGTAATTTTATACTTTCCTATAGTTTTATAAATCGGGTCAGCTTGTGGATATACATAACTATAAACTGTTCTTCCATCAATTAGAGAAGTTGTAAATACCGGATTGGAATCTGTATAAGGACCTTTTCCGTTATCAACATCCCAGACAATACTGGAAGACTGATACGGAAGCTTTAATATGAATTTGGGTGCCGAATTTGAACAACCACTCGTTATCACCTTAGCTGATTGAGTATTTGCTGTAATATTCTGAAAGAGATTTCGAACATCGGCACCGGCCAGATAGGCATATGACTCAACAGCTCCGTAGCCATAAGCTATCGCAACAAAGCCCCCGTTTGCTTTGATCCGATGCTGATCCTGAGACCCGGTAACATCAATAATAACATATGAATATTCATTATCAATTGCTTTAAAATTGCTTATTGCAGTCCCATCTACTGTTAATCCGGCCGCATCAGCAGTCTTGATTATAATATTCAGAAAGTACTTCGAAATATTAGTTCTGACACCTGTAATGCTATTTAATTTGGAGAATACTGTAATGTCGCTCAATGTCTGTTCAATGGGATTCAAAATAGTCATTTCCGGATCGCCGGGAAACACAACTCCCTGGTTGTTTAATGGGTTTGCTGCATTACAATTTTGAGCACTTTGATACTGAGCAACCCCAATTGGCTTATCAGACTTCAGAATACTGGGCTTATTGGTAAAATAAGTTATAATACTTCCCTTTTTATATGGGTTGTTCAATGGAGTGCCCAGAGCAAGGGTATTACTGCCATTTACCGTAATTGTTGTATTGTCTTCTGAAACAATAACCCTGATGGCATCAATATTCCCGTTTTCAGTATTGTAGAAGGGGGCAGTTACGAAGTTCTTTCCCCATGATGATACAGGGAATAGTTGCTGATATAAATTATCACCACCACTAGGGGCTGGTTTGCCTGGAATTGAAACATTTGGATTGGTTCTTGTATTTCCATCTTCGCAAAAGGCAGACCATGTACTCCCCGAAAAAACAGCTATTGGTTTACAACTTCCCAAAGTTCTTATCAATGAGCCCGAAACATCATCTGCAGACTGATACTGATAAATGTCCCCCTTATTCAATTTCTGGGTTATTTTAAATGTTGTATTTGCCTGACGTGCACCATTAAAACTGCTTGCTGAAGGCGTAATTTCAATTTCTGTATTATCCTCAACTGCCAGGATTGTGAATTCAGACCTAGCATTCCCTCCTTGTGGTCCTCCCGCATTCTGATAAGAAAATGCATAATATTCCCGCCCTAAAGATTTGGTCGGAAGTATTAAACTGCCGCCTGTTCTGGCGCTATTCGAAATTATTGAGTAAACTGAAATCGGACTGCCTGAAGTAATATGAATACCCTTGTTGGATTCAACAACATCGGAACTCGCAATGTGAACGTCAATTACATTCGGGTCAACAAATACAGGAGTGATAACGTTCGCGCTTATGTTACCGGAAGAAATGGTTTGACCATTCCCTTCTACCTGATAAGTTGTATTAACATCTGAAGAAAGAAACAAAGTCATCCTGGATAACTTTGCATCAATATGCCCGGAATAAGCTACCCAAAAATCAGTCCCTTTGTTTGAAGTATTTTGTGCAGATGCTGATAGAAAGGAACCGGCAATCAGACCAAAAATAATCAGTAATATTCCTGCATGGTGTTTCAAAATTGATTCAGATAATAAAAGATTATAATTCAGAAGAAATATGCTTCTAAAACTACGTAAACAGATTGATTTGATGTCAGACATTTAATCTTTCTGATTATTTTTTGAAGATCATGATTAGTAATCAACTTAATCAATCGGCACAAACCTGAGAAATGATGGCTTGTCGATCTGTAATTTCTGACCAGTTGGGTTTAATTTACCAGTTTGCGGATCCCTCTTAAACACAATGATCTCATTGCTGGCCTGGCCGGTAGACAGAAGCCAGTTGCCACTTGGGTCTATTTCAAATGTACGTGAACTTCTGCCCAATGAAGGCTGCCTCCCAATCAGACTCAGCATTCCTGTTTTTTGATCAATTGAAAAGATTGCTATTTCATTCAGAGTACTTCTGGTACTTGCATAAAGAAATTTTCCATCCTCAGAAACATGAATGTCTGCGCCATGTCCTGGCCCGGTAAATCCATCAGGCAGAATAGAAACCGACTGAATTGGGCTCAAATGTCCCTTTTTATATTTAAAGGCATATACCTTAGAGTTAATTTCTGTAACTGAATAGAGAAGTTTTTTATTAGGATGAAAAGTCAGATGTCTCGGTCCAGCGCCAGGATCCAGAATAACAAATGGCTGTGCTGCTGGAGACAAGGCCTGAGGTCTGGCTTTGGCTCGGAATCTGTAAATATTGATCTTATCTGTTCCCAGATCGGCAGTTAAAACAAATTTGTTATCCGGAGAAACAATTACTGAATGAACAAATGGCTTTTTCCTTGCAATACTGCTTCCATCATGCTTGATATCATGAATATCCTCCCCCAAAGTACCATCAGGCTCTACCGGCAAAGCAGTGACAGAACCTCCCCCATAATTGGCGGCAAATACATATTTACCTTTCGCATCCACTGAGATATAAGTTGGACCATTACTACCTGAAGGCTGACTATTTAAAAACCTCAGTTCTCCTGTTTTGGAGTCAAATGCATGCGCATTCACCATACTTCCTCTTCCTTCTGTTACTGAATAAACAAATTTCTGGTCTTTAGTAAGGGCAAAATAAGAAGGGCTTTCAATTATAGCTTTTGACTTATACGTCATATCACCGGTCTGGCTGTCAAATTCGTACACATAAATTCCTTCACTTTTACCCGGTGAAGTGTATGTACCTATTAGCAAATGGTATTTTGTAGTCTGAGCCTTTAAGCCTGAAGTTAGAAGCAATAAAGCAAAAAGTAAGGTAATTCTTATACCGGGCATAATTATTCTTTATTTTAATTCCAAAAATATTAAAAAAAAGGGGAGAAATCTGAATATAACAGATTCTCCCCTTTTTTAATATTTAACCCGGGAATAAGTCCCGCAAATCAAAATTCCTTAGTTCTGGGCGGTATGTACCACACCGGAGGCTGTTACTGTTAATCCTCCAATCTGCCCGCTTTTCTGGGCAAAATTAGCCATTGTATCACCCCATATCAGATTAAAACCAAAACCACCACGCGGAGCTCCGGTACCTACATTTGGAGAAGGATAAACCCCTGGGTCGCCTATCACTATTCTATCGCTTAACTGTGATAAAGTGATTCTGGATCCATTAAGGGTTAAATATTGAGCATTGTCCCTTGCTCCGGTTCCACTATCGAAAAGCCAGTTGAAATTGCTGGTTGAAGTTCCGTACTCAAATATCTTCCATTCTGCACGGGTTCCAAAATCAGTTCCCCTGTAATTATTCTCTGAAGAAATGACCGCATAATTGCCCGCACCATCAGTCACCCAAATATTCAGATATGGTACAATTCCCCCATTTCCGGCAATTACATTCCAATTCCAATTAACACTTTTAATTGTATTTAGCTTAAGTCCGTCAAAGAATTTTGTTCCATATCCAACTTTTTGGCCGCCATAACGATTGGGTGTCCCGAATGAGAACCCATCACCTGCGGCATTTTCAGATAAAACAATATCAGAATCCCAGGGCGCACTAATTCTGTTAGCTATTGGAATGGTGTTATTATTTCTAATATTGAATATTACGAAATCCGGTCCGCAGTTTTCATCTACAATTCCATTGCAGTTATTATCAATTCCATCACCACAAACTTCTTCAGCGCCGGGGTTTATTGCTGCATCATTATCATTGCAGTCATCCTTTGAACCTGTGCAGGCACCCACAGCTGTATAACCATCCCCATCACTGTCTGGCACAATGTCGCCATGAGCAAGATGTGCAGCAAGAGCATTTTGATTAACTTGAATGACAATCACTTTGCCATCGCCTGCAGAGTGGCAGATAGTCACTTTTCCTGCAGGCCCTTTACTCATCTCCTTATTTGCTTCTAAGGTCAGATCAGTATCTGCCTTCTGGCATGCGGAGAAAAATAAGAGGAGGGAAAAACTTAAATAAAGGAGCTTTTTCATAATAGATATTTTAGATTTCAATAGCGGTTTTTTGAGTATTTGTACTCAATATTAGAAAAATAGTTTTAAATAATTATCGTAAAGGGCAAATATTTTTCCTTAGAACAGGCTTTCGTTCAGGGATAATCAGAATATCCTTAGAGCGATAAAAGAATAAAAAATATAAATAATTCCTTTCACTTTCTGATATGAGTTAATTTACTTTATATTTATGGGTACGTACACAATCTATCTATGAGAACAAAATTCACTTCCCTGCTTATTATCTGTATTACGATTTCAATTGAAGCATTTTCTCAAAAGGAGGTCAGAGTTGTTCCACTTCCCGACAAAACAGGTTTTACTGTAGAAACCTCTACAAAGGATCTGGGCAATGGTTTTTTTGACCACGGTGTGGCCTCTCCAATCAGCAATCATCGCGGGGTGGTTTCTACAATTGACAGAAATGGAAAGAATGTAGTTTTGGTATGGCTTTTTGATCATCGCGGGGGATATTCTTTATTAATGATAGATGCTGAGACTGGAAAAAGTGAGGAGTTTCCAATTCCTTTTGATCCGAAGCAGGATACTCCATATTCTTCAATCTTATCAAAGGACAATAAATTTTATACACACTTCAGCGATCATTTCACTGAATTTGATCCTGTTAAACGTGCCTTTACTTTCACTCAAAAGACTATGCCTCAAATGGCTATGTCGATGACCGAAGACGATAATGGCAAAATATGGTCTGTAACTTATCCAAACAGCGGACTTGTTGCATTTGATCCGAAAAAACGGGAGCTGATAGACTATGCTTATGTTAATAAGGAAAACTGGCGTCAGTATCAGCGTTCCATCGCTGCTGATGATACAGGCTGGATCTATTTTGGATTGGGAAATGCATCCAGCCAGATTCTTGCTTTCGACCCTAAAACAGGAAAGGCCAGCGGCATTCTTCCTCAGAATGAACGAAAACTGGGAACTGCCGCAGTTTACAGGGATGAGAATGGTAAAGTTTACGGTCGCGCATTAGAATCAATCAAGGATCAATGGTACGAGCTTTATAAAGGTGAGGCCAGAAAGATTGGAGAATACAATGATCTGAAGCCTGTAAAAATCATAACAGGCTCTCAAAGTCTGTTCCATAGAAATTTCCCTGATGGCACTATACTAAAGGATCTTGATCTCGTTAACCGCATCCTCATTACAGAAAACCCTAAAACGAATACAACAAAAGAGGTTTCTTTTGATTATACCAGTGATGGCGCAATAGTAATGGGCATTGGCACGGCTCCTGACGGAACTATTGTTGGTGGTACTGCATTTCCGATGCGTTTTTTCAATTATGATTTGAAAAAAGACAGATGGGTAAACCGATTTGCTTTAGGGCAGTTCAATGCATTGGTCAACCAGAACAAAAAGGTGTATTTTGGAGTGTACTCTGGCGGACATCTCATAGAATGGGATCCTTACAAGCCATGGATACAAACCAAACTGAATGACAAAAATTCAAACCCGCTTCATCTTGCCACAGTTTCACCTGAATTAATCCGCCCATACCGCATCATTGCACATCCCGATGGGAAGACCATTATCATGGGTGGTACCCCTCAATACGGCGCTACCGGTGGTGGATTATTGCTTTATGATAACCAGGCAAAAAACAGAACCCTGCTTACTGACAGCATGGTAGTAAAGGATCAAAGCAGTATGAGTCTGGTGCCTCTTAAAAATGGCAAGTTACTGGGTGGGACAACAACTTCACCTGGAACCGGTGGCGAAAAAAAGGCAAAAGAGGCACAACTATATATCATGGACATGGGCAGCAAAAAAATAGAATGGCAGGAAGTTGTATTTCCTGGTGTACAGGAGTACAGTGAGATGCGTATGATGCCCGATGGACTGGTTTATGGCATTACCGATAAGAGGAAGTTCTTTGTTTTTGATCCTGCTAAGAAGCAGGTTGTTTATACAAAAGATATTTTTTCTGAATTCGGACCCACAACTGCAGAGCAAAGTCCGAGAATATTTGCTATGGGTCCCAGGAATGAAGTTTATATACTTTTTGCGAAGGGAGCTATAGTTCAGGTTTTACCAACGAGCTACGAAATGAAGCTTATAGCCACCGCTCCGGGTCCGATTAAAGCTGGAGGGGATTATGCCCATGGCCGGATATTCTTTGTATCAGGCTCTCATTTAATGAGTTATAAACTAAAATAATTACATATCAATCAGGAAATACCCATTATCAAATTCAATCTATGAAACATATAATCCGCTGTTGTTTAGCCATTCTGACACTTAGCACAATTTCTCAAATCAGTTTTGCGCAACGCCAGTATGGTGGTTTCTACACCAGGGAAAAGATTCAAAACCTTAGAAATAATTGCAATAAATACGATTGGGCAAAGGAATTGAAAAACTCTGTTATCAATAATGCGAAAAACTTTGCCAATAAAAGCGATGATGAAATATGGTCATTGGTGCCCGGACAGAATACTCCTCGCGGTATCGATGTCACCCTCGACCGTATAGCGAAAGGCCCTAAAGTTTTAGGTTGTTTAAAATGCGGGCTGGATGTACTTAAATTCGGTAATTATCCCTATGAACCGGAATTTGAGGATAAGCCATGGAAGCTTACCTGTCCTTCCTGCAAAAGCGTATTTCCAACGAATGATTTCGGTAAATTTTATGCGAGTGCACTTGATGAACGGGGTCAGTTTGATGTAACAAAAGGCGACAAAAGCCTGCTTTTCAACACATCCCATCCTGACCCATCCGATCCAATGCATAAATATGGCGTTGATGATGGATATGGATACATTGATCAGAACGGTCGTGCACACCGCTTCATTGGATATTATGTCTGGAAAAAATGGGATTACATAAGCAAGGGACTTGCAGATCTGGCTGAGGCCTATTTGTACACCGGCGATAAAATATATGCACGCAAAGCCGCAATCATTTTAGACCGCATCGCCGATGTTTATCCTGAAATGGACTGGAAACCTTATGCCGACAAGGGATGGTATCATTCTGACGGAGGACGCAATATGGGCAAAATACATGGATCGATATGGGAAACCCAAATCATCACATCCTTCGCTGATTCGTATGATAAAATTATTAGCGGCACTGTTGACAATAGTGAATTATACAGCTTCCTTAAAAAACAATCCGAAAAATACAAAATCGGAACTAAAGGAACCCGGGCGTTATTAATGCAAAATATAGATGACGGACTTCTGAGAACGGCCTATAAAGCTGTTTTATCTACACATATCAGGGGAAATCAGGGAATGCATCAGTTGACTCTGGCGACTTGTGCTATTGCCCTGGATTCGCAACCGGAAAGTAATTTATGGATCGACTGGATCTTTGCAGCGGATGGTGGAAATATCCCGGGCCTGATGATTTCGACCTTCGATAGGGATGGTACCTCCAATGAAGGTGCTCCTGGTTATACCCTGATGTGGGGCAGGCTGATTACTCAGGTTGCTGAAAAACTTCAAGGCTATCCCGCATATACGAAGCATAATATCATTAAAGAATTCCCTCAGTTCAATACCACTTTCCTTGCGGCCTACAGGATGGCAGCCCTTGGCATAGCCATTCCGAACATGGGCGATAGCGGCTCAACCGGAACGGTAAGCAATGGCTATGCTGACCCGAAATTTATTGCCAAGGGCTATATTTTCACCAAAGATCCTGAATTTGCAAAAGCGGCTTACTTATCTAATAAAAATTCAGCAGATAAACTTGGCAGGGATATTTTTTCGAAAGATCCGGATGCAATCAGCAGAGAAATACAAAAAATAGCTGAACCCCTTGGTCCAAGACCACAGGGAGGATATTTAATGAGTGGCTTCGGACTTGCCCTACTGGAAAATGGAAGTGGAAACAACGGAGTGGCAATTGCGAATAATTTTGGAAGAACCATCATGCATGCGCATCCCGATCTGATGAATTTCGATCTTTTTGCTTTCGGCAAATGGCTCGCACCTGATCATGGATACCCTGAATTTGCGACTAATATTCCAAGTAATCGCGACTGGACCGGAAGTACTGTATCACATAACCTCGTTTTTGTAAATGAAAAGCCTCAAAAAGAAATTTGGGGTGGACATACCCGGTTATTTAAACAGTTGAAAGGTTTTGGAGTGTTCGAAATCGATGGACAGAAAGCCTATCCTGAGACCAAAACTTATCAAAGGACCATGTTTCTTGTGGATGCAGAATCAGGTGAAAACAATGCCTATGTCATTGATATTTTCAAGGTGGATGGTGGTAAAGACCATTTATATAGTTTCCACGGCCCTCCGGGAGAAATCAGCACTTCAGGACTGAATTTAACAGCTCAAAAAACAGGAACCTATGCCGGGGAAAATATTGAAAAAGGAATTGCCGCAAATGGCTTTCCAATGGGTTACTCATTCTTTTACAATGTAAAAAGGGATTTAAGTCCGGCCACAGGATTCATGATTGACTGGAAAACCGAAACCGGTTATCGTGGCACGAAGGCAGATGATAACATACATTTAAGAATGCATGCCCTCAGTAAGGCAAATGATGTTGCACTTGCTGATGGGGATCCCCCTCAAAACAAAGCCGGGAATCCAAAAAAACTAGGCTATGTATTGATGCATAGAAAAGGTGAGAATCTCAACAGTACTTTCATATCAGTCTTTGAACCTTACCGTCTAAATCCCTTCATTAAATCGGTGAAACGCATCGATAATGGAGATGAATCGCAGATCGCATTGCAAATTGAACATACCAATGGCAATATTGATCATGTTTTATACAATCCTGAATCAGAAAAACTGATGAAACTGCCCAATAATGTCAGTATGGCCGGAAATATAGGCTTCCTGAGGACAAAGAATAATCAGTTAAGCAAGGCTGTTCTTGTAAATGGTACTGCTTTAAATTCCGGGGATTTGAATCTTAAATCCGATGGACAAATAAAAGGTAAGATCATCAAAATGAATAAAAACCCCTCGGGAAGTGGCTGGGTCCTGGTTGATCAGATTCTTCCTGTTAATGGCAGCCTAATTGGAGAACAACTGATTATTTCGACCAATGGCGAAAGAGACGCTACCTACACGATCAAAAGTGTGAAAAGAGAAGGGAAATATACCCGAATAGATTGCGGGCCAATCACTTTTGCAATGGGATTAAAGAATAATCCATCAGCAGACACGAAAGATCCATACAGCAATTATATCTACGAATTTGAAGAAGGAGCTGCTTTCAGCATTCCTACACATATAGAATGGTCATCTAAAAAGTAAAACATGGGAACAAAAAATTTTAACAGAAGACAGTTTGTTACTGCTGCATCTCTGGGATCTCTGGCTGCATTAAGCTCAATCAGCCCGGCAATTGCAATTGAATCCAATTCTGCGGCTGAGTATGCCAAAAAAGAAAAACCTACCTGGAAAAAGATAGGGAATACCATTTATGGGGCTAAGGCCGATGAAACCGGTCCTATCGGAGGCGGCAAAGGGTATACAAAGGTGATTACCAGTGGTGATTATACTGTCGACACTCTAGAATCATTGATTGATGCCCTCGCTAAGGCGAAATCGGGACAGGTAATATTTATTCCGGGAGATAAGATTATTGACATGACGACTTTCATCTATATTGATAAGATCATGCTGAAGATCCCGGGCGGAGTTACCCTGGCCAGCGATAGAGGCCATAACGGTTCAGCCGGTGCACAGATCACAAGCGATAGCCTCGATACCCCGGGAATGATCTCAATCGAAGGTCCTGGTGTACGTATCAGCGGTATCAGGTTGCAGGGACCAAATTCAAAACGATACCTGGATCATCATAAAAGAGCATTTGGTCCTGGAGGCCCGGGTCATACCTATTATTATAAATTTCCAACATCAAGAGGGATTATCACCAAATTCGGAAATCTGGAAATAGACAATTGTGAGATCTCAGCTTTTGCCAATGCAGGTGTCAGTTTACAGAAAGGCACAGGTAGTCATATCCATCATAACCTGATTCATAAATGCCAATATAACGGACTCGGTTATGGGGTTAGTCATGATGAAGCCAGTTCTACCATTGAATTTAATCATTTCAATGAGAACCGCCATTCATTGGCAGGAACAGGCAGACCTGGCTGCGGGTATATTGCACGTAACAATGTGGAATTGGGAATCTCGCTTAGCCATAACTTTGATATGCACGGAGGACGCGACCGCAAAGACAATACAACTATTGCCGGAACCACGATGGAAATGTACAACAATACGTTTTTAGGGCCGCAAAGGGCCGTTGTGATCCGTGGAGTACCTCAGGACAAATGTGAGGTACACCATAACTGGATGCCTACCCATAAAGATGCTGCCTCTGCAGTCAGGGCTGAGGAAAAAACTTATACCACCAATAATCTTTATGCAGACGGAAAGGTTACCTGATCTGCCTTTTTTTAAAGAAAGCTTTTTCAATATCCGGGAGAGCTTTTTTCCGGCTTTCGCCGGAACATCAAATTATTATTAAATTGATTTTTCCAAAGGATAACCAATGAGAACAAAATACATGCACTTTCTATCAAGTATATCAACTGTACTACTTATTGTCCTGTTAAATACATTTTCTTCAGCCCAGGAGAAAAAGGAATTGACTATTGTCACTTTCGGTAATTCCACAACAGCACCAAGAAAAGGAATTGAGAAAGTCTATGCAGTTCGTATCCATGAGGCCTTAACTGAAGCCGGAATACCAAATAAAGTAATTAATTCAGGAGTTGGAAGCAATCATACGGGTTCAGTAAAGGATAACGATCGTCCTAAAATCGAGCATGGGATGGACAGGTTTGAAAAGGCTGTATTAAGTCATCATCCGGATTGGGTAACACTCAATTTCGGTCTCAATGATGCTTATCAGGACAAGGGAGATGGTACCGCATCACGCATTCCACTGGAAGCCTTTATTACTAATCTGACTCATTTTATAACTGAGATCAAAAAAATTAATGGAAGAGTTATACTCCTGACCCCGAATCCGCTAAGTTCAAAACTGGAACCATTCAGGCATGAGCGCCTGAAATTATATAAAGATGCAGTTATCAAACTAGCCAAATCAGAGCATGTCGAGCTCATCAATTCCTGGAAAGTCTTTGGAAAATATGTCCGGAAAAACCCTGGAGGTTTGGAGGGCCTGATGCCGGATGGCCTCCATCCAATGGATACCGGTCATAAGCTGATTGCTGATGAGATAGTGAAAATCATTAAAAAAAGGAACCGTTAAATTCGGTTAAATTGTTCTTGTTGCTCGACCCCGAAGGTAGTCGTATGTTTATAGAAATGGCATTTAATCGTGTCGTTCGACCCTGAAGGGGTCGTATGTGCGAATTTTAAATACATACGACTACTTTCGGGGTCGGGATTCCCGTGTTATAATGCTATAAACATTTGACCCCTTCAGGGTCAATAGAAATATAATCGATCAATAGTTAAAAGGAACAGCTAATTTCAGAGCCGGAACATCTTTTTAGCGTTATTATGGAGGATTTTTCGTTCAATCTCTTTACTCGCTGATAGTTTTTTGATTGCTACAATAGTTCCAGCACCCTGGCAAGCCGGACCATGTCCTGCATAGTCATCACAATCACTGCCATACAGGAGTTTGTCCTGATGTTTGCTTAAAAAAGCACGTGCATGATCTTCATCCCTTGTCATGGAACTCAGTCCGGAACCTCCTGAAATGTCACCATACATATTCGGGTAATCGCTCATCAGGCGATCTGTTAAGCCGCCCGGCGTTACCTTGCCCCGGGGATATAAAATATTCTGATCAGCATGATTCTTATCGATATTGGCCCAGAAGGTTTGTGAATGTCCTAAAAAAATCACTTTTGGAAACTTCTCGAGCATTTTATGGAAACGTTCAAAGCCGCGGTTATACATATTGTATTGCCAGTGCATCAGTACAGGTACATCATATTCCTGTGCAAGCTGATAGATCTTTTGCATTTCGGGAGAATCACAATCCACATTGAACTTTAGCTCTCCGATCATTTTGGCCCCTAATTTCAGATACTTTTCAATTTCAGGAATAGCCCCCGGAAAATCAGGCACTTCACAGGCACCGAAAAGCATTTCAGGGGCACGATCCTTTGCATATTGGTAACAAACCTCATTCCCTCCAGCCTTAACCTGCAAGCCGTTACTCACTCCATAATGTGTTGAGCCATAATTTAGTGGCCTTCCACCCGGCAAAAGTATTGTGGTTGTAACTCCCATCATCCGTTGATGGGCCAGCATTTTATCCTGAGTTCTCCCGGCATAATCGGTATGCTGGTGAATATCAATGATCGGTTCAGAAGGCTGAAGTACAGCCCCATTAAGATTTAAACTATAGCCAGCAAGCAGTAAGCCTGTTCCTGCAATAAAGTGGCGGCGATTGATTGTGTTTTTAGTCTCCATAATAACGTTTACGTACCCAATTTACATAATCTATGGCAAACTGGAAAATTTTCTGACTTGCGAAATCACCTAGCCGAGCGAAAAGTAGATTTCGTCAGTCGCATACTATAATGGTGACAGACGAATTTTTAAAGCATGACGCTTAGGTAAATTCGCCCCAATAAAGCGACTGATGAATTTATCTTGTATGATACCAGGTAAATTCGTAAGTCTGAATTTTCCGACCCGACTTGCGAAATCACCTAAACGAGTAGAAAATAGATTTCGTCAGTCGCATACTATATAGGCGTTTTCAAAGAGATTTCGTCAGTCGCTAACGAACTACAGCGACTGACGAATTTAACCGGTATGAAGTTAAGTAAATTCGTAACCCGATAGGCTATCGGGTCTGAATATCGAAATATCATCCCCTCAGTCACCTGTATTTTACAGACAATGGCTATACATTAGTCAAATCTTAATTAACTTTATCTCCTCAAATAAAACTATGAAAGCAGTAAAAGCATATGCCGCCCAAAGTGCGGAAAGTCCACTGGCACCATGGCAATTAGACCGCCGTGAACCGGGTTCCGAAGATGTTGAAATCGAGATTCTTTATTGCGGCGTTTGTCATTCAGATATTCATACCGCCCGCAATGAATGGAAGGGAACCGTTTATCCGGCAGTCCCGGGTCATGAGATCGTTGGAAAGGTCACCAGGGTAGGTGATTCAGTTACCCGCTTCAAAGCAGGCGACACTGTTGGTGTAGGTTGCTTTGTCGACTCCTGCGGGCATTGCAGCAATTGCAATGACTATCTGGAACAGTATTGTGAAAACGGACATACTCAAACGTATAATTCCTTAAGTCAGGACAAAAAATCGATTACCCTTGGCGGATATTCTACTCATATCGTAGTCAGGGAACGATTTGTACTCAATGTTTCAGATAAACTCCCGCTGGCTAACGTTGCACCCCTTCTGTGTGCAGGAATAACCACCTACTCTCCTATCAAGCACTGGAATGTTAAAAAGGGCGATAAACTGGCGGTTTTGGGCCTTGGAGGATTAGGACATATGGCAGTTAAAATTGCATCATCGATGGGTGCCGAAGTCACTGTATTAAGTCGTTCAAAAAGCAAGGAAAAAGATGCAAAACGTCTGGGCGCGACACATTTTAAACTTACCTCAGACCCTGAAGTAATGAAATCACTGGCTTCAAGCTTCAATTTCATCATCGATACTGTCTCTGCAGATCATGATTATAATGAATATCTGGCACTACTGCGTTCAAACGGAGTGATGATACTTTTGGGTGCTCCACCAAATCCTGCGGATGTATCTGCCTTTCAACTGATCGGTGGCCGCCGGAGTCTTGTGGGCTCGCTGGTTGGAGGCACTAAGGAAACTCAGGAAATGCTGGATTACTGTGCCGAACATAATATTACATCCGATATCGAACTGATCAATATTGACCAGATCAATGAAGCTTATGAACGTACACTCAAAGGAGATGTTCATTATCGCTTTGTAATCGACATGAAATCACTTAAATAAGACTTGTTTAATACAGATATTTATTAATTTGTGACATTATCATAAAAAACAATCAAGATGACGAAGAAAATTCAAGCTCTGGCAGCAAGTGTAGCATTATTTATTTCTGCATACAGCAATAATGTGAGTGCTTATGCAAATTATACCTCAATCCAGGACACTACAAAAGCTCCTGTCGAGAAATTAGCTCCCAACAATAATTATTCTCCTGCATTCGCAGGTCAAACAAGAATTGCAGGAACAAAAACTAAAACTGCACTGGATGTGAAAATACTTGCCGAAGGATTGAAAAGACCCTGGGGTATTACTGTACTACCTGACGGACGTCTGCTGATCACTGAAAAAACGGGGACAATGAAAATTGTCACAACATCCGGAAAGGTAAGTGAGCCAATAACCGGTTTACCGGAAGTTAATTCTGGTGGTCAGGGAGGTTTACTTGGCTTAACCATTGATCCGGCTTTTTCAAAAAACAGAATGGTCTACTGGGTATTTTCTGAAAAAACAAGCACGGGTAACCTGACCGCTGTTGCCAAGGGCACTCTTTCTGCTGATGAGAAAAGAATGGAAAATGTTAGTGTCATTTACAGAGCTGATCCGGCGCATCCAAGCATGGGACATTATGGAGGCAGAATCCTTGTCGACAAAACCGGAAATTTACTGGTAACAACTGGAGAACGTTCTTCTTTGGAAACCAGACCACAAGCGCAATATCTTACTTCGGCAAATGGTAAAGTATTACGCATAACCAAAGATGGTAAACCTGCTCCGGGCAACCCGGTATGGAGTGCTGGTGCAAAACCTGAAATTTATTCTTATGGTCACAGAAATGTACAAAATCTTGCATTCCACCCGGTAACAGGTGATATCTGGACTGCAGAATTTGGTCCGATGGGCGGCGATGAGCTAAACCTGGTTAAACCTGGCAAAAACTATGGCTGGCCAACAATTACCTATGGTATGGAATACAGCGGAGCCAAAGTGGGCGATGGAATACAGCAAAAAGAAGGTATGGAACAACCAGTTTACTACTGGAACCCATCCATCTCTCCAAGCGGAATGTCTTTCTACTCAGGTAACATGATTCCTGAATGGAAAAACAATCTGTTCATTGGCGCTTTGAGTGGCAAACACATCCTGAGATTAGTGATCAAAGACAATAAAGTTGTTGGAGAAGAAAGATTACTTGCTGATCAAAACCAGCGTTTCAGATCAACAATGCAAGGTAAAGATGGTGCGCTTTATGCGATTACCGATGAAGGAAGG
>NZ_DASWXT010000057.1:0-33420 GCF_036405355.1 Daejeonella sp.
GGCTCAAGGCCGGAATTGGAGTCTTATCAATAGCTGCAATTTACACATTGAAAAGGCCTTTTTTAGGTACTCACTCCGATCCTGACGAAAGTCAGGATCTCCCCTACTATTAAATATTGAATTGTCATCGTGGCGGAGGCCGCGACCTCATTTTCTTCTTAACTTAATGACATTGGGCGAAAGCCACGACCTCCTCTTTAAACACTAATCGTCATCACATCAATCGCCGCGACCTCCTTTTGTAGATGTTACCTTAATGATATATTTTCAGGTCTTAAGCCAAGTTCCTTCTCCGCCCGGGGCGGATCAGCCTGCCTGCCGCAGGCAGGGATGACACCTCAACCAAATGAAATAAAAGCTACAGACTCTGTTCCCACCCGATAGCTATCGGGTCTCTATTCCTTCCCCACCAACTCCTCCGGAAACGCAATCGTAAACGTCGTTCCCTTAGAAAGCTCAGAAATGATTCCGATTTTGATCTGATGATAATCAGCAATACTTTTTACAATCGATAGTCCGAGGCCATAACCGGCGGATTCTTCCGACTGATTTGCCTTCTTAAAACGGTTGAAAATGGTCCCAAGTTCATCCTCAGAAATACCAATACCGGTATCAGTGATATGGATTCCATAAGAACCATCTGAATTTAGCTGATCCCAGATACGGATGCTGCCATTGGTCTTATTGTACCTGATTGCATTATTAACCAGATTATAAACCAATTGAAACAGCAGGTCGCGGTTAATATTAACGAGCAGAAGATGTTCTGAAAGCTTTGTCTCCAGACTGATCTCCTTTTCACTAAGTCTGTGATTGATCTCATCCAATACATCCGCAAACAATTCGCCCACCGTGACCGATTCCTTTTTGCTGAACTGTTCATTTTCAATTCTCGAAATCAGGAGCAGTGAATGTACAATGCGTTTGAGCCGGTTCAGGGTTCTTTGCATTCCGATCAGGCGTAACTGCACCAGTTCTGTTACTTCCGGCTCTACCATCAGATTTTCAATTTTATTCTGAAGTATGCCTATCGGAGTCATTAACTCATGCGATGCATTCGCCGTAAATTCCCTTTCCTTTTCAAAAGCTTCATGAATCTGCTGCATCAGGCTGATCAGGGAAGTATCCAGGTATTGAAAATCAGTTGTAGTGGTTTTAACTGGTATTGAATTCTCGTTAAATGGGAATTTCCTGTTCCTGATTTTAGTATTGATGATTTCACCCAGAGGGCGAAGAAGGTAGCGGGTATAAAACAAATCTACAACCAGAGTTATCAGAATCAATGCGAGAAGCACATAGGTTGCAATCCGTTGAAGGGGCCGGTTATACTGATCGATCGTATCAATGGTTTTGCCAACTTCCATCAGATATGTGCCGCTGTCGGCAGGAAAAGAATGGGTCAAGACCCTGTAATTCAGGGTATCCTGCTCAATGATCCGTTCATCAGTATAAATTGTATCAATTTTAAAACCTTTGGCTACAGGTTCTAGGGAGATATATTCTTCTTTCAGAATAGTATAGCCACCATAGCTTTCTTCGCCCTGAAGGTACGATTCAACCCCATTTCTGGCTACCACTTCAAGCACTTTTTCTTGTTGCTGCCTGAGGTAATAATCAGTATAGGTCCTGGCAATTCCTTCAATCAGATAAGGAAGCGTTAGTACAAAAAGCAATACGATAGCAAGCTTTGACAGCGTAATAAATAGTGTGAGCTTGCTGATTAATTTCACTGCTTCCTGATTTTATAACCTACACCCCTGACTGTTTCGAGCCATTCAACCGGTGCAAAAGCACTCAGTTTTTTGCGGATATTTTTGATATGGACATCAATATAGTTTGAATCATAATCATCATCTGCAAAGGTGCCCCAGATATGTTCACTCAGCTGCATCCTTGTAAGGACCCTGTTTTTATGCAGGAGAAGATAACTGAGCAGGTCGAATTCCTTTCGGGTCAGTTCAATCTCTTTTCCAGAATGGCTGACTACCCGCTTTTGAAGATCGATTTTAAATTCGCCAAGATCAAGTTCATGGGTATTGACATTAAACTTTCTCCGGGATATAGCCTGCATTCGGGATTGAAGTTCGAGCAGGGAAAAGGGTTTGGGCAGATAATCATCAGCACCGAGATCCAGTCCGACAATGCGATCTTCGATATTTCCCCTGGCAGTAAGAATAATGTATGCCGCATCAGGATTTAACTTTTTTGCTTCCTGTAATACCTTTAACCCATCAAGATCAGGCAGTCCAAGATCCAGCAAAACAAAGTCATAGGGATTTACCCCAAGCATCTCCAGTCCCTTGCGCGCAGTATGTGCAAGGTCACAGATATAAAATGCCTTTTTAAGAAACGCTTCAACTTCATAAGCCAGCGTCTTTTCGTCTTCGATCAGGAGTACTTTCAAATCAGAACTGGTAGTAGAGACTTAAATTAAAAAATGAACGTGCTTTTTGTTTCGACTCCGAAACATTCTTGCCTAAAGCTGAAATCTGCCAGCCGGTCTCAATCAAATAATTACTCCGGTTATATCCCAGCAAAAAATTCATATTGTATGAGATCATATCGAAACTGCTCGCATCCCGTGTAATTCTATAGCTTAGCTCCCGGCTTGTTGGATAGGGATCGATGGGCATCGGATTGAGGGGTCTGTCGCGCCTCACAATATATTCCTCAAGGTAATGCAGTGTGCCTCCTACAACCTCCAAACCGGGCTCAAAGGAGATAAAATCATTTTGACTGAATAAACTTCCGAGATTTAATGCTTTTGAGGCACTGAATGACATGAATAAATCACGCTGGGTTCCAAAAGCATAATAGGTATTCAAACCGGTCTTAAAAATGTTCAGGTCGTAAGCTAATGAAGCGCTGAGTGTATTTTCATTTGCAGCACCCAAAAGCGGTGAGTTCTTTGCAAAAATTGAGCGGCTGTATCCAAATGCGGCGTTGAAATTTTTTGAGATATTGGCTTCAAATCCGGCTGAAAGATCAAGTTCAGATATCGCCGGACCACCTGCATTGATTAATTTATACGATCCTGCTGAAAAATAAAAACCACTCTTTAAGCGTAAAGATGCATTTGTGAGAACATAAGGCAATTTTTGCTCTGCCGTTTGTCCGTAATAATTGGCATTATTACCATAAATACCGGCAAGGGTAAGGGTAGTCCGTTTTGCATCTTCTTGCGTAGAATCACGCTGGGCATAGGTATTTCCCACCGAAAATAATGAAGCTATCAATAAAATGATCCAACTCTTCATATCAAATAAATAGAACCTCTAATAATGAATACCTCCAAATCCTTTCTTCGGTATCCTCATCGGTGGTCTTCTTATTGGTATACGGTCGGTAACTGCCTTAGGCTTTAACTTTGGTATTGATCGGGGAACTTGCTTAATCCCTGATTTCTGACGAATACGTTGGTTTTCGGCTTTTATTTCCTCTATTCGCCTTATATCTTCCGGTCTGTTTTCACCGGGTCTGTTATCGCCTGGTCTATTATCACCAGGTCTGTTTCCACTTTGCCTGGTATCTGCAGCCGGACGATCCTGTTCCTTTTTTTCGGTTCCCTTTCTTATTGGAATAGAATCCTGGAAAATGACAGAAATGGCTTCTACCGATAATATTCTGACTGGTTTACCATCAAATTCCTTCCCCCTGGCGTGCAGCACAGCCGGAAGAATGCCAAAAATGGCAAAGAGGAAAATTGTAAGATAAACCGTTAATAATTTCATTTCGCGTAAAAATAACGAAAGTTTGCCTCAAAAAGAGGCAAACAATCATTCAAAATAAAGGCAATATATATGATGGAAGCCTTAAAAGCTCCGAACGCCGCTATTCACACGGACATTTGTTCGGATATTTGGCTGGCTGATTTTCGTTCCTGCACCAGTTCTTGTTCCAATACCTGTTCTTGTTCTAACCCCGGTTGTACCACCGGCTTCAATTCCGGTGCCTCTGCCTCCTGTATTACAATCACCTCCCTGCCTGCGCTCTTTACCTTTTACTCCTTCTGCAGGCCTTTGACCAGTTCTTTGACCCTCACCCATGGTTTGAGTTCCAGTTCCTCTTCCACCACCTCTATGCATACCCCCACCTGTTTGTGAATACGCAGAGAAGGATAATATAAATACGATAAAAAATAAAATATAAGTTTTCATGTCTTCCAATTTTAAGCATGATTGTAAATAATACTTAAAGATTGGAAGACAAGATGAAGACAAGATGAATTTTCCCGATTATTTTAAATTCTATCTCAGTGAGTTGATGTAGGCTGCTATTTTTAAACCATCCTCTTTCTTAACCTGGGGCATCGGAGGCATCGGAGTAGGGTACTCCGGCCAGTTTTCAGGCTGAGGATTATGGATTAGCTGAAGTATCTTTTCGGGACTGTATTTTCGTTTTGCAATATCCCTGAATGAAGGCCCGACCAGTTTTCTATCAGGATTATGGCAGGACAAACAGGTATAGGATGCCATCATTGCCTTAACATCGTTGAATTCAGGTACTTTTTCTGCCTGTGCAGAGTTTGTCGATTTTTGAGGTACGGCAGTGCTTTGCTGAGCCTTTGCCGGGATTAAAGCAGAATTTTTTGTGCTTAGTTCTGAAATTGACAATTTAGAGCCTTCAGGAATGTTATTCAGAGTATAATACGCGGTAGGGTGTACAAGTGAATAATAATTATCTTTCTCACGCACTCCATCCAGCTTGATTGTGTGGATATAATACCTGCGAAGATTATCAACCACAATTCTTGCTTTCAATCCGTCGGCAGAAAGTTTAACACCTTTAATATTCAATTTTTGAGTATTTACCGGCGGACTTCCATAAACCGGCTGATATTTATAGATATAGCTTTCAACAGAATAGGAAGCAATATCTTTGGCTGAAACAGGATCAACCGGCTGGGTAAATTCAATCTCAAATCCATCAGGCATAGCCCTGACAGCTTTCATTTCAAAGGGCATTTTATTGCTCCATACCAGTCTTTCCAGGCCTTCATTTGCTTCTCCGGCAGAGCCCCAGCCCCGGTTTGTTTCACCTATAAATAAAGAACCATCCCTTGCCCATGACATACGCATTACCCCGGATCTGAAACCGGTTTTAAATACAAAGGATGCGCCCTGGTATTCTCCGTTAACCTTTTCCATAAACACTCTCGAGAGCATGCTCATGCCCTGGTCACCTACAAGGATCTGACCTTCAAAAGGCCCGAAATGCCCCTTAGGAATAGTGATTGGCTCAGAAGTTGAAATTCCCAGAATCCCGTAAGGAAGCCAGACAGCAGGTAAACGCAGTTCAGGAAACTCTTTTTTCATCTCGAAAAGAGTCTTAAAATTCTCGTTGACAATATTTTCGGGCTTTATATAGCGACCTTTGTCATTCTTTGTTTTACGGGGATCAATTTTCGAATTGAAGTATGCTTCTGTTAATTTAACAGGAGATTCAGGTCTGCCTGTCCAGGCTAAACCTGCCGGGTGTCCCATAAAATCACCTTTCTCCATTTTCCATAAAGCACCCGATCCCATCCAATCACCCTGATTATCAGTATAGAACAGTTCATTGTTCAAAAATCCGAGTCCAGCAGGTGAACGCATTCCTGTAGCCCATGGCTGCATCTTACCATCTTCAGTAATTCGCATTGCCCATCCTCTCCATGGAACGCGGCTTTCACCCCTCCACCATTCCTCGCTACCGAATGCTACGTTGCCTGTGACAAAAAATGAACCATCCGGAGCGGTTTTCGGTCCGAAACTGTATTCATGGTAATGACCGGATAGAGGCCAGGAATACACGGTTTCATACACATCAGCCTTGCCATCCAGATTGGTATCAAGCAGTTTAGTTAGTTCACCCCTTTGGGCACAATATAATGCGCCATCCTTATAAGCCAAGCCCAGGACCTCATGCATACCAGAAGCAAATTTTCTGAAGTAAGGTCTGCTGCTTGTTGGATTCTCAACAATAAAAATATCCCCGCGACGGGTTGAAATTCCCAGATCCCCATTTGGCAGGCTAACGAGTCCGCCAACCTCCAGGATAATCCCTTCAGGGGTAGCAACCTTCATAATTTTAAAGAAATCTTCCTCCTTAGGAGTTTCCTGTGCATGAACTGAAATACTGCAGCCAAGCATAGAAATGAAGAGAATTGAATGATATATATATTTTAGATTTCTCATGTTGGGATCAGAATAAAATTGAATAGCTTAAACTTTTAACTGCAGCGATAATTAATTCTTTACGGCCATTTTGATCGCGGATAATGGCTTTTGAACCGCCGGTTTCATCCAAACGCAGGAAATAGGATTGATCATCTATCAGATAAAGACCCTGGGATACTTCGGTAATATCGGCTGCCTCAGCCAGGCGGAAATAAATACCGACCGGATTATGTGAAAGACTGATCTGTCTGCTTATTCCCTGCCCCTTTTCGAGTAATTTAACTGCGTCATTAACGGTAATGCCATAAGTAATGTACCTGAACGTTGGTCTGCCTTCCGCATCAAGAACATAGCCTTTGGGACGATATCCTGTTCCAATGGTATCGCTGATCCATGCCGACTGTCCGTTTGCAAGTTTTGACAGTAATTGTGCTGGCTTACCAAAGCGCTGTACCATTCCCAATGGCCTTGAAGATCCGTCGCCACGATCATGCCACATTGGTGTGGCATTCAGAAATCCGCCTCTCCACACCTGAATGATCGCCGCATTATCCATATCGTAGGTATAATGAACTTTCTCCGGGCTGCCTACAGATACTGCATGAACCACTCTCGGAGATCCCGGCAGGTCCATAAAACTTCTTAAAATATAATTCTCTGAAGCCTCAATATGAATAGGATCTACAGAATTTGCATTTGCCTGAACTGCCTCAGCTGGTCTGCCATTATCATACTTCATGATCTTAATATTGCGAAATGCAACTGCACCATGATCACCCTGGATGCGTAAAGGGCCGGATGCTACCTCTCCATCTCCAATTGCTCCGCGTGTTGGTCCGGATAATTCAACATGATCATGAATGAGCACTCCATTCAGTTCAACCTTCAGCATCACTGCATTAGCTGTCTTTTTTCCATTTGTATCAAAGCGTGGTGCCTGAAAAGAAATCTTAAGCTTCTGCCAAAGGCCTGGCGCGCGACTGGCATTTTGCCTTGGTGCATAACCCATGTAACCCTTTTGTCCGTTGGGTTTTGATTCATCCCAGCGCTCATAGATCCCTCCATTACTGCCTGATCTGATTGCAGTAGCACCCCAGGTATCGATCAGTTGAATCTCATACCTTCCCTGAAGGTAAATGCCGGAATTTGATTCCGGAGCCATCAGGTACTCAAGTTCCAGGTCAATATCTCCGTAATCTGCAAGACTGTATAAATCTTCTCCTTTTTGCTGATGATCCGGAAGATTAAGCAGAACTCCTGATCCATTCGTAAAATTAAGTGTATTTACTTTATTCAGATCCGCCTGAACAGAACCAACAATCTGCCAGGTTTTGGAAGATTTTTTAAAGAATGTCAAATCATTCAGACCAGGCTGAATTATTGACTGTCCGTAAAGCATTTTTGAAAAACCAATACAGAGGATTATTCCCAGAGTTTTAAACAATGCTGATGAATATTTGAATGTGAAAATCATTTTATAATTCTATTTAACCGCGAAAGATAATAATGAAATATCAAATTGGGATTATAGGGCCTGATTTTTTTTGAAATATCGTGGGGAATAGGGACCCGATAGGTATAGGGTGGGGAATGGGAAATGGGGAATGGGAAATAGGGAATGGGAAATAGGGAATGGGAAATAGGGAATAGGGAATAGGGATCCGATAGGTATGGGGTGGGTAACTGACAACAGGCAACTGATAACAGGCAACTGATAACAGACAACTGGTAACTGATAATTACTTATCCTTTACCTCAAGCAGTTCGACAGAAAAAGCTTCTTTTACCGTACGGATTGGTTTTCCCTGAGCATCACTCAATATCTTGACAAAGCATGCTCCATAGTATAAGATAATAGAGGAGTAAAATACAAAGAGGAGGATAAGAACCATTGAACCGGAGGCGCCATAGATAATCCCGATATTACTTTGGACTAGCAGATAACCCAGAATCCATTTACCAAGATTAAAGAGGATTGCGGTAAAAAGTGCTCCACCGAAGGCAATATTCCATCTTGGTCTTCCGATTGTAAGAAATCTGAATAATACTGTAAACCAAATACTTACAACTATCACAAAGATCAGGTCATTGATCAGGTAGTAAAAAAATCGTTTGCCGCCACCGAGGATTCCGCCAAGATAATTTCCCAAAATCACCTGTGATCCTTCTAAAAACAATGCGGCCAAAAACAAAAATCCGGCAAGAAAAATTATAATAAGCGAACGCATACGATAACGGATATTGAAAAGAATGCCTGACTTAGGCCGTTTACGGATATCCCAGATCTGCTCCAGAGAATTCTTGATCACATCAAAAAGTGTAGTGGCAACAAACATCAAAAATATAAAGCCAAACACCGTGACATACCAACTTTGATTCAAACCGCTAACCGCCTCCAAAACTCCCTCCACCTGTCGCGCGCTGCCTCTGCCCAGAATATGCCCCAGCCTGCTGATCAGCTCTGAACTCAGAACCCCCGGATCGACCCAGAACCTGAAAAATTGTGTAAAAATGATGAGTATGGGCGGCAGAGCAAAAGTAGTGAAGAAGGCTGTTGCCGCGGCCATCCGAAGCGGATCATTCAGCCTGAAAAGGCTGATTGAGCTTTTCATCTGCGATAATAGTGCAGCTACCTTTTCAGTAAAACTATGGTCTTTTTGAATTTTCTTTGCCAAGCCCTAAATGTAGGAAAAGACTGACGAAATCACCTAAGGATCTTAAATTCGTTTCGGATACACTATTCTATTTATTGAGTGAGACTGACGAATTTATCTTGCATGGTGCATAGGTAAATTCGTAAGTCTCAATACTACTTCCCAATCATTTTTAAAAGCAACTCAGGCTCATTGGTCGTGATAAAATCAATTTTCTGATCAAGGAACCATTGCAGCAGTTTTGGGTCATTTACTGTCCATGCGTTGATCGTTAATCCTTTAGCCTTAGCCTGTTCTATCCATTCAGGATTTTTCTGAAACACATTTTGATTATAATCCAGACCCCATAATTTATCAGCAGCAAGCAAATCCGGTGATTTATCTCCATTCAGGTAGGCCACTCGGGCATGCGGATCCAGACGCATTAGTTCCATGCAGATATTATAATCAAAACTGATATAATCGATCCATGCCTGGGCCTTCCTGTTTTTTACCATTTCATAAACCTTACGGGCACTTTGAATGGCACGTTCTTTATTTATTGTAGGCTTTAATTCGAGTATGAGTTTGGTTGAATTTTGCTTCATACCTTCTGCAAGGTATTCTTCCAAGCCGGGCATATTTTCTCCATTTGAAAGTTTTAGCTGCTTCAATTCAGCAAAGCTCGTATTATGAATAGTTTTTCCTTTAAAAGCGGGATCATGATTAACAATCAGACCCGAATCTAATGTCATATGCACATCAAACTCTGATCCCTGACAACCCAGGCGAACTGCATGCTGCAATGCGGAGATTGAGTTTTCGGATGCCCCTGTATTTTTCCAGGCTCCGCGGTGCGCAATCACACTGTTTTTATGAAAATCATCTTTCACTAATCTGAAGGTTTCCTCAAACACACCTGATTCTGTTTGTGCTTCAATGCTCAGATCATACCATTTTGTATCCGCTTCAATGTATTTTTTACGGATAGACAGCTGCTTACCCTTTAGTGCAAATCTTTTCGCATTATCGCCTTTAAGTTTGAATTTAGCCTCAGACCCATGCAAACTGACCGTACCGATCACGTTATTTTCCTTTGAAAATGTATGATTACTTAAATAGACAGAAGACTTATCCTGAGCTGATAATATGCTGTACATGGCAGTCATTAGTAAAATTGAAAGGCAGAGGTTTTTGATCATGGGTGAGTAATGAGTAATGAGTAATGAGTAATGAGTAATGAGTAAAATATTCTCGTTATAGTTAATTCATTTTCTTTATTATAATAATATTGCCAGATTTAATAACAGCAAATCAAAACTACGGAATTAACAAAAAGTATTTGTTAAACTAATAATATGAATTTGACTGATAAGGCTTTTGAAGAGATTTTAACGGAATAAAAATAAATTGATAAGTTTACTTTATTCAATATCTATCCTAAAAATATCAGCATGTTTCGAATAAAACTAAGATCTATTTTATTTTTCATAATAATTCAATGCTGTATTCTGCAAATTCAGGAGAGTGCAGGAAATACAAGGACAAAATTCACAGAACCTGAACAGAATAAAGCGGGAGGGGTAATAACGCCTAATGATTTTAAAGGGACTGATACAGAACGCATTCAAAAAGCTATAAATGCTGCAAAAGGCAATAGCAATAAAGTTGTTATTCCAATGCATAATGCCAGGGGAGGCAATATCTGGAAGATTGACCGGGCGATTTTATTACCAAGTAATCTCAGCCTGATACTTGACAATTGTATTATTCAATTATCGGACATCTGCCGGGACAATATGTTCAGAAGCGATAATGTTGGTGTTGGAATTACCAATCCGGGCTGGAATTATAATATCAGTATTGTAGGAATGGGTGAGGTACAATTAAGAGGCGCAGATAATCCGCGATCAACAGGAGATGCTTACCGAACCCTTACATTAATAAACGAGAAAGGCAGGGTGAGCTATGGAAGTGATGCCGGCAAGGAGGGTATGAAGCAAAAAGGCGACTGGCGTAATAACATGATCCAGATTGCAAAAGTGGATGGGTTTAAATTCAAGAACATAACTATTAAGAACTCTCACGCCTGGGCCATTAGTTTTGAACGGACCATAAACGTTGAATTGTCGGCATTGCGGTTTATGAATCCGGAATATATTCAGGTAAATGGTGCTGATGTAAAAACTTATAATAAGGATGGTATTAATCTGCGCCATGGCTGTAAATATTTCAGAATAGACAATATTACGGGCATAAATGGAGATGACTTAATTGCCCTTTCAAGTCTTGACGCTGCCCCTTACTATCATAGTAATGGTGACATCAATTCTTATCAGGTCACATCCACCAAATGGAGTGGTCCTGAAGATGATACCGAGCAGGTGTTTATTACGAATTGTCAAACGAATTATACAGGGGTTGCAATCAGGGCAAGCGACAATGCCAGTATTCATCATGTTTATATTAATGGGGTGATTACGAAAGCAAGACCTGATACCCCGCCTCCTTATGGCGGAAGCCCTTATACTGTACTGGTAGGTGGTCGAGGTTATGGTGATAATTCGGTCAGAGGTAAAATAAATAATATTTATGCGAGCAATCTTTTCGGTGATGGGAAATCATTAATACTGGTTGAATCGCAGGTAGCTGATTGTCAATTTATTAATGGCATTTATACCGGTACTGCCCCGGATGCGATAACATATAACGTAGACAAAAAAACTACCAGTAACATCACAGAGGTCAACTTAATAAAGGTCCCTAATACTCCGAAAAATTGATTCGGAATTAATAATAAATATCATTGAATGGTATTATTTGGCATTATATCTGCGTTAAGAAGGTATGAAAAAAATTCTGCTCATTAGTTTTATTGCCTTGATTGCTGCAGGCTGCGGGGTATCCCGGAAGATCAATCTGCTGGAACAATGCCGCTACGATATAAAATCTGCCGATAGTGTTTATGTAGCTGGCAGGAACATTACCCGACAGATCCAAAGCGGCACCTTCGATCTGGGCAGTGTCCCAGAACTCGCCATCGGACTTTTGAGAAAAGATATCCCTTTAAGAGCAAAAATAAATCTGGGAATAGAAAACCCGGGATCAAAGCCAATTGAGATCAATCAGTTTGATTATATCATTTCATTTAAGGGTCAGGAATTGGTCAATGGCACCACAGACCGGCGGATTGATATCAATCCTGCGGAAACCACCGTTGTGCCGATCATGGTCAGGGCTAATATTTACTCCATTTTATCCGACAAAAGCACAAGGGAAGAGATCTTTTCCTACCTGCGGGGAACAGAAAATGTGCAGAAAAGTCTGATCAGCATTAAAATCCGTCCCAGTATCAGGGTTGGAAATAAACTGATCAAATATCCTGGTTATATCACGATAGATAAGGAATTGAGCAGTAGTATGTTTAAATAATCAGGTTAAAGCATAAAGGCCGTTCCTTAATAAGGAACAGCCTATGCACTCTTAGATATAATTGGGCTTAAGTTGGGTTTTATGGTAGTGTCTTAAGTTTTTAAACCCGATTGCAGTTGTAACCATTTTGCGTTTGAGGCCCAAAGTCATTATAAGATCGGGAGGTTCCAGCTTTCGCTGGAATGACAAATCGGGTGAGATAGATGGGGAGATTCCAGCTTTCGCTGGAATCGGATTAGATTAATAAAATGAAACATAATTTATGATAGGATTCCGCATTTCGATTCCAGCGAAAGCTGGAATCTCCTAACCCCCTAACAACGCTTGTCATTCCCGCGAAAGTGGGAACCTCAGGCAATACATTTTATTAGGGCGGATCAACAAAGGGAATCTCCTAACCCCCAACAACGCATGTCATCCTATAAAATCGGCTCCTGTGAAAGCGGGAACCTCTTATCATACTAATCTCAGTCTAATTTGCCTCATCAGCACTTGGGCCATAACTTCCTGGAATTGGGATATTCAGTAATCTGAGATATACTCCTAATTGTGCACGATGGTGAATAATCTGACTTAAAGTCATGCGTATCATATCCTCCTTTGATGACACCACATGAATCATATCCCCTGTTCTAAGCGTCCAATCGGGTATCAGGTCTTTATCTTCGGCCTTTGCCAGGTTGGTTCTGGCATCTTCAAGCGAAGTTTCCAGGAGTTCGAGCAATGCTGATGTTTTACTGACATCAGGGGGTGAATATGGATGGATTGCGAAATCAAGGCCATCGGTATTTAAAGTCATTCCTACCCAACCCGGAAGTTCGGCAATATGGGTTGCAAGGGTTTTAATATCCATGCTCTTTACATGTGGCTTCCAGCCGAATTTATCATCCGGTATCCTTGAAAGCATTTTCTTTGTGATTTGAGCTTCACTTTCGAGCTCTTTGAGGAAGTTTTTGATCAAATTCATGATTTTATCTGTTTATTTAAATACAAATAAAACCCAGCCAAATGACAGCCCTATGTCAGCAGTATTATAAACTTTTTGAGATAGCCCCGATCATCCGTTTTACATGATTCTTTAATGATTCTGATTCAATTATTGTTGCAGAGCCGCCAAACATCATAAACCATCGGGCAAAATTTTCTGTAGAAGAGCATAAGAAGGTCATTTCCAGCTGATCATCAAAAACCCTCTGGGAAACAAAACCATAGTAATATTTCTGATTATCAAGCCAATACGCTTTGGACTGGGGTAGGCTGATCACAATAAGCTCCAGATTTTTGTTCTCTTCAGCCTTTCTGCTCTGCAGGTATTCTTTCAAAGCCGGGTGCGACTTTTCAAATAGGGTATCAGTTTCATTGATTGATACTATCCGGTCAAGTCTGAAATCACGGTAATCATTCCGCATCCGGCACCAGCCAATGAGATGCCAGTAATTATCTGAAAAGAAAATTCCCATTGGCTCAACCAGGCGTTCGGTACTCTCCTGTTTATAATTAGAATGATATTTGATACGTATTACCTTTCCCTGATCCACACTTTTCAAAATTGGCTGAAGCAGATGCAAATCGGGTTGTATTGGAGCATCTCCGGGCCTTCTCAAAACTTCAATCCGGTCGTCAATACTTTCAAGCAATTCTTTCTCTGATAGATTTAGTACTGCCCTGATTTTAAACATCGCAGAACTGTAGTTCCTGCTGTTGGGGCCATCGGTCAGTTTTGCAACCAATTTTTCTGCAGTAAGAAAGGCAATAGCCTCTTCGGGTGTAAACATAACCGGAGGCAGACGAAATCCATCTACAAGGGAGTAACCGATGCCGGCCTCACCAATCAGCGGGATTCCCCCTTGTTCCAATGTCCGGATATCACGGTAAACTGTTCTTAAGCTTATCTGAAAACGATCCGCAATATCCTGAGCCTTAACCACCCTTCTTGATTGAAGCTGTATAAGTATGGCAGAAATACGATCGATTCGATTCATAGGGAATTGTCGTAAATATAAAAAATACTGAGCTAATTGGTTAATTAGCGTTTTAGAACAGGTTAATGCCTGCTGACCAGCCAAGCCAGCCCTTTGTTTTGGTTGAATAAACCTTCGCTGATTTGGGTGCGACCCGTTCCCGGTAACCTTCTGAGCTTATACTCGCGGGGTCGGAGTAATATAAGGAATAGGAAGGCCCGGCAAATAAGTTCAGGCCTTTGGCCAGTTTAAATTGCATATTTAACTGCCCCTTGTTCAGGATGTTGGGATAATCCCAATTGCCCAAATAAAGCCCCTGAGATGACAGTTCTGCAGAAGCTGAAAGCCTTTTGCTTAAAATAAATTCATGACCTATACCGTAACCGGCCGAGTAAACCCGATCGTTAACTCCGTAACTCCCTGACATGATCAGCATTGTATAAAACTTAGCTGTACCGGTCTTTACCGCTAACTGGGTGCCAAAAACATCTGTGGATGATAAGCTCAATTTATGATATCCCTTATTCACCCAATTGATCAGCCCAATGCTAAAACCTGATGAAGTATCTGCAACATTAACCAGACCGATCTGTAATCCCTTCATCTCTTTCGCATAGTTGAAAATCCCTCCGATCTGTATGCCTTTCATTTCTTTTGCGGCCACATTTCCGATACCTGCGGTTTGAACTCCTCGTGTATTACCCGAAACCAGATTTCCAATTCCTGCAACCTGCAATCCGTTTAAATCGCGCCTCACATGATTGAATATTCCTGCGGTCTGCCAGCCCTCTGTACCGCTTCGTACATCATTGACTATGCCAGCAGCCTGAAAGCCAACCAGACTATCCAGAACTGAATTAACCAGGCCACCTGCCTGAAAGCCCCGAACTGACCCTCCCACCAGATTCGCAAGTCCGGCAAGCTGAACATATTGGACATTATTTTTGCTGATATTAAAGAGCCCCGCCACTTCTGCCCCGTCAACCCCGGCAGTATAACCACCCAACAGATTCAGCGAAGCTTTATTTACAACCTGAGAACTGAACATACCATGTGAACTAAGACCCGGAAGCAGAGAGGCCTGATAGGGACTGCTGGTCAGAAAGCCAGAAATATTCAAACTCTGGATCTGTTGTTTTGCAGAGACCAGGAATCTTCCGATTCCAAGTTTCTCGACAATATTTGAGGCGTAGGACATATATTCCTCGTCCTCATAAGTGTATCCCTCAGGTTTAATCGTTACGGTGGAGAGAAACATCATACTGGTGTCGCGGTAAGACTCCTTACTCAGGGTTAGAATAACCGATTGATGGCTGCCCCTGATCCGCATCCTGAAATATCCATCCTTATCACTCAGGGTAGATTCCAGAAGGCGCTTTTCATAAACACTGGCATCAGGAACTTTTTTTCCTGTTTTTTCATCAATTACATAACCACTGATCAGGTAATGCCGCTGATCTGTTTTAATTAGCTCCGGATTTATTGAAAATCTCCTGATCGTAGAACGAAGAATTACATAATTACCACTCTCCCGATAATCTGCCATGCTCAGAAAAATCCTGTCAAGAATATCCCGAACAGTTTCATTTTTAGCATTCAATGTTACCAGGCTATCCGGATTAAAAACAGTACCACTGTATGAAAAAATAAAATTTCCCTTCCTGCTTATTTCGTTCAAAACTTCTGCAAGTGCTTGTTTATCGGCATTTATAGAAATTCTACGGTATAATTTGGGTATATCAGAAGAATGCTGTGCCTTTAAAGACAAGCCAGAGCATACAAAAAGCAAGATTAACAAACTCTTCAGCTTCATCGTCCTTCACTATTTTAAAATAATCTTTTCACCCTCTTTATGAACCTTAATTCTAAGGGTTTCCGAAATAATATGGAGGATGGTATCGAGTGATTCATCCTTAAATGTAGTATTAAGAGTCAAATTCCTCAATTTAGGGTCGGTGATTTCGATTTTAGCCCCATATGCCTCATTCAGAATCTCAACCATGCGCCACAACGGTGTATTATCAGCCACAAAAATATTTGTGCGGTAATAATTATATAACTGATCAGTGCTGAGTTCTTTATGCAATGTTGCATCGGTACTTTTAATCAGCACTTTTTCACCTTTTTTTAATTCGATCTGCTGATCTTTCAAACTAACCCTGACCAATCCACTTTCAACAATCACCTCAGTCAGGTCGCTATTCTTTTTGACATTGAATGATGTGCCCAGTACACGGATGCCCACCTGATCTGCATCTATAATAAATGGTTTGGCTTTATCCGGACTTACATCAAAGAAAACCTCACCCTGCTCCAGCTTCACGTTACGCATATTTCCTTTAAAATCCTTTTTATAAGAAAGTACAGCATTCTTATTCAGGGTAACCTTAGATCCATCCGGTAAAACTTCTGTACGAACCATTTGACCAGAGGATATCGTATCGTATCCATTCTGGCCAAGAATCAGATAGAAAGACCATGCCCCGGCAATAATAAATAATACAGCAGCAATGCGGAGCCAGCCTAATCTGTTGGAAATCGGCCTGATTACAGCTTTCGGACCGGCATCAGGGATTTGTTCCTTAAATCTCACCCAGGCCGCCTCCGGATCGACCGTACTTTTCTGCCCGAGCTTTTTACTTTCGTTCCAGATCAGTTCAAACCGTGCAAATTCATTCCGGTTTTCTGGATCTTCAGCAAGCCAGCGGCTCAACTCAATATCCTCTTCCGGACTTGTTTCTCTAAGCAGATATTTTATTAACAGATCGTCACTCATCCTGTTCAGGAATTAAAAAAATCGCTGTGAAACAATAGTATCAATGAAGGCAAAAAGTCAACTAACTTAATGCGAAGTATTTTTAATGCTTTTCCCATCTGGTTTTCAATGGTTTTAACTGAAAGACCAAGCTGGTCGGCAATTTCCCTGTATTTCAGTTCCTCGAAACGGCTCATCTGAAATATGGTACGGCATTGCTCCGGAAGCTCACTCAGTGCTTCTCTTAAGCGCAACTGCAACTCATCCAGCTCAATCTTATCTGAGGTTTTTCCGGCTTGTCCGTTCATCGTAAAAACAGCATGCTCCTGATACTTCAATTGTATTTTCTTATGGTTTATATAGTTCAGGCAATCATTGTGAACACATTTGTAAAGATAGGCCTTTACGGATGTCTGAACATCCAGGTTTCCGCGTTTTTCCCAAAGTCTCAAAAACATACCCTGAACAATTTCCTCGGCATGACTATCCTGATGCAGCATCATGCTGGCATAGGCATGCAAAGCCTTGAAATGTGCTTTAAACAATTGTTCAAAAGCAGCATCATCGTAAGACAATCCGGTGGTTTCGTTCCCTGTGAGTATTTGTTCCAAGTTACTGGCTCCGCTCTGGTTTTGCCTTTTAGACTTTCAAATACTCCGAATTGTTACATTTAACCTCCGCCTGATCTAATAACCAGGCGGAAAGGTAATCCCTTAATCCCTGTGGTTGTCGTTGTCACTAACAGATACCACCAACCGAATCACCGGGCTCTTAAAATTTAACAACAGTACCGCTGCCACTGATTTCAGAATCTACAGCCGCGTTTCCGGTATAATAGATTTTTCCGCTGCCACTGATCCTGGCCTTAAGTATATTCTGTACGCTAAGCCTTACATCACCGCTGCCGCTAATCCTTACATCTCCCTTGTTACTTAGTATTTTCTCCAGATTTGCATCTCCTGAACCTGAAATATTTACATTCACTTCATCTGCATTAAAAGCATCATTCACATTGGTATTTGATGACCCACTGATCGTTAAACGAAACAGATTTTGTGCCGGGAAATTACCATTGATATCCAGCTTCCCGCTGCCACTCATTGAAGCATGATTAATTGCGGGCATAGTGACAAAAACCTCGATATCGTCTTTTCGGACACTCACAAATTCATAGCCCAGGTTTAGTGTTCCATTGTGAATATTAGTTTTATATCTCGGAATCAGGTTTCCTGAACCTCTGATCTCAACTTTATATTCATTTCCATAGGTAATTTTGATCGGGTTAGCACCGCTGCTGTGTACCCCTGTAAATGTACCTGGATTACGTACTTCAGTAATGATATTTCCATCCGCAACCAATCTGTCTTTGGTGCATGAAAAAAAGAATAAACTGATAATTGCAATAAATAAAGTAGTTCTCATGATGTTTATTTTTTAATTGTTATAGTTCTGTTATTTAGGTGTTTATGTGTTGTTTTTGATAGATTAGTTTAAAATAAGAGATTGATTCCGGCATTGAATCCAATGTAGATCCCCTCAAAATTATTACCCCATCGATTTTCCCAGGTGCGGATATATTTATCTGTAATCGCCCGGCCTTCGCTGGTATTGGTATTCACATAATTGAATACTGGTCCGCCGAATAGCTCCAATCCCGGAACAGGTCTTAAGGATGGCATTAAGCGGGCAGAGGATTTGAAATATTCACCTGATTTGAAACTTTCGAGAGTTTGGGTAGTTATTTCAGCATTCATTCTGAAGACCGAAGTATTTAAAAAATGGGCGCCTAATCCTGCCTCAAAAGCGTATACCTCTTCCTTGTTGTGAAAATTATAGCCTGCAGCAATGATTCCGTACAACACTTTCCCGCCGGAGCGAAATGAAAGCAAACCGGTCTCATTTTCATCAATACTTATTCCAATGGCTTTCTCTCCATTCCTGATAATATTGATTATTCCCAGAGGATAATCACTGCTGTCGGCAACATTGATAAAACCCGATGCCTGCACTCCGCTTACCTTTCTGGCGACATTAATGAAACCGGCAAACTGAGAGCCTTTTACATCCTCTGCTGTATTAATAAAACCAGAAAATTGGGATCCCACTATTTTACGTGAAACATTACTGAAGCCGGCAAACTGCGGACCGGTTACATCTCTTGCTACATTTGCAAAACCTGCTAACTGAGCCCCCTGAATATCTGTGGCTTTACTTAAGAAGCCGGAGAATTGGGCGCCTGAAACCTTGCCTTTAGAAATATTGCTGAAACCGGCAAATTGCATTCCCTTAGCTTCGGCATAACTATTCATAAAGCCGGCAAACATCATTCCTTCAACCCCTTTACTTACGTGATTGGAAAAACCGGCAAACATCATCCCCCTGACATCGTTCTTTACAACTGAAGATATTCCGGCAAATGAAAAGCCTCTTTCTGCAGCAGAAACACCCGCAATCAAATTCAAAGAGAAATAATTGGTATCTGCAGCGGCATGTGTTCCATTGGTACTTATCGGGTAGGCTAATCCTACATTGACTTTACCAATATGCACTTTTTGTGCACTGGCAAAAAAGCTCATCGCTAAAATGGGTAAGGCAAAAATGATTTTTGCGCATCCCGGATAGTTGTTCATTTTTATGTTCATTTCTTTAATATTTGGAATGAGACAGGTAAAAGAAGTTTTACCCCTATGCCGGATGAAAAAAAAAATAAAATTTAGTTTCAGATGTCGATTGAAAGCCACACTGAATTTTATTCTATGACCTTTAAACCTTAATTTTATTATCTTTCAAGCCTGAATTAGAAATTTAATTATTAATGAAATCATTTAAGATCCTGTTTGTACTGTTATTTATAAGTCAGATCACTTTTGCCCAAAGTATTGTCAATCTGATCAACCGTGCCGATTCGTTTTTCGACACAATGGATAAGGGTAATTTTGAAGAGGCACACGGCTTTTTTGATGAAAGTGTTAAGGGACAAATTACGGCTGATGAATTAAAGCTTTTCTGGCTCAGATTGGGAAACAGCCTGGGAACCTATGAATCGGTAGATGGTGCCAAGAACTCTGTTAAGGGTGATTATTTTGAGGTTACTCTGACTTGCGGATTCTCAAAAGGATCTCAAACCTTCACTTTCGTGTTTAATAAATCAGAAAAACTGCTGGGATTCTTTGTCACACCTGTGGCAACTGAAGCTGAATATGCGGCTCCGGCTTATGCAGATACTACACTTTATTCTGAGAAAGAAATCAGCATAAAATTTGAAGAAGGTCAGATGGCAGGCATATTTACCAGTCCGAAAAACTCGGCCAGCTTTCCCCTTGTAATCATGGTTCATGGTTCAGGTCCCTCAGATATGGACGAAACTGTTGGACCCAATAAACCTTTCAAAGATCTGGCGGCAGGGTTGGCAGCCAAAGGGATCGGGAGTATCCGTTATGTAAAACGCAGCATGGTTTACCCTAGATCTTTTAATAAAGCATTTACTGTTAAAGAAGAAACAATTGACGACGCATTGAGTGCAATTACCCTGGCAGGTACTCTTCCGGGTGTAAACAAAAGCCAGATTTATCTTTTAGGGCATAGCCTTGGAGGTATGCTGGCACCAAGAATTGCCACTCTTGCCCCATCATTGAATGGGATTATCCTGGCAGCTGCTCCGGCAAGAAAACTATCTGATCTGATTGCAGAACAGAATATTTTTATATACAAAGCTTCCGGTGATACCACGGCCGCAGGTAAGCAGCAATTCCTTGAATCATCCAATGAAATAGACCGGTCAAGACTTCTTAAACTGGGCGACATTGCTCCTGATTCGATTATACTAGGTGCACCGGCATCATACTGGATTGATTTAAATAATTATGATCAGCTGGCCACATCAAAAAGAATTAAAAACCGCATACTTATCCTTCAGGGAGCGCATGATTTTCAGGTTTCTGTACAGGATTTTAATATCTGGCGAACCACACTGGCTGCAAATAAAAATGCTTCATTTAAGCTTTATCCGGATCTAAACCACCTCTTATCTTCACAAAAGGAAAAAGGAACCGGTGCCCAGTACCGCACACCGGCAAATGTTAGTCAGGTTCTGATCAATGATATTTCGCTTTGGATAAAAGGTAAATAAACACTCAAGCCTTTAAACACAAAAGCTCCGGCAATATTTGCCGGAGCTTTTGTTATTTAAAACAATTCCCTTAGCTGTTCCAGGGGCCGGTGATGGCCAGTGTTAGTCCCGGGGACTGAATATTGACAAATAAAGTCTTACCTGAAGGTGAGAAGACCGGACCTGCAAATTCTGATTTTGGATAGCCTACATTTTTTGCGATCACATAAGTCTTTCCCTGAGGAGTAATTCCAATAATTCTTGCATCTGATTTATCCTCGCAAATAATTACATCACCCCATGGAGCAATGGTGAGGTTATCGCAACTTTGAAATGTATCTATATCATTTGATTCAAGGAACAACTCCAATTTTCCGGGTGATTCACGTTCCCGATTCTGACCTTCGTACTTACTTGGAATGTATTTAAAAATTTGTCCGTAGCTTTTATGTCCTCCATTGGTGCATGCAAAGAATAGTTCATTCTTTCCGTACCAGATTCCCTCTCCGCGGGCAAAGCGGGCTGCACCTTCCTTATAACCTCTTAATCGAAGATCATCATCGGGTGCTTCTACATTATCCAGATCAATCCAATGAACATCAAAGCTTTTATTTTGAGGAAACTTATCAGTATCCAATTTCTCCCAATTCCTGGTATCAGCACTAGCCCACTCATTAATTACCAGACATTGAAGTTTACCGCCCTTATGCAATTCCCCAAACTTATTTGGCAGGTAGCGATAAAACAGACTATCACCACTATCCTCTGTTTGGTAAACTATTCCTTGAGTCGGATGAACTGCGACCGCCTCATGTACAAAACGGCCCATTGGTTTGATTGGAATGGGTGCAGTTAAGCCAACCTTATCTGAGGCAAAAATTTCGAAATTATAGCCATGATCCTGTTCAAGGTTTCCTTTTTCACCGCCTTTCACCAGCGTGCTTTCCTCACAGGTAATCCAGGAATTCCATGGAGTAATGCCTCCAGCACAATTTCTAACTGTTCCGATAAGACTCAAATATTCGAGCTCTACTTTCTGTAGTTTTTCATCGTAAACCATAGTGCTGGTCCCGCCATAACACAAACTCTCAGCCTTACCAAAATCATAAATATCTTTCCGATCGACTTTATTCAACAGTTCATTATTCTTCCCAAATGGCCCGTTTGCAATTGCCCCGGGTGAGAGTTCGTGATTTCTGATCAGGATGGTTTTATTATTTTTCCACTTAAATACACCCATTCCATCAAATGCACCCGGGACAGAAAACCCATCGTTCATCAAATCCCCCTTACGGGATATCACTTTTGCCGTAAAACCTTTGGGCAAACTTAAAATATCTCCCTGCCGGTGTGCAAGTGGGCCATAATTACGAAGAAAATTACTTTCTTCAATAAACCCTAAAGCTGCCGCATTGGCAGCAAACTGGCTCAAGCCCAGAAAGCCAAGACTTACCAATCCTGAATTTCTGATGAAATCTCTTCTGTTATTATTCATTTAAATAAATTTAAACTTAATTTTTAATAAAATCACGTATATAAAATCGAATGTAATCAGTAAAAAAGAACCAGATGTTAGGTGTATATTATTTAATAAAAAATTAGGCTAGGATTAAATGCTCCAGACTCAGACATTTTTAATATAGATTGAGGGAATTATAAAAAATATTATCGCTTGGTAATCAGGAAATTGATTAGAATTGCTTTACAAAATATAATTGATTAAAATACTTGTTTTGAGAACAAATAGAATAAAGGAATATTTGATCAAGATCATTGGCCCTAAAGAGGATTTCCCGCTAGAGGCTCGAATTTTTCATACCATTTGCATCATTTCATTTTTTATTCTGACGATAAGCCTTCCTTTCAATATTTCCTACGGATTGTACGAACTGGCTGTTCTAATGGGGTTACTGCAGGTTGTAGGTTTATTCTTGTATTACCTTTCCCGTGTACACAAAAAGTTAAAAATCAGTATTATTCTGTTGGGAATAGCGGCCAATGTACTTTTTGTGGTAAATTTTTATTATAACTCCGGTATTAACGGACCGGGCTTGATGTTATTTCTGCTTTGTATTTTTCTGATGACAGTGGTTGTTCCAAAGGAGCAATATCTTTTTTGGCTGGTTTTAAACATCACGGAAGTAATGGCTTTGCTCTTTTTATCTTATCATAATCCTTCCCTGATTGAAAACCGCTACCCAAATCTCTTATTGCAGCATGCTGACACGGCCTCAACTTATCTGCTAACTGCTGTACTTATATTTGTAGCAACAAACTACATTCGAAAAAGTTATCATTTGGAGAAGCTTGCAGCTGAGGAAAAGGCTGAAGAATTAAAATTATCTAATGAAACAAAGAACAAACTCTTGTCCATTCTTGCCCATGACCTGAGAGCACCGCTTGGTTCCATTCAGAATTATCTGGAAATCCTTTCGGAACTAAATTCTAATGAAATTGACAGGCAATCGATTGAAGCTAGCCTCCTGAACGAAACTAAAAATACCCAACAAATGCTCAGCAATTTGCTATTATGGAGCAAAACCCAAATGGAAGGTGTAACTGTCAATCTCTTGCCGGTAAATCTTAAAGAATCGATTTTACCGGCCATCAAAGCACAGCAATCTATTGCCATTGAAAAGAAAATAAAGCTTGAGGAAAATATCAATAAATCAATCATGGTTTTAGCCGACAGGGATATGCTGCAGCTAGTGGTCAGAAATCTGGTAAATAATGCAGTAAAATTCACCGACGCAGGTGGGCAGATTGGAATTGAGGCAAAGATTGAAGGTAAGAGCTGTCTGATTACAATTAGTGATACTGGCAGAGGAATTCCATACGAGATGCAAAAAGATCTCTTTTCATTGGGAGTTAAATCTACCTTTGGCACTCAAAATGAAAAAGGAGTGGGCTTGGGTTTGTCACTTTGCAAAGAATTTACAGAACTTCAAAACGGAAAAATCAGGTTCGAGAGTGTGCCTGGTAAAGGAACCCGCTTTTTTATAAGTTTTAATCTTGCTTCAGCACTCAGCTGAAACTTATGCTTTAGTTTTAATATTCGGCAGGAATGCAGTAATTAAACCGACCAGAGGCATAAACGCACAGATCTGATAAACATACTCTATACTTGTCCGGTCGGCAATTCCACCCAGAACAGCAGATCCAATGCCGGCCATTCCAAAAGCAAATCCAAAGAAGAGTCCAGAAACCATCCCAACCTTTCCCGGAAAAAGCTCATGGGCATAGACCAGGATTGCAGAAAATGCTGAAGCAAGGATGACTCCAATCGGTATGGTAAGAATCACAGTCCAGAAAAGATTGGCATGCGGAAGCAAAAGAGAAAAAGGAGCAACACCCAGAATTGAGCCCCAGATCACGTACTTTCTACCGAATTTATCGCCCAAGGGCCCACCAATGATCGTTCCTGCAGCAATTGAAAAAAGAAAAATAAATAAATATACCTGAGAGTCCTGAACAGATACCCCAAATTTATGAATCACATAAAAAGTATAGTATGTAGTCATACTGGTGAGGTAGATATACTTCGAAAAGATCAGCACCAGAAGGATCAGTACAGAAAAAATTATCGTCTTTTTGGGAAGCACCTGTGAATGAGAGGTTTCTTTTCCCGGTCGCTTTGCTTTGATCCTGATCTTGCGTTTATACCAGGCACCTATATTGATCAATAAAATAATAGCCAGCAGCGCAAGTGCAGAGAACCAGATAATATTTGACTGACCATAAGGAACAATAATCAAAGCGGCGAGCAGCGGACCAATAGAACTGCCAAAATTACCCCCCAGCTGAAAGATAGACTGAGCCATTCCACGCCGGCCACCGGAAGCCATATGAGCCATCCGGGAAGCCTCCGGATGAAAGATAGAGGAGCCAATACCTACCATTGCAACCGACAGAATCAGGATATCAAAACTTGGCGCGCGGGATAAAAATATTAGCCCGACAAGCGTGAATCCCATCCCGATTGCAAGTGAATAAGGTTGAGGCTTGCGGTCAGTATACAAACCAACAAAAGGCTGAAGAATTGAAGCTGATAACTGAAAGGTTAAGGTAATTAGGCCCACCTGAGCAAAGCTCAGGCTGAAGGTATCTTTTACTACAGGGTAGATTGCAGGTATAATGGACTGTAAAGCATCATTCAATAAATGGGAAATACTGATCGCAATAAGAATCGGATAAACGGTCTTTCCGGAAATGGGACTTTTGTCTTTTAGAGCCAGGCTTTGGGGCTGCTCAGTGACCTGCTTATTCATTGGTAAAATTGCTTCATGCAAATATCAGTTCTTAAATTTAAAAAAGCGAAGCTCAGGGGTAAAAAGGGAATACATAAGCCTATATTTTTGACTGGAAGATCTCTCTTAATTGCCAGACCGCTTTATTTTTGTCAGATACATTTCCTATTCGGATAATATCACAAAGGGCTAACAATTTATACAGTATTCTATCTTTCCTGACTGCCTTTACAACTGAAGGATAAAGCGGCAAGATGCTTTGTCCCCGTTCCTTACCCTGATCATCAGCCCAAACCAGCTTTTCTTCTGATGAAAAACTCAAATAAAGGGAAGATTCGGAGTGGGCAGTATACATTCCCTGCATGACCGGACCAAGCTGTGCCGGGAAAACATAGGGAAGTCCAAACTCCAGAAACTTCAGAAAAGCTTCTCTGTTTACTGATCTATCCTGCGGATTCAGCAGTCCGGCGATTGCCGAACGATTTAAAGATTCGCTAACCTCTGAGGCAGAGATGAACAGTTTTGAAGACAAATCTTTGATCTTAATCTCCTGATCAGAATCAATGATTAGTTTCAAGAGTAATACTATATCCTGGGGGCGCATGCCCTTATGCTCTTTCATAACAGAAAGTTAAGCATAAATTATTTGATTCGCAATTCGCGAAACAGATGCAGCCTGCGCTGCGGCTCTTTGCCGCTTGGCATCGTTCAATTACAAAGCCTGGAATCATATCTGGCATATTGTACCGAATCAGTGTAAACCTGATCCGCATACATGACAAGTGATTAGGCACTCAAAGAGAGGAAATCAAAATATAAGCGCGCCACAACGGGCATCGCTTGGTTGTCACTTGGGGCTTGACCCGCACTACAATGGCGCCCCCACCTGTAAATCACACCTGTGTCCAGGCTGACCATGTGGCGGGTTTACCTTTAAACCGGCCGGTACAGGTGCCGGCATAGCGGGTGTTGCCTGAATATTCTGAGGACTAGCAGCCGGAACCGGTGTTCCATCCGTATTAACCAGAGGAGCTCCCACTGCAAGATCACAACGATGCCCCGGCTGACCGTGAGCAGGATTAATTCTCGGATTTTCACCCCCGTCCTGAGCCGGCATGGGTGGAATACCCTGAGTTGAAATGGCAGGTTTCGCTGCTTCATTTCGCTGATCCATCATGACGGCAATAACAGTTGCACCTGCAAGGATTATTCCTCCAATTATAACGATAGTCTTCATTTTCTTTTAAATTATCCGGCATTCAATCTTTTAGGAGGATGCCGGTCATGCATGAATCACAAAATTACTAATAATTTAAACAATACGCGTTTGCCGGCCATTAAATTCCATTTACTAGCTTAGCGGAAAAAAGCATTACAATTGAGATATTTTGTTCATATCGGCTATAAGGGCACCAATTACTTCGGCTGGCAGAGGCAACCCGATAAGCTGAGTGTTCAGGAAGTTCTGGAAAACAGTCTCAGCCGGATCTTTAAACAAAACATCACTATTCATGGCTGTGGCCGCACCGATGCAGGAGTTCATGCCAGCCAGTACTTCTTCCACATGGATATAGAAAAGAGCTGGAACTTCGATCTGTTTTTTCGTCTCAACCGCATCCTTCCGGATGATATTGCTCTCTTTGATATTATCCCAATGGAAGCTCAGCCGCATGCCCGCTTTGATGCCATTCAACGGGTTTATGATTTTTTTATTCATACCTATAAAGATCCATTTCTGAGCGAAAGCAGTTCACTTTACCTCAGGCAAAGTTTCGATCTCGAGCAAATGAAAAAAGCAGTAGCCCTGCTTCCGCAATACGATGATTACCGTGCATTCTGCAAATCACCAGATAAAAACGAACATACAATTTGTCATGTTTCTGCGGCCAATTTGTACACAAACAGCAGTGGCGACAGAATGCGTTTCCGCATTTCATCCAACCGATTTCTCGGCAGGATGATCCGCATTATAGCTCGAAAACTAATTGAAATCGGCGATGGTAACCTGAGTGTGGATGAATTTGAAAGCCATCTCATCTCCAAAAATATTCCATCAAAAATATTGCCCGCACATCCTCAGGGTCTTTTCCTCTCAAAGGTTACTTACCCTTATCTTGATCTGGAACCAAAGGCTAAGTTTTGGGCTTCGGTGGAGGATTCTTATTGGAAGGAAGTGTGACAAAGCTAAAAGCAGAAAGCTTAAAGATAAAAGCCTGGAGAAATTATTCTAAACAGTTCATTATGTGTTTATTAGGAATTTTCGAGGCTTATTTGCATATTTAAGATGCAATAAGTTCAATGAATTATGGTAAATCAGATTCATCCCTGTTTATGGTTCGATGGTCAGGCGAAAGAAGCAGCAAATCTGTATTGTTCACTGTTTAAAAACTCCCGGATAATTGAGGATACCCCCATTGTGGTTACCTTCGAGTTAAATGGAAATAAATTTATGGGCTTGAATGGAGGTCCAAAATTTAAGATCAATCCATCCATTTCGGTTTTTGTGCTTTGTGAATCCCTGGAAGAAATTAACAGCCTCTGGGAAAAACTGATGGATGGAGGTAAAGCATTATTCCCAATCGATAAATATGACTGGAGTGAACGATACGGCTGGCTTCAGGACAGATATGGATTAAGCTGGCAGTTCTCCTTGATTACTAAAGCCCTGGTCAAGCAAAAAATAAGACCTTGCATGTTATTTACAAGTAATCATTTCGGAATGGCAGAGGAGGCGATTAACTTCTATACCTCCATTTTTGAACATTCCTCAACAGAATTGCTGATGCATTATCCGGAAGAAAGTGAAAATGCCGGAAAGGTATTATATTCTGAATTTAAACTGCACCATCAAAACATGATTGCAATGGATGGCCCCGGTGTCCATGATTATACATTCAATGAAGGAGTTTCGTTTGTTGTGGAATGCGAATCACAAAAAGAAATTGATTATTACTGGGAGAGGCTGACTGAAGGCGGACGTGAAAGTATGTGTGGCTGGCTGGAAGATAAATTTGGTGTTTCCTGGCAAATTGTACCTGCCATTCTTGGCAAACTAATGTCTGATCCCGAAAAGGGACCTAAAGTCATGCAGGCCTTCCTGAAGATGAAAAAATTTGATATTGAAGCTCTCCTGAAGGCATAAAAATGTTTTATAAACTCTAAAAGCCTATCAAGATGGAAAATCCGGCGGTTAGAAAACAGCAGGCAGACAAACTTATCTTTTTGGGAATTCTGCTGTTCTTTTTGGGATTGGTAAGCGGCCTGTTTATCCCGATGATGGCAAATCCCAGAATGGGTGTAAGCACCCATCTTGAAGGAGTAATGAATGGCATATTTCTATGTGTGTTAGGTTTGATCTGGAACAAATTGAATTTAGCAGAGAGATGGATCTATCTCGGATTCTGGCTGGCCCTTTATGGTACATTTGCAAATTTTTTGGCTGTTTTAATTTCCGCTATGACCGGTGCAGGTAAATATATGCCAATCGCCGGGGGAAAAGAAGGAGATCCCTTTATCGAAAGCATTATTTCAACTTTGCTCATCACACTAACTGTTTCAATGCTTACTGTGTGTTTAATTGTACTGGCAGGACTTTATAAACCTGAAAGATCAGGGGATAGAGATAGATGAATCAATATTCACATTAAAAAGAGCAAATAAAAAGTTTGAGCGGTAGTATAAGCTTTCCAACAGGAATCATAACTTGTAAGCAGTATAAATGAGTACTTTAAAATAAAAACAATCCGATGCACAGAAGAGATTTTGTAAAATTAGGCAGTATCATTGCCGCAACTGCCGTACAGTCTGATGTATATGGCGGAGAAATTCCACAGAAAACAGCAGCGCTTGCAGGCAAAACTGTCGATTTCGTAAATGATGGCGTGCCATTGAGTCCGAAAGAGTATGGCGAGTTATTGATGAAACTTGCCGATGAGGGAAAGATCAAAACCGACTTCTATTCAAACGGTGGAGTGGTAGAGGAACTCGAAAACAGATTTGCCAAATTGATGGGTAAAGAATCATCGGTTTTCATGCCTACAGGTACCCTGGCAAACCATATGGCATTGCGACGCCTGGCGGGCAACAATCGCAGAGTAATCTTACAGGAACAGAGCCATATCTATCAGGATACCGGTGACGGCTGCCAAACCCTGAGTGCATTAAACCTCATTCCTCTCGGACTGAATACCACCGAAATGACTCTGGCTGAAATTGAAGAGGTAGTCGGTAAAACAGCAAAAGGAAGGGTTGCCTTAAAAGTTGGGGTAATATGTATCGAGAGTCCGGTGCGCAGGCAACAGGATACCTTGTTTGCTTTCGAAAACATGAAAGCTATTACAAATTACGCCAAAGCAAATGATATTAAAACCCATTTAGATGGGGCCAGACTTTTTGTACAGGCGGCACATACCGGAATTGATCCCGCAACATACGGAGCCATGTTCGATACCTCCTTCACCTCTATCTGTAAATGCTTCAATGCAGCCAGCGGAGCGGTTTTAGCAGGTTCAAAAGAATTTACCCACGATCTTTTCCATGAACGCCGAATGTTTGGTGCCGGAATTCCGGCAGTCTGGCCTTTTGCCGCAGTAGCTTTGCATTATGTTGATTCATGGATTGAGGAATATAAAAGTGCCTGGCAAAAAGCAGAGTATCTTTTTACAGAGATTCAAAAAGACGAGCGCTGCAAAATTGTTAAATACAATAATGGTTCACACATAGTGCATCTCGACCTTAAAAACATCGATAAGAAACGTTTTTCGGATGCGCTTGCCAAGCGGAATATCCGCCTTTCTGCCCCCGATTCAACCGGCTTTAACTTAAAAGTAAACATCTCCATGAACAGAATGACCGCACAGGAAATTGCCGGGAGTTTTAAGGAAGTGATGAAGGAGGTGGGTTGAGTTTTAGGAGTTTTAATAAAGGATGAGAAACATGCCACAATACACCCGAATTTGGTGGACTTGCGGTAAATTTATCATCCTTATATGCAAGATAGGTGCAACTGTAAACGAAAGACACTGCAAGTCGAACGATCCAGAAAATGAAAATAATAACCTGGAATTGTAACATGGCCTTCCGAAAAAAGGCCGATTTTATTCTAGCACAAAAACCCGACATCCTTATTATTCCAGAGTGCGAACATCCTGACAAGTTAAAATTTAATAAAGGGACACTACTTCCTACCGACATTTTCTGGTATGGCTCAAACCCGAACAAAGGCCTTGGGGTGTTCTCTTATGGTGACTACAAATTCAAGCTACTCGAAATTCACAATCCGGGCATAAAAAATATCTTGCCATTGTCGGTAAAGGGAGGACAACTAGATTTTACTTTGTTTGCAATCTGGGCAAATAATCCGCAGGACAAGGAGGGCCACTATGTAACGCAAGTCTGGAAGGCAATCCATTATTATGATCAACTTCTTTCAGATAAACGAACAATACTAATTGGCGACTTCAATAGCAATACAATTTGGGACAGAGTATCGCGAGAGGGAAATCACTCGACAGTTGTTGAGAAACTAGCTGCTAAGAAAATTTTTAGCACCTACCATAAATTTCACGACCAAACACAAGGAAAAGAAAAGCATCCGACCCTATTTATGTACCGACATGAAAACAAACCTTATCACATTGACTATTGCTTTGCTTCAACTGATTTGATCGATAAACTAATAAACGTAGAAATAGGAAATTACGCAGACTGGACTCAACATAGCGACCATAAACCGCTTATTGTGACATTCGATCTGTAATGCAAAACAGCAGCACCTAACAACGGCTTGAAGCTATAGCGGTCAGTGCTATTTGAAACTACCTGCTTTCTAACTACTTTAGTGCTAAAGGCCGGGCGAAGTGCAGCTAAACGCTAAAGCTTCAAGCCGCAAAACGTATCCGGCAATTTTGGCTGCCCAATTAAGAACAATCTTTACAAATACCAACTAAGACACAATTCATCTGTTTGACTTTGTACTTTTCAGGAACTGAAAATTCAATTTCTGTTGGCAGACATTCAATGGTTTCACACTTTGTACAACGAAAGTGAAAATGATGCTTCGGAATTTGCTTTTCATCACATTTTACACAGACAGCAAAGTATTGTTTACCGTCATCAGCTACAATTTTATGGACAATTTCATCTTCACAAAAACGATTTAAAATTCTGTAAATAGTTGCTTTATCAGCTTCTATATTCATTTGCTTGACAATAGCATCTTGACTCATCGCCTTTCTTTTACTTGTCAATACAGACAATACAGCTTCTTGTGTTGCAGTATTCCTTCGTTTCATCATAGTACAAAGTTAATAAACATTGCTTAATGCGACATAATTACAATAACTTAATGCGACTTAGTTGCATTAATAAAAAAATGTTTTACTTTTGTCAGAAGCATAATAAATGAAAAGAAGAGAAATTCTAAAACAAGGTGGGCTTGCTCTAATAGCATTTGCTTTACCATTTCCTTTCCCAGCATTTGCAAAATATAACAGTATGACAGACAAGAAAAAATTTGAAGTAATCATAATTGGTGGTAGTTATGCCGGACTTTCTGCGGGAATGGCATTAGGACGGTCAATGCGAAAAGTTTTAATCATCGATGCAGGTAAGCCTTGTAACATTCAAACACCACATTCCCACAATTTCCTAACCCAAGATGGAAAAACGCCCAAAGAAATTTCTACCATAGCCAAGCATCAAGTAGAAAAATACAAGACCATAAAATTTTATCAAGCCAGGGCAATTAAGGGAGTAAAAACGGCAAATGGATTTGAAATAACAACAAATACAAACGAGATATTCACAGCCAAAAAATTGATTTTCGCGACAGGAATCAAAGATTTTATGCCTGATATAAAAGGTTTTTCAGAATGTTGGGGTATTTCGGTTATACATTGTCCGTACTGTCATGGTTATGAATTTCGTAAAAAAGCAACAGGCATTTTTGCAGATGGTGAAAGGGGATTTCATTTGGCATCTTTGGTAAATAATCTTTCTGAAAATGTTACTTTACTAACAAATAGTACGGCAGATTTTAACGAAGAACAAATAGCCAAACTCAAAAAGCATAACATTGAAATCATAGAAAACCATATTGCAGAAATAGAACATAAAGACGTGAATATCAAACAAGTAATTTTCTCTGATGGCACTAAAAAAAGTTTTGATGCACTTTATGCTTCATTGCCATTTACGCAACATTCAGAAATACCTGTTTCATTAGGTTGTGAACTAACAGAACATGGCTATATCAAAGTAAGTCCATTTCAAGAAACAAATATTAGTGGTGTTTTTGCCTGTGGCGACAATACAAATATGTTACGCTCAGTTGCTAATGCAGTGTATTCGGGCAATTTAACTGGTGCGGTGGTAAATGGTAAATTAGTTGAAGAAACCTTTTAAAAATGATAGAAGTCTTTATTACTGATATTTCAAATAAAATTCAAGCTGAAAAGGTCTTGAACAATCTTCAGAAAAAACATCCTGATTTGAGAATTAATTATGACCTAAGCGAAACGGAATTGGCTTTTCCTTGCGGACACACAATTTTACGAATTGAAGGAATTGATGTAAATACAAAAGCCATAATGAAAATAGTTATTGGCTTAGGTTTTCAAACTGAAATTTTAGAAGATAAAATTTGTAATTAACTACAGAATCTATGGCAGAGTTTTGGGAACAAGCATTTAATGAGAAACAAGAAATGTGGGGTTTAGAACCTGCTAAATCAACTATTTTGACGAAGAACTTTTTCATAGAGAAAGGCGTGAGAAATGTACTTATTCCAGGAATTGGTTATGGACGAAATGCTCAAATATTTGTAGAGAATGGAATGACAGTTACAGGTATTGAAATTTCTGCAACCGCTATTGAATTAGCCAATAAGCATTTTGGACAAGGCTTGACCATTTATCAGGGTTCTGTAACAGAAATGCCTTTTGACGACAACCAATATGATGGAATTTTTTGTTATGGATTAATTTATTTGTTGGGCAAAGACGAAAGAAAAAAACTAATCCAAGACTGTTACAATCAACTTGCAGAAAACGGTTTTATGATTTTTACAGCAATAACTAAACAAGCCCAAACATACAGACAAGGAACACTCATAGATATAGACAGAT
>NZ_DASWXT010000058.1:0-9269 GCF_036405355.1 Daejeonella sp.
ATCCGAAGCATGGAAGAAAATACAGGATTTGGGTCTTGCTGAACAGGACGCTTATAAATTGATGGAGCAGAAAGGTATGGATCCAATAGAGGTTAACCTTTTCAAACAAAGAATCAGCCTGCTCGGATTGAACAAGAGTGGCACTAAAATATCAGAGATAAATAAGAAAGACGATATTGATTTCAGTAGAGACACCATAAATCTTGTCAAAAAGCCTGTTTCAATTGAAGCCGTGAAACCATTCAATAATTCTGAGTTAAGCATTTACGGAACCGAATTCTTTAATCAGACTTCAATTAAATTTGACCCTGATTTTAATATCGCAACTCCAAAAGGCTATGTTCTGGGCCCTGGTGATGAGCTCATTATACTTCTAACCGGTCTAAACGAAAGCAGTGTTCGTTCGAAAATAAGTCCGGAGGGAAATCTTCAAATTCCCTATGCAGGAATAGTTTATGTGAATGGTTTCACAATAGAACAAGCCACAAGCCTTATAAGGAATAAAATGGCCAAAGCCTATCCTGCACTAAATAGTGGCCAAAGCTTTTTAAACATTAATCTGGGAAGTACCCGAACCATAAAGGTTACTTTGGTTGGGGAGGTACAGACACCAGGATCTTACACCATTTCATCTCTTTCGACCCTGTTCAATGCCTTATATCTTTCAGGTGGCCCTTCTTTGAATGGTTCATTACGAGGCATTGAACTTATTCGCAACAATAAAATTTATAAAACAGTCGATTTTTACACTTTCCTGCAGCAAGGCCTGATGGATGGGAATATCCGGCTTGAAGACCAGGATGTAATTAATTTCCCGGTTTACCGAAAAAGGGTAAGTATTTATGGGGAAGTTAAAAGACCTGCGATATATGAACTGAAGTCAGAGGAACAACTGGATGACCTGATCAGGTATGCAGGCGGATATACTGATATTGCGTATCGTTCGGTTGCAAAAATCGATCAGATCACCGAACTGGAACGGGAAGTAAAGGATGTCCCGGCAAGTCTGTTCAGCAATTTTGTTCCTCGTAATGGCGACAAAGTTGAAATTGGTTCCATCCAAAACAAATATGCGAACCGGGTTATCCTGGAAGGGGCAGTGAACCGTCCGGGAGTTTATGAGTTAAGTTCAGGACTAAGTCTTTCACAGCTTCTGAAGAAAGCTGACGGTTTGAAACCCGAAGCCTATTTAGAACGTGCTTATATTAAACGTACTCTCCCTAATCTGGAAAAAGAGTTTATATCATTTGATCCTAAAACCATTATTAATGGCAAATCAGATATTCCCCTGCTAAAGGAAGACTCTGTTATGATTCAGAACCGCTCAGAATTTATTACCGACCAGTATATTACCATTAATGGCAATGTTAAAAACCCGGGCAACTTTCTTTACCGAAAAGGTCTGAAACTCACTGATGTGATCGCAATGTCGGGTGGTTTAAATGAGCAGGCTGCCGGTCATAATATTGAAATTTCAAGAATTATTAAAAATAAGTCCGACAGTGTCGCTAACCAATTAGTGGAAACCTTTACTGTTAATCTGGATAATGCCGGACAAAGCTCTCAGGATATCGAACTGCAGCCACTCGATTACATTAATGTGCCAAGGCTTGTTAATTTCAGACCACTGGGAAATATTTCTGTGAATGGAGAAGTCTTATTTCCCGGCGAATATGCGGTTCAGAAAAGAGATGAAACCGCCCTCGACTTTATTCAAAGAGCTGGCGGACTAAGCCCATACGGATCATTGGAAAGTGCCCAGATTTACCGGAACAGAATCAGGGTTGACCTCGACCTCACACAAAGCACAATAGATCCGATAAGCAGAAAGAGTATGATTCTACTTCCTGGAGACAGCATTTATATCCCCCGTATAATTTCTTTTGTTCAGGTTTCGGGTGCGGTAAGCAATCCTCAATATATCAGCTATCAGGGCAGAAGATTTAAGTATTATATCAATTCTGCAGGAGGTGTTCTTGAAGATGCGCGTATAAAAGGTGCCTATGTACAATATCCAAATGGTCTAAATAAACCTGTGCGCAACTTCCTGTTTTTCAGGAACTACCCTTCGGTAAAGCCTGGAAGCACCATTACTGTTCCAAAGAAGAATCCCGACAGCAGGTTCAGGTTAGGATTTGCAGAAATTTCAGGAATTACATCTGCCGTTACAGCCCTCATTGGCCTGATCGCAATTTTAACGAGATAATATGAAGCAGGACAATTATCCTTTTGAACCGGAATTCTCGTTTAGACAGACTATTGAAAGCCAATGGGAGAATGTCCTTTATTTATGGAATAAAAAAGGGACGCTCATTGCCTTTGGGATTATCGGTGCAATCTTTGGGATCGTCTATGCATGGCTAAAACCAATAACTTACACATCCAGGTTGACTTTTGTCGTTGAAGAATCAAAAGCTGGTGGAGGATCCCTTCTTTCTGGCCTGGCAGGACAATTAGGATTTGATTTGGGTGGTTTATCCGGAACAGGTGGAGTTCTGGCTGGCGACAATGTACAGCAATTATTGCGCAGTCAGAAAATGATCAAAAACACACTATTAACCCCTTTTGGTGATTCAAATACAGTTTCAATTGCAGATGAATATGCAAGAACCTCTAAGTTGAGTGAAACATGGGGTAAAAAATATAATGATGGAAAGCCTATTCGGTTCCTATTAAATTCCGGAAATTATACCCGGCTACAGGATAGTTTGTTACAAATAATCATCAAACGAATAAGTGATAAAGAACTTGCAGTAGGAAAGCCGGATAAAAAATTAAGCTTTTTTGAGGCTACTGTTACCATGCATAATGAAGCATTGGCGCAGGCATTTACTACCCGGCTCATAGACCAGGCAACACGCTTTTACATTGATACCAAAACCAAAAGACAGCGTAATAATGTAAACAGGCTTCAGGCAAGGGCAGATAGCATTGGATTGCTCCTGAACAAGAAAACTTATTCAGCATCAGAGGCAAACAGTGTGATGCTTGATGTAAATCCCGCATACCCTACCGCAAATGTTGGGCTTGAGCTAAAACAAAGAGATAAACTGGTTCTGCAAACAATTTATGCTGAGATCGTAAAAAATCTGGAGATCAGCAGAACAATGCTAATCCAGGAAACACCAACCTTTCAGGTTGTTGATGAACCTGAATTACCGCTTAAAAAGAATCGCACAGGTTACCTGGTTTCTATTATTTACGGTGGATTAATTACGGGAATTGCAGGAGCACTGTATTTGCTGCTTAGCAGGAAAAAAGTGGAGACCCGATAGCTATCGGGTTGAGAGTTGAACGTTCGCCCGTCATTTCGAAGGAGGCACGACTGAGAAATCTCATGATCAAACCCAATGACTCTATGCAACAGATTTCTCCTCGCGTTAATGCGATTCTCAAATAGAACAATGCCCTTCGCTCGTCGAAATGACGGGGTCGCTGTGTCTGTCATTTCGAAGGAGGCACGACTGAGAAATCTCATGATCAAAGCCACGGAATCTCAATAACAGATTTCTCCTCGCGTTAATAATATTTATAAACAGAACAATCCCCTTCGCTCGTCGAAATGACGGGGTCGGTGTGTCCGTCATTTCGAAGGAGGCACGACTGAGAAATCTCATAATCAAAGTCACAGACTCTTAGCCACAGATTTCTCCTCGCGTTAATGCGATTCTCAAACAGAACAATGCCCTTCGCTCGTCGAAATGACGGATAATTTTGCTCATTCACGAATCTTCATCGACAAATAGACAAATCGTCTAATCGACAAATTATACTAATTTGCTAATTACCTCCACTTCCCCCTAAAAAACATTCTTAATGCAATTTTCTTGTGCAACCAGGATTTGCCTTTTAGATTTATGAATCGGATGAATAAGGCTTCTTGTTCAGGGTTTAACTTATCATGAAAGGCATTATAGAATTCAGAAGCAAAACTGATCTGATCTTCAAACAAATCATTCTTTTTAAAGGAATGAATAATTTCGGAAAGGAGCCTTTTTAACCTTCCTTTCCGCTTGAAATCTCCAACTTCTGTCGCATTATTCCCATGACTGCGGTAATATACCTGCGGCTCAGGCACAATGTCTGCCTTTCCAAAAGTATAAGCTATCATCGATATCCAGGTATCATGATTTAAGGCTCCCTGATCAGGTATAGTCGAAAAATAAGAACGCATTGCCGGGTTCATCAACATAGTACATCCATTGACAAAACATCCAAAAAACAAGGTCTCAAGACAATAAATGTACCCCCCTTGCCCCAATTCACTTCTGAAGGAGGGATTAATCAGATTTTTATCCTGATCAACCAGTATAAGATCTGAATAAACTATAGCAGGAATATCAGTTTCGTCGATATTTTCCAGGTATTTGGCCGCCAGACTTAATTTAGACGGAAGCCAGATATCATCCTGGTCAGATAATGCGATGTAATTTCCGGGATTACAAAGAGAAACCGCTCTCTTAAAGTTGCCGATAAAGCCGAGTCTTTGGTCGTTAATATAATAATTCAGAAGACCCTTACTATGGTAATCTTCAAGAATTTCAGCTGTATTATCGGTAGATTGGTCATCACATACAATGATCTCAGCAGGCCTGAGGGTTTGAGAAAGTATCGAATCCAGCTGTTCTGTAAGATATTTGCCGCCATTATATGTGGCCATGGCAACAGATATTGCAGGATAATCAGAATTTCTGTGTTCAGTTTTAATCATTCTTGCGAAATAAGCCGGTATGTGGTACAGGCATTAAGCCTTCTAAATTAAGAAATTAATTAGCTGTTGCAGACCAAGAGAATGAGCAAATTTGGGAATGAGCAACCCGATAGTATTCTAGGTTAAGCAAATGGGGGTACCGATTCCTCTCTATCTGGAGAGTTTCCAACGATTACCAAAATTGATTTCCCTGTACAACTTAAACCGCTTTTTTACGGTTTAAGATACCACACTAGTACGATCGTCAATAGGCTCCAGCTTTATCTGGAGCTAATAAGTTTGCTCATTTTCGGGCCAGTCCGAACGGAGTTCATCCGGGCGGGCTTCAGCCCAACATTCAACAAGTTATGAGGAAAATTACATGGGCTTTAGCCCGATTTTGGAACCTCTCACCTTTCCGCAGAGTTTCTTTCCTGTGATTATAAAATTTGATTTTTTGTACAACATTAAATCGTTTTTGTACAGTTTAAGCGCTGAGCCTATTCGTACAGACGAGCTGTTGTCTAAACCATGATTCAGGTGATTTACTTGATTATTTTGAATCATTACAATCAAGCTAATCAGTCCAATCATAAAAATCAAAGTTCAGACAGAATAATGCCTGTTTTATCAAAATTATAGGATACGCAAAGTGAGGTTGCGGCTTTCGCTGACATGCATTTTTTTAGTATTGGGGAGATTCAGAATTCGTCAGAATCGCTTGCACCAAAAAGCACCTATAATGATACCACTCCGATTCCGGCGAAGGCCGGAATCTCCCTATTTCACCCATCGGATTGTCATTCCCGCGCAGGCGGGGACCTCCCAATCCTTAAATAAGGACATTGAGTGCAGGCCTGTCTAAACCAAGATTCAGGTGATTTACTTGATTATTTTGAATCATTACAATCATACTAATCAAAAAAATCTTAGTTCAGACAAAATACAAACCTTTAAATCATTAATTTTAAAACCAACCGAAAGACAGGTATTAAAAAAAATGCATATCTGCCATCCTTCATGAAACAAAAACCCACATTTGTTACCATATTTACAGATACACAGAACTTTCACCTGGTTAAGGATGTTGGACAGCTCCCATACTTCATGTACAAAACAGAAGGCTATGATGCTCAATTAATCAGCTACAGGAATAATAAAGAATATCCCTACCTGAACAAAGAAGTTAAAGGGTTGAAACTAACTTTTATCCCGGATAAGGGTAGAGTATTCTACTTTGAACTGGGAATATTGTCTTACCTGTGGTCATTCTCAAAGTCAATCGATGTCTTAAACCTGTTCCATTTCAAAAAAGATCATTTACTCTATCTTCTTCTTTATAAAATCCTGAATCCAAAAGGAAAAACTTATATAAAACTGGATATGGATATTCTTTTTTTTAAAAATTATAATGCTTTTCTGTACTCTAACTATTCGATCAAAAACTACCTTTTGAAAGGTATAACAAAATGGATGTTTAAATTAACGGATGTTTTTTCTGTTGAAACTGAAGAAGCCAAAGCATATCTACAAAAAGTTTACCCCGAATTAGAGGAAAAATTAATTTGCATCCCTAACGGAGTGGATAATCTCTATCTGGACGAAGAAATTAAATTAAGATCCTGGGAAGAAAAAGAGAATATCATTATCACAGTGGGTAGAATAGGAACCCTTCAAAAAAACACAGAACTATTTCTGGAAGCATTAAAAGCAGTAGAATTAAACAGTTGGAAAGTCTATATTCTGGGCCCTGTTGAAGAGTTATTTCAAACCTACATAGACAGCTATTTCGAAATCAATCCTCATTTAACAGAAAGCATCCTGTTTACCGGTAATATCACAGACCGGAAAGAGCTTTTTGAATGGTATAACCGGGCTAAAATATTTTGTTTAACATCTCGTTTTGAAGGGTTTCCTATTACTTTCCCTGAGGCTCTTTATTTCGGGAATTACATTATCAGTACCTCCGTTTCAAGTTCACTGCATATTACAAATAATGGCGAGTTCGGCAAGGTAGTCAAAACGGATGCCCGGGAGTTCTCATTAGCAATCCAGGAGTGCATAACAGAAGGCTTTTTGACTTCCAAACGATTTGAGGATACCCTTAAATTCTCAAGAGCCAATTTTACCTGGCCCGGTATTGTTAAACAACTGTCAGATAAACTGAAGGAAGATGCGTAAACAATTACTGAAAGATTCAGCTACATATTTGGGCGGCAGCATTATTGTCCAGATCCTGAGTTTTATCGGGATGATATTTTTAATGCGCTTTCTTCCGGTTTCAGAATATGGGAAATATACCTATATTATTGAATTCATCTCTATTTTTGCCTTTTTCTCGGATGGCGGATTTACACAACATATCATTAAGGAAAGCAGCCAAAATCCGGGATCAGTAGATAAAATATACGCCAGAGCACAATCAGCCCAGTTGCTGATCAGCGGATTGATGCTGACTCTTATTCTGTGCATCAGCTATCCCACAAATTCGATACAGGACTTTTATTATCTTTTTGTATTCGGCCTGAGTGTTGTAATCAGCGCATATTTCGCACCCATGTTGGCTATATTGGTTGCATCAGGTAGAAAGGATCTGATTTTTTATAAAGATGTAAGCCTTAGTCTTATAAGGATCTTCTTTATCCTGCTCGGAATCTATTTGAAGGCGTCATTTTCGTACTTTATTTATTTAGGCTTTATTAACGCGATTGTTCTGCTGATCCTTTTCCTATATATCCGAAGGCAAGGGGAATTTAAGCGTATTTTAAACTTTAAACCAGCCATAGCAGAAAGTATTGGATTTATCCGGCACGGCATTTTATTTACAATTCTGATGGCTGCAAATGTGATCTACAACAAAATAGATATCATAATGCTTGAGAAAATGATTGGGAGTACAGAAGTTGGCTATTATTCAGGAGCAACCAGGTTTATCTACCCCTTTATGTTCATTTCAGGTGCATTTATGACCGCAATATTCCCAAAACTGGCGAAACATTCTGAAGAAAAAGATAAGTTCAAAAGCATTCAAAACCTTGCTTTGTATTATCTTGGAGGAATCGGGGTAATTCTCAGCACATCTCTATACCTGGGGTCTGACCTGATCTTTCAATTGTTTTTTTCGGATAAATACGATGCCTCCATACCCGTGTTTAAAATACTGGTCTGGTATCTTGCCATTGTTTTCATTTACGGCCCGATCAGTAATAGCCTGGTGGCTAAAAACAAGGTTGTATTTTTGGTTTACCTGAACCTGATCATGATTGTATTGAATGTTGCAATGAATTTCTTTCTTATCCCGGTTTATGGCGCAAAGGGTGCGGCAATGGCCACTATTACTTGCGAAATACTGATTCTGATTTCTGCAATGATATATTGGAAGGGGATTGAGCCCCGATAGCTATCAGGGCACTAGCTATCAGTTAGAGATCCGTCATTTCGAACACAGCGGCAGCATTTTATTCTCAAGGCTGGAATTTGCGGTGTGGAGAAATCTGTAGATGGGAGACTGTGTTGTTGACCTTGAGATTTCTCTTCGCGATAGAATCCGTCATTTCGAAGGAGGTACGACTGAGAAATCTCATGCTGACTGACACAGCTTTAATCAACAGATTTCTCTTCGCGTTGATAATACTTCTAATTACAATAATTTTGTCCGCTCCTCGAAATGACGTGTTCGTACTTTCCGTCATTTCGAACACATCAACAGTATTTTCTTCTCAAGCCAGGAATTTGCGATGTGGAGAAATCTGTTGATGCGGGGCTGCTTTTAACTTTGAGATTTCTCTTCGCGGTGATACTTTCTATCCATTTAACAATCCAATCCGCTCATCGAAATGACGGACCATTTGCTCAGTAGGATGTGAAGACGAAATCAAATTCCGCTCGCCTATGTGATTTCGTAAGTCTTCCCACTCTCAACTCTCCCCTCTCAATTACCTAAAATCTATACATCACCCCCAGTTTAACCTGATAATTAATCCTATCCCACCCCGTAACAAAATATTCAGGTGGACGATTATAAAGCACATATTGATAATTAAGTGAACGTATCATAGCCCCTTTAGCACTAAATAACAGATTTTTATAATCCCAGTCGGCCGAAAGCGCAGCGCTCATGTCCACGTAATGTTTCCTGAAATCAGGTGGATCTATGTACATCTGATAATAGAAATCATTATTGTGAAGGTACCGTTCAAGCTGAAGTCCTATTCTTTTCAAGCCCTTAAACCAGCTAACATCCAGCGACTGAAGATTACTGCCCGGTCCAATCCCAGCACCCAATACCTGACCCATATGGGTGTACCCCTGCCTGACAACAGAACTTGTATACCAGCCACCCTTTTCAGGAACAGAAGTTTGCTGTAACTCGGTAAATTCCAATGAAAACTGAAAATATTCACCCGGACGTTTATTCAATGGCATAATTTTCCTCAGACCAAGCAAATAGGCCGCTGACCTGTCGGGTTCTCTTAAAAATGCAGTTATACTATGTTTACCCTGATGTCCGTATTCCCCATAGATCTCTGCATTTGCTTCCCGCAATACCCAACGAAAGAACAAGCTGGAGTACCTGTCT
>NZ_DASWXT010000059.1:0-37126 GCF_036405355.1 Daejeonella sp.
TGAATGAAGTTTCAGCTATAAGCGATATTAAGGAAGTTAAATTTGGTAGGATTGACAAAAATATTGAGTATATCTCGGAGGAGATCGATGAATTATATTTAAAAAAGATCACCGAACTTTCTGTTTCTCCGGAGGCTATTAAAAGGCAGCATGACCTCAAAATCGTCTTTTCCCCTATTCATGGTACCGGTATAACCCTGGTTCCAGCTGCATTAAAACGGTTCGGATTTACAAATGTAACTATTGTTGAAGAGCAGGCAGTACCGGATGGAAATTTCCCTACTGTGATTTATCCAAATCCGGAGGAAAAGGAAGCCTTATCTCTGGCAATTTCCAAAGCTGTAGAAATTGATGCTGATCTTGTACTTGCAACCGACCCGGATGCCGATCGCGTAGGAATTGCTGTAAAGAATGAGGATGGAGAGTTTATTTTACTAAATGGCAATCAAACAGGAAGCCTGCTGATCAACTATTTATTAAGTGCCTGGGAACAAAAGGGAAAACTCACCGGAAACGAATACATTGTGTCTACTATTGTTACAACCAAACTGATCGGAGATATCGCAGCATCAAAGAATGTAAGTTTCTATGAAACACTGACCGGCTTCAAATGGATCGGGGCTTTAATAACAGAACTCCAGGGAAAGAAAACATTCATCGCCGGTGGTGAGGAAAGTTATGGTTATCTGGTTGGTGAACTTGTCAGGGATAAAGATGCAGTTATTTCCTGTGCCTTTATTGCAGAAATGGCGGCCTATTACAAGGATCAGGGCAGCAGCCTTTACCAGGCAATGCTTAAAATGTACCAAACCTATGGTTTTTATAAGGAAAGGCTGGTTTCAATTACTAAAAAGGGTAAAACAGGTGCCGAAGAAATAAAATCCATGATGGAACGATTCCGGTTCAATACTCCTTTGAGCCTTGGTGGATCAAAAGTAGTTTGCCTCAAAGATTATGAGCTGGGAAAAGAAACAGATCTGATCAGCGGAAGCTCTAAAAAACTGGATTTACCAAAATCTGATGTACTACAATTCATCACTGCCGATGGATGCATCGTGTCAGCAAGACCATCCGGCACAGAACCTAAAATCAAATTTTATTGCAGTGTAAAAACCGCCCTTCCTGACATTAATGAATTTGCTATTAAGGACAAGCAGCTTGATGAAAAAATAGAGCAAATCATGCATGACCTTGCAGTATAAAATCAGATAAAAAATCAAAAGAAAAACGAATCATACTCTTAAATTTTATTGTACTAATCAGGACTAATTTTCCTTTTTTGGGCTTTCTACCCGCTAAACAAAGTATATTTGCAATATGAAAAAGCTCTTGTATTTAGCCCTTAGCATCCTGGTAATTCAATCCTGTACAAATAAGTCGGATACTAAACTTCCCATTTTAGGAAACCGGGAGCCGGTAGAGAGAACCGTTGATGGCAAAACTGTAGTTGATACAATTTACCAAACGATCTCACCTTTCAGTTATTATAATCAGGATAGCATATTGGTAAGTGATAAAGATTTTGATGGGAAGATTTATGTTGCAGATTTCTTTTTCACATCCTGTAATACAATATGTCCGATTATGCACCGGAATATGCTTGATGTCTACAAGAAATTCAAAGACAACCCTAAAGTTAAACTCCTCTCCCATTCGATCGATATCAAATACGATTTACCCTCCCGTTTAAAAACCTATGCTACCAAACTTGGTGTAGAAGGAAATCAATGGGAATTTGTTCATGGAAGCCGGGATTCAATATTCAACATCGCAGCTAAAAACTATTTAGTTTCTGCATTTGAAGATAGTTCTGACCCCCAGGGCCTCGTACATCAGGGTTGGTTTATTCTGGTTGATACTAAAAAACAGTTACGTGGTGCTTACGACGGAACAAAAGCAGACCAGGTAAAACAATTGATGGAAGACATGGATAAATTGCTCAGAGAAGAAGCTGCTAATGAGAAATAGCTTAATCTATAGCTTTATTTTTTTATTCAGCATGGCTATAATTATGCAGTCATGTCAGAATGAAGACAGTATTACCTACAAGCGCTATTATGTAAACGGCAAGGGACTATATGAAAAGAATTGCCAAAATTGTCATGGCTCTGACGGAAAGGGATTAGGCACACTTTACCCCCCGCTTACAGATAGTACCTATCTGATTGCAAATAAGAAAAAGCTTGCCTGCATCATCAGGAATGGCCAAAGTGAACAGATTACAATTAATAATGTTGCCTATCAGGGTCAAATGCCCGCAAACAACACACTGGCTGATATTGATATTGCCCAGATAATCGTTTATATCACCAACTCGTTCGGAAACAAGCAGGGTCATTACGATCAGGCTGAAGTCGCCAAAGATCTGGCGGCATGTCAATAAACAACATTCCTTATTTGGCTGCATTCATTGGCTTGTGGTTAACAGAACGATTTGTATTTTTGCAATTCATTAAAAAAACATGGCTAAGCGAATAAAAATTAAAGATTTACTAAACAGTACTGATTTCGGACAAGAGGCAACTGTAATGGGCTGGGTTAAAACATTCAGAAACAACCAGTTCATTGCTATCAATGATGGATCAACGATCAAGAATATACAAGCTGTAGTAGATTTTAATTCATTCGATGAAAGTCTGTTAAAAAGACTGACAACAGGTGCTGCGGTTTCACTGACTGGTGAAATTGTTGAATCTCTGGGTAAGGGACAACGCATTGAGATCAAGGTAAATACCCTCGAAATATTAGGTGACAGCGATGCTGAGAAATTTCCATTGCAGCCTAAGAAACATAGTCTTGAGTTTTTAAGGGAAATCGCCCATTTGCGTTTCCGTACCAATACTTTCAATGCAGTATTCAAGGTTCGTCATGCACTGGCTTATGCCGTTCATAAATTTTTTAATGATAAGGGCTTTTTGTACCTGCATACACCTATCATTACTGCTTCGGATGCAGAAGGTGCCGGTGAAATGTTCAGGGTTTCTACAATTGATCCTGATCATATTCCGCGCAACGATGACGGCACAGTAAATTATAAGGAAGATTTCTTTGGTAAAGCAACAAACTTAACAGTTTCCGGACAATTGGAAGGTGAACTCGCGGCTATGGCTTTTGGAGATATCTATACTTTTGGCCCGACGTTCAGAGCTGAAAATTCAAATACAACACGTCACTTGGCAGAATTCTGGATGATAGAGCCTGAAATGGCTTTCTATGACCTGAATGATAACATGGATCTGGCTGAGGAATTGCTTAAATATGTCATTTCTTATGCATTAGAAAATTGTGCTGATGAATTGGAGTTCCTGAACAGCAGACTGTCAGAAGAAGAAAAACTTAAGCCCCAGGCAGACCGCTCAGAACTCGACCTGCTTTCCAAGCTGAAGTTCTGCCTTGAAAATAATTTTGAACGAATCACCTATGCCGAAGCAATACAAATTCTCAGGAACTCAAAACCGAATCAAAAGAAGCAATTCAAATATCTGATCGATAGCTGGGGTGCTGATCTGCAGTCGGAACATGAACGTTTCCTTGTAGAAAAACACTTTAAAAAGCCGGTGATCTTAACTGATTATCCGGCAGATATCAAATCCTTTTACATGAGGCTGAATGAACCGGATGCAGAGGGAAGAACTACTGTCAGAGCTATGGATATCCTTTTCCCGGGCATTGGGGAGATTGTGGGTGGCTCACAACGTGAAGAACGTCTTGAGAAACTGGAAAAGAGAATGGAAGAAATGCACATACCTTCAGAGGAAATGTCCTGGTACCTTGATACCCGTCGTTTTGGTACTGCGCCGCATGCCGGATTCGGCTTAGGATTCGAACGATTGGTACTTTTCGTAACAGGGATGACCAACATCAGGGATGTTATTCCTTTCCCAAGAACACCTAAGAATGCAGAGTTTTAGGCTCTTTGTTCAGTCCGGTTGGGTTTAGAACCCATATATACTGGTGTTTAATGGGTAATAATCTGTATTTTTAGATATGCTGATAAAGATCTATCCTGAAAATCCCAATGAAAAAGTGATCCAGCAGGTGGTCGACGTCCTGACAAAAGGCGGAATAATTATTTATCCAACTGATACCGTGTACGGTATGGGCTGTGATATAAGCAATTCAAAAGCAATTGAAAAAATATGTAAAATCAGGGGTATTAAACCTGAAAAGGCAAATTTCTCATTCATCTGCTATGATTTAAGCCATATTTCAGACTTCACCAGACAAATTGACAACGAAACCTACAGGGTAATCAAAAAAGCACTCCCCGGACCATTCACTTTTATCTTTAACGCGAACAAAAATGTCCCTAAATTATTAAGTTCAAACAAAAAGACCGTTGGTATCAGAGTCCCTGACAATACTATAGCAAGATCCATTGTAAAAATGCTAGGTAATCCAATTATCTCTACTTCAATACATGATGATGATGAGATCATGGAATATTCAACGGATCCGGAACTAATCCATGAAAAATACGAAGATATTGTTGATCTGGTCATAGATGGAGGATATGGAGATAATGAACCCTCCACGATTGTAGATTGCAGTGAAGGTGAATTTGAAATTATAAGACAGGGAAAAGGGGACTTGGATCAATTTTTGTAATTGAATAGCTAAGATTTTCATATTAATAAAATGGCCTGGAATATATCCAACTGGCCTTTTCTTACCTTATTTAGACATAGACCCTGAAATTTTTTAGTATTTTCGCCTGCATGGCTCAAGCAATAAACTTAAAACCATTTCGCGACTTTTTTCGTTCTGAACAAATAGGTGGTATCATTCTTATTTTCTCTGTTTTCGTTTCATTATCAATTGCCAACTCCCCGCTTGGTGAAGATTTTGCAGACTTGCTTTCATTAAAATTTGGATATAGTAGTGCCAATCTGGACTTAGAATACTCCTTAGCTCAATGGATAAATGATGGCCTTATGGCTATATTCTTTTTACTTATTGGTCTGGAAATTAAACGTGAGATCATTGAAGGTGAATTATCTTCTCCACGCAAGGCTGCAATGCCCATTTTTGCAGCATTAGGTGGAATGTTTCTGCCTGCCGGAATCTATTTTATATTCAATTCAAACCTTGAAACCATTTCAGGCTGGGGTATCCCCATGGCAACCGATATCGCATTTGCACTTGGAGTTTTATCACTGCTGGGTAAACGGGTGCCTGCTTCCTTAAAAGTATTTCTGGCTGCATTAGCTATTGTTGATGATCTTGGAGCTATTCTGGTTATTGCAATTTTCTATACCAGCGAATTGCATTGGGAGCAATTATTATATTCTGCAGGTATTTTAGCATTATTAATAAGCATGAATTATCTGGGAGTAAAAAGGTTGTTCTTCTATATTATTCCAGGATTGTTTCTTTGGTACTTTATACACCATTCAGGTATTCATGCCACAATTGCCGGAGTTTTGCTTGCATTGACTATTCCTTCAAATCCAATAAAAAGAACTTCACCACTTGAACACTTGGAGCACATGATCGTCAGACCCGTAAATTTTCTGATCATGCCTATCTTTGCACTTGCCAATACCAATATCCGATTCGAAAGTAAAATGCTTGACGGCCTTACCAGTCCGCTGGGCTTAGGCATTATCTTTGGGTTAGTATTGGGTAAACCTTTAGGAGTAACCTTTTTCTCGTGGATAGCGGTCAAATCAGGTATTGCCTCATTACCTTCAAGATCAAACTGGAAGCATATTTTCGGTTTAGGACTTCTTGCCGGTATTGGATTTACGATGTCCATTTTTATTGCCCTGCTTTCCTTCAATGATCCGGATTTTGATATTGAAGCCAAGTTTTCAATACTGGTAGCCTCTGTATTGGCTGGTGTATCCGGATTTATTTTCCTGAATGCTCTAAACAAAAAGAGGAAAAAGCGAATCAGAAAAGCAAGATTATCATCTAAACGTTCAATTGCATAACCCAAAAAATAGTATTCAATGCAGTTTTGAGAACAATGCTATTGACCGGCTATGTATTGTTCCATGTTTTCAATGATGAACTTTTGTTCTTCAATGACATGCCTTACCACATCTCCGATTGAAATAATACCAATTAACTTATCGTTTGAAACAACAGGCAAGTGCCGTATGAATTTTGTTGTCATTAACTGCATACAATGATCGATGGAGTTCTCGGGTGCAACGAAAATTACATTTTCCGACATTATCTCTCTGATTTTGGTCTGTTTGGATGCCTTACCTTTTAGTATAACTTTTCGTGCATAATCCTTTTCTGAAAATATACCAACCAGTTTATCGGCTTCGGTGACCAAAAGGGCACTTACGTTTTTCTCAACCATAATTTCAAGTGCCCTGAATACACTCGTCTCCGGAGAAATGGAAAAAATTAAATTCCCTTTCCTTTCTAAAATTTTGCTTACTGCTCCCATAAAAATTGTTTTTTGAATGAAAAATCCTGTAAAAAGGTGATATTCTAAATGCAATTTAATCGCTCTCTTATATTAGCTCCTGAGATTATTTAAGATGTCGGATCGGGCGATTTTGTAAATCTTGAAAAGTATTCGGCTTGGGCTAGAATAAAAATAGTATATTTTTTTAACAAAATTAATTTTAACAATCAGAAATTTTTTAATTATTAAATATAATGTATATTGCAAAATGACTAAAAATTGACAGATCCCTATTTTTAAAGATTCGGTAAGCCCATTACAATAAGCAGGAGACCAATTAGATTCAATTTACTTACTGTTCGTATTAAATTTTTCTGTATGTCGGAATGTATTAAAATTAAGAATGGCTTAAATATCCAGCTTGCCGGAGAAGCCAATAAATTTTTATCAGACCTCCCTTTTCCTGAAATATTTGCAATAAGACCAAACGACTTTCCGGGTATAAACCCCAAATTATTAGTTCAAGCCGGTGATGAAGTTTTAGCAGGAAGTGTCCTTTTTTTTGACAAGAACAACGAATCCATCAAATTTAGTTCACCTGTTAGTGGGGAAGTCATCGAAGTAATAAGGGCTGAAAAGCGTAAACTACTTGAAATTAAAATCCTTGCCGATAAAAAAATAAGATACCTGGACCTGGGAAAGTCAAATCCCGATGAACTAAGCAGGGATGGTATTATTGAAGCATTATTAAATAGCGGACTATGGCCATTGATACGCCAGCGCCCCTTTGGAATTATTGCCAACCCTACTGATATACCAAAATCAATCTTTATATCCGCATTTGACACCAATCCGCTTGCGCCTGATATTGATTTTATCATGCAGGGAGAAAATCAGGAAACCTTCCAAACAGGCTTGAATGCAATCATTAAATTAACAAATGGGAATACACATTTGAATATTAATGGGTCCAAAGAAGCGACATCGATTTTCAGGAATTCCAAAGGAGTTATCATAAATAAATTTTCAGGCCCACACCCAGCCGGAAACGTAGGTGTCCAGATACATCATATTGACCCGGTCAATAAAGGCGAAGTGGTATGGTATGTAAATCCCCAGGATGTCCTGATCATTGGAAAATTGTTTTCAGAAGGCAGATACGATGCCTCAAGAATCATTGCCCTGACCGGATCCCAGGTTTCAAGTCCTAAATACTATAAAACTCTTATCGGAAGTTCAGTAAAAAGCATCATTGTTGATGGTATTCTAAAAGCAGGGGAAAACAGGATCATCAGTGGAAATGTCTTGTCCGGAAGCCAAATTCAGGAAGACGGATTCTTAGGTTATTATGATACACAGATCACAGTTATCCCTGAAGGACATGAATCTGAATTTATGGGATGGTTAGCCCCGGGACTTGAGAAGTTCAGTATGTCGCGCACCTTTTTTTCATGGCTAAATTCAAAAAAGAAATACAGTTTAAATACCAACCTGCATGGTGAAGAACGTCCATTTGTAGTAACTGGTCAGTATGAAAAGGTTTTCCCAATGGATATTTATCCGGTTCAGCTTTTAAAATCAATATTGATAGAAGATATCGAAATGATGGAGCAACTTGGTATTTATGAAGTTGTAGAAGAAGATTTTGCGCTTTGTGAATTTGTCTGCACATCGAAAATTAATTCTCAGGAAATAATCAAACGTGGAATTGAAATCATACAAAAGGAATTGAACTAAAAAATCTTAAAATAAAATAAAAAGATACTCTTATAGAAAATAACTGATCAAAATTATACGCTCCGAAGCTTAATTATACGATACCTAATAGTACATAAGAAATAAGTTTGAATCCGATAATCCAGGCAAGAGGCCAAAGATTATCCTAAAACATTTTAACTTGATGCTACTTAGAAAATTATTGGATAAGCTGAAGCCCGATTTCGAAAAAGGCGGAAAACTTGAAAAATTCTACCCGGCTTTTAATGCATTTGAGACCTTTCTTTTTGTCCCGGATCATACAACAGCTTCAAAAGGAGCCCATGTTCGGGATGCAATTGATCTGAAAAGAACCATGGTTCTTGTAATTCTTTCATTAATTCCCTGCCTGCTATTTGGCATGTGGAATGTAGGATATCAGCACCACCTCGCCTTTGGAATTTCTGATTCCACAATACCAGATAATTTCATATTTGGAGCGATAAAAGTACTTCCCATAGTAATTGTATCCTATATCTCAGGCTTAACGGTCGAGTTTATTTTTGCAATTATCCGAAAGCATACCATCAACGAAGGCTTTTTAGTTTCAGGAATGCTTATCCCTCTGGTTATGCCTGTTGATGTACCCTTATGGATGGTTGCTGTATCTACAGTTTTTGCAGTAATTATCGGCAAAGAAGTCTTTGGTGGTACCGGAATGAATATCCTAAATCCTGCATTAACGGCAAGAGCATTCTTATTTTTTGCATATCCTACTAAAATTTCGGGCAATGAAGTCTGGATCAATACCAGCTCAGAGAATGGGAAACAGTTAGTGGATGCTTATAGTGGCGCTACTCCATTGGGGGATGCTGCTGCCGGATTAGCTGATAAAATCCCCGGAATTTGGGAGTCTTTCATTGGTATCATCCCCGGCTCTATTGGTGAAACATCTGCTCTGGCATGCCTGATAGGTGCTGCCATTCTATTGTATACAGGAATAGGGAGCTGGAGAATCATGTTGTCTGTATTTGTCGGTGGCTATATTATGGCACTGATTTTCAATTTATTCGGACTCAATACACTTATGCAGATAAGTCCGCTGCATCATTTGGTTCTCGGGGGTTTTGCATTCGGGGCAATTTTTATGGCAACCGATCCTGTTAGCGGTGCTCAAACCAATACTGGCAAATACATTTATGGATTCCTGATAGGATTATTTGCTATTCTGTTCAGGGTATTTAATCCTGCATACCCTGAAGGGATGATGCTATCCATTTTGTTTATGAATGTAATGGCACCACTCATTGATCATTATGTGGTAGCTGCAAATATTAAAAGAAGGTTAAAAAGATCCAATTTCAAACAAAATGCATAAGGACAGCAATAAAGCCACTTTTCTGTTTTCATCAGGTATGGTGATAGTCATTGCTATAATGTTATCTGTAGCGGCCATAGCGCTCGGACCCTACCAGGAAAGAAATACCCGGATTGAAAAAATGGAAAACATTTTGAGCAGTGTCGGAATAAATGGTAGTTCTGAGGAAGCGGAAGAAAACTTCTCAAAATATATCACCAGCCAGGTAGTTTTGGATAGCAAAGGAGAAATAGTAAAAGGAGGCACTCCCGCTTTTGATATTGATCTGAAAAAAGAACTGGATAAAGCAAAAACCGGTAATCAGGACAAGGAACTATTCCCATTGTTTGTATGTAAGAAAGAAAATAAAACCTACTATATCATTCCGGTCAGAGGAAAGGGATTATGGGGACCGATTTGGGGATTTATCGCTTTGGAGGAAGATATGAATACAGTTTATGGCGTAAGTTTTGGCCACAAAAGTGAAACCCCCGGTCTCGGAGCTGAAATTGAGACCACCAAATTCCAGGAAAAATTCAAAGGAAAAAAGATACTGGATGATGAAGGCAAATTCGTTTCAGTAAAAGTTTTAAAAGGAAGTGCAGCATCAGCAAACCCACACGGTTTTGATGCGGTTTCAGGCGCCACAATAACCAGTGATGGGGTATCTGAAATGCTTCAAAGAACCCTGAGTAATTATATTGCTTATTTCAAGAAGATAAATACTAAGAAATAAAATTATAAAAAATAAGCCATGAGCAATGAAATAATTACAGCTCCTGAAAAGGAAAAGGTCAAGAAAGAGCCATTGTTTTCTCAAAAAAATAAAAAGCTTCTTTATGATCCCTTAAATGACAGCAATCCAATAACCGTACAGGTATTAGGAATTTGTTCTGCTCTGGCGGTTACTGTTAAAATGCAGCCATCAATTGTCATGGCTCTTGCAGTAATGGTTGTTACTGCATTTTCAAGTCTCATCATTTCAATAATAAGAAATATTATACCTAACAGAATCCGGATTATTGTTCAATTGACCGTAGTTGCGGCAATGGTAATTCTGGTCGATCAGTTTTTGAAAGCTTTTGTTTACGATGTCAGCAAACAACTTTCAGTATTTGTAGGACTAATTATTACCAATTGCATCGTGATGGGTCGCCTGGAAGCATTTGCCATGGCCAATAAACCCTGGCCATCCTTTATAGATGGTATTGGCAATGGACTTGGTTATGGTGTAATTCTGGTAATCGTATCAATGATCAGGGAATTGCTTGGCTCCGGAGAACTTATGGGCTTTAGAATAATTCCCGAATCCGTTTATGAAATGGGTTATTTTAATAATGGACTCATCATCATGCCTCCAATGGCTTTAATAGTCGTGGGAGTGATAATCTGGGTTCAGCGAAGCAGAAATAGAAAATTAATTGAGGCTAAATAAAAGATCTCATGGAACATGTAAACCTGTTTATTAAAGCTGTTTTTATAGAGAATATGATCTTTGCCTATTTCCTGGGCATGTGCTCCTATCTTGCAATTTCAAAAACGGTAAAAAGCGCTGTAGGCCTTGGAATGGCAGTTATCTTCGTTTTAACTGTTTCAGTTCCAATTTGTTATTTATTGGAGAAATATGTTCTTAAAGCCGGTGCTTTAGCATGGCTATCATCCGACTTTGCGAGTGTTGACTTAAGTTTCCTGAGTTTTATAATGTTCATTGCCACAATTGCTTCAATTGTTCAGCTGGTTGAGATGGTAGTCGAAAAGTTTGCACCGGCATTATATGCCACTCTTGGCATTTTTCTGCCCCTCATTGCAGTAAACTGCTCCATTTTAGGCGGTGCTTTGTTTATGCAGGAAAGAGAATATGCGACTTTAGGTGAAGCTACAGTCTTCGCTTTTGGATCGGGAGTCGGCTGGTTCCTTGCAATTGTAGCCTTATCAGCCATCCGTGAAAAAATTCGCTATTCAAATATTCCCGACCCCTTGAGGGGACTAGGCATAACCTTCATCATAACCGGTCTGATGGCCATTGCATTTATGAGTTTTATGGGAATTAAATTGTAATTACGATGAACCTGATGAGTATAAGTCCCGAAACCACAACGATCATTTCGAGTATCGTTATCTTTTTACTGTTCAATTTATTACTGGTTTATATAATCCTGCTTGCAAAAGCAAAGCTGATGCCCTCTGGACTCGTCAAAATCACCATAAACGGAGAAGAAGATATTGAAACAGAGGCTGGTTCCAGTTTACTCACAACCTTGTCCAACAAGAAAATCTTTCTGCCTTCAGCCTGCGGAGGTGGTGGTACCTGTGCAATGTGCAGGTGTCAGGTATTATCAGGCGGTGGAACCATTTTAAGTACAGAGACACCCTATTTCACACGTAAACAGCAGCAGGACAACTGGCGATTAGGTTGTCAGGTAAAAGTGAAACAGGATATGGAGATTAAAATCCCCGAGGAGATTTTCGGCATCAAAAAATGGGAATGCGAAGTAGTATCAAATGATAATGTCGCTACCTACATTAAGGAATTAGTGGTCAAACTACCCGAAGGTGAATTTCTAAATTTCCAGTCTGGCTGCTATATACAGATAGATGTACCTGCTTGTGAGATTAATTTCAAAAGTGATCTCTATAAAATTGACGAGCGCTTTCAGGATGATTATGATAAATTCAAAATATGGGATCTGCAGATGAAGAATCCTGAGCCTGTATTCCGGGCATATTCGATGGCTAATCATCCTGCTGAAGGAAACATTATCATGCTGAATATCAGGCTTGCTACTCCTCCTTTCGACAGGCAGGCCGGAAAGTTCATGGATTTAAACCCGGGAATATGCTCTTCATTTGTATTTTCTCGTAAACCCGGCGACAAAATAACCATTGCCGGTCCTTTTGGAGATTTCCATATTAAGCCTACAAAAAAAGAGATGATCTATATCGGAGGAGGCGCAGGAATGGCACCACTACGCTCCCACCTGTTTCACCTTTTCCATACGATGAAAGAAAGAGACAGGAAAGTAAGTTTCTGGTATGGTGGCAGATCGTCAAGAGAAATTTTTTATACCGAACATTTCCGGGCAATAGAAAAGGAATTTCCAAATTTCCAATACAATATTGCACTTTCAGAACCACTGGAAGAAGACAATTGGACTGGTTATACCGGATTTATACACAATGTACTATTCGAAAACTATCTCAAAAATCACCCTGAGCCTGAGGACCTCGAATATTATATCTGCGGACCGCCAATGATGAATGCCGCAGTATTTAAAATGCTGGACGATCTGGGTGTACCCCCTGAAAATATTGCCTTTGATGATTTTGGAGGTTAAGATTGATGATGAAATTTCTCTTTCCTGTCCTTATTGGCTTAGTGCTTATTTCAGCTTGTCAATCTAATGAAAACAAGCTCATTACAATTGAGGGAGAAGCTCAGGGAACTACCTGGCATATCTCTTATATATCCAAAGACGGGATAAATTTTAAGCAGGCAATTGATTCCATTTTAAAGGATATAGACCTTTCACTTTCTACCTATGTTCCTGTTTCAATCATTTCCAGAATAAATAATAATGAACCGGACATTCGGGTCGATCCCTACTTTATTGATGTGTTCAATAAATCAATGGAAGTATCTCAAAGAACCGGTGGACTTTTTGATGTCACTGTAGGACCTTTGATTAATGCCTGGGGATTTGGTTTTAGTAAAAAAGCAAATATAGATAGTACCCGGATTGATAGTATCCTTCAATATGTTGATTATAAAATGCTGAAGCTTGATGGAAATATACTCATAAAAGAAAAGAAAGATGTGAAGCTTGATTTTAATGCAATTGCACAGGGATATTCAGTTGATGTATTAGCATTATATCTGGAAAAAAGAGGAATCAAAAATTATCTGGTAGAGCTGGGTGGTGAACTCATTGCAAAAGGCAAAAAGAATACCGAAAACTGGAAAGCAGGTATTGATCATCCGATTCAAAACACCTCCTCCGAACGGAAACTTGAAGCGATCATCGAACTGGATAACAGGGCATTATGCACTTCCGGAAATTACAGAAAGTTTTATGAGGAGAATGGGAAAAGATATGCTCATATTCTTGATCCTCGTACCGGATTTCCCGCAAGGCAGAATATTTTGAGCGCAAGCGTACTGGCTGATGATGCTATGACTGCAGATGCCTATGCTACTGCCTTTATGGTGATGGGTTTAGAACGTTCGAAACAGTTCCTGGAAGAAAATAAAGACCTGAACCTGGAAGTCTTCTTTATCTATGATGAGAATAATACCTGGAAAACCTTTACCTCCGAAAGTCTAAAAAACAAGCTAAAACAGGTTAACTAACCTGATTTAGATATTAGGAAGGGTAATAAATAAGGTTATAATTGGTTAGATAAAGCTCCGGAGTAACAATAATTTGATTTTTGAAAACAATACCTGTGTTTTATAGCCTGGTTCAGCCCTTTCCTCCGGAGTAGTTCCGGCAGGAAATTCCGTTCTATATCCAAATATCAATAGCCGGAAGCTACTTCCTCCGGCAAGGTTTATTTTACCCGGGGCTGTTTTTCATCGGAATGGACAGCCCGGCAATAGAATTATTGACCTTGCTTTCTAAAACAAGAGAAAAATTTGCAACCTAAATTTCCCCAGCAAGATTTTATAGAGAACCCATATTAATTAGGATTTACACTTTTCTTCCCTGCTTGCACCACAAATACTGCAAGAGCCATCCTCAGTTTGTAATAAGGGATTATTACTGCTGCAGGTACCAGAGAATTTACCATTCTTCTTAAGCAGAATTTTGATAGCAATGCCTGCAAATGCCAGGGCTAAAAGAACGATGGATAGCAAAACGACCTTCATACTTAAATTTATGAATATTATTCAGCATACCCAATAAGGATAACTCCAAATTATCTGATGACTTATACCTTAAAACAGATACTCTTTTACGGAAGCTTAAAAATTTAACAGGTAATGTTGCAGCATAAAAATACCAGCACCAGCCAGATAACCGATCAAAGCCAACCAGGAAACATTTTTAAAGTACCAAAGGAAATCTATTTTTTCCATACCCATTGCTGCCACACCCGCAGCAGAACCAATGATCAGACAGCTGCCACCTACTCCGGCACAATAAGCCAGGAATGACCAGAAATAATGATTGGTTGGATAAGTTGCCATATCATACATACCCATACCCGCAGCTACCAGTGGAACGTTATCAACAATGGATGATAAGAGCCCGATAGAAATCACAATTACATCCAGGTTGCCAATTTTAGCATCCATCCACTGCGCCAGTCCCTGTAACTGATGAGTAGATTCCAGGGCTGAAATAGCTACCAGAATTCCAAGAAAAAATAGAACACTGGGTACATCTGCTTTTCTCAAAGCCTGGATAACTGAATAAGCATCTTTATCCGCATCATTCTTATTCTTATGGATAAATTCAGTCACAATCCAAAGTATCGCCAGACCGAATAACATCCCCATAAAAGGTGGAAGGTGGGTAATGGTTTTAAAAAACGGAACAAATACAAGAGCTCCGATTCCTAAAGCCAAAACAATTTTCCTTTCAAAGGCTGTGGTCTTCTCAGTATGATTGTTCTCGACTATATCCGGTTTGCTTACCTTTCCTTTCATTGAGAAAGAGAGGATTAAAAGAGGGACAATCAAACAAACCAAACTAGGCAAGATCAAATGGACAATGATATTACCCGAAGTTATCTGCCCACCGATCCATAACATGGTAGTAGTAACATCCCCGATTGGCGACCATGCACCTCCCGCATTGGCAGCAAGAACAACCATACTAACAAAGAACATTCTCGTTCTTTTTTCACTGATTAACTTTCTTAGCAAAGAAACCATCACGATTGTGGTGGTTAGGTTATCCAATACAGCTGAGAGGAAAAACGTAATGATGCTGATAATCCATAATAATTTAAGCTGATCAGAAGTTTTAATTTTTGTTGTTATTACTTCAAATCCGTCATGGGCATCGATCAATTCTACTATTGTCATTGCCCCCAATAAAAAGAACAATATCCCCGAAATTTGCCCTAAATGCTCATAAAGTTCTGCTGAAACCAACCCGGTGTCTGTCCCGCTCATAATATAAACAACCCAGCATAATACCCCTGTTAGTAAGGCACTTGCGGTTTTATTTGTCCTGATGGGGTGCTCAAATGCGATCGCAGCATACCCAATAATGAAAATTGTGGTAATCAGTAATTCCATGACATGAATTTCAATTAAAATCTCTAGCTGTCTAAAAATTTGACGCTACAATGTACAGAACTCAAGTCTTACATCAAACAAGAAAATGTTGTTTTTAATTAAGGTTTGAATTCCAAAACACAGAAGATTATTTTTTTAAAGATAAGGGTTAAAACCCTGTGAATCAGCCTGGGAGAGAACTGTATTGATGCTATCAAAAAGCTGTTTGAAGCGGTATTCTTAGACTATGATAACAGAAACAAACCCAGCTTTAAGCTGAAAACGAAAACATCCCTAAGGCCGGATTGACCTTATAAATTCAGGAATTCTTTCCATTGCATTTTCAGTATCCAGAAACTTCACAAAAGCACTTCCAACAATAGCCCCACGGGTATATTCTGCCGCTTTATTAAAACTCTTCACATCAGAAATACCAAATCCTATCATCGTAGGATTTTTAAGCTGCATGTCCCTGATACGCGAAAAGTAAGCATCCGCTTCATTTGAAACAGTCAGATTTTTACCAGTAGTGGAAGATGAAGACAAGAGGTAAATAAATCCATTACTGAGTTCATCGATCTTCCGGATACGCTCTTCTGAAGTCTGTGGTGTTACCAGAAATATATTGCTCAGATTGTTTTTAATAAAATTGTCCTTGTACAGGTTTTCATATTCATACATTGGAAGATCAGGGACGATCACGCCATCCACTCCAACCTCCGCACATGAATCACAAAAATTCGCAACACCATACTGCAAAACCGGATTAACATAACCCATTAATAAAACCGGAATGGAAACGCGCTTACGCAGATCTTTAAGCTGCTGAAAAAGAACCTTCAGATTCATTCCATTTTGCAGAGCAATATGGGAACTATTCTGAATAACCGGACCATCCGCCAGGGGATCTGAATATGGAAATCCAATTTCAATAAAATCTGCACCTGCTTTTTCTACTGCTTCGGCAATATCCAGAGTACTATCCAAATTGGGATAACCTGCAGTAAAGTATATTGATAAAAGCGGTTCTTTTTTGTTTTGAAATAAATTATTTAGTCTGTTCATGAGCATTCTGGTATGGAAATTCCGGATTATTCATCCGGCAAGGCAAGTTGTAATTAAAACTATAAATTAAAGTATTTCATGTAGGTATCCAGATCCTTATCTCCGCGACCTGAAAGGCAGATTACTACAGATTCTTTACCTGTAAAAACCATTTTTTCTAAATGAGCGAGAGCATGAGCACTTTCAATCGCCGGAATGATCCCTTCGAGTTCAGCACATAGTCTTCCGGCAATCATTGCCTCTTCATCGGTTGCACTAACATATTCCCCACGGTTTTCCTTGAATAAATGGGCATGCTGCGGACCAATACCCGGATAATCCAGTCCGGCAGAAATTGAATAAGGTTCAACAACCTGCCCGTCTTCTGTTTGCATTAATATCGAACGGCTGCCATGCAATACTCCTTCTTTACCCAATGCAGTTGTTGCAGCAGATTCTCCACTATTTACACCCAGGCCTGCAGCTTCAACTGCAATAAGTCTCACATCCTCATCATCCAGAAAATGGTAGAACATTCCCATTGCATTGCTGCCACCACCTACACAAGCTATTACGATATCCGGATTTTCAGATCCTGTACGCTCCTTAAGCTGAATTTTAGTCTCTTCAGAAATGATGGATTGAAAACGGGAAACCATGTCGGGATAAGGGTGCGGACCAACCACAGATCCAATGATATAATGCGTATCCACAGGGTTATTGATCCAGTCGCGCATCGCTTCATTCGTGGCATCTTTCAGTGTCTTACTTCCGGAAGTCGCGGGAACAACTTTTGCACCCATCATCTTCATTCTGGCAACATTTGGTGCTTGCCGGGCGATATCGACCTCACCCATATAAACCACGCATTCCAGGCCTTTTAAGGCACAAACTGTAGCAGTTGCAACACCATGCTGACCAGCTCCGGTTTCGGCAATAATCCTCTTTTTCCCAAGCCGTTCAGCAAGCAGAATCTGCCCGATCGTATTATTGATCTTATGTGCGCCGGTATGATTTAAATCCTCCCTTTTAAGATAGATCGTAGTTCCATACTTTGCAGATAAACGCTCAGCATGAAATAATGGCGAAGGTCTGCCAACATAATCCCTCAACAGCATTTGGAATTCATCCTGAAAACCAGGTTCATATATGATGTCAAGATATCGCTTGCGAAGCTCTTCTACGTTCGGATAGAGCATTTCGGGTATATATGCTCCGCCAAAGTCGCCGAAATAACCTTCCTTATTTACACCCCATTTTACCGAACTCTTTATAAATTCTCTGTTCATATGCTATAATTATTCCTTTCAGGATATTTCATTTGCCCTGATTAATTGAAAGGCAGATTTTAAACTTTCTATATTCTTTAAACCAGGCTCTGTTTCAAACCTGCTATTCAGATCCAGGGCATAGATTTTATTTGTTGCTAAATTAAATAAGTCGTCAATATTATCAGGACTTAAACCTCCGCTTAGAAAAAATTGCTTTTCGCCGTCATACTGATCTAAAATAGTCCAGTCGAATGCAATACCTGAGCCGCCATGTTCTGAAGTTTTGGTGTCAAATAAAAAGTAATCTACTACATCATTATATGGTTCGAGTGTCGAAAAGTCAAAGCCGGGATAAATTCCAAAAGCCTTGATCAATTCGATATGCTTGTCTGGCAGACTTTCCTTAAGTTTTCTTCTCAAAATTTCGCAATACTCAGGCGACTCTGCTCCATGAAGCTGTATCGCACTTAAACCGAAATCGACTACCTTTTTAATAATATCCTCCTCGCGTTCATCCACAAAAACCCCGGTCAAACCAATTGAAGAAGGCAATGAAGCAAGTATATTTTTATCCGGATCTGCTACATAACGTTTCGATAGAGGATAAAAAATCAAACCCATATAATCAGGTTTTAACTCTGCAAGGCTAAGTATATTTTGCGGATCCCTCATTCCGCAAACCTTAATTTTCATGACAACAAACGATTAAAACTCCTTAATGCCATACCGCTGTTCAAAGATTCCTCTGCCTCATAAAAACAATCTGCGAATGACTTTTCTGGTTTTATTGTGCGGATTGCTACCGCAGCATTACAAAGAACCACATTGTTTTGCTCTGTACTGCCATCCCCATCAAGCACCGCTTTAAAAATTTCGGCTGATTCCTGAACAGTGCTTCCACCACCTATTTTGGATGGATCAATTCTTTCAAAACCCATATCGGAAATTGAATGAATATGTTCTCCGGCGGCAGAAAAGGTCTTGAAATCGCAGGTTAATGAAATTTCATCATATCCCTCCAATGCATGTACGATAGTATAGCCGGTTTTAGATTTCTGATAGAGATAGGCATACAAACGGGCAAGTTCCAGACTAAATACACCAACCATCTGATATTTTGGCCGTGCAGGATTTACCAAAGGCCCAAGCATATTAAAAAAGGTTTTCACACCAAGTTCTTTACGAATAGGCGCAACTGTTTTCATTGCTGCATGAAAAAGCGGAGCATGTAAAAAACAAATTCCTGCATCATCCAGACTCTTTTTCAGATGATCAATATCATTTCTGAATTTATAGCCCAAATATTCCATTACATTGGAAGAGCCGCAACCAGAAGAAACTCCATAATTTCCATGCTTAGACACCTTATATCCGGCACCTGCCACCACAAAAGAAGCCAGGGTGGAAATATTAAACGTGTCCTTGCCATCACCTCCTGTACCGCAAAGATCAATAAGCTCATAATCACTCAGATCTGTTTTGAGGCATAGTTCAAGCATCCCATCACGAAAACCTTCAAGTTCTTCAACAGTAATGCTGCGCATACAATAGGCAGCCATGAATGCTGCCATTTGAGACGCATTATATTTGCCTAATGTAATGTTTGTGAGTATTTCCTTCGACTCTTCACGGCTGAAGGTTTTGTGTTCAAATAGGTGATTGAGTATTTTCTTCATAGATATATCAGGTATTCGTATTCATTTCAGGCATTCAATTTTACTATTCTTATTTTAATTTTTTGCAAATCCAATCGAATTTCACAAAAAAAAGGGTTGCCTTATGGCAACCCTTAGTTAAATAATTCTTTTATATAGAAAATTACATACCTCCAGCGATTGCCAAATGTTCTTCCATTTGCCACCACCAGATCGTATATATTGTATTCTTGTTCATCTTCATAACAAAGATGAATAAACTTTTCCTTAGCACCAAAACTTTAAAGTATTTTTAACGATATGAAAGCAACAAGGAGATCAAGAAGATTATTGCAAACTAAAATCTATCTTGGCAGAGCAGTTCTTATTTTAATGGGAGTCGGACTTGCATCATTCGGATTAAAGGGTTTTCTGCTTCCTAATCATTTTATCGACGGCGGAATAACAGGCATTTCACTTTTAACCTATCAGCTAACTGGTATCCCGGTTTCTATTTGGATCATCGTTTTTAATGCTCCATTTATATTAATGGGTGCAAAACAGATTAGTAAAAGCTTTGCCATAAAGACCACGATTGCGATACTTACTTTAGCTGCAGTCATCTATTTTATCGATTTTCCGGTCATTACAGATGATAAATTATTGATTTCCATATTTGGAGGCTTCTTTCTAGGTTCCGGGATCGGACTCGCTATAAGAGGAGGATGCGTTATTGATGGCACAGAGATCCTTGCCGTTTATATCAACCGGAAAAGTATTCTGAGCATGGGCGATATCATTTTGCTAATTAACGTTCTTATCTTCATTGTTGCAGCATTCATTCTGAATATTGAAACAGCTCTATACTCCATTCTGACCTACCTTTCTGCATCCAAAACTGTTGATTTTATCATCCAGGGAATTGAAGAATACACCGGCGTAACCATAATTTCATCTAAAAGCGCTCAGATACGGGAGGCGATAACCAAAAAACTAGGTCGTGGTGTAACGATATATAAAGGTGAGAGAGGTCTCGAAAATTCTCAGTTCAAAAATAAAGATATTGACATCATCTTCACGGTAGTAACAAGGCTTGAAGTCTCTAAGTTAAAGGAGGAAGTTGAACTGATCGATCACAAAGCCTTTATTGTAATGAGCACCATCAGTGATACTAAAGGGGGTATTATCAAACCAAGGCCACTGCATTAATCTCAGTCTTTTATATTTAAGCTTTTTCAAATTTGTATTTGACAAGTCTCGCAACTAATTCCAATGGTAATGGCTTGTCATAAGGAAATTGTAATGTATCCTTTGTCCCCTTCCCTTTATAAATTTCCATTTCATCCCTGAATTCTTCCATCCCATACATTGGATATAGCCCGATATGATTTTTATAAGCTGCGAACCATACCGAAACAGAATTAAGTTTAAATGCAGGCATTCCATAACTGAAGGTTTCTTCGGCAAAAGGGACTGCCTTTTTAATTGTTGTACGGATTTGTTCTAAAAGAACTTGTTTATCCTTTGGAAATCTTGAGATGTATTGATCAATACTTATGGGCTTATCCATTTCAAAAGCTGTGATAAGTAAAAATAGTAAAACCTAATCTATCTGCTTGAATTAATCCATTCGCTAATGATATCAAAGAGTTCTGACCTGGAATCCTCTATGTCCTTCATACTCTTAAAGGTAATCACCGCACGATCATTTTCCTTCCAGGATAGCAATTTACTGGCACTTGCTATCAATCTGTTTTTTGGTTGTTCCTGCTTCTTCGCTCCTCTGTGAAAGATCAACTGAATCTGTGATGCAGGGGGCTGGATTCTCATTGTTATCCTGTCTTCGTTCTCATAAGAATAGTTAGGGCCATTCCATTTAATATTTTCGGTTAATTTAATGTCTTCGGATAAAATAATATTTCGAAGCAGTTCAATTTCATTTCTAAATGGGTGCTTTTGCTGATCTAAAAAGTCACTTACCTCATGGTTTAGATTGCCTGATGATTTGGTCATTCACTTAAATATTATGAATTCATTTTTTTTAATTCGACTTCCAGCTTATCGAAGTTCTCTTCATTTTTATCGACCACAAAGGGCTTTAATTTTCCACATTCTTCCGGGGAGTTAAACAACATTTTAAAAATAACTTTCGTCTGATCATCAGAGAGTTCCTCAAATAATGCAACAACCTGAAAGTGCGGTTGTGAATAGCGTTTCCAGGCAATGATCGAAGGTTTTTCTATTTTTATAAACTCACATTCATTCGGGTAATTTCCTTTCTCCGGACCGTGCATTATAAAACTCCATTTCCCGCCAACCCGAAAGTCAAATTCATTGAATGTATTTGTAAAGCCCGCCGGTCCCCACCAGTTTTTCAAATGCTCTGGTTCAGACCATGCACGAAAAACAAGCTCTCTTGAAAAATTGAAAATTCTTGTACTTACAATTTCGCAATCGGGTGTTGTTTTAATGATTTCTGTTGTCATCGTTTGAAATTAATTACAGTGGCATGAATTAACAATAAATCCTAATCAAGGTCTCTGATGTTATACTCTATGCTGCTGAGTTTGAAAATACCGTAGGATAAATCCCTATCGGGATAACTGTAAATGGTTTCTGCATTTCCTGATAATTTGTATCCATTTATCTCCTGGTAATCCTTTAGAGGAGTTGCCCAAGGTAATTGCTTCCCGGCATCAGCCGAATAGCGATCCTCAGAAATAAAGTTTATCAGTTCACCTTTCTCATTAAAATACAGCCATGCCGAAACTGAGATATTGTTATTTGTAAAGGATGCTCTAACCCTGTTATTTTCGATTTCTAGCCACTTTATTCGTTTGTCTATGAGTGTAGCTGGCGCCATGCAGCACATATCATTGAAAAATGTAACTGTTTCTGACAAATCCATTTCTACTCCATCCTGGTATTGTACTCTAAATAAGGATAAAAGTCTGATGTCCATAAATGCATCCCCATTCTTGAAGCTGTGATAACCAGCAACCGGCAATCCTTTCATTTCTGCTTTCATGAAGAACAGCCGCGAAGTAGTTTCCATAAAGTTATACTGCTCTGAAGTAAAAGGCATCCATTCAGATTGTTCGTCTTTTCTGATTTTCCCAACAAATTCTATTTTGAAATTTTTCACTTTAGGTTTACCAATGGAACCTGTATAACGAAGATACCTTTTCACCGGATCGGGTAAGTCTTGTATATCGCTTTCAGTCAGTTTTGAATTTTGAGAATAATCGGTCTTTTTTAGGGCGGTTTTTACATCCTTTTGATAGTGATTGAAATAATTCCAGGTGCTGAAACCAATAATGGATGCAATCAGAATAATCACATTAACAATAGTTCCAAACTTTGCATCCTGCCAGAAGAAAACGATCAGAATTTGAGAGCTCAAAGAAGCAATAAATCCGAATACCCACCAATACTGATAATTTAAAGCAAATAAAATCGCTGCAATTGCACAAAATACAAACACAATCAGCCAGATCAGTCCAAACTGCTTCGAAACAGGCAGTGCTATTTGTTTTACATCTGATAGTCCAAATGCTTTTAAAAAACCTAACAAATGGATTAATCCGTGTATGCTAGTAATTAGAAAAAATGCTAATCTCATGCATTTACTGTTTTTATACTTCTGTTTGTGTCTCGTGCTTTATTTTACTCAAAATAAATTTTTACATATTTCTTTTTTAATCGTTGTCCTAGCCAATTATTGATTTTCTTTTTATCAGCCTCTTGAATCCTTGATTCGGATGACAAAATTACGATTGGAGTCATCCGTGGTGTTTTAAGTGTATCATTAAAATTTAATGATTCAGAATATATACAGCCTTTTATTTGTGGAAATATAGTTTTAATCTCAGTCAATATAGTAAGGCCAAATTTTTGTCGACTCATGATGCTGTCTATCTCAGAATTCTTCTTATTTAATGAAGTATTAAGATTGACAACTTGCTCCTTAAATTTAAATAATTCAGAATCCTTATCGCCCATGTTGCTAAAAGTTAATCCTTGTTCTATTGTAATAGCAGCATTTTCAAGATTAAAGTCTTTCGATTTCTTAATGATCGCATTTTTCTGATTTATCGAAAGAATTGAGCCTCCATAAATTAAGGTAATCTTATCTGATTTTGCGTCAATATCGTATTTCAGGAGGTAGTTCCCATCGTAAAGCGAAACATTTGAAACATATTGATTTGCTTTCTGTAAAAAATCTTCCTGCATTACCAGCTTATAACCAAAAAATATACTTGGCAAAAGAACAACTGCAATTACCACTGTGATCAAACTATTAATTTTCTTCTTTTTACCCTCGTCAACTATAGTTCTTATCGGAAACTTTAATAATTGTGAAATCCAAACAGATGCTAATGCAATAAATATGGTGTTAATAGTAAACAGATAAATAGCTCCAAAGAAAAAATCAAATTGCCCTGTTGCTAAGCCGTATCCGGCTGTACATAAGGGTGGCATAAGAGCTGTGGCAATCGCCACACCAGGTATAACATTTCCTTTCTGTTTGCTACTAATTGCAACTATGCCGGCTAAACCACCAAATAAAGCAATCAAAACATCATAAATCGTCGGACTTGTTCTGGCTAATAGTTCAGAATGGGCAGTAGAAACCGGGCTTAATGCAAAATAGGTTGTGGAAGCTACTAGACTTGCCAATATTGCGAACGAAAAGTTCCTTATAGATTTTTTGAATAGTTCAAAGTCATAGGTTGCAATACTATAGCCCATTCCATTGATGGGTCCCATTAAGGGAGATATAAGCATCGCCCCTATTATTACGGCCGTTGAGTTCATATTCAAACCCACTGAAGCCACAATAATTGCAAAAATTAAAATCCAAAGATTGGTGCCTTTGAAAACAACCCCCCTTTTAATTTCATCATATACAGAATCATGATCTTCCAGTTCAGATTCTAAACTAAAAAAGTGCAATAGCTTTCTAATAAAATATGGAATTTTCATGCTAGTTAGTTTTGAAGGATCACTAGATAAGGGATTGAGGTATGTCCTAAACCCATACCCTATAGACTAATATACCCATTTTTCAAAACCAATTATTCAAATAATTTCGACTACAAAATACATTTCCAAAAATCCGGGAGGAATTCGGATTAGAACTACAAATACTTATTATTTATCGTTTAAAAAAAATATAGTCAGTAACCAAAGGCTCAAGCCCTTGTCGTTTAAATTCTGTTGCAATCTGTCCCCTATGATAGGTTGAATGATTTATAATATGAAACAACATATCCTGAATACTATTGCTAAATAGCTGTCCTTTACTGTTTGAATAGTTGATAATTAATTTCAAATCATAGTCGTTAAGTATTTGTAAAGTATGTTCATAGTTTTTATTCTCAATTCCTTTTAAATCCTGAACAGGGTGAAGTTCCCAAACCCCGAAAACTGCTTGCTTTGGATCAATTCTATTGTTCCAAATCTGATGGGCATTTATAATGTGGTTATACAATTTTTCAGCTTTTTCAGAAATCTTGTCAGGATTGTCAATAAAAACCTCTATCAATTTTTGATTAAAATGATGACTATATTCAGTTAGTTCTTTAAAAAACTGTTTCATTTACAAAGATCATTTGGTTCGATTATTCATGATGTTAATGCCCTTGCAACCTGTCGAGTTTGATTAATAATTTCAATCCGGCGGTGAATTACTCTTTCATCGACATGATATAGCTAACCATAACTCTTGCCTCTTCCAATGAAAGTTTAGGGTGAGGGCTCATTACCGGGTAGCCCCAGCTTCTGCTTCCACCCAATATTACTTTCTGAGCAAGCATATCAATATAAACTTTTTTTACTGGATATCTTTTGGCTATATCAATAAAAGCCGGGCCCACCGATCTTTCCTGAATTTTATGACAGGTATAACAATCTGAATAAGCGATCATTACTTTACCTTTCTCAGCAATTTCGGTCGGGATACTATCGTTAAGGCCTGGTATTGCTCTGATATAATCAATCGATTTTCTTACGGGTTTTTACTCCGGTTTATTGTTACAGCAAAGAAGAAAGCATGATGTAAATAATATGCAAATGATAAAAAGCATGTTTTTCTTTCTAAACATATTAGCGGGTCATTCCGAAGTTTGTCGTATCAAGTATTCGCCTCAAACCCAAACCTTATTGCAGCCTCAAGTATATCAATATTTATATCTTTTAGGGTTTTGAACTTAATACAATAGCCTGTCACGCTCGCTTTTCCTATTGTATTTCCGTAATTTTCTGGCAAATACTTTTTGTCTGCAATACCCATAATATAAACTGAAATTCCAGTGGTGTTGGTGCTGATACCAATCTGATAAAATTCTTTGGTCTTTCCGTCAGAATATTTTATTGTTTGAAGACCATATCCTATCTGAGGATTGGAAACAACTTTTCCTTTCTCGTCTTTACCGTCTAAAAACCATTGTCTGCAGTTTGGCGAAACATGAAGTATGAGCTGGTTCAATGTTTCTATTTCAGAACGTTTTGGTTCAGCCTGGCTGGCAATATACTTTTCGATGTGTTCTTGTATATTCATACATCTTTAAGACCTGTTCTATTTCCTGTTATTTAGTTTTACCCTTGAATGTAGCATATATTGCCATTGCGTGGCCGTGCCCCAATCCAAAGTCATCTTTAAGCCAATTTGTAATTTCTGTAGCTTTCACAGTTTTTACAAGTTGTCCATTTTGCAAATATCCTTTTTCTTCTCCAAGTTGTTTGAAGTCGTCCGGTGTCTTTCCGGTCTTGATTTTAATGTTTTCTATATACGCTTGAAATGACATAAGTATATTATTCTAGTTGTTCAGTAATGAATCATTACAATGATCTTTAACGGTTCTGGTATTGCCGAAGGCGGGGATTTTAGCACAAAAATTCAATCGAAGAACGAATCTTGAACTTTGCACAAATGCCCAATTGAAACCATTCAGCACCGCTTTTGGCAATACCTTGTTAGCTGTTCTTCGTTTATTTTATTGAGTGAAAAGCAACTCGGTTTCCTTCAGTGTCAATAAAATGTGCCATAAAGCCATTTTCACCAATAGAAGTTTTGGGCTGTATAATTTTTCCACCTGCCTGTTCTACTTTGCTTAATGGCAGACTCAGATCATCTCCATCATTTAAGTATACAACTGTTCCTTTGTCCGATGGTTCAAATCCTTCGCCTTGTGCAAGTCCTCCACCAACGCCACCATTCATCATATCTGCGGGTAACATTCCGTACTTACCATTTGGAAAAGGCATTTCCATAACTTCTGCCCCTAAAATGGTTTCATAAAATTTTTTGCTCTGTCAAAATCTATTACCGGGATTTCGAACCAATTAATTGCATTTTTCATTTTGAATTTATTTTAAAGTTTTATTTTTTCGATACTTTTGCTTTTGGATTAAATTTTAGACAAAGGTCTAACCAATAATTCAATTTTTGTTTTGTCTTAAAGCCATTTTCCATAACGAAGACATAGCCTTTCATTGCCTTTCCTGTAAATTCCATAGGAATACAATCATTATCTTCCAGAGCCATTTCATAAGCTTCTTCGCCAATACGGCAAAGGAGTAAATCTTCGTTACTTTTTTTATCAATATGTGTTCCGCAACACATTTTATTGTCTACCATTATGCACACGCCACTAAACATTTTCTTTTCTAAAAAATCAATTTTCTTTTCCAAAAGAATCTCTCTTATTCGGTTTAATGAGTTTTCGTTGTAAGCCATTTTTTTTAGTAGTGTTGTGTTTTACAATAACAGCTAACTTATAGATTGAGGAATGTCTCAGCCCCGTATCCGCTTATAAACGAATATAACCGTTTACAAGCCCAAAGAGCAAAATAATTTTCAATACAAAATATCAGAAACCAAAATCCCGGGAGGGCATGGCATGGTGTTTTGAAGCATGAATGAAGTGCAGAAAATCCCTATTTCCCCTGCCTTCCCCCACTCAAAAACAAGGTCGCAACAAATGAAAGCAGAAATAACATCCCGACAAACTGATGCAGAATTGCATAGATTAAAGGAATCTGTCCGCTTGTATTGATTACCGTAAGAATCCCCAATAGGATCTGAAAAAGTAATAAAACTACAGGCAGAAAGCGGATTTTGCGAAACAGGCTGATTACCGGAAGATCTTTGGTCTTCACCGTCCAGATAATGACCGGTATACAGATGAGATAAGCAAGTGCGCGGTGGATGAAATGTACGGTAATCAGGTTATGGCTGATATCGTCCCAAAAGCCTCCCTGTGTGAGCATCCCCTCGGGTATCCACTGCCCGTTCATATCCGGCCAGGTAACCGCAGCAAAAGCAGCATGCAAACCTGCCATGAAGGCACCGTAGATCAGCTGCAGGGTAATCAAAACCAGCAGCCAGATGTTTAGCTTTTTCAAATAAGGAACATGTAAAACCTGATCTGAAGGAATGCTGACTTTCATCGCGAACCAAAGTGTATAGGCTAATAAGGCAAGAGCCGAAATAAAATGCACGGCAAGACGAATATGGCTAACGTACAGATTCTCGTCATTTAGTCCGCTTTTAACCATGATCCAGCCGATAGCACCCTGTAATCCACCCAAAAGGAATAAGATGATCATCGGCTTGACCATATCCCGCCGGATCTTCTTCTTAATCAGGAAATAAATGAAAGGAAATATGAATACCAAACCCATTAACCTCGCCCAATCACGGTGGAACCATTCCCAGAAATAGATCATTTTAAAATCTTCCAGACTGAAATGACTGTTCAGATGTTTAAACTGGGCAATTTCCTTGTATTTATCAAAGGCTGCCTGCCAGGCTTGCTCATTCATTGGAGGGAAAGCACCTAAAATCGGCTGCCATTCAGTAATGGATAATCCTGAACCGGTGAGACGGGTAAGCCCCCCTATCAAAACCTGCACCATGATCATTCCAACCCCAATGTATAACCAGATGGCTACTGCACGATTATTCTTAAATGAGCTGTTCTCCATTTAAATATTGAATTAATATATGTCTGATCCGCCAGGCTTAAAGCTGCGAACTACAAAATTTAAAACGAGGCCTTCTCGAATACTCAGATATTCGGGTCTTGCTTTGAAAACCACTTCTTATCGGCATAGAATGTCCCAAAGGGGATTAATGATGCCAGAAAACCCAGACTCAGTTTCCAGAATGACCATTTGTAAAGGTAAGTCACCTGAAGCAGCAATAAAACATAAATAATAAAAAGCACACCATGCACCATCCCCACAACATAATTAGGTCCTGGCATATCATACCGGTACTTGAGGATCATCGTCAGACCAATTAACAGAAAAGAACAACCTTCTACAAAAGCAATGAAACGGAAACGATCCAGTGGAGTGTTTAACATGTATCTTTTATTTTATTAAATAATGCGTTAAAATTAGAAATTATCCTGCTCAGAAAAATCACTGGAAAGTAAAGCCTGAAATATTATTTCGGTGTTCATGATTATTATGCAAAACGATAAATAACAATATGAAAAGAAAGTTATTAGCCAAAGTGTCCGGTTAAAATTAAACTTCTAGTCAAATGTGCCAGCTATAAATTAACGTGGAACTGCTATTAACCTTTTGAAAAGCATGCCCCCTGTTTTATTAAAATTATAGCTATTCAAAATGAGGTTCCAGCTTTAACCAGACAACAGTGATATTTAACCCTCTCCTGTTCCATTTATTTATCAGGTTATCAGCGTTTTATGTAACATTTTCAGTCAGGATAGTTGATTCCCTGTGATAAATTATTTTGCTCCCAAAGGAAACTTATTAAAAATTGCTTAAATCCATATTTGCAAGACATTGACAATCAATACATTATTATACATAATCCAGATTAATCCTGTTTTTTATTTAAACTCTTTCAATCAGAAATTTCCCGGCAAGGAAATGTGTGATATTAATCATTTATCAATTCCCGATTTCCATGCTTAAATTTGTATAACCAATTATTAAAAACAATATTTCAACCATTTACCATGAAAAATCCGGGCCAACTAAACATCAAAGGATTACTAGGATGTTCAACACTAGTATTGATTGCCATACTTTCCCTGAATATTTTTTCTTCAGCAGCGGCGTATGGTCAAAGTGATACAAGCAGCTTTACACAATACAAAGGAATAATTGCGGACAGTAAAAGCAAAAAGGAACTTGCTTTTGCGACCTTATCAGTGCTGGGGACAAACATTGCGGGAGTTAGCAATAGCGAAGGTGAGTTTTCTTTAAAAGTACCAAAGCAAAACTCTAATGCAGATTTAATGATCTCCTTTCTGGGATATAAAAACAGGGTGATCAGTCTGAAAGAGCTGAAACCTGAAAACAATCAGATCCTTCTTGAATCCTTTAATATCGCTCTCGGCGAAGTTGTGGTCTCGACAAACGATGCTGAAAAACTATTCAATCAGGTTATAAGCAGGATAGAGCAGAACTACAGCAACGATCATAGCCTGATGACCGGGTTTTACCGGGAGACGATCAGAAAGCGCCGGAATTATTTATCACTCTCAGAATCGGTTGTTGAAATTCAAAAGCAGCCCTACATGAGTAATGTTGATGATTTTATCGAACTTTTTAAAGGACGTAAAAACACAGACTACACCAAATTAGATACCCTTACTTTCAAATTGCAGGGAGGTCCATATACGACAGTGTTTCTTGATATCATGAAATATCCGGGCTTGATTTTTACTGATGATGCTTTGAAAATTTATGACTTCTCTCTGGAAAGTAATACACAAATTGACGACAGAAAAGTGTATGTGCTGGCATTCAAACAAAAACCCGCAATTACAGCACCAATGTATTACGGTAAATTATTTATCGATACCGAGAGTATGGCTATAATCAGCGCTGCATTTAATCTGAATGTTGAGGACAAAAAAGCAGCAGGATTACTGTTTACCCAAAAGAAACCTGCCGGAGCTGAAGTATACCCCACCGAAGCAAGTTACCAGATAAATTATCGCGAACAAAATGGGAAATGGATCTTTGCCTATTCCCGTGGTGATATTACTTTTCTGGTCGACTGGGATAAAAAACTATTCAATACAACCTATGAAACATCAGTTGAAATGGCTGTGACCGATTGGAGAAAGAAAACTAACGATCCTCAAAAGGTAACTCAGAAATTAAGGCAGAACGTAATTATGATGGATAAGGTCTCAAACTTTGCCGATCCTGAATTCTGGGGAGAATATAATATCATTGAACCTGAAAAATCAATCGAAACAGCGATAAAGAAAATTCAGAGGAAGATGTAATTAATTCATCCCTAATGAATTGCTAAATCAAGTTTATTGACCTTTAGCCATAAATTCCAGAATAAAATCATACATCTGATTTTTCTTTGAAATCATTTGAATGATCATTCCCTTATGCCTTTTTCTTTTTATATATTTCATCCCAATCGGCTTGTTTGCCCTGAGAAGTTCATCATAGAAGCGCTTTGATTGCAATTTTATCGCAGGATAGGTGCGGTCTCCAACAAAAATCATAAATGGCTTAAATACATTTTGGAGATAGTACATTGGCGAAGCTATTTTCCATGTTTCCTGATCCCTTGTAAAAGCATTCAGAAACTCTTCTGTCCGTTCATCGGGCTCGGCTATTGTCAAATATTCATACATATCGAGTCCGAAACCATCATTCAGGATTACCCCGCTGATTGGATTAGGAATCCCTGCACTTTCAAAAAATCTGGGATCAGTATTGATTAATGCCGCCAGATGTCCACCAGCTGAATGCCCCATAACAAAGATTCTGTCCGCACGCCCACCATACCTTGCGATACTATCCCTAACCCATTTTATTGCCATTGCACAATCTGAAGCCATCTTTTCATATTGAGATTCAGGGCTCAGGCTATAATTAATAATTACTGAAACCACATTCTTCCGGGCCATGTTCTTACCCAGCCACCAATAAATCTCCTTTTTCCCGCTATTCCATGAACCTCCATGAATAAATACCAATACATCTTTTGCCTCATCTGTATTTTCAGGGTAATAAACATCCAGGAGATTTCGGACATCTGTTGAATTTTCACGGTAAGGAATATCCTTTTGGGTTAAAACTTTCGCTGAAAGCTCAAAAAATGAAGACAGTAACAGAATGAAGAGGAAGTACTTCGCTTTCATTTAATAAGAGGATCCTTTTCTTTAGTGAAGTGATTATAGACTAATCCGTCTAACCAGGCAGGCAATACCTTATTAAGAAATACCGTAAGTTTCCCCTGAGCGGTCATGATCAATGAACGTTTACGTTGCTCAATTCCTCTCACAATGATCTGAGCAACCTCCTCCGAACTCATCATTTTATCCTCATCCATACTAGTTTCTCCCTGAGCTGTACCATCCTTAACCAATGCTACTTTGCGGATATTGGAAGAAGTGAAGCCGGGAGATGCGATCATTACATGTAATCCGGTTTTCAAATTTTCGACACGTAATGCCTCCAGAAAGCCATTCAAGGCAAATTTAGATGCAGAATATCCGGTTCTGCCGGGTAATCCGCGATAACCTGCTATTGAAGAAACCCCCACGACCGAACCCTGATGTTTCAGCAGTTCAGGGATTGCATATTTAGTGCAATAAACAGCACCCCAAAAATTGACATCCATCAGGTCTCGTAAAACCTGCAGATCAAGATCTTTGAACAATGCCCTCATTGAGATCCCTGCATTATTAACCAGAACATCGATACGATTAAAAGTAGAAATTGCCTGATTGATCAGAATCTGACAGTCTGATTCTTTCGAAACATCACACTGAACAGCCACTGCTTTGATTCCGTACTTTTCCTCCAGTTCCTGTGCTATATCACATAAAGTAACATATTGACGTGCTCCCAAAACAAGGTTTGAACCTTTCTTAGCAAACTCTTCGGCACATGACCTTCCGATTCCTGAGGAAGCACCGGTAATTATTACTGTTTTATTTTTGAGGTTCATTTTTTTATCAGATTTATCTCGCTAAAGAGTTTTCGTAAGGGACCCGGGTAGCAATAGATCTTCCCAGAGTGATTTCATCTACATATTCGAGCTCACCCCCAAATGCGATACCGCGTGCTATAGTACTGATCGAAACACCCGCATCTTTAAGTTTTTTATACAGGTAAAAGATGGTCGTATCACCTTCCATTGTAGCACTTAAAGCCAGGATCACCTCTTTTATTCCGCCTGCCTGAACACGCTTAACAAGGCTTTCGATGTTCAGATCCGAGGGACCAATACCATCCATAGGAGAAATTAATCCGCCCATCACATGATATCCGCCCTGATACTGACCGGTATTTTCTATTGCCATTACATCACGGGTGTCTTCAACAACACAAATCAGCGATTTATCGCGTTTTACAGAACTGCAGATCTGGCAAAGCTCATGATCAGAAATATTATGACATTCATTGCAATACCTGATATCCCTTTTTAGAATCAAAAGTGAATTGCTGAACTTTTCAACCTCAGCCTGAGGCTGATTCAGCAAGTGCAATACTAAACGCAGGGCCGTTTTCTGTCCTATGCCCGGTAAACTTGAAAATTCATTGACTGCGTTTTCCAGCAGCTTGGAAGAAAAATTCATTCTGCAAATTTATAGTTAAACTTAGTCTTTTTTGCATGGGTTTATACAAAAATACTGCTTCACAGAGACTGTCATTGCGAGGAGGCACGACGAAGCAATCTCATAATAGCAATGAGGAGATTGCTTCGCTACGCTCGCAATGACAAAACGATACACTCGCAATGACAAGACGGGCAGGCACAACGAAGCATTCCTACTGTCATTGCGAGGCAGCACAACGAAGCAATCCCAAAACGTTTAGTAGTACCAGTCGAAGAATATTCAGAACTTAATTATTAATTTGCGCAGATTATCAATTATATAAATCTTATGGCGCCGGGAGTTTTACTTAGTTTTCTGATTGGATATTTTTTGATGCTATTAGGTATCTCCTACTTTACATCCAAAAAATCTTCAGACAATTCAACCTTTTTTACCGCTAACCGGAATTCAAAATGGTACCTGGTAGCTTTTGGAATGATCGGTACTGCATTATCTGGGGTAACTTTTATCTCAGTCCCGGGTGAAGTTGGCAATCCCGCAGGAAATGAATTTAAATATTTCCAGTTCGTTTTAGGTAATGCAATAGGCTTCATCATCATCGCTACAGTCCTGCTCCCACTCTATTACCGGATGAAACTGACCTCGATCTATACCTATATTGAGGAGCGTTTAGGCACATACAGCTATAAAACTGCTGCCAGTATTTTCCTTTTGAGCCGTACAATCGGTTCATCTTTCCGTTTATATCTGGTTGTAATCGTATTACAGCGCTTTATTTTCGATTCTTACGGCGTACCCTTCTGGGCCACTGTACTTATATCACTCGCATTAATCTGGTCCTATACTTTTAAAGGCGGTTTAAAAACGATTATTATTACCGATACACTTCAAACCTTATTTCTGGTTTCATCGGTCGTGCTGACTATATATTTTATATGCGATAGCCTGGGACTGAATCTGGTACAGGCATTTGATACCATTAAGAATAGCGGTTATTCGAAAGTATTCTTCTACGAAGATTTCATGACCAGTAAGTTCCATGTCAGCAAACAATTGCTGGGAGGTATTTTTGTCACCATAGCCATGGTAGGTCTTGATCAGGACATGATGCAGAAGAATCTGAGCTGCAATAATATCAGGGAAGCACAGAAAAACATGTTCACATTCACCACTGTGTTTGTGATTGTTAATATATTCTTTCTGAGTGTAGGTGCACTACTTTATATTTATGCGAGTAAAAATGGCATTGAGCTACCACTTGACAATGTTACAGGTAAACCAAGAACCGATTTTCTATTCCCGGAAATTGCTTTTAACCATTTAACGATGATACCGGCAGTAGTGTTTATGCTCGGATTAACAGCTGCTACTTTTGCAACTACCGACTCGGCATTAACTGCCCTGACCACTTCTTTTTGCGTGGATTTCCTCGGATTCTCAAAAAGGGAAGATTTGAATTCTACTGCTGCAATCCGAACCAGACACGCTGTTCATATTGGTCTTTCCCTGTTGATGTTCACGGTAATCATATTGTTCAACATTGTTAATAATGCGGCAGTAGTAAGTGCCATATTCACTGTAGCGTCCTATACCTATGGGCCATTGCTGGGACTTTATGGCTTCGGTTTATTTATGAAAAACAGAGGAGTAAAAGACAAACTGGTGCCTTTCATTTGTTTATTATCCCCGGCGATTTGCTTTCTTCTGAATGCAAATTCAAAAACTTTAATGGGTGGCTATATTTTTGATAATGAACTGATCGTTGTAAACGGCCTTATTACCTTCATTGGTTTATTATTAATCAGCAAACCTGCTACCAGTAAAACACAGTTTTAATCCATCCGAATCCAATTATGAGTAATGACGATAAAATAAGGCACGCATTCGAAAATAAAAACTGGCAGGAAATTAAGGTTACTGATTCCTGGCAGATCTTTAAAATCATGGCCGAGTTTGTAGACGGTTTTGAAAAACTTGCCAAAATCGGACCCTGTGTTTCTATTTTCGGATCTGCAAGAACATCGCAGGAAAATAAATATTTTAAACTGGCTGAAGACTGTGCCAGGATGCTGACTGAACGCGGCTACGGAGTGATTTCAGGCGGTGGCCCAGGTATCATGGAAGCCGCAAATAAAGGCGCCTTTGAAGCCGGAGGTAAATCTGTCGGTTTAAATATTGACCTGCCTTTCGAACAGTTTCATAATAAATACATCGACCGCGATAAAAACCTTGACTTTGATTATTTCTTCGTTCGTAAAGTGATGTTCATGAAATATTCCCAGGGGTTCATTGTTCTTCCGGGTGGATTTGGAACCATGGACGAAATGTTCGAGGCATTAACCCTGATTCAAACCGGCAAAGTAGCGCGTTTTCCTATCGTATTAGTCGGCGTTGATTACTGGTCGGGTTTGATGGACTGGGTAAAAACCCATATGCTGGAACAGGAACACAATATCAACGAAGATGACCTGAATTTATACCGTTTGGTAGATACTGCCGAAGAAGCTACTGAGCATATTTTCAGGTTCTATGAGAAATATGTTTTGAAACCGAATTTCTAAAGATCTGTTGTCTGTTGTCAGTTGTCAATGAAATAGTACTAATTATTAAATGACCTGGTAATGGTTTTTATTCAGACCTGGATAACATTATTTTCATTGAACCAGTATTAAGTCTTGATTCGTGGTTCTTGGTTCTTGAATCAGTTGTCTGTTGTCAGGAGATGATTGCTTCATTTGGAATAGATTTCTCAGAAACTTATAACTTATAACCTATAACTTTCTGCTTTCAGCTTAAATAGATTTCTCCTGTCAAATAAGTAACCGCTTTCCCCGACATCAATACCCTGTTCCCTTTATGCTCACACCATAATTCGCCCCGTCGTGCGGATACCTGAAAAGCATGAAGTTTAAACTTCCCTAACCGATCTGCCCAGTATGGAATCAGATTACAATGCGAAGATCCGGTAACAGGGTCTTCATCGATACCTGCAGAAGGCGCGAAAAATCTGGAAACAAAATCAGAGTTATCTCCGGGCGCTGTTACCACAAAACCCAAAGATTCAATGCGGCTTAATGCTGCAAAATTTGGATTTAATGCTAAAACATCTGCTTCAGTCTCATAAACTATAAAATAATCTCTTGAGCGGAGTATCTCGACTGGCTTTATGCCTCCCAGAGCCTCAACGAGGCCCTCAGGGACCTCACAGCTTTGCGGAGCACGCGATGGGAAGTCGAGCGTATAAAGATCGTCCTTACGTCTTACAGTAAGGGTGCCGGCCTTTAGGGTATGGAAATGAATAGTATCACCCTCAAAATTCAACTGAGTGAATAAAACATGAGCAGTAGCAAGAGTTGCATGACCACAGAGATCAACTTCCGATTCAGGTGTAAACCAGCGTAACTCATAATCCTTACCCTGAGGGATGAAGAATGCGGTTTCCGCAAGATTATTTTCTGCTGCAATTTTCTGCATCTGAGGTGCAGGCAGCCATTCCTTCAGCGGACAGATAGCCGCCGGATTTCCGCCAAACAACTTATCACTGAACGCATCAACCTGGTAAATCGGAATAGTAAGCATCTTAATTTTTGTTTTATTACATAAATGTCCGTAAAAATAGAATTTAATGAACAATATTAAAATTGGTTCGCTTTTGCGACGGAATCACCACATCTATTTGCTAACTCCTATTTTCTATTTCATTATAATGACCCGGAAAGGATCAAATGTTTATAGCACGAAATTAGCACGAAAATGCCAACCCCGAAGGTGGTCGCATGTGACAAGGCTCCACATACGACCACCTTCGGGCAATGTCATTAAGTTAAGGACAAGGCATAAAAAAAGCCATAAAGAAGTTTGCAGTAAGTAGTTTTGAATTATCTAGAAACGAAACACTAACCGCAATCCTTATGGCCGATGTAAAAGTAGCAGTAAAAATTTTATCTGA
>NZ_DASWXT010000060.1:0-55906 GCF_036405355.1 Daejeonella sp.
CCCTGATTAATGAAGTACCCCTTATTTTCAAAAAGGAGATCTATGCTACTGCCTGTTTATCAGGGGCAGCTATCTTTGTATTATTAAAACTGCTTAATGTTAATGATAATATGAACTCATTTATCAGTGTTGCGGTAATCATTCTGATACGGACATTTGCAGTCAAGTATCAACTTACACTTCCCAAGGTCGGTTCTAAAAAATCAGCTTAAGATTTCCTCTATATCTTTAGCGGTTAAAGATTTAACAAAACTTTCTTCTGTGGTAATCAGAGATTCAGCTACTTTGCGTTTACGGTTTTGTAAGGCAAGGATCTTTTCTTCGACCGTATCTTTAGTGATAAACTTGTAGATAAATACATTTTTATTCTGCCCAATTCGATGTGTACGGTCAATTGCCTGCTGTTCAACAGCTGGGTTCCACCAGGGATCCAGAATAAATACATAATCTGCCTCTGTCAGGTTAAGACCAACACCACCTGCCTTTATTGAGATCAGAAAAAGCTTGATATCTTTATCAGACTGAAACTTCCTCACCACCTCTCCGCGTTTGGATGTAGCCCCGTCAAGGTAGGAGTACGGAACATTGGTCGAATTAAAATATTGCCGGTAGATATCAAGATGCTTTACAAACTGCGAGAACACAAGCACTTTATGGCCTCTGGAAAGCACGTTTTCAAGCGTATGGATTACATTTTCGAATTTTCCGGAATCACCTTCATATCCATCATCGATCATTTGCGGGTGATTGGCAATCTGCCTTAACTTGGTGAGCCCCTGCAATACCTGGATCTGGGATTTTTTGAATGAGCCATCCTCCAGATTCAGCAGAAGCACATTACGATACTCTGATTTGATCTTTTCATAATACTCTTTCTGTTCCTCGCTCATCTGGCAGTAGAATAGGTTCTCGGTTTTTGGAGGCAATTCTGTAGCTACCTGTGATTTGGTGCGTCGCAATACAAATGGTTTGATCAGGGCTTGCAGCCTGGCAGCCTTCTCTTCATCCTTTTTCTTTTCAATCGGTATCACAAACTCTGAATAGAACAAACTCTGGCTTCCCAATAAACCAGGATTGATGAACGACATCTGGGTCCAAAGATCATTGACTGTGTTTTCTACAGGAGTACCACTCAAGATTAATTTATGTTTTGATTTCAGGGCTTTAACCGCTTTGAATGATTTTGAAGACGGATTCTTTATATTCTGACTTTCATCAAGAATAATGTAATTGAAATAAAAGGTTTTTAATGATTCGATATCGACCCTGCAAATTCCATAAGTCGTGAATACTATATCATAGGCTGTAAACCTTTCTACATCCTTGTTTCGGAAACTCCCGGTATGCACATGAATTTTGAGTTTAGGGGCGAATTTTTTGGCTTCATTCAGCCAGTTATAAACCAGTGAGGTAGGCATTATGATAAGAGATGTAGTATGAATACCTTCTTCCTGCTTATCCTCCTTGATCTTTTGCATCAGGGCAAGAGTTTGTACGGTCTTGCCAAGACCCATATCATCGGCAAGGCATCCACCAAAATTATATTTCTTTAAAAAATGGAACCAGTTATAACCGGCTTTTTGGTATGGACGTAATATGCCATTGAATGCTTTTGGAACATCAAATTCTTCAATTTCTTCAAAATCAGCCAATTTTTGAAGCTTTCTGTCCATTGTGACGGTAGCCAGATCACTATTACTAAAATCATTAACTAAACCGATATGATATTTCTTAAGCCTTAGCTGTTTACCACTTTCTGTAAATTGAAGCAGATTACTGTACTGTGCAAACCATTCTTCAGGAATTACAGCAATTTCTCCGGATGGTAGTTTGAACTCCCTGATCTTGTTCAGGATATGATTTTTGAGATCTATGAACGGAATCTGGTATGGTCCGAAATGTACAACGGCATGGATATCAAACCAGTCGTTGTTTTCACGGATCTCAAGATCTAATTTGCTTCTGCCAATCACATACCGTTTTGAACCCTCTGTTTGTTCAAATGAAAAGCCTCTTTCCCCCAACTCATCATGATGCTGATTTAGCCAGTTCATCACACTGAATGAAGATGCTTCTGCATCCTGATAAATAGCTTCCGGACTAAAAACATTCTGAAATAATGATCCGGAAGATTTTAGACCAAGCTCCTGGAGGATATTGATTTTATTTTTTTCCCAGCTTAATGAACGTTTGATCCTATGAAAAATATAATCATTGTCCTTTTTCTCCATTCTGACAGTTACCCTTCTGTCACTTCCTGCAGGGAAGACATAATCGCCATACCTGAAGTAAAGCTGCAGGAGCGGACTTTCAGTTCCGGAATGAAGTAATTTCAAAATCGGAACGGCTTCAAATTTCTCGGTGCGGATCTCAAAACCTTCTGCATAAACGGCATGTTTTTCAATCAAAGGGGCAACAAACTTCTCAAAATATGTTTTTTCTGAGGATTTTGGAATCGAGATATAGCGTTTATTGAGAAAGGGAAGCAGTTTTTTTCCTTCCACATCTTCTTCGAAATAATAAAGTACATCTTCAAGCAGGAGCCAGGCGGGATGATTGCAAATAATCTGTGCATCTTTAAACATAAATTCAATGCGCTGTCCCTGAAATTTAATTGTTGGAAAATATCTTGTTTCAGTAACACTGCGCCTGAAGTGGAATAAAACTGAGGCAGGTTCTGATGCGATAATCAGCTTACGCTCAACCGGCCAGCCTTCTTTACTCATCTGAAACAGATCCTTACCACCGATCAGTCTTAGTGCTTCAACAAGTTTTTTTTCAATTTTTGGCCGGATTACCTCATAGATTTTTTCGTCAAAGATTGTTCTGAAATACTCAACCGGACGAATGGCTTTTTTATGAAAACGTTTAATGATATGACTCTGCTCTATTTCTTCAAGCAGTTTGATCAGTCTGAAATCGGTTTCATCTAAGATGGATGAAAACTCTTCTGCAGTTGTGCTGAACAGGCGCTGATAGGTAAGGGAGAATCCCTCATCAGAGTTCAGTTGTACAACATGTGGTTCGATGAGGTAGCCAAGAAAATCATGCTTGCATATAGAATATACAATTTTGCATGGTTTATTACTGTCAACTCTCAACATAGCTTGTTTGAAAAATATAAGAAAGCTGACTATTAAAAAATTCTAAATCTAAATAGAATTTTCTTTTTTATCCTAAATACCGCAACAAATATGAAATTTTAAAATGGAGGCAATTATTTCGAAAATTTCATAAATAAATGGCCCGACAGATTGTTTTTATTGCCAATATTGAAATTGTACGATAAAGAAATACTTAGGTTTCAATTCTCTGAACCAGATGATGCAGAGGGATGCGGAATCAGATATTAATTGCACCCAGAAAAACAAAGGTAGCCGGTCCTTCTAAAAACACTTCGCTGAAAGAGTTGCCATCGTATTTGAAATCTACACTCAAATCCCCGCCTCTTACTTTGATTGCTGAATGTATTTTACCGCTTAGCCCTTTTTTCTTAGCCATGCTCATAGCAACAGCTGTTACCCCTGTTCCGCAGGCGTATGTTTCATCTTCAACACCTCTTTCATAAGTTCTGACGAAATAGGAATCGCCAAGATCCTCCACAAAGTTGACATTGATGCCCTGTGTTTTATAGGTTTCGTTATAGCGTATATTTTTGCCATCAAGATAGACATCTTTTTTATCAAGATCCTTTACGGGAAGAACATAATGAGGTGAACCGGTATTGAGGATATAGGCTTCCCCATCAGACCGTATGGATTGAACATCAATCATTTGTAAGCTGACCCAGGTTCCTTTTTCTGAAATTTTGGCATAATGCGGGCCATCAACTGCCAAAAAGTTAGTTTCATCATTAATGATTTCCAGGTGTTTTGCAAAAGCCACGATACATCTTCCTCCATTGCCACACATACTCCCTTCGCGGCCATCGGCATTAAAATAAAGCATCTCAAAATCATAACCCTCTTTAAGCTGAAGAACCATCAGTCCGTCTGCACCAATTCCAAAATGGCGATCACAAAGTTTTTTTATGGCCTCAGGTTGATTAACTAAAGGAAATGTTTGATTTCTGTTATCTATGAGGATAAAATCATTTCCGGCGCCCTGGTATTTGAAAAAGTTAAGATGCATATAAATAATGTCATAAAAGCCGTGTTGGCTGCAATGTTCAATCTTATTAATTAAACATTTTATAAATTTCGGTATTTAAATTGAAAATGCCTTGGATTGAGAGGCAGAATTAAAACCAGGGTTAATATCTTTAACATTTTTTAACATAAAATGGATACCCTCCTTTAATGATTTGCGTTTAAGTGGTATTAATTTTGAGTATAGTTTAACATTAAAGAAAAATAGTATAATTAACATATGAAAAAGATAGGTGTAACTTTTTTAGCGGCATGTCTGGGTGGGGCTGTTGCTATCGGATCTTATAAGTTTTTTGAGAGCAGATATGGTGATGGGATGTCTTTTGAAGACAAACAGAAAGTATATTTCACAAATAATCCAGGATCTGTAATCAATTCATCCACCGGTGCTTTGGATTTTACACAGGCTGCTGCTACAGTTACTCCGGCAGTTGTACATATCAAAACTACGTATAACACTAATGCGAGCGGGGGGTATCCCGGCCGTGATCAGATGCAGGATATGTTTGAAGATTTCTTTGGTGGTCGCCGTCGTCAGCAAGGTCCTGCTCAGGGTTCAGGTTCAGGAGTAATTATTTCGGATGACGGATATATTGTAACCAATAACCACGTTGTAGACAATGCCGACAAAATTGATGTAATCCTTCCTGATAAACGTTCACTGGTTGCAAAAGTTATTGGAAAAGATGCAAATACTGACCTTGCCCTGCTTAAAATTGAAGGATCTGGTTTTCCGATCGTAAAACTTGGAAACTCTGATGATGTCCGTGTTGGGGAGTGGGTATTGGCAGTTGGTTATCCATTTGCTCTGAATACTACAGTTACTGCAGGTATTGTTAGTGCTAAAGGAAGACAGATTGGAATTCTCGACCAGGGTATTGAGCCTGATGAAGATGGCAGGCCTCAGGCCAGGACGGCAATCGAATCATTTATTCAAACTGATGCTGCAATCAATCGTGGTAACAGCGGTGGAGCATTAGTGAATACGAAAGGCGAATTAATCGGTGTGAATGCTGCAATAGCTTCACAAAGCGGAAGTTACGAAGGATATGGTTTTGCGATTCCGATTAACCTTGCTAAAAAGGTGCTCAATGATTTCAAAGAGTATGGTTCTGTAAGGAGAGGGTATATAGGTATCAATTTCACCGGGCTTGATGCTGAGCAGTCCAAGCGTCTTGGGGTAAATGAAATCAACGGACTTTATGTGAATGAAGTTTTGCCTGGCGGTGGTGCAGCACAGGCAGGCTTGAAAGAAGGAGATATCATTACCAAAGTTGACGGGAATCAGATTATATCCCCATCTGATCTTCAGGAACGCATTGGTCGTTTAGGCCCTGGTGATAAGGTTCAGCTTTCTTACCTGAGAGATGGAAAGACCTTAACCTCAAGTGTGACTCTGAAAGGTGAAGAATCTGTTAAAACAGCAAAAAATTCATCAAGTGTGGTTACAAAAAATCTTGGGGCAAGCTTTGCCCCTGTATCCGAAGCTGTTAAAAAGAAATATAAGATTAGTTCTGGTGTACTGGTAACAAGCGTTAAATCTGGAGGTTTCTTTGATCAGCTTGATCTTGTTCAGGGGACAATAATTACTTCAATTAATGGCCGTCCAATCAATAAAACAGAGGATATTGAAAGCGCAATTACAGCCGGCAGAAATAATATGGCTACTGTGAATGCCATTAGTCCTGACGGAATGCAGATTAGATATCAGTTTCAGGTGAGGTAAACGTAACAGATTATACCAATGAAAGCCTTTTCAATTAATTTAAAAGGCTTTCATGTTTTTAATATATGCCTATCCAGTTCTTTCCTATGAAAAGCCTTTAGCCGCATCAAAAGGAATATTTAGTTTTGAATAAGGCTTTCTATGCCGGCCCGGGTTCGGGATATAAAACTCCTAATATCTCCCAAAAAAATTTAGATTGTTTCTAAATAGATAAAATCACTTGCTCCCTGACTTGGATCTGCGTGATTTTTAGCATATAATGATAAATTTGCTTCCTGAATAATTAAAATAATTAGAACAAGGTAATGAGCAATTTCGCAAAAACGTTCTCATCCTCATTGGGGAAAAAGCTGGTAATGGCCTTAACAGGCTTATTCCTGTGTACTTTCCTTATTGTGCACTTAGTTGGGAACCTACAGTTGTTTAAGGATGATGCAGGCCAGGCTTTTAATGCCTATGCCTATTTCATGACACATTTTACACCAATCAAGGTGGTTTCTTATTTGTTGTATGCCTCAATTATTATCCATGCACTTTATGCATTAATCATAAGCTTAGGTAATAAAAAGGCTCGCCCAATCGCCTATGCAGTACAGGCTGGGAATCAAAATAGTCCGTGGACCTCACGAAATATGGGTATCCTGGGCACTATTTTGTTGGTTTTCATTGTGGTTCACATGGGTGATTTCTGGTGGAAATACCATAATGCCGACTTGCCATATGCTAAGTATGAGATCAGTCTGGATAACCCGAATGATATTCAGGTTTCAGAATTACCTTATGATGCGAACCGACTCGTGCATTCAGAGATAACTGACTTGCAGGCCGGCAAAAAAATTGTTGTTTCTAAGGATCTTTACAAGATTGTAAACAATGCATTTCAAACCTGGTGGTATGTTTTATTATATGTAATTGCAATGGCCGCATTGTCGTTCCACCTGATTCATGGCTTCAGAAGTGCGTTCCAAACTATTGGCTGGAACAATAACAGGTATTTGCCGCTTGTTCGCTTTATAGGTGTCTGGGTATTTGGGGTCTTGGTTCCACTTGCCTTCGCTGCAATGCCATTATATTTTTTCTTTAAATAGGATTACACAATACCCGGGAAACTGGGGTTAAAATAAATTTCTGAGATGAAATTAGATGCTAAAATACCAGAAGGCCCATTAGCCGAAAAATGGTCTAAACATAAATTCAACCTTAAGCTGGTTAATCCGGCAAATAAAAGGAAATATACGGTTATTGTCGTAGGTACTGGCTTAGCAGGTGCTTCAGCAGCTGCATCACTTGCGGCACTTGGCTATAACGTAAAGGCTTTTTGCTATCAGGATAGTCCACGCAGAGCACACTCAATTGCTGCTCAGGGTGGTATTAACGCTGCAAAGAATTATCAGAATGATGGTGACAGTGTGCATCGTTTGTTCTATGATACGATAAAGGGAGGTGATTACCGCGCCCGTGAAGGTAATGTTTACCGTCTGGCAGAGGTTTCCGTCAATATTATTGATCAGTGTGTGGCACAGGGGGTTCCTTTTGCAAGAGAATACGGAGGTTTGCTGGATAACCGTTCATTTGGTGGTTCTCAGGTATCGCGTACATTTTATGCGAGAGGTCAAACCGGGCAGCAATTATTGCTGGGAGCTTATTCAGCATTGAATCGTCAGATTAACCTAGGAAAAGTAAAGATGTTTACCCGTCATGAAATGATGGATGTGGTAAAGATTGATGGCGAAGCTAAGGGTATTGTTACCCGTGACCTGATCACTGGTGAGATTGAAACTCATGCTGCTCATGCTGTGCTTTTATGTACAGGTGGTTATGGTAACGTATTTTACCTTTCGACCAATGCAATGGGCTGTAACGTAACGGCTGCCTGGAAAGCACATAAGCGTGGGGCATTTTTTGCAAACCCATGTTTTACTCAGATTCACCCAACCTGTATTCCGGTAAGCGGAGATCATCAGTCGAAACTGACCCTGATGTCTGAATCATTGCGGAATGATGGACGGGTTTGGGCACCAAAGACTGTTGAATTAGCACAAAAGCTAAGGAGTGGTGAAATAAAAGTGACCGATTTGAAAGAAGAGGACCGCGATTACTTCCTGGAGCGTAAATATCCTGCTTTTGGTAATCTTGTTCCACGGGACGTGGCATCCCGTAATGCTAAAGAAATGGTGGATGAAGGTCGTGGAGTTGGTGCTTCAGGTATTGCAGTTTACCTTGATTTTGCAGAGGCAATAGGACGTTTGGGAGAGGATGCAGTACGTGCAAGATATGGTAACCTCTTTGATATGTACCAGCAGATCACTGATGAGAATCCATATAAGCAGCCGATGCGGATCTATCCTGCAGTACATTATACTATGGGAGGCCTTTGGGTTGATTATAATCTTCAGACTACTGTAAAAGGACTTTATTGTCTGGGAGAAGCAAACTTTTCAGATCATGGTGCGAACCGTTTGGGAGCATCTGCCCTGATGCAGGGACTTGCTGATGGATATTTTGTTATTCCTTATACTTTAGGTGATTATTTAGCTACTATCGGCCCGAAAGCAGTTGATGTAAAACATCCTTCATTTGAAGAGGCAAAAAAGAACGTTGTCGATAGAGTAAATCAGTTATTATCCTTAAAAGGAACCAAAACAGTGAACGAATATCACCGTGAATTAGGTCATATCATGTGGGAGTACTGTGGGATGGCCCGTACTGAAGAGGGTTTGACCAAGGCAAAAGGGATGATCCGTGAGCTTCGTGAAGATTTCTGGAAAAATGCAAGGGTTTCAGGTTCAAATAATGAGTTTAATCAGAGCCTTGAAAATGCTGGCCGCGTGGCCGATTTCCTTGAGCTGGGTGAGCTAATGATTGATGATGCGTTGAACAGAAAGGAATCATGTGGTGGTCATTTCCGTTTGGAAAGTCAGACCGAAGAAGGCGAGGCATTACGTGATGACGAAAATTACGCCTATGCAGCTGCATGGGAGTATAAAGGTGATAACCAGCCAGAGGTTTTACATAAAGAAGAGCTGGTTTTCGAGAATGTTAAATTATCACAGAGAAGTTATAAATAATCAGATGTGAGACATGAGATATGAGACATCAGAACTTCAGTTCCCATCTCTTATCTCAGACCTCTTATCTCAAATCTCAAAAAAATGAGTAAAAATATGAATTTGACGTTAAAGGTTTGGCGTCAGAAAAATGCCGATACTAAGGGTAAATTCGTTACCTATCAGGCTGATCATGTATCTCCGGATATGTCATTCCTGGAAATGCTTGACGTTGTTAATGAAGACCTGACCAAGAAAGGCGATGATCCGATTCATTTTGATCATGATTGCCGTGAAGGTATTTGCGGAGCCTGTTCACTTCATATCAACGGCAGGCCACATGGTCCGAAGCATGGTATTACTACCTGCCAGTTACATATGCGTTCTTTTAATGATAATGATACAGTTGTAATTGAGCCATGGCGTGCTGAAGCATTTCCTGTAATCAGGGATCTGGCAGTAGATCGTGGTGCTTTTGATCGTATTCAGGCTGCAGGCGGGTTCGTTTCAGTAAATACAGGTGGCGTTCCTGATGCGAATGCGATTCCAATTCCTAAAGTTATTGCTGATGAGGCATTTAACTCTGCAACCTGCATCGGATGTGGAGCCTGTGTGGCAGCTTGTAAAAATGCTTCTGCAATGCTGTTTGTTTCAGCAAAAGTTTCACAGTTAGCTTTGCTACCACAAGGTCAACCAGAACGTTATCGAAGAGTCCAGGCCATGGTTGCACAAATGGACGCCGAAGGTTTTGGAAGTTGTACCAATACGGGTGCTTGTGAAGCTGAATGCCCGAAAGAAATTTCAATAACCAATATCGCAAGAATGAACCGCGATTATTTTACCGCTAAATTAATTAAGCAGGAAGAAGTATAAAGTAATTCTGATATAAAGCAAAAGGCTCAAACGCAATTCTGTGTTTGAGCCTTTTGCTTTATATGAATTATCAATTACGAATTACGGATTCCCGGTTACCTTTAGTAGTGTTGCATTTCAGTTCCTTTTTTTGGTAATAGGAAATGGGAAATAGGGAATGGATCTAAACGCTGCACTATTACCTGTTCTCCATTTCCTATTTCCCAATCGAACCTGTATCAAATCTCAAACTCAATACCCACTACAACTTTGAGTATCCCATTCCCCAATCGGGAAAAATTATCCCATATAATTCCCACATTTTAGTCAAAAAACGCTCTTTTTAGCCTTTCTGGCGCTTGGTCTGCTATTTGTCTATGTATTATCAAACATTGATAAAATTAAAACAGACATAAACAAAACATGAAAAAAGTAATTATAACATTCGCAATTGCAGCAGTATCATTATTAAGTACCAAATCATTTGCACAGACTGCAAATTTGAACATCACCATTTCTGATGTTTTATCATTCAGTGTAACTCAGCCTGCATCGTTGGATGTGAACTTTGATACAGAGACAAAATATACGAATGGTATTACTGCATTGGCAACAGACCACGTGAGTGTAACCAGTTCAAGAGGATATGTGGTTAAGGCAATTGCAGGAACGGTAACAGGTTCGGCAGCAATCGCACCAGGATCAGTAAAGATCACTTCAGCAGTAGGAGCAACAAACAGTGGTAATACAGCAGGTATTACTTACGGTTCAGCAGTAACTTTGCCGGTATCGGGTGGAACAGCAGCAACAGTTATTACAGCAGCAAACACTTCATGGAGTGGTTCAAACTCTACGAACAAATTCAATATTTCTTACCTGATTGGTGCAGGCGGTGCATACGCAGGAAAAGCAACAAGTTTAAATGTGGTACCGGTAGTATATACAGTAACACAACAATAATTTTATGTTTGTTTTTGGTTGAAATGAGGCTCTTCGGAGCCTTTTTTTGTTTTAATAATTATTGAATGCGGTTCTTTCTTTTGCTATGATATAGCGGGATATTGACTTTATTAAATTAATTTTGGCTATACCCTTTTATTTAATATCTGATATATGCGTATAAGTTTTCATGGTGCTGCAAGGAATGTAACCGGGAGTAAGCATTTAATTTCTCTGGATAACGGAATAAAAATTTTACTTGACTGCGGAATGTTTCAGGGCATGGGCGAAGAAACCGATCAGCTAAATGAGCATTTTGGATTCAACCCTTCAGAAATAAATTATCTTATTCTTAGCCATGCTCATATAGATCATTGTGGACTGATTCCCAGAGTAATAGCTCAGGGATTTAAAGGCGAGGTGCTCTGTACCGCAGCAACCATGGATCTTGCTAGGATTTTACTTATGGATTCTGCAAGAATTCAGCAGCAGGATTCAGATTATAGCAATAAGCACCGGAAACGAAAAGGATTGCCTTTGCTTAAACCTTTGTACACAGAAGAAGATGCCATGCACGCATTGCATCAGTTTAAGATTATAAAGTACAATACAGAGCATCAGATAAGCGATGATATCAGTGTTCTTTTAACGGATGTGGGTCATATTATCGGTAGCGCAGCTGTTCACCTTTCAATAAAGGAAAATGCTAAGACAACGCGTTTAACCTTTAGTGGTGACGTTGGTCGTTACGGTGATCTGATTCTCAAATCTCCCGCGACCTTCCCGCAATCGGATTATATCCTTCTTGAATCAACTTATGGGGATAGTTTGCATGAGGATGCTGAACCAGCGGAAAATTTACTCAAAGAGATCATTCATCAGACCTGCATTTTAAGAGGCGGCAAGGTAATTATTCCGGCATTCAGTGTTGGCCGTACTCAGGAATTACTTTATTCATTGAATCATCTTGAAGAGCGGGGAATTCTTCCTGATGTAAAATACTATGTTGACAGCCCGCTATCCATCAAAGCTACAAATGTGGTTAAAAGCCATCCTGAGAATTTTAATAAACATGTTCAGGATGTCATGCTGCACGATGACGATCCTTTTAATTTTAAAAATTTGAGCTTTATTCAGGATACTAGTGCTTCTATAGCTTTAAACACTGATCCGGAGCCTTGTGTAATAATTTCTGCATCCGGAATGGCGGAAGCAGGAAGGGTTAAGCATCACATAAAAAATAATATTGCCGATGAAAAGAATACCATTCTGATGGTAGGATATTGCGAACCAAATTCTTTAGGGGGAAGGTTAATAGCCGGATATAATACTGTGACTATTTTCGGAGAAGAGTTTCCTGTCAGGGCTGAAATAAGGTCTGTTCGATCCTTGAGCGCCCATGGTGATTATAATGATTTGTTACAGTTTATCGCTTGCCAGGATCCATCAAAGGTTAAAAAGATATTTTTAGTACATGGCGAATATGACGTTCAACAAAATTTCGTAGAAAAGATCCTGGCCAAAGGATATAAGAATATAGAGATCCCCGAAAGACATCAGGAATTTATTCTGGATTAAAAGCAGGCCAAATCATCCGTTTTCAAAATTGTTAGATTAATACGATGAAATACCTTTTACTAAGTTTATTTATTTTCTCTGCATTTTCCTGCTACTCACAAACTGTAGTAATCAGGCAGGATCAACAGATTAAAAAGATGGTGGATGAAGTATCTGCACAGAATATAGAGATGATCGTCAGAAAACTGGTGACTTTTGAAACGAGGCATAGTCTGAGTGATACAATAAGTACTGCTACCGGCATTGGTGCCGCCCGAAACTGGATTAAATCAGAGTTAGAACGTTATTCTAAAGCATCAGGAGGGCGTTTAAAGGTCGAATTCGATACGTTTACACAACCTGCCGACGGCCGGAGAATTGCCAGTCCGACTATCATGAAAAATGTTTTGGGAATACTGCCAGGTACAGATCCAGCTGATGACAGGGTATTTATAGTTTCAGGTCATTATGATTCAAGGGCATCTGATGTGAACGATTCTAAAATATTTGCTCCGGGTGCAAACGATGACGCTTCAGGGACTGCTGCTGCTATGGAACTGGCCCGGGTGATGAGTCAATATAAATTTAACAGCACCCTGATCTTTGTAGCCATGGTTGCAGAGGAACAAGGCCTTTATGGGGCAGCGAATCTTGCGAAAAGAGCAAAAGCTGAAAATTGGAACCTGGCGGGGATGATTACCAATGATATTGTTGGTAATACTTATGGGATGGGAACAGGTATTAAGGATAATAATAGTGTTAGAATCTTTAGTGAGGGGGTATCAGTTGCAGAAAGCCCTGAGGAGGCTGCCCGCAGAGTCAGTACCGGTTCTGAGAATGATGGACAGGCCCGGCAATTTGCCCGCTATTTGAAAGAAATTGGGGAAAGATATGTAGATCAGTTGAATGTGAAGCTGATTTATCGCCGCGACAGATATCTGAGAGGCGGTGATCATACTCCATTTTCACAGCTGGGCTTCGCAGGTATCCGAATTACTGAAATGAATGAAGATTTTGACCGTCAGCATCAGAATGTAAGGAAAGAAAACGGTGTGGATTATGGAGACCTCCCTGAATTTGTGGATTATAATTATACTCAAAAAGTAACAAGAATGAATCTTGCTTCCCTTGCAAATCTTGCTCTTGCTCCTCGAGAGCCTTTAAATGTGGGTGTTGTAACCAGCGGTCTGACCAATAAAACGGTACTTAAATGGGAGAATCCTGTTGGAGAGAAACCTGCCGGATATTATGTAGTGATGAGAGAGACTACAAGTCCGGTTTGGGAGAAGAAATTTTTCATTACAGGAACTACAGCCAGCCTCAATTACTCAAAAGACAATTATTATTTCGGAGTTCAATCGGTAGATGCTGATGGACATGAAAGTCTGGTGGTGATTCCGAAGTCGGTTCGTTAATTATCTGACACTACGTTTGTTGATTACAAAATAGCCAATGATGAATGTTATGGCCGCTACAATAAGGCTCACATAAATTTCCTGACTCAGCAGGTCGAACTCCATTTGTTCATTCGTATTATTCAGAACCTGCTTCATCATACTTTGCAATGCAAGCATCGGATGGGTATAAGGAATTGTGAATGCGTATTTCCAGCCCAGATTCGCAGTGATTATTCCGAAAACAGTTAGTACGAATCCTATGCCCATGGGCTTCAGGAAATCGGCCCAAAGCAGGCTAAATAAAAACTGAATGGATAAGATCCCTAGGGAGGCCAGGAAAAGTTTAAGGTGTAATTTGAACAGGATTGCTGAAATATCAAACTGATTGAACTTCAGCTCAGGATTCAGGACATTCAATAAATGCCCTGAGGCAATAATAAAGCTGGCAAACAATGCTAAACAAAGTGCATTTAAAAATACCACATAAATATATTTCGCTGAATAAATGCTCCACTTTGGTATAGGAAGAGAAAACAGGCTTTTCCACATTTCAGCCCGGTGTTCAATATTATTGACAGAAAAGGTTTGGAAAATGATCAGGATTGGAAGAATAAGGCTACCCATCACCCCTAAAAATGCCCCGCTGAATCTGAACCACTGCATTTTGGCAGAAAGAAACATTATTCTATCGGCATGGGTATAAAAACCGGCTGTGATGAGAATACATAAAATCAGCGGAAGTAATATTGCTGAAAGAAAAGCAAGCGTTTTTCTTGTTTTATAGAATTCAGATTGAATTGAAAGTAAGAATCCCTGCATTTTATATTTGAGTAATGGATAGGAATAAATTTTCCAGATTTTGTTTACTCATTGTTAAGCTGTAAACTTTGTGATCATGCTTTACAAGCAAGCTATTTATCTCTGCACTATGATTTTCTGATAGGTAGGGTATGAGAATTGTATCTGATAAAATTTCAGCCTGATAACCATTCCTGCATAAAAGCTCCTTCGAGCTGATCAGATCATTGGTTTGGATCTCTAGCTGTTTCTTGCTTACATTATGCAGTTCCTCAATAGTTCCTTGAAAAAGTAATTTTCCACGGTTTATAATTCCAATATGAGTAACCATTTTCTCGACCTCCGAAAGGAGATGACTTGAAATGAAAACGGTTTTTCCCTGTTCTTCTACCAGTCTGCGGATAAGCTGTCTGATTTCGATGATTCCATTTGGGTCAAGTCCGTTGGTTGGTTCGTCCAGAATCAGCAATTTTGGATCATGCAGAAGCGCAAGGGCAATTCCAAGCCGCTGTTTCATGCCCAGAGAATACTGGCCGGCTTTTTTATCTGCATGTTCCGTCAGATTTACCAGATCTAGCATTTTATGAACCTTTACAGAATGCACCTGTAGCAGCAAGGCCCTGTTGAGTAAATTTTCCCTGCCGGATAGATGAGAATATATTGCTGGTTGCTCAATTAATGAGCCGATTCCTGAAAGTATTTCTACTCGATTTTTATTCAGGTCTTTACCAAAAAGAAATACTTTACCTTCATCGGTCTGGAGCAGATTGAGTAATACTTTAATAGTTGTAGTCTTCCCGGCCCCATTAGGCCCAAGAAATCCGTAAATACTTCCCTCTCTGACACTCAGGGAAACCTGATCAAGAACCAGCTGATTACCAAATCGATAGGATAAATTCCTGGTTTCAATAATCAACTCAGGCCCCATTTATTATTTGAGGACAGTGCTGACAAGGCTCTTGAGTGAAGGTACCTGAAACTTTAATCCGGCGCGCTGTTTTTCAACCGGAATTTCATTATTAAGATTGGAAACCAGTAATCCGATAAGCAGGAATAATGGGACAAGTAACATTATGAATGGAGATACGCAATTGGTTAACTTTTTCATATTTTCCTTTTTTGATAGAACAAATAAATACCAAAAAAAATTCTTGATAAAATCTATTAGACCAAGGGGCAATTTTTACAGACCAACGGTACTTTTTATACATCCTGTTATTGATAGCTTGTATTTGCTTGTTGGCAGATTGATTTGGCCTGTTGGTCGAAACTGAATACTTTAAACCGAGGGAAAAGCTATTTTCGATTATGAATAAATCAATGCGGGTTCTTACTCATATCATTGTTTGGATCGCAATACTACTACTCTTTATGTTTATGGGTAGTAATGGTAAGATTGTGCATAAGACTGTGGTAGTTTTTGTATACTTCGGATTAATTAATATCACGATTTTTTACATTAATTATCTGTTCATACTTCCCACATTTCTGAACCGTAAGAAATATTTGTGGTGTGCAATTGTCATACTTTTTCTGGTACTCATTGCATCTTTTGTGAAATGTGGTTTAGCCTATTATTATTATGATATAATAATTAAGCGCGATTCTGGAAAGCATATTATGGCATTCTGGGACTATTTTATGAGTGCCGCATTTGTAAGTTGTCTATTCATCTTCCTCAGCGCTGTTTTAAAATTCGTAACAGATTGGTTTTTGAATGAAAAAATTAAGAGTAATCTCGAGAATGAAAAGCTGATTTCTGAACTGGCTTTTTTAAAATCTCAGATCAATCCCCACTTTTTGTTTAATTCATTAAATAATATTTATTCACTGGCATATCAGAAATCAGAAAAAACCCCTGAGGCTATTTTAAAACTCTCAGAAATCATGAGGTATATGCTATATGAAAGTAATGAAGATAAAGTGGCTCTTGCAGATGAGATACGCTACCTTGAAAATTATATTGAACTTCAGAAATTAAGATTTAAAGATAATAGTTATATCAAATTTGATATAACAGGGGAGGTAGGGGCGCAAAAGATTACACCTCTGGTACTTATTTCCTTTGTTGAAAATGCTTTTAAACATGGAGTAGCTACTGATAAGGATGTGCCAATAAGTATACTTTTGAACATAGAGCCCGGTAAGATATTTTTCAGGACAATTAACAAAAAGAGCAATCAGAACAAGGACGAAACCGGAGGAATAGGTTTGCAAAATGTTCGCAGGAGGCTGGATTTATTATACAAAGACAATTATGAACTGCATATTCAGGATAAGAATGATATTTATAATTGCGAATTATATCTAAATTTATAGAATGATACGTTGCCTGGTAGTTGATGATGAGCCTCTGGCTTTGGATATTCTTGAGGATTATATCAAAAAAGTTCCATTTTTGACATTGGTAAAAACCACAACCAGCGCTATTGAAGGTTTATCTTTAGTTCAGAGCGGTGCCGTTGATCTTGTTTTTCTAGATGTTCAGATGCCCGAACTGACAGGAATTCAGTTCTTGAAAATAATAAATGGCAAATGCGATGTTATACTCACCACTGCCTATTCGCAGTATGCATTAGATGGATATGAGCTGGATGTAGTGGATTACCTTCTTAAACCAATTGCCTTCGATCGTTTCTACAAAGCAGCCCAAAAGGTTCTTCAGAATAAGGGCAATAATCATTCACCTGTTCCCGAATCACCGGTTGTTCAACAAAACAATCATGACTTTATTTTTGTAAAAACCGAACATAAGATCCAGAAAATATATCTTGATGATATACTTTACATTGAGGGCCTGAAAGATTATATATCCATTTTTACAGGAACAGAAAGGATTATAACTCTGCAGAATATGAAGAAAATGGAGGAGTCGCTGCCACCTAAATCCTTTATCAGGGTTCATAAGTCCTATATCATTTCTTTAGGTAAGATTGAAAGTATCGAACGAAGCCGAATTCAGATTGGGGATAAGACTATTCCTATCGGTGATACCTACAGAGATTATTTCTTTAAACAGATTGAAGACAAGAATATCGGATAGACAGATTTGCTTAATATCAGAGCGCCTTTTTTATAGACTCTTGTGCATAGTTCATAATTTCTTCCATCGATTTGCCTTCAGGTTCCAGGGGTTCCAGAACCTCCCAACTCATTTTTTCGCCAAAACTTAATGGGAATGAACCGTATTGCACAAGTTTCCAGGAGTTCCGGATTACAATAGGTACGACAAGTGCATTGGGAGCCTTTTTCAAAATTGTAGCCACACCACCTATGGCAAAAGGTTTTAATTTACCATCTTTTGATCGTGTTCCTTCGGGGAAAATAACAGTCGACCAATTGTTGGCTTTCATTCTTTCGGCCAGCTTTAGAATTTCTACAACCGCCTGTTTACTGTCCTTTCTGTCAATATTAGCACCACCTCCATATTTCAGATTGAATGAAACACTTGGTATTCCCTTTGTTAATTCAATTTTAGATATAAACTTAGCATGATACTTCCTTAGAAACCAGATAAGCGGTGGAATATCATACAAACTTTGGTGATTGGATATAAAAACAATTGGACGTTGCTCAGGTAATTGGTAGAGATTTTTAAAACTTAATGAACTTCCCAGAAGATAATAAGTACTCACCAGGAAGAAATTCAGCAGGTCGACTGATTTTTTGTGTGCTTCCTGTCCCCCCCAATTATAACATACCCATTGTATCGGATGAAAGAGACAGACAAAAAATCCAAAAAATAAATAGTGTATCGGTGAAAAGATATAGCCTAAAAATTTATTCATATAATTATATTAAACATATGGGAAACCATCAATTAAACCAGTTCATTACTTAAAAACATGATTTTCAACTTTAAAATTGCTGCTACACTTAGTGAATCTGTTATTTCTCCATTTAAAACCATTTGATATGTGGTTTCAAACGGTAATTTACGAACGATCAGGTCTTCGCTTTCTTCCGGACATGATTTGCCAAAGCTGAGTTTTCTTGCAAGATAGATGATACCCAGCTCATCACTCACGGAATTCGATAGATGAATTTTTTGAATCTCTATCCATTCTTCTGCTTTAATTCCTGTCTCTTCCAAAAGTTCCCTTTGGGCACTTAAAAGCGGATCATTATTAAGTAAACCACCTCCTTCCGGGATTTCCCAGCTGTATTGTTTCAGGGGAAAGCGATACTGTCCAACAATCCAGGTATTATTTTCCTCATCCAGCGGGATAATACCAATAGCGAGGTTTTTAAAATGTACTTCACCGTAAATTCCATTCCCGCCACCCGGGTTAATTACCTGATGTTCAGTTAGACTAATCCATGGATTTTCATAGATCTTTTCACTCGAAAGGGTTTTCCAGGGGTTTAAGCTCTGATTTTTCATCAGTATCTAATTGTTATATGTACCACATTTGCGGGATTGCATAAACTTATACTCATTGCGCTGTGTAAGTGGTAAGCTCGTCCAGGTTTCATCGATACAATATTAAACAAAAAAGCCTTCTTTCTGTAAAGAGAGAAGGCTTTAAAGTGTAATTATTGGGTATTAAGCCAGGTTGAATGCTTTTTTAACCTGATCAATATAATCCAGTTTTTCCCAGGTAAACAGCTCCACTTCTAAAGTTTTACTATCTCCGTTATTTCCTAAGAATGTTTTAGTTACCACTTCACTTTGACGTCCCATATGGCCGTAAGCTGCGGTTTCAGAATAAATTGGATTACGAAGCTTTAAGCGGGTTTCGATTCCGTATGGAGTCATATCAAAAATAGCTGAGATCTTTTGTGCAATCTCACCATCGTTAAGTCCAACTTTAGCAGTTCCATAAGTATCAACAAATATTCCCATTGGATCTTTAACACCAATGGCATAAGATACCTGTACCAGGATTTCACTGCAAACTCCTGCGGCAACCAGGTTTTTAGCAATATGGCGGGTTGCATAGGCTGCTGAACGATCCACTTTTGAAGGATCTTTTCCTGAGAATGCACCACCACCATGTGCGCCTTTACCACCATAGGTATCAACAATGATCTTACGACCTGTTAATCCTGTGTCTCCATGTGGGCCACCTATCACAAATTTTCCTGTAGGATTGATGTGATATTTGATCTCATCAGTGAAAAGTACCTGAAGCTCTGGTTTAAGTTGTGCTTTTATTCTTGGAATTAAGATAGAGATGATATCCTCCTGAATCTTTTTCTGCATGTTTACTTCTGTATCGAAGTCATCATGCTGAGTGGATACCACGATCGCATCGATGCGAATTGGTCTGTGATCATCACTATATTCAATAGTTACCTGTGATTTCGCATCCGGACGAAGATATTTAATTGCAGAATTCTCTCTGCGAAGTGCAGCAAGTTCTGTTAATATCTTGTGTGCCAGATCTAATGCCAATGGCATATAGTTATCAGTTTCGCCTGTAGCATATCCAAACATCATTCCCTGGTCACCTGCACCCTGATCTTGTTTTTTAACTCTGTCTACTCCCTGATTGATATCAGCAGATTGCTCATGAATTGCAGAGATAACACCACAAGAATCAGCCTCGAACATATATTCAGATTTGGTATAGCCAATTTTACGAACCACTTCACGGGCAATTCTTTGCACATCAAGGTAAGTTTGCGACTTAACTTCACCAGCTAATACAACAAGACCTGTTGTAACTAAGGTTTCACAGGCAACTTTTGAATCAGGATCCCAGGCTAAGAAGTTATCAATTAATGCATCTGATATCTGATCAGCCACTTTATCCGGGTGACCTTCTGATACTGATTCGGAGGTAAATAAATAAGGCATAGAGTTTTAATTAATATTTAAAAATAAGAGATTTCGTAAAATGCAGAAAGCAGATGGAGTGTTTTGATCGATGTAAAAACCAGCAGAATGTTTTAGCACTTTTTTTTACGTGGTTGCAATCAACGCAAATCGATCCACTTTTTTGCAAGGCAAAAGTAGGATAAATATTATGTTCTAGAAAATTTAAGAGTATTTTTGGAGTTAAAATCTAAATTTAATTGAAAAGAAAAATTTTATTCGTTATCAATCCGATTTCAGGTGGAAAAGCCAAATATAATTTCCCTGAAAAGATTGATAAATATCTGGATAAGAGCAAATTTGATTATGAATGTGTCTTTACAGAATATCATGGTCATGGATCTCTGCTTGCAGCTGAAGCGATCAGAAATGGGGTAGATATACTGGTTGCAGTTGGAGGTGATGGGACCATAAATGAGGTAGCAACTGAAGTTGAGGGAACTGACAAGTTAATGGGTATTATACCGTTCGGATCAGGGAATGGCTTGGCCAGATCTTTAGGTATTCCTCTTGGTGATGTTCAGGCTATAAAAAGAATAAATAAGCTTCATGTAAGTAAAATTGATTCCGGTACTTTTAACGGCAGAAAATTCTTTAATATGGCTGGTATCGGTTTTGATGCACAAATCAGTGCTCGTTTTGCTGAAAATGTTAAGCGCGGCCTTAGTAGCTATGTTAAAATAGCTTTCTCAGAAGTTTCCAATTATCGTTCACAGAATTATCATCTTAAAATAGATGGAAAAGAATATGAGCACAAGGCCTTTATGATTAGTGTTGCAAACTCATCTCAGTATGGGAACAACGCGCACATCTCTCCTTTTGCATCCTTGAATGATGGTTTGTTGGATATTTGTATCCTAAGACCATTCCCGTTATATAAATTTCCTGCAATAGCACTTAGAATGTTCAGAAGGAATTCTCATAAATCAAATTACCTGAAGATAATTCAGGGCAGTAATATCACTATTAAGAGAGAGTGTGATGCGGCTGTTCATCTGGATGGAGATCCCTTTAATATGGGGACAGTACTGAGTATTGGAGTTAACCCAGGTTCTTTAAATATCCTTAATTAATTATGTCTAAAAAGAATAAAGGTCTTCAGGGGGTTGTATATTCTACTGAGCCTGATTTTGGTTATATTTCCGATGATCCTGAAATCCTTGAAACTCCCGAACCCCGGCTCCAGGATTTGAGAGTGCAACTCGACAGGAAACAACGCGGTGGTAAAGCGGTTACACTGGTTACGGGTTTTGTTGGAAAGCAAGCAGATCTCGAGCAGCTTGGTAAAAAGCTTAAACAGAAATGCGGGGTTGGCGGATCTGCAAAGGATGGTGAAGTTATTATTCAGGGAGATTTTCGTGAAAAGGTTTTGGCTTTACTTTTGACTGAGGGTTATAAAGCTAAAAAATCCGGGGGCTGATTGGAGCCTTTATAGTATTGAAATTAAGGGCTTTATGCCTTAGTGTTAAAGTTACAATTAGCTGATTTTGAGACAGTTTTATTGTAATGATGAAAATTTTACTCCGTACCTTCGTAAAAATCTTGTTATAAAAGGATATGGATACCAATAAAATTTCGGCCGAAAGGTTAGATCTTGCATACCTGAAACTTAAGCAGGAAAAATCAGTTTATTATCAATTATCCCCGGCAGCTCTAATTGAACAGGCTATCCTGAACGGAGAGGGTAAACTTGCTGAAAGCGGGGCTTTTGCGGCAGATACCGGTGAGTTTACCGGCAGGTCTCCTAAAGATCGTTTCATTGTTTACGACGATATTACCTCAGATACAGTGTGGTGGGGAGATATTAATATCCCGATGAGTCCTGGTAATTTCAATTCCCTGTATACCAGGGTGAGTAACTACTTGTCTGATAAAGATATTTATGTTCGTGATTGTTATGCATGTGCTGCCGAACAGTACAGAATGGATATCAGAATAGTTTCTGAAACTGCCTATCAAAATCTATTTGCAAATAATTTATTCCTTAGAGCAGAGCAGGTAAATCCTGCTTCTCAGCCTGAATGGACTATTATTACTGCGCCCGGATTTTTGGCCGAACCTGTAAGAGACGGAACCAGACAGCATAATTTCTCGATCATAAATTTTTCAAGCAAGATCATTTTGATCGGTGGAACCGGTTATACAGGAGAGATAAAGAAAGGAATATTCTCTGTTTTGAATTTCATCTTACCTCTGCAGCACCAGGTTCTTTCAATGCATTGTTCTGCCAATATGGGCAAGAAAGGTGACACTGCTCTGTTTTTTGGTCTCTCAGGTACCGGCAAAACAACTCTTTCTGCAGATCCTGACAGGGCACTTATTGGTGATGATGAGCATGGTTGGGATAAGGAGACAGTATTTAACTTTGAAGGTGGTTGCTATGCCAAATGTGTAGATTTAAGCCAGGAAAAGGAACCCCAGATTTTCAATGCTGTAAAGTTTGGGGCATTATTGGAGAATATTATTTTTTTTGAGAATACAAGGAAGGTTGATTTTAGCAACACACATAAAACAGAAAACACAAGGGTAGCTTATCCCATTGATTATATTGATAATGCCCTTATCCCTTCAATAGCATCCGGGCCCAGGAATATCTTTTTTTTGACGGCTGATGCATTTGGAGTGCTGCCTCCGATATCCCGATTAAGCAGATCGCAGGCTATGTACCATTTTATCTCGGGTTATACAGCCAAAGTCGCCGGTACAGAAGCTGATGTTGCTGAACCCCAGTTGACCTTTTCAGCTTGCTTTGGAAAGGCCTTTTTACCCCTTCATCCGGCTAAGTATGCAGCGCTTATGGGAAAGAAAATAGTTGAAGGAGATGTAAATGTATGGCTAATTAATACCGGATGGACCGGTGGGGCATATGGAATTGGTACAAGAATGAAGCTTTCATATACCAGAGCAATGATCAGCGCTGCCTTAAATAACGATTTGAATTTAGTTCAATATGAACAACATCCGGTCTTTGATTTGGCCATGCCCTTGTCCTGCCCCGGTGTCCCTTCAGAAGTTTTAAACCCGCGTAATACCTGGAATGATAAACAAGCCTATGATCAGAAAGCTTTAATTTTGGCACAGGCATTTGTATCAAATTTTAAACAATATGAGGAATACGCTGATAATGAGATAATTAGTGCTAATCCTAAAGTATTTTTAAATGTTTAGCATTTAAAATCCTTCAGCAAATTTGCAATTGCAATAAAAAATAGTTTTCATTGTAAAATGATTATCGGGTTTTGATGATAATCATTTTTTAGAACGGCACGTTTCTTGCCACATTCTAGGGATGGCTTTGACAGGATTGAATAAATAGGATTAATAAATTCACAAAAAATTTTTTATTAACTCGAAAATTATATTTTTGTTATCCCGATTAATTGGGAGACAAGTAAATGATATTTTTAAAAATGATAGAAAATTAACATTAACATAAAAACACCAAACAAAAAATCAATTAACTTATATTATCTAATCAACAACTAAAACTAAATTTTAAAAAAATGGCGAACGCACCAAAACCAACAACAGCTAAGAAAGAGAGCTCTGGTTCAAGCATTTTTGCAAGTCTATCTATTGTGATGTGTATTCTTGTCGGAGTACTGTTATGGAAATTCGTAATGGGAGATCCTTCTAATTTTGAAGGTGGAGATCCTGAGAACGGACACCCACTACCAGGTAACTACTTCGGGATGGTTTATAAAGGAGGATATGTTGTACCAGTACTGATGGGTTTATTCCTTATGGTGATCGTATTTTCATTCGAGCGTTTCTTTGTTATCGGAAAAGCAACTGGTAAAGGAAATGTTGACCAGTTTGTAAAAAAGATTCAGGGATTCATCGGTGCCGGTAATATTGATTCAGCTATTTCAGAATGTGATAAACAAGCAGGTTCTGTTGCGAATGTTATCAAATCGGGATTGAAGAAATACAAAGAAATGGAAGTTGAACCTAAGATGGATACTGAGCAGAAATGTCTTGCAATCCAGAAAGATATTGAAGAAGCAACTGCTTTAGAGATGCCTATGCTGGAGCAAAACCTGACAGTTATAGCAACTCTGGTATCAATCGGAACTTTGATGGGACTATTGGGTACGGTAACAGGTATGATTAAGGCCTTCGCGGCATTGTCAACTGCAGGTTCTCCGGATCAGGCAGCTCTTGCAAATGGTATTTCTGAAGCCTTGATCAATACTGCAACTGGTATTGCTACTTCTGCTTTGGCAATTATTATGTACAACCTATTTACTTCTAAAATTGATAAACTGACATATGCTATCGATGAGGCAGGTTTCTCTATCGTTCAAACATATGCAAGTACTCATAAATAATAGTTATTGAAAATTTATTCCGGGTTTTATGGAAAACCCGGAATATTTTCATCTCTATAGTAAATAGTTAATAATTAAAAAATAAGCAATGCCTAGAATTAAAGTTGCCAGAAAGAGTACAGCTATCGACATGACAGCAATGTGTGATGTGGCGTTTTTGTTGCTTACCTTCTTTATCTTAACAGCAACAGCGCGCCAGCCTGAACCGCTTCCTGTCGATACTCCTGCATCGACAGTAAAGTTTAAATTGCCTGATTTGGATATAGCAACGCTGACTATTGGTCAGAAAGGTAAAGTATTTTTTGGAGTACCAGGTCAACCTATCCGCAAGCGGACTCTTGAATTGATGGGCGAAAAGTATCAGATCCAGTTTACAGAGGAAGAAAAGACTCGTTTTGCAGTAATGGAAAGTTTTGGGGTTCCGATTGGTAATCTGAAACAGATTATTATGATGAAAGGTGACGACCGGAATAAACCTGGATTGCAGCCTGGAATCCCTACAGATTCAGTAGGTCTGCGCCCATCTGAATTACATGACTGGTTATTATCGGCCCGTTATGCTACCAAAGAGCTTAACAATGTTGATATGCGTGTCAGTATTAAAGGTGATTCAAAAGAAGAATACCCTTCAATTAAGAAAATATTGGGAATCCTTCAGGATCAGAATATAAACAAATTTAGTCTGATCACCTCATTGAGGACAGGCGAGGAATAATCGTATCATTAATATAAAACACGATGGCAGAATTAGACACCTCCGGCGGGGGTAAGAGTAAAGGTGGTAAAGTTAGAAGTAAAAAGCAATCAACACGTGTGGATTTAACCGCAATGGTGGATTTGGCTTTCCTTTTGATCACTTTCTTTATGCTTACCACTACACTGGCTAAACCTCAGGCAATGGATTTAGCCATGCCTGATAAGGAAAAACAAGATCAGCAGGAATTAACGATCGCTGATAACAGAACAATGACCATACTTCTTGGTGCAAACAATCGTCTGGAATGGTATATGGGACTTGTTGATAAACCTCTGACTCCTCCCCAGGTTGATAACTATGGAAGAAATGGAATCAGAAAGGCCCTGGTTGAGAATGCTAAAAAGGTTATAGCAGCAACTGGGGATCCAAGTAAAGGATTGATCGTATTAATTAAACCGAGTGATCAGTCAAATTATAGAAATTTTGTAGACATCCTTGATGAGATGAAAGTTTCAAATATCGATAGATATGCGATCGTTGAAATCTCTGATCCTGATATTGAATTATTGAAGCGCGATGGTATCTACAAATAGTTTTTTAATAAATATTAACCCTTTAAAGAATTAAATATGTTAGGGTCTAAAATAGATTTATTCAACCCGCAATGGCTGGATGTTGTATTTGCCGGGAGAAATAAAAGCTATGGAGCTTATGAGTTAAGGAAAGGTAATTCCAAGACGACAAGCCGAGCAGTGATTATTGGCTCTCTGCTATTTATAACATTGGTTTCATTGCCATTGATTATCAGGTATATCTCCGGAATACTGCCGGAAGAAGAGAAAGTCAAGATTACTGAAGTAGTTTTGGCACCTCCACCTCCAATTAACAAGGAAGAATTGCCTCCGCCTCCACCGGAGCCGCCTAAACCTAAAATTGATCAGGTTAAATTCCCACCCCCTGTAGTTGTTCCTGCGGAGCAGGTAAGGGATGAGGAACCTCCAACGGTTGAAGAACTGAAGGTTGCTGATCCTGGTCAGAAAACAATTGAAGGTGATCCGAATGCAGATATCGTGATTGATGAGCCAGTAGGTGAAGCACCTAAAGAAGTTGCTGTCATCGAGGATAACAGTATTAGGGATTTTGCAAGCGTAGAAGTACTTCCTGAATTTCAAGGTGGTATGGCCGGATGGGGAAAATATCTTCAGAAAAATCTGAAATATCCTCCAATGGCGCGTGAAAACAACATAACTGGCCGTGTAATTATGAGCTTTGTGGTTGAGAAAAATGGTCAGTTAACAGATATCAAAGTATTAAGAGGTATCGGTGGCGGATGTGATGAAGAAGCTATAAGGGTATTGAAAAATGCACCGGCTTGGAAGCCAGGTATACAAAATGGTCGTCCGGTTCGTGTTGCTTACACTATGCCTATCTTCTTCCAGTTGGCAGGACAATAATTGTCTATGTCTTTCTCTAAAGAAGAAAAGAAAATACAGAAATCGCCCGCAAAGCGATTTCTGTTTATTTTAGGGCTCGGGATGTTCGCTCTTTACTTTGCACTGGGGGTCGCGATTATCTTCTGGAAAGATTTTCCAATTAATCTTGATTTCGGTTACAGAATAGCTTTTGCATTACTTCTGATTATTTATTCTTTTATCAGGTTTGTGCGATTACTGCGCTCTTAATGGTTAGTATGAAAAGAATCAGGTATATTTTTACGGCAGGTTTTCTGTGCGTTCTTTTTTCATGTCAGAATAATACCGCTTCAGTTCAGCAATCATATACAAGTGGTTATGAGCAAATTTTGGTTGATGAGTCGTTTGCACCAATCATTGAGGATCAGGAGTATTTGTTTGAAAGCACCTATGCAGATGCTAAGCTGGATCTGGTAATGAAATCTGAAAATGAATTATTAAATTTGTTTTTAAGCGATAGTATTCAGGTAGCAGTTTTATCCCGGCTTTTGACTCCTGAAGAGACTAAACATTTTGAGGGACGAAATATAAAGATTCGTATTAATCGCTTTGCGATAGACGGTATAGCACTAATTACAAAGAATCCTTCAAAAGATTCTACTGTTCTTGTTGAGGATATCATCAAAGTTTTGAAAGGCACAGATTCAGCAATTCAGAGTTTGGTGTTTGATAATGCAAATTCGAGTACAGTGAGATACTTTAAGGAATTAGCAGGCGTTAAAGAACTTCCGGTGGAAGGTGTTTATGCGCTTAAATCCAATGCTGAGGTAATCAGGTATGTTCATGAGAACCCCGGATCAATTGGAGTAGTAGGTGTCAACTGGATGGTACAGCCTCCAACTGATCTCGAGAAGATTGTTGAAGGTTTGAAAATATTGGGAGTAAAGAATTTAGATGGGCAGGCAGGATCTGATGCCTTCTATAAACCTACTCAAAATGACATTGCATTGGGATTATATCCTTTAACAAGGTCATTGTACATAATTAACTGTGAAGGTGGTGCAGGTTTAGGCACAGGTTTTGCATCATTCATTGCAGGTGAACGTGGACAAAGGGTTGTACTTAAATCCGGACTTTTGCCGGATAGCATTCCTTCACGGGAGATAAATATTGTAAACTAAATTAAAATTGTAACATGATGAACAAGGCAGTAAAAATAACCTTGGGGTTGATATTAGTTGGTTCAGCAGTTTTTGCTCAGAGTTTAGCTGATGCCCGTAAGGCAATTGATGCGGAACAATACCAGAAAGGAAAGGCTATTTTAAATACCTTAACCAGTGCTGATCCTACAAATGCTGAAAACTTTTTCTTTTTGGGTAATTTGTATTTAACAACCAGCCCTATCTATGTCCGACCTGACTATATTGATTCAGCGAAAGCAGCATTTAGTAAAGGGATTGCAGCTGATGAGAAATATGCATTAAATTATGTCGGTTTAGGCGCGGTGGATCTTGCAAATAATGGCAATCCAAAAGCAAATTTTGATAAGGCGATTGAGCAAACTAAAAGAAAAGATCATGAAACCGATTTGTATATCGGAAGGGCATATGTCCATGCTCCTAAGCCAATGATTGCGGAAGGTTTGGTTCATCTGGAGAAAGCAAAATTGCTGAATGATAAAGATGCCCAGCTATTTCTCGTCTTGGGAGATGCTTACCGCGAACAACAAAAGAACGGCGAAGCCTTTAGTGCATACAGAAGTGCTTTTGAGCTTGATAAAACTTTTTTAAGATCTAAGGTTGAATTAGGCAAAATCAACAAGTTGTCTAAAGCCTATCCAGAAGCAATCGAAGAATTTAACAGTGTAATTGCTCTTGATGCAACATACGGACCAGCTTATCGTGAATTGGCTGAGACCTATTTTGGCTGGGCCTGGACATCTCAAAAGGAGTATGCTGGTCGTATTCAGCAGGCATTGCAATATTATGAGAAATATATGGATCTGACGGATCGTTCATTGGAATCCCGTTTACGTCATGCAGACTTTTTATTCCTGGCGAAAGACTTTAAAGCGCTTGAGGCTGAAGCCAATGAAATGGCGAAGCTTGATAAAGTAAATCCAAGGGTTTTGAGATATCTGGCTTATTCTGCTTTTGAAAATGGAAATTTTGAATCTAGTGCTCAGGCTCTTAAAGATTTCATTTCAAAGGTTGAGCCTGGCCGTTTGATCTCTCAGGATTATCTATACCTGGGGAGGGCCCAGATGAAGGATACCACCAAGCTTGATGAAGGTATGTTAAATATAACTAAGGCAGTTGAGATGGATTCTACTAATGCAGCTGTTATGAGTGAGGTGGGACTTGAGTTATTCAAGGCAAAAAAATATGAAGATGCTGCAAAAGCATATGAAATATCTATTTTGAATCCTGAAAGAGCTCTTCTCGATTATTATTACTTAGGTTCATCATATTACTTTCATTATGGGGCATTAAAAAATGCTAATTTGAGCCCTGAAAAGGACCTTTTGGTGAAAGCCGACAGCGCATTTAGCTATCTGGTTCAGCGTTCTCCAACCACACAGATTGGCTGGCAGTACAGAGGGCGTATCAATCGTTTGCTGGATGATGAAAACGATAGTCAGGGTCTGGCGGTGCCGTTTTATTTAAAATATATAGAATTGGTAACAGTTGAAAAGCCTGAACTTGCTGCAAAGAGTGCTGCAGGTCTTATTGAGGCATACAATTACCTTGGTTCTGTTGCAGCCAGAAAGGATGGAGACAACGTAAAAGCCAAGGAATACTTTGATAAAGTTCTTGCTTTAGACCCTGCTAATGTCACTGCGACACAGGCAGTGAAAGCAATAGACGGAAGTAAGTAAAAAATTCATTAATATTTAGAGAGAAGTCCCTGAACATTGTTTAGGGACTTCTTTTTTTTTATATTTGCCCAGCAAAAAAGAACAATGGAATCACAAAGTACTGCCGTAAACTATCTCCCCATCATATTTCAAATGCTTGTTGCTCTTGGCTTTGTGGGTCTGACAATGACTATTACCCATTTGGCGGGTCCTAAGCGTAAAACGAAAGATAAACTGGTTGCTTTTGAGTCTGGTATAGAGTCAATTGGAAATGCGCGCCAACCTTTTTCCATTAAGTATTTTTTAGTCGCAATTCTTTTCGTTCTTTTTGACATAGAAGTTATTTTCATGTACCCCTGGGCTGTTAACTTCCGCGATTTTGGAGTTAATGGTTTGCTTGAAATGTTTGTATTTATGGGCACACTTTTGCTTGGGTTTATTTATATAGTGAAGAAGAAGGCATTGGATTGGGAGTAGCGTTTAGACTGTTTCTAAATAATGGTTTAAACAATTGAAAACATTAAATTTCTTAAATTTGGGCTCATTTTAGACTTGTCTGAATTGGGCTTTTTCGTTTGAAGAATTATGACTGAAGTAAATTTAGTAGAAGCGCCTCCGGGTCTTGAGGGATCAGGTTTTTTTGCTACCTCCATGGATAAGGTAGTTGGATTGGCCAGATCTCATTCGTTATGGCCATTACCTTTCGCAACTTCCTGCTGTGGAATTGAATTTATGGCAACCATGGGATCGCACTACGATTTCGCCCGTTTTGGATCAGAGAGGCCCAGCTTTTCACCACGTCAGGCAGATCTTTTGATGGTTATGGGAACTATTGCCAAGAAAATGGGGCCAGTATTGAAGCAGGTTTATCTTCAGATGGCAGAACCACGCTGGGTTATTGCAGTAGGTGCATGCGCCAGCAGTGGTGGAATATTTGATACTTATTCGGTGATGCAGGGGATTGATGAGATTATTCCGGTTGACGTTTACGTTCCGGGTTGCCCGCCAAGACCGGAAGCAATAATCGATGGGTTTAATAAAATACAGGAACTGGTAAAAAATGAGTCACTTCGCAGGAGAGACTCGCCAGAATATAAGGAATTATTAGAAAGATACGGAATCCAGTAATGGGCAAACTCAATAATCAGCAAGTTATACAAAGTTTAACATCTGCGTTTGGGGACAGGATTTCTGTTCCTTCAGAACCTTATGGGTTTTTAACTTTTGAAACTTCTGCTGAAAATATCAGCGAAGTGCTTCGTTTTCTAAAGGAAGATAAGGAGCTCAAATTTAATTATCTAACTGACATAACCGGTATACATTATCCTGAACAGAAGCTTTCAATTGGTGTAATATATCATTTGCACAGCCTGTCAAATAATATAAGGGTCAGGATTAAAGTTTTTATTGATGGAGATGCACCTCACATCCCAACTGCCACTAAGCTTTGGGAAGGTGCTAACTGGATGGAACGTGAAACTTACGACTTTTTCGGAATCATATTCGATGGGCATCCGAATCTGGTAAGAGTTTTAAATGTTGATGATATGACGGTTTTCCCGATGCGTAAAGAACATCCACTGGAAGACCCGAATCGTGTTGATAAAAAGGATTATTTCTTCGGAAGATGACGAATCACCCCATATTCACAGATAACGACCCTCAGAAGGAAACGTTTATATTAAATCTCGGTCCAACCCATCCGGCGACGCATGGTGTTTTTCAGAATGTTCTGGAAATGGATGGAGAACGCATTATTAGTGGTGTTTCAACCATCGGCTACATTCACCGTGCATTTGAAAAAATTGCTGAACACCGTCCCTTTTATCAGATCACCCCGCTTACTGACCGTTTAAATTATTGTTCCTCACCGATCAATAACATGGGATGGCATATGACAGTTGAAAAATTGCTCGGTATTGAAACCCCCAAGCGGGTTGATTACCTTAGAGTGATTGTTATGGAGCTTGCCCGTATTTCTGATCATTTAATATGTAATGGAATTTTAGGGGTAGATACCGGCGCATTTTCAGGCTTTCTCTACCTGATGGAAGAGAGAGAACATATTTATGAAATATACGAAGAGATTTGTGGTGCCAGGCTTACCACTAATATCGGCCGTATCGGCGGATTTGAGCGGGATTTTAATGATATCGCCTTTGCCAAAATCAAAAAATTCCTTGTCAAATTCCCACCTATTCTGAAGGAATTTGAAACCCTGTTTAACCGGAACAGAATCTTTATTGAGCGTACCTCAGGTGTTGCTGCAGTAGATCCTGAAACCGCACTCAACTATAGCTGGAGCGGTCCGATTTTAAGGGCAACCGGTGTAGATTATGATGTGAGGGTAAATGAACCTTATTCTTCTTATCAGGATTTTGATTTTGAGATCCCTGTAGGTACAAGTGGCGATGTTTACGATCGTTACATTGTACGTAATGAGGAAATGTGGCAGAGCCTGAGAATTATTGAGCAGGCATTACAAAAGATTGAGAAAGAACCAAAGGGTATTTTTCATGCAGATGTACCTGAATTTTATCTGCCTCCAAAAGAAGAGGTCTATAATAGTATGGAAGCTTTGATCTACCATTTCAAAATTGTGATGGGTGAGATTGATACTCCCAAAACTGAGGTATATCATGCAGTTGAGGGGGGTAATGGCGAACTTGGTTTCTACCTGGTTAATGATGGAGGACGTTCTCCTTACCGTCTGCACTTCAGAAGGCCAAGTTTTATTAACTACCAGATGTATGCTCCAATGAGTGCCGGAATGTTATTATCCGATGCCATTATCAATATGAGTAGCTTGAACGTAATCGCAGGAGAATTAGATGCTTAGTGTAACTGAACATAAGGAAATTGAATTTTCATCACAACTGATTAAACAGTTTGATGAGATTGTAACACGTTATCCTCAAGGAAAACAAAAGTCAGCATTGTTGCCTGTGCTTCATTTGGTTCAGGCAGAATACGGCTGGGTAAGTCCGGAGGCAATGGATAAAGTAGCAGCCTATCTTCAGATAAAACCAATTGAGGTTTATGAAGTTGCCACTTTTTATACGATGTTTTTTCTCCGTCCACAGGGCAAATACGTTCTGGAAGTATGCCGTACCGGGCCATGTTGTCTGGTTGGCGCCGAGAAGATCATGACTCACATTGAAAAAACTTTGGGAGTTAAAGAAGGTGAAGTGACAGCAGATGGAAAGTTCAGCTGGAGAGGGGTAGAGTGTCTGGCGGCCTGTGGTATGGCTCCGGTTTTACAGATCGGCCCTGAATACACTTTTTATGAGCATTTAACAGAAGAGAGTGTAGATAAATTGATTGAAACATTAAAGAATAAGATATGAGAAATGAGGTGTGAGAAATGAGATATGAGACTGAGTATATTCTTACGGCCGGGTCTCCCATCTCCCATCTCCCATCTCTCATCTTGATTTAACATGGCGCGCAAGTTATTATTAGAGAATATTAATGTACCAGGAATTCATACTTTCGATGTTTATCGTCAGAATGGAGGATACCGTTCAGTAGAAAAGGCCTTAAAGACCATGACTCCTGATGCTGTAGTTGAAGAAGTGAAAACTTCCGGACTACGCGGACGTGGTGGTGCCGGCTTCCCCACAGGTATGAAGTGGAGTTTTTTGGCCAAACCCGAAGGCCGTGAGCGCTATTTGGTTTGTAATGCAGACGAATCTGAACCGGGAACATTTAAAGACCGTTACCTGATGACTCATATCCCTCATCTTCTTATCGAAGGAATGATTGTTGCCAGTTTCGCTTTAGGGGCAAAAACATCCTATATCTATGTGCGGGGCGAAATGATGCCCCAGATCAGAATTCTGGAGCGCGCAATTGCTGAAGCAAAGAGTGCCGGTTTCCTTGGAAAAAATATTTTGAGCTCAGGTTATGATCTTGAATTATATGTTCAACCCGGTGGCGGAGCTTATATTTGTGGTGAAGAAACTGCGCTGATCGAATCTCTCGAAGGCAAACGTGGTAACCCTCGTATAAAACCTCCTTTTCCTGCAATCTCAGGTGTTTGGGCTTGTCCAACAGTAGTAAATAACGTAGAAACAATAGCCGCAGTAGTTCCTATTATTAATGATGGTGGCGAGGAATATGCAAAGATTGGTAATGGCAGAAGTACAGGAACAAAGCTGATTTCTGCTTCTGGTAATCTGAAAAAGCCGGGTGTTTATGAAATTGAATTAGGTGTACCTGTCGAAGAGTTTATTTATTCTGATGAATATTGCGGCGGTATCGCAAATGGAAAAAGATTGAAAGCTGTTGTTGCAGGAGGTTCTTCGGTACCAATTCTTCCGGCTAATCTTATTCTCAATACTGTTAATGGTCAGCCTCGCTTGATGAGTTATGAATCTCTTTCTGATGGGGGCTTTCAAAGCGGAACAATGTTAGGTTCTGGTGGGTTTATTGCTTTTGATGAAGACCAGTGTATTGTTAGAAATACCTGGAATTTCTCGCGCTTCTATCACCATGAGAGTTGCGGACAGTGTTCCCCATGCCGTGAAGGAACCGGCTGGATGGAGAAAGTGCTTCACCGTCTGGAATATGGTCATGGAAAAATGAGTGATATCGATCTTTTGGTAGATGTTTCTAAAAAAATCGAAGGAAATACAATTTGTCCGTTGGGAGATGCTGCTGCCTGGCCTGTTGCCAGTGCGATCCGCCATTTCCGTGATGAATTTGAATGGCATGTCAGCAATCCGAAGGAAGCAATGGAGCGGAATTATGGTTTGGCAAAGTATGCAGACCCCTTGCCAAAATTAGAAGAAGTGGCAAGTCAAAATTGAAAAGTCAAAAATTTGGACGGAAAGCCCTTTGATATTAAGCACAGGTTTTGAATTTTAAACAATGAGCGATAAAGTTAAAGTTACAATAGACGGGATCACGGTTGAAGTAGAACCGGGTACAAGTATTCTCAATGCTGCGCGTCAGATTGGGGGAGATATTGTACCTCCTGCTATGTGCTATTATTCTAAACTGGAAGGTAGTGGCGGAAAATGCCGGACTTGTCTGGTTAAAGTAAGTAAGGGTTCTGAAAAGGATCCCCGACCGATGCCAAAGCTGGTCGCATCCTGCCGTACCGGGGTAATGGATGGAATGGAAGTGCAGAATATCACTTCTCCTGAAGTGATTGAAGCAAGAAAGGGCGTAGTTGAGATTTTACTGATCAATCATCCGCTCGATTGTCCGATTTGTGATCAGGCCGGAGAATGTCATTTACAAGATTTGTCTTTTGAGCATGGTGTAGGTAATACGAGATATGAATTTGAGCGCCGTACTTTTGATAAGATCGATATCGGTGATAAGATACAGTTACATATGACCCGTTGTATTTTATGCTACAGATGTGTTTATGTTGCAAATCAGATCACTGATAACCGCGTGCACGGTATTTTAGGCCGGGGTGATGCATCAGAAATTTCAACTTACATTGAAAAAGCCATTGATAACGATTTTTCGGGTAATGTAATTGATGTTTGTCCGGTAGGAGCACTAACTGATAAAACATTCCGTTTCAAGAACCGGGTTTGGTTTACAAAACCTGTGGATGCTCATCGCGATTGCCCTACCTGTAAAGGAAAAGTAACTCTTTGGTATAAGGGAGATGAGGTTTTAAGAGTTACAGGCCGTAAAGATCAATATGGTGAGGTTGAGGATTTTATTTGTAATACATGCCGTTTCGAAACTAAAAATACCAGCAGCTGGATCATTGAGGGGCCGCGTCATATCGCGCATACCTCAGTAATATCCTCTAATCATTATGAATTTGTTCCATTACCCGTGATTAAAGAGAATCCGGTTTTAATTGAAGCAAACAAAGTAGAATTTGAACGAGCAACCAAGATCTGATGGAACTAGCATTTATAATTGAGAAATTCGCTTTAATCCTGGTCATATTCCTGATCAGCCTTACAGTTGCAGCCTACTCTACACTTGCAGAAAGAAAGATCGCAGGTTTCCTTCAGGATAGGGTTGGGCCCAACAGAGCCGGACCCGGAGGAATGTTTCAGCCGCTTGCTGATGGACTCAAAATGTTTTTCAAAGAAGAAATCATTCCTACTGATTCAAGTAAAGCACTTTTTATTCTGGGGCCATCGCTTGCATTGTTTACATCATTTCTTGGAAGTGCGGTAATTCCATGGGGTCAGGATATTGAGATAGCCGGACGCCAGGTTAGTTTGCAGATTACCGATATCAATGTTGGAATGCTTTATATTTTCGGAGTTGTTTCACTGGGTGTTTATGGAATTATGATTGGAGGATGGGCTTCAAATAATAAATTCTCCCTGATGGGTGCTGTAAGAGCTGCATCCCAAAGTATCAGCTATGAAATTCCAATGGGTCTATCTATTATTGCGTTGCTTATGGCCACCAATACCTTGAGTATGAAGGAAATAGCCGAGCAGCAGCATGGTATTAACTGGAATATTTTTTATCAGCCTCTGGGATTCATTATTTTCCTTATTTGTTCTTTTGCTGAGACCAATCGTACTCCCTTCGATTTACCTGAATGTGAGACCGAACTTGTAGGTGGTTACCATACCGAATATTCAGGCTTCAAAATGGGTGCATACATGTTCGCAGAATATCTGAATATGTTTTTGGCTTCAGCAGTAATGTCAACATTGTATTTTGGGGCTTATAATTATCCGGGAATGGATTGGGTTAATGAAATGACCGGTCCTGTAATCGGACCACTGCTGGGAATGGCCGTCCTGATGCTGAAGATATTTGCATTCATCTTCCTGTTTATGTGGGTGAGGTGGACAGTACCGCGTTTCAGGTATGACCAATTGATGAATCTTGGCTGGAAAATATTAATTCCTTTGGCAATAGCCAACATAGTAATTACCGGTATAGTAATTACTATTATTGATAAATTATAATCGGTCTGTAAACGACTGATTTACTATAAATAAAAACCCTTTTAGGAGGATTTAGGGTCTATGGAACCATTAAGTAACAGAAAAAAAGTTTTAGAACAGAAACCAATGAATTTCTGGGAGCGATTATACCTTCCGGCAATTTTTCAGGGGATGGGAATAACTTTCAGACATATGTTCAAAAAGAAGGAAACTATTTTTTATCCTGAGGTTGAACGCGAATTTTCTGAGAACTGGAGAGGTATGCACTCTCTTAAGAGGGATGAACAAGGTCGTGAGCGTTGTACTGCCTGTGGACTTTGTGCACTTTCATGTCCGGCGGAAGCAATTACAATGATTGCTGCCGAGCGTCAGAAGGGTGAAGAAGCTTTATATCGTGAAGAGAAGTATGCTGCAGTTTATGAGATCAATATGCTTCGTTGTATTTTCTGCGGATTGTGTGAAGAAGCTTGTCCGAAAGAAGCAATCTATCTGGATGGCCCGATCGTTCCTGCAGATTACCTGAGAAAGGATTTCATCTATGGTAAAGACAAGCTGGTTGAAGAGCCTATGAAGCTTCAGCAGGACTAATATTTTTAAAATTGAGGTAGCCGGAGCCTGTAATTATTTCGGTAGAAATTATACCTTTGCCCAAATTCGGAGCAAAGATTAAATTACTGTATTAATGAGTATATCTCTTTTTTATTTTGTTGCTTTCTTAACCATATTCTTCGCCCTTTTGGTGATATTTTCGAAGAATCCGGTGCATAGCGTGCTTTATCTCATTGTCACATTTTTTACATTTACCCTGCACTACATCATGCTCAATGCACAGTTCCTTGCTATTGTGAACTTCATTGTATACATGGGTGCGATAATGGTACTCTTCCTTTTTGTCCTCATGCTGCTTAACCTGAATGAGGGTTCAATCGGTTCGAAATCCAACCTTCTTAAAATGGTAGGCATCATTGCAGGTATGTGTCTGGTTATAACATTGGTTGGCTCGGTAAAGGCATTAAATGCTTCCGATCCCCTGGTTCTGCAAACCCAGGATCTTGGCCTTGTAAAAAACCTCGGAAAGGTATTATTCAGCAAATTCCTTTTACCATTTGAGATATCATCTATTCTCTTACTTTCTGCGATGGTTGGAGCCGTTCTATTAGCTAAAAAAGATATAAAACAGGGATAGATCATGGAAAATGTAACTCAGGCAATTCAAGGTGTTCCTTTAAATCACTATATCCTGTTAAGCACGATTATTTTTGCGATTGGTGTAATTGGCGTGCTTATCCGCAGAAATGCAATCGTGATTTTCATGTCAATTGAATTGATGCTTAATGCTGTGAATCTTTTACTTACTGCATTCTCGGTTCATCATAATGACCCCTCAGGGCAGGTATTTGTATTTTTTATAATGGCATTAGCGGCTGCTGAAGTGGCAATCGGTCTGGCCATCATTGTGATGGTTTACCGAAACACCAATTCAACGGATGTTAATATTTTGAATAAACTTAAGTGGTAATCCTTTACTGAGGCTCAGTCGACAGGCATGAGAAGGTGTATAATATGATAATTAGCATATAGTAATGATAAATTTAGTCTGGTTAGTTCCTTTATTTCCACTTTTAGGTTTCCTCATCAACGGGTTAGGCCGTAATACTTTGCCTAAGGCTGTTGTAGGTTTCATAGGTTGCCTTACTGTACTTGCCTCTTTTGCGGTTAGTTTGGGGATATTCTTTGAACTGAATTCAGCAGAAACAAAATCTTTCATTGTTCCAATTTTCGATTGGATAAGTGCAGGAAATGTGAAAATTCCTTTTTCTTTTTTGGTTGATCCCCTTAGCGCCTTAATGCTGCTAATCGTTACCGGAATAGGGTTTCTGATCCATGTATATTCAACCGGGTATATGCACCATGATGCAGGCTTTGCCAAATTCTTTTCCTATCTGAACCTGTTCATATTTTTCATGCTGCTATTGGTACTTGGTTCCAATTATGTAGTTATGTTTATCGGATGGGAAGGCGTAGGTTTATGCTCCTATCTGCTTATTGGATTCTGGTTCACTAACTCATCTTATGCAAGTGCGGCAAAAAAGGCTTTTGTGATGAACCGCATCGGTGATTTAGGTTTTCTGATTGCTGTTTTCCTGATCTTTACTACTTTCAATAGTGTAGAATTCGCCAGTATTTTTCCTCAGGCGGCAAATATGGCCTCAGGAGATTCAGTTTTGATCCTGATCACGGCTTTATTATTTGTTGGAGCTATTGGAAAGTCTGCACAAATTCCATTGTTTACCTGGTTGCCTGATGCAATGGCGGGGCCTACTCCTGTATCAGCCCTGATTCATGCTGCGACAATGGTTACAGCGGGTATTTACATGATCGCCCGTTCTAATATTTTATTTACACTGGCTCCCGAAACTCTCGGAGTTGTAGCTATTATCGGACTTGCCACACTATTCCTTGCGGCAGCCATTGCTGTAACTCAGACTGATATTAAAAAAGTATTAGCTTATTCAACCGTCTCCCAGTTGGGATATATGTTCCTTGGATTGGGAGTTGGAGCATATACCGGTGCTTTCTTTCATGTAATCACACATGCGTTTTTTAAAGCATTACTTTTCCTTGGTGCAGGATCCGTCATTCATGCCATGAGCAATGAACAGGATATGAGAAATATGGGCGGACTAAAAAAGAAATTGCCGGTTACTTATCTTACCATGATGATCGGAACCATTGCAATTGCCGGACTTCCTCCTTTTTCGGGATTCTTTTCGAAGGATGAGATACTTGCGCACGTTTATGAAAACAACAAAATGTTCTGGCTGATCGCTGTTATTGGTGCCATGTTCACCGCATTTTATATGTTCCGGATGATGTACCTTACCTTTAATGGAAAGTTCAGGGGAACTACTGAGCAGGAACACCATTTACATGAATCACCTGCATCCATGACGGTTCCTTTGATCTTATTGGCAATTCTTTCTGCTCTGGGCGGCTTGATTGGAATTCCTGAGGTATTCGGCGGCGGTCATTGGCTGGCTGCATTCCTTGCTCCGGTTTTTGAAGCTTCCGCTTCTAAATCGGGTCACCTGACTTTAGACCATACTACGGAATACATTCTTATGGCTGTTTCTGTTGGGGCTGCCATCATTGCAATGCTTTACGCTTATAATCGTTACGTGAAACAAGCTCATATTCCTGCAGATGAAATTACTGGACGCAGCGGATTAGCACGCCTGTCGTACAATAAGTTTTTTATAGATGAGATCTACGACGCACTTATTACCCGTCCGCTAAATACATTGTCCGGATTCTTTTTCAGAACTGTGGATAAAGCAGGTATTGATGGCTTGGTGAATGGCTTTGGAAAGGGAGCGGTAGAAGCAAGTAAAACTTTCAGATTACTTCAATCCGGTATGGTTGGCTTTTACATCTTTATGATGGTTGCCGGAATCCTGGCCCTACTGGTTTATAGTATGTATAAAATTTAATATTAAGGAGTAGAACAATTTAAATGGAAATCTTACTGTTACAAATTTTTATTCCGCTTATTGCTGCACTGGTCATCCTCCTTTCGGGTAAAACTATAGTAAAGGGGCTTGCAGGTGTATTGTCTTTAGTATCCCTCGCTATTACACTTTATTTATATCTGAATTTTATTCCGGATGCCAGCACCCAGTTTCTTGTTGATCTGGCCTGGATTCCACAGTTCGGAATACATTTTAAGGCCGGGGTTGATGGTATAAGCATGGTTCTTTTATTACTTACCAATCTCCTTATTCCGATCATTGTTTTATCAAGTTTCAAGCATGATATAAAGAATACCAATGCTTTTTACGCGCTGATATTCTTTATGCAGACTGGTTTATTGCTTGTTTTTACAGCTTTAGATGGCTTTCTTTTTTATATCGGATGGGAAGCAGCATTGATACCGGTTTACTTCATTTGTGCATTATGGGGTGGTGAGAATCGTATAAAAGTCAATTTGAAATTCTTTATTTATACTATCGCGGGAAGTTTATTAATGCTTTTGGCAATTATCTACTTGCATTTACAGACGCCGGGCAACAGTTATGATATAGCAGAGTTTTATAAACTTGACCTTGATACACTTACTCAGGCATGGATATTCTGGGCATTCTTTATTGCATTTGCAATTAAAATGCCTGTTTTCCCATTTCATACCTGGCAGCCTGATACTTATACTGAAGCTCCAACTGCCGGAACCATGCTTCTTTCAGGAATCATGCTGAAGATGGGTATTTATGGTGTAATTCGCTGGTTAATTCCTGTTGCACCACTTGGCTTTGATGCATGGGGAGAAACAGCATTGATCTTATCGGTAATAGGTGTTGTTTATGCATCAATTATTGCATTTACTCAGAATGATATTAAACGCCTGATAGCTTACTCATCAATCGCACACGTCGGACTTATCTCTGCTGGTATTTTTGCCTGGAACCTGCAAGGGCTTCAGGGAGCAATGATACAAATGCTGAATCACGGTATCAATGTGGTTGGGATGTTCTTTATTGCAGATATTCTTATTCGCAGGATGAATACCCGTGAAATGTCTCAGATGGGTGGAATCGCAAAACCCGCACCAATTCTCGCAATTACTTTTCTTATCGTTTTACTGGGTACTGTAGCCTTGCCCCTTACCAATGGCTTTGTTGGAGAGTTCTTGCTGTTAATGGGTGTCTACAATCATAATATCTGGTTAGCCGTCGTTTCGGGCTTGACCATTATCTTCGGTGCGGTCTATATGCTCAGAATGTATCAGAAGGTGATGCTTGGTCCGGTAAATTCAAGTACCTCAATTTTTAAAGATCTTGATGGAACAGAAAAATCAGTTTTAGTGGTTATTTCAGTACTTGTTATCTTAATCGGGGTTTACCCTCAACCAATCCTGCATATTTCAGAAGCTGCAGTTATTAACCTGTTAGATCAGGTAAATCAAAAAATATTAGTTAAATAAAAGCATGAACGCATTAATAACCCTATCTATTTTAGCCATTCTGGTTCTTTACTTAGGCTTGTATAAGGCAAAAAATGCTTTGCTGCCTGTTACTTTGCTAGGCCTGGCTGCCGGACTAGTTCTTGCTTTATTTGAGTGGAATTCTGGGGCTGCACCAATTTACAGCGGGATGATGCAGTTTGATAATTTTGCTGTAGCCTTTACTTCGATAGGTATTGTATCAACGATGCTGATCTTACTGATTTCCAAAGACTATTTTGAGCACATCAGTGATAATGTTGCTGAATACTATGCGATCATACTTTTCGCATTGATTGGGATCCTGGTTATGGTGTCATTCAATAACCTTTCTATGCTGTTCATCGGTATTGAGATCATGTCAGTTAGTCTTTATATTCTTGCTGGTATCCGTAAAAATGATTTTAAATCAAATGAGGCTGCTTTGAAGTATTTTCTGACAGGTGCTTTTTCTACAGGATTTCTATTGATGGGAATTGCATTCCTGTATGGATCAACCGCAAGTTTCGATCTGGGCGTCATCAAAGAGTACGTCATCTCAAATCCCACTCAGGTCTCTCCGCTTTTCTATACCGGCCTGACTCTAATGATTATAGGACTTAGTTTTAAGGTAGGTGCCGCTCCGTTCCATTTCTGGACTCCTGATGTTTACGAAGGTTCACCGACAATCATTACAGCTTTCATGAGTACTGTAGTTAAGACTGCCGGATTTGCTGCTTTCTTACGCTTATTCATGATTTGCTTTGCACCGCTTCATGACTTCTGGATGCCTGTATTGCTGGTCATCTCCGTTTTAACACTGTTCATTGGGAATGTCACCGCTCTATATCAGCATAGCTTTAAAAGAATGCTTGCTTTTTCGAGTATCTCGCATGCCGGCTATATGTTATTTGCAATTATAGCTTTAGGCCCGGGTTCTGGCAATTCGGTCTTTCTCTATGCCAGTGCCTATTCAGTAGCTTCAATCATCGCATTTGCGGTTCTTATACTCGTTAAGCGGCAAACCGGATCTGACAATTTTGATAGTTTTACAGGACTTGCTAAAAGAAATCCTTTTATTGCGTTCACGCTAACTGTAGCAATGCTTTCTTTGGCGGGAATACCTTTAACTGCTGGCTTCATCGGGAAATTTATGATGTTCTCAACTGCTTTGTCAGAATATCATATCTGGCTTGTAATCCTGGCAGTTATTAATGCTGTAATTGGTATCTATTACTATTTAAGAGTTGTGGTGGCCATGTATTTTAAATCTGCAGAGCGTTCAGAGATCCCGTCATCTCCTTACTTTAATTTTGTTCTCGGATTTTCAGCTCTGCTAACGATTATTGTAGGGGTATATCCAGGCTTCATATCCAACCTTTTCTAAGCCAAATTATTACATAAATATTGTAGCTTTACGCATATTGATTTTATGCACGAGTTCTGGGACTATTTTCAACATCTTATTGATCCTGTGAAATTGCTTCGGGAAGGAGGTTTTTACTTACTTCTCTTTGTAATATTTGCAGAAACAGGCTTGTTTTTCGGCTTTTTCTTACCTGGAGACTATCTTTTATTCCTTGCCGGAATGTTCGTTGCTACCAATAAACTGGATGTATCAATTTATATACTTATAGCCGGTTTAATAGCTGCTGCAGTTGGTGGTAATTTTGTAGGATATTGGTTTGGTAAAAGGACCGGGCCAGTCTTATATCAGCGTGAAGACTCCTTTTTCTTTAAGAAGAAGTACCTGAAGTCTGCCGAAATTTATTACAGAAAACAGGGTGCTTTCGCTTTGATCATGGGGCGATTCATACCGATTGTCCGGACTTTTGCTCCAATAATTGCAGGAATTGTCAGGCTCGATTTTAATAAATTTGCATTTTATAATATATCTGGTGCTTTTCTTTGGATTACATCCTTAACTTTGCTGGGATTTTATCTTGGCAGGAGTTTTGAGAAGGAGATAAATGACTATCTGTTATATATAATTATTGGTTTCATACTGATAACAGCTATACCGTTAATTGTAACCTATTTAAAAAGGAAAATTGAAGGCGACAGGAGTGAAGCAGAAGAGCAAAATCCTTAAATAAAATGAATAAAGACCATCCCTGGCACAACGTTTCACCCGGTGAAGATATCCCTTCACATGTTAATGCAATTATTGAAATTCCTAAGGGCTCAAAAGCAAAATATGAGATTGATAAGGAGTCGGGCCTGATTAAATTAGATCGAGTACTTTTTTCATCCGTTATGTACCCGGCTAATTACGGCTTTATTCCTCAGACATATTGTGATGATAAGGATCCTTTGGATATATTAGTCTTATGTTCTGTTGACGTTTACCCTATGTCTATTGTTGAAGCGAAAGTTGTTGGGGTAATGCATATGGTAGATAATGGCGAGCAGGATGATAAAATTATTGCTGTTGCCAGAAATGATATGTCTGTTAATTATATTGAGGATCTGAAAGAATTGCCCCCACATACTATGACGGAGATAGTGCGTTTTTTTCAGGATTATAAAGCATTAGAACGCAAAAATGTTAGTATTGAACATTTACTTGGCAAAAATTATGCATATAAAGTCATCAAGGAAAGTCTTCAATTATATAAGACCACATTTTTAAATAAATAATTAACATGGGCCTCGCGCTGTTTTTTACATTTTTCCTTGTTTTTCTTAACGGCTTCTTTGTTGCTGCTGAATTTGCATTGGTTAAAGTGCGTGCTTCACAGATTGAAATTAAAGCCAAAACCGGTAGCCGGGTAGCAAAGATTGCCAAGCACATGACTCAGCATCTGGATGGTTATCTTGCCGCAACCCAGTTGGGAATTACTCTTGCCTCATTGGGATTGGGTTGGGTTGGAGAAGAAGTGATGACTAAAATTGTCAGCAATTTCTTCAATTTGATAAATATTGATATGTCCTCCTCGGTTGCCACAAATATTGGTCATGTTCTCGCATTTGCAATAATTACAGTATTGCACATCGTATTTGGTGAGTTGGCTCCGAAATCTCTTGCTATTCAGCGCCCTATCGGTACAACCATGGGAATTGCTTTACCACTTCATTTCTTCTATTTGCTGTTCAGACCTTTTATCTGGCTGCTTAACGGCTTCGCAAATTTCATACTTAAGATAATGGGAATCAGTACAATAGGAGGTCATGAGGCGCACCATAGTTCTGAAGAACTCCAGTATTTGCTTGATCAGGGTAAAGAAAGTGGTGCACTTGAAACTAATGAACATGAACTAATAAAGAATGTATTCGATTTCAACGATCGTGTCGTTAAGAATATCATGGTACCCAGGACCAAGATATCCGGAATCGAACTGAATACTCCTCATAAAGAAGTGTTGGATATAATTATTCGGGAAGGATATTCCAGAATACCTGTTTATGACGAAACGATTGATAAGATTGTAGGAATTGTTCATGCTAAAGATATTCTGCCTCTTTTAGCAGAAAATAAGGAGTGTGTATTGAGAGATATCATCCGTAAACCTTATTTCATTCCCGAGACTAAAAAGATTAATGATCTGTTAAGTGAATTGCAATTGAAGCGTATACAGATCGCTATTGTTCTGGATGAATTTGGTGGTACAGCAGGTATGGTGACCGCCGAAGATATTGTTGAGGAACTTGTTGGTGATATTCAGGATGAATACGATGAGGAAAAGCCAATTGTCGAAAAAGTATCGGCGAACGAATTTATCATCGATGCGACAGCCTCAATTTATGATGTAAATGAATACCTTCCGCACGATCTTCCTGAAGATGGCGATTATGATACCGTTGCTGGTCTTGTGAGTGAGATTTTTGGAAAAATACCGGATGTTGGGGAAGCCAGCGATTTTAATGGATATGTGATTACTATCTTAAAGAAAGCGGATCAGAATGTTGAATCGGTTAAGCTTGAGTTAGTAATTAACAGTGAGGATGCAGTGGATATTCATTAATCCGGAGGGCTTTCCATGCACATCTTCTATACACCTGATATAAATTCTGATACTTATATCCTGAGTGAAGAGGAAAGCAAACATTGCATTAAAGTTTTAAGATTTCAAAAAGGAAGCCTGCTTAATCTGGTTGATGGCAAAGGTGGCTTTTATGATGCAATCGTAGAGGAGGCACATCCTAAAAGAACAAGGATCAATATTCTGCGTGTTCATCAAAATTATGGCAGGAGGAATCATTACCTGCATATTGCCATTGCCCCAACAAAGAATATTGAGCGTTTGGAGTGGTTTTTGGAGAAGGCTACTGAAATTGGAATAGACGAGATTACTCCAATCATTTGCGACCGTTCTGAGCGTAAAGAGGTCAAAACAGAGCGTCTGAACAAGGTGATAACCACTGCAGTTAAGCAATCAATTAAAGCTTTTCATCCAAAGTTAAATGAAACCGAACGCTTTTCTGATTTCATTCTGAAAAGTAAGCAAAGCAATAAATTTATTGCTCACTGTATCGAAAGTAAAAAATTAGCTATCAAGGATCAATTCAAGCTCAATTCTGATTATCTTGTAATGATAGGCCCGGAGGGAGATTTTACTTCTGCAGAAATTGATTCAGCTATGACGCAGAATTTTGTGCCGATTAGTCTGGGAAATTCCAGATTAAGGACTGAAACCGCCGCATTGGAAGCCTGTTTCGAGATAAATTTTTTAAACAGATGAAGTATTTAAAAAGCCTTTTTTTATTACTTGTGCTTTTTCTTTTAACTGGAATGTTTTTCTCATTTCAGGTTCCGACCTATAAGATTGCCAAAATGAAGTATAATGGAGGCGGGGATTGGTATGCAAACCGGACAGCTCTTCCCAATCTGATTAGCTTTTGTAATAAAAACCTCGGAACCAATTTTGATACGGAGGAGGCAATAGTAGAGGCAGGTAGCATAGATTTGTTTAATTATCCATTTGTTTATCTGACAGGCCATGGTAATATTGTGTTCTCTGATCAGGAAGCCCTGAATATCCGTAAGTATCTGACAGGCGGTGGATTTTTGCATATTGATGATAATTATGGCTTAGATCAATTCATCCGTCCACAGATGAAGAAAGTTTTTCCTGAGCTTGATTTTGTAGAATTGCCATCCAATCACTTGCTTTATAATCAAAAATTTAAATTTCCTGCCGGACTTCCAAAGATTCATGAACATGATGGAAAGCGGCCTCAGGGACTTGCAATAATTTTTAAAGGAAGAATAGTTTGTTATTATACTTTTGAATGCGATCTTGGTAATGGATGGGAGGATGCCGGAACTTATGCCGGCGATTCAGAAGATTCCCGCCAAAAAGCGCTAAAAATGGGCTCAAATCTGGTTCAATATGCCTTAACACAATGATATGCTTAAGATAAAGGTAAATGATAGGTTCAGTTTTGAAGTCACTTCAGAAAAGGATGTTAGCATGGTAAATGGTCATGCAATTAATGCAGACAAAGTCAGAATCAATGATCGTACCTTTCATATACTTCACAAGGGCAGATCCTATAATGCAGAACTTCTCGGAATAAGCAGGGATGAAAAATCCTGTTCGGTTAAGGTGGGCAATAATATTTATTCGATGCAGATGACTGATCAGTTTGATGAGCTGCTTCATCAGCTGGGAATGGATAATTTAAAAGTAGCCAGGGTTTCAGAAGTCAAAGCTCCTATGCCTGGTTTGGTGATCAGGATTCTGGTAGCTGAAGGGGATGAAGTAGAAAAGGGGGGTAATTTGTTTGTTCTTGAAGCAATGAAAATGGAAAATATTATAAAGGCTCCTGCCGATGTAAAAATAAAATCAATCAGAGTTAAATCCGGTGACAAAGTCGAAAAGAATCAGGTTATGATGATCTTTGCCTGATCCCGGGAATCCAAAGATTTTTCTTTAAGGAAACAAATATTCCTTGAACAATATTTCTTCCCGCAAATAAATATTGTTTATTTTCAAGAATATTTAAGCGTAATTAATTAGAATAGTCTGAATGGCAATAGAAATTAAAACCAAGGGTGAGCTTTATGATGTTTGTATCGTAGGTTCCGGTGCCGGTGGCGGAATGGCAGTGAAAGTGTTAACTGAAGCCGGACTGAAAGTGGCATTACTCGAAGCAGGTCCCGATTATGATCCTGCAAATCCTGAACAGAAAACTCAGCTTAAATGGCCTTATGAATCGCCCCGGAGAGGTGCGGGTACTAACCGTGCATTTGGTGATTTTGATGCTGCTTATGGCGGATGGGAAATTGAGGGGGAACCCTATACTAAAAAGAATGGAACTGAATTCGATTGGTTCAGATCACGGATGCTCGGCGGAAGAACCAATCACTGGGGAAGGATTTCCCTTCGTTTCGGTCCTAAAGATTTTAAGCGTCGTGATTTCGATGGTTTAGGTGATAACTGGCCTATTGGTTACGATGATGTAAAGCCTTATTACGACCGGATTGATAAAATGATCGGTGTTTTTGGCACAAAGGAAGGTATTTATAATGAACCGGATGGTTATTTTCTTCCTCCCCCTAAGCCAAGGCTTCATGAGCTGATGATTAAGAAAGCTGCAAATAAGATTGGAATTCCGGTCATTCCTTCAAGACTTTCTATTTTAACAAGACCCGTAAATAATGATCGGGGTTCCTGTTTCTTCTGTAATCAGTGTAACCGGGGTTGTTCAGTACATGCCGACTTTTCTTCATCAACATGTCTCGTTAAACCCGCAAGGAAGACCGGGAATGCTGATGTTTATGTCAATGCGATGGCAAGGGAGGTTCTTACCGACCGTGAAGGAAAGGCTACCGGCGTATCCTATGTTGATAAAACAGATATGCAGGAATATCAGGTAAATGCAAAAGTTGTTGTTCTTGCGGCAAGTGCCTGCGAATCTGCCAGATTATTATTGAACTCTAAATCCAGTGCCCATCCAAACGGTCTGGCCAATTCCAGTGGAATGGTGGGTAAGTACCTGCATGATTCTACCGGTGCATCACGTGGGGCATTTATCCCACAACTGATGGACAGGAAACGCTATAATGAGGACGGTGTTGGTGGCCTCCACCTTTATATTCCATGGTGGCTTGATAATAAAAAACTTGATTTTGCCCGCGGCTACCATATTGAATTCTGGGGTGGTTTGGGCATGCCTTCATACGGTTTCGGTTTTGGAATGGAAAGAATGAATGGTATATATCCAGGAAAGGATGGTAAAATGAAGGCTGCAGGAGGTTATGGAGCTTCTTTGAAAGATGATTACCGCAGATACTATGGATCCACAGTTGGCTTTGCCGGTCGTGGAGAGAGCATTCCCAGAATAGAGAACTATTGTGAAATTGATCCGGATGTAGTTGATAAATATGGAATTCCTGTTTTGAAATTCAATTATAACTGGACAGATCAAGAGATAAAGCAGGCTAAGCATATGCAGGATACTTTTGAAGAGATTATCGATTCTATGGGAGGTGTTGCCAGCGGAGTAAAACCCGGAGAAGATAAAAAGTATGGGTTGGAAGCACCCGGAAGGATTATTCACGAAGTTGGGACAACCCGGATGGGTGATGATAAGAATAAGTCGGTTTTAAATAAATACAATCAGGCTCATGACGTAAAAAATCTGTTTGTAGTTGATGGTGGTGCATTTGTTTCTCAGGCTGATAAGAATCCAACCTGGACAATCCTTGCTCTATCATTGCGAGCATCAGAGTATATCGTTGATCAATTAAAAAAGCAAAATATTTAATCAGATGAACAGAAGAGATTCACTCAAAGCACTGGCTGTTGGAACAGTAAGTGTCGGTACCTTGCTAACATCATGCGATAAAAAGGATGGAGCGCAATCTGCCGCAGAAGGAAAGGCAGGAGTATACGGCCGGACAGCTGAAGAAAAACTGATTGATGAAAAACTGATGGCTGAAAAGTTCTTTAGTGCGGCTGAGATGAGCACAATTACAGTATTATGTGATATCATCATCCCCCGCGACGAAAAGTCGGGGAGTGCAAGTGATGCCAAAGTGCCCGAGTTCATTGAGTTTATTGTGAAAGACCAGCCCCGGTATAAGATCCCGGTGAGAGGTGGCTTGAAATGGCTGGATGTAAAGTCACTTAAACTTTTCAAAAAGTCATTTACTGAGGCTTCTAAAGCACAGCAGATCGAACTCGTGGAACTTATCGCATTTCCTGAAAAAGCAGCACCCGAGAATGCTGCAGGAGTTAGCTTTTTCAATACTATGCGCAACCTGACAGCTACCGGGTTTTTCACAAGTAAAGAAGGTATAGAAGATATGCAGTATAAAGGAAATCAACCTAATGCATGGGATGGTGTTCCTGATGATGTACTGAAACAGTATGGGCTTGAATATGATGAAAAGACTCTTGCAGAATGTCTCAAGGCAGAGGATCGGGGGAAAATTATGACATGGGAAAGTTGAGTTGTAAGTATTAAGTTATAAGTGTTATTCATCGTAGATTCCTGTAATTACTAAACAGACCGTTGCGTTTAATTTATGCTTAATTCATAGTTTTCTTCAACAAATTAAGCCTCGATTCTGTATTAAAATGAACATGTTTTAATGGTCATATTCACTTAATGTATTGTTCACATTAACTGAGTTCTTTTATAGAATTAAGAATTAACAATTTCTTGTTTTTACAAAATAAAAAAATACATTTTGCTATGATTATTATAAAAAAAAGCCCCGGCTTATTCCTATATAACCTGTTGATTATCTGTCTATTACTTCTTTCGAATAAGGGTATAACCCAGACTATTCCCAACAGTAAGAACCCTTCAAAAGTGCTCCTGCCAAATGGCTGGTCATTAAGTCCGGCAGGGCGTTCACTTCAATTAGGTGATCTGCCATTGAACATTCAGATATCCCCATCTCAAAAATTGATGGCTGTAACCAATAATGGGCAGAGCAAACACAGTATTCAGTTGATTGATCCACAAGGGGAAAAAATATTCCATGAGCAGCCTATTGGAAAGGCCTGGTACGGACTTAAGTTTAGTGCTGATGAAAAAAAGCTATATGCTTCGGGGGCAAATGATAATATTATACTGGTTTATCCAATAGTTAATAAAAAATTAGTCGTTGCGGATACAATTGTACTTGGTAAGGCCTGGCCGGCAGAAAAAATAGGTCCCACGGGTTTGGAGGTTGATGATGCCGGCAAACGATTGTACACTGTAACGAAGGAGAATAATTCGCTTTACGTTTTTGATCTCTCAACAAAGAAACTTTTACACAGAGTTAATCTTGGTGCAGAGGCTTACGATTGTCTTTTATCACCTGATAAAAGCAAATTATATATCTCGCTTTGGGGATCAGATAAACTTGCTGTTTATGATACCAAAACAAATCGTGTGACCAATGAGATATTTACTGAGAATCACCCTAACGAAATAATTCAAAACAGAAGCGGTAAATACCTTTTCGTAGCTAATGCAAATGATAATTCAGTGTCTGTTATTGATACTCAGGCCGGAAAAGTAATTGAAGTAATTTCTACGGCTCTTTATCCAACCAGACTGACGGGTTCAACTACCAATGGCCTGGCACTTTCTGAAGATGAAAAGATACTTTATGTAGCAAATGCCGATAATAACTGTCTTGCTGTTTTTAATGTATCTACCCCGGGGAAAAGCAGATCAAAAGGTTTTATTCCTACAGGTTGGTATCCAACGAATGTTCGGGTGGCTGGAAAAAAAATATTTGTATCAAATGGAAAGGGGTTCAACTCAATGGCTAACCCATACGGTCCGCAACCAGTTAAAAAGACCGATAATAGCGGAGTACATGTCGGTATCACTGAGCAAAGAGAGGTACAATATATCGGAGGCCTTTTTAAAGGAACACTTTCGATCATCGATCAGCCGGATGATTCAAAACTTGAGTCATTTTCAAAGCAGGTATATGCCAATAGCCCCTATAACAAGCAGACTGAAACTCTTTCCAGGGGCCTTAAAGATAATCCCGTACCCAATATTCAGGGGGGTAAATCACCGATTAAATATGTTTTTTATGTGATTAAGGAGAATCGTACCTATGATCAGGTTTTTGGAGATATAAAGGAAGGCAACGGAGACCCTTCGCTTTGTATCTTCCCCGAGAAAGTAACCCCTAATCATCACGCATTGGCCAGAGAATTCGTTCTGCTTGATAATTTTTATGTAGATGCTGAGGTAAGTGCTGATGGGCATAACTGGAGCATGGCTGCTTATGCGACTGACTATACCGAGAAAACATGGCCGACCAGTTACGGCAGCAGGGGTGGTACCTATGATTATGAGGGTAGCCGTAAAATTGCTTATCCGCGTGATGGATATATCTGGGATTATTGCAAGCGTGCAGGTGTGAGTTACCGCAGTTACGGGCAATTTGTTACCAAAGATGGTGCAACAACAGAATCACTTATTGGTAAAATCGCAGCAAAATTTCCGCCTTATAATCTGGACATTATGGACATTGACAGAATCACTGCCTTTAAATCTGATTTTGATTCATTACTCGCAATTAATGCGGTAGCACAATTCAATACCATCCGTATAGGGAATGATCATACCAGTGGACAAAGAATTGGGAAACTTACTCCTACAGCTCAGGTGGCCGATAATGATCTGGCTTTAGGTCAGCTTGTGGAACATATTTCAAACAGCAGTATCTGGAAGGAATCAGCAATTTTTGTTTTGGAAGACGATGCACAAAACGGTCCTGATCATGTAGATGCACACCGCTCACCTGCTTTTGTGATCAGCCCCTATACAAAACGGAATTCAGTAAATAGTAATATGTATTCTACTTCCGGTATGCTCAGAACAATGGAGCTTATATTGGGTTTACCTCCGATGAGTCAGTACGATGCTGCTGCTGTTCCAATGTCTGAGTGTTTTACTTCTACACCTGATTTTAGACCCTATAAGGTGAAACCTTCTAATGTTGACTTAAAGCAGCGTAATATTGCATGGAATAAAAGTGCAGAACGTTCACAGGAATGGAATTTCGCAAGAGAAGATGCTGCTCCTGATCTGGATTTGAATGAAGTAGTTTGGAAATCAGTTAGGGGTGAAGATTCTGTAATGCCAGCTCCCCGCAGAAGTGCATTCCTTAAACTTGAGCAAAAAGACAAAGCTGATGACTAGTTGTCTTTAAATAATATATTATTTCTTTTTTAGTCAATTTTATTAACCATGTCAAAAATTTTAATATTTCTTTCTTTGTTATTTCTTTCCGCAGGTCTTTCCGGTCAGAGTATCAAAGGAAAAATATATTCACAGAATACAAAAGATGCATTGATTGGGGTGAGCATCAGGCTTGAAGGGCCAAGCTCAATGGGTGGAGCAACGGATGAGGAGGGTATATTTAATTTCCGCAACATCCGGCCAGGCAAATACACCATTACAGCAAGCTATGTTGGTTATGAGACCTATCAAACTACTTTGATCCTGGATAATGAAGATATCAGTTTGGATATATTTCTTATTTCTCAATCAGGTTCCCTTCCGGAAGTGCAGATTTTATCCGCCTCGCGTCGCAATACTTCTTCAGTCCATCTACCTTTTGCCTCCAGTGTATTAAATCTGCCTGCTCAATCTGAGAATATTCCACGTACCGTTCCTGAATCATTAAATATTATCCCGGGTGTATTTGTTCAGAAGACGAACCATGGCGGTGGTTCTCCTTTTATTAGGGGTTTAACGGGTAACCAAACATTGATCCTTATTGATGGAATCAGATTAAATAACTCCACCTTCAGATATGGTCCAAATCAGTATTTGAATACAATTGATCCTTTTTCGGTCAATAAAATTGAGGTTCTGAGGGGGAGTGGTTCAGTTCAGTATGGGTCTGACGCCATGGGCGGAGTTATACAGATTTTTACAAAAGATCCTGGATATACTCCTGAAAATTCCTTCAAGGGAAGCGTTTCAGGAAGATTTGGCAGCAGTAAAATGGAGCAATCAGGCAGTACAGAATTGTCTTATTCTACAAGCAAGATGGTTCTTTCAGGAATTTTGGGAATAAAGAATTTTGGAGATTTGATTGGCGGAGACACAACCGGAAGACAGTCCCCCTCAGGGTATTCCCAATCGGATGCGAGTTTAAAATTCAAGCTCAAGGTTTCCAACAATTCTGAACTTATTCTTGCCAATCAGTTTGTGCAGCAAAAGGATGTCGATGTTTATCATAAAGTGCAGCTTGAGAATTTCAATATTAATAAGATGGGCTTGCAGGGCAGGAATCTAAGCTATCTGAAGTATAGTATTGACCAGAAATCTTCAATTTTCAGAAAGATAGATTTAACAGGTTCCTTAAATGCAACAGTGGAAGAGCGAAACAGTCAAAAGAACTCCAGTCAGTCGCTTGGTTTGGAAAGGGATAAGATCAAAACTTCTAATCTGGGAATTGAGATATTTTCTGACCTGAGTAAAAAGTGGATGGTCAACAGTGGTCTGGAATATTACAGAGACAAGGTCAACAGTATCAAGAATACAACAAATCTTCAGAGCGGAGAAGTTAGCATGCAGAGAGGTTTATATCCCGATAATTCTCTCTATTCAAATACTTCAGTTTATTCACTCCATCACCTTGCTCTTGGTAATTTTAATCTTGAAGGTGGATTAAGGTACAATTGGTTGCAGGCAAGGATTGCAGATAAGGATTTGGGTCGGATGAAAATAAATCCCGGAGCATTTGTATGGAATTCGGGACTTAACTATTCGATTGGTAAGAATCATATTTATACCTCATTTAATACCGGTTACCGTGCTCCGAATATCGACGATATGGGAACCTTAGGTATTGTGGATTTCAGATATGAGATTCCGGCCTATACCTTAAAACCAGAGAAGAGTTACAATTCAGAAATCGGTTATAAATATTTTTCTGAGCATCTTAGTTTTGGTGCTGCTCTATATCGAAATAAACTTAGTGACCTGATTACCAGGGTTCAAACAGGTCAGGTAATTGATGGGTACAAGGTTTACATGAAGGAAAATACAGAAGAAGCAGTTATTAAAGGAATTGAAGGTTTCGCTGAATTCCAGGTATCACAAAATTTGTTCTTTGATTTATTCGCTTCATTTAATCATGGACGAAATATCTCTAAAGCAGAGCCGCTTAGAAGAGTTCCTCCCTTTAATGGAAATATTTCAATGAAATATAAAATGAATAAATTTTATATGAAAGCTGAGATGGGCTGGGCTGACAAACAAGACCGCCTGGCTCAGGGTGATAAAGATGATAACAGGATTCCTGCTGGCGGAACACCAGGTTGGAAGGTTCTAAATTTCTATTCAGGATATTCTTTGAAGTATGTACAATTACGTTTAAGTACTCAAAACCTATTCAATGCTGATTATCGGACACATGGCAGTGGAATAAATTCTGTTGGAAGAAGCCTTTGGATGAGTCTTTCATTTGATTTCTGAAAACTATTGAATCGGGCTTAAGCCCAAAAGCATAAAATTTATAAGAATTTCTGCTAAAGCCGATTCATCTTTCATTTTAGACTAGGGGCCTGACCCCAATGTCATTATTTAGGCTGATTTCATATTAAAATCATCTAACATATTAATTTCTTCTTTTTTCGTTTTCGACGTACGATTTCAAATTATGGGATGTATTGCCCGCTCATGGCCGCGGGGCCTAGTCCTTTTCCTGCAGCAGAAAAGGACCAAAATGCCGCCGCTGCGCCTGATGCTTTGAAGGGATCTGCTTAGGCCTGGCCAGTAGTTGCCGCACCAGCCAATGCGGAAGAAAGGTTATTAAAGGGGGCTGCTAGCGTGGCGTATAATAAAATATTTGGTATCATTAGCAGTAGCCTAGGCGTGTCGTCATTGCAAGAACATTCATATACTTTTTTTTGCGGCATTGGACAGGGCGGTAAATTCAACTTTGCCATAGCACTGACTTTCATAGCCCTGTACGCAGCCGTTGATGGATGAACATTCCTAAACCTCTAACGTTAATCTTAGTAATCTTTAAATCTCGATAAGGAGAAATTAATTTAAAATGAAGCAGGATTTTCCGAGCGGGGGGAGGACAAAACGACGGGCCGGGTGTATGGCCTTTAGTGGTGGGAGCGAAGCCTGCCCTGACCTTTAGGAAGGGTCATGTCTTGATTTTACTCAGTTTTAATTACTGTTTTCTATTGGTCTTCGTGGTCTCACCGCAAGGGCGGTTCGGCATTGGTTACTTTTTCATCAAGGAAAAAAATAGGCCTCCGCGGCTATGAGCGGTATAAATTTTAAATCACACGGAATAATCATAATCCTGAATGAATACAAAATACTGAATATTAACTATTTAAATCAATAAATAATTACATTGGGCTTGGTTTTGGCAGGTAGGCCAGACTAATTTTAAAATTAGTCCTTGATTTGTGTTTTTACTGAACAATTATAATGAACAAATCAGTAAATCAAAGTCACCATCCCCGATACCACCTGCTTCCCCGACCGAACTGAAATCTTATAATAATAGGTCC
>NZ_DASWXT010000061.1:0-3609 GCF_036405355.1 Daejeonella sp.
ATCACCACTTTGTATTGCCGGGGAAAATGGCAAATGGCTCCGGGGAATATTTGAACCGGTTATTTTTTTCTTAGTGATCATATTTACTTTTATACGTTATACCTTTGATTTTCGAAGTTCTACTTCTGTTCTATAATAAAATGAGTTTGAGGCTCAGCTTAGGACGAAATTTTGTTACTTTCTTCCAATTTTCCTGCAATTGCCTCCAGACTATCAACAATTTCGATAACTTTTTGTTCGTCCCACTCTTTATGAGTATTTCCAAGGGGTGCTTTGGTAGGCCCTATATCAATGTTATATTTTATTAACATTGCTTTTCTGAGAAAAGTCCAGATATCTGTAATCACTAATTGAATTATTTTCTGAAATTCAAGCATAAACTCTTTAGCAAGGTCATACTCTCCATTTGTAAATGCAGTTAATATTTGCTTACATTGTACTCCCCAAAGATTATAAAATGTACCGATAGCACCCACTGTACCGCAAAGTGAGGCATGACACAACAGCTCATCAGAACCGCTGAACAACTTCAAACGATCTCCTGCATGATTATGAATCAGGCTGATCTCTAATAACTGACTTGTTGTCAATTTCATTCCAGATACATTTGGGATTTCAAATAAGTTATTGATAAAGCTGAGGGTGTCGCCAGGTATGGAGTTATTACCTAACTGGTAAGGAAAGAATGGAAGATCGGTTGATGTTGCTATTCTTCTATAATGTTCCATTGCCATTGCTGCGGGTCCGGGAAAGTAAATAGGACCAACAGAGGAAATTCCATCCACTTTGCAGGTTTGGGCATGTTTCGCCAATCTTACTGATTCGTCAGTTGTTAATGCCCCCACCTGTACAATTACCGGGATCCTGCGATTTACTGCCTCACTTACAACCTCGACGACTTTCTTTCTCTGCTCCTCTGTAAAAAGGACTCCCTGCCCCGTAGAACCTAAAATGTATAAGCCATCTAAATTCTGAGCGATTAATAACTCAGTTAACCTGCTTAGTTCATCGAAATTTGGCTGACCATCTATTTGTACCGGAGTAAACATTGCAGGCCATAGACCTTGAAATTTATTCATTTTATTATAATTATTATTGTTGTTAAATGATTGAGTTTACTTGAAAACTTATATAGTTAAAACATTCTTTACTATCTGAAAAATAATGGTCTGCTGTATTGGCAGCAATTCTATCCGTTGAAACAGGATCTTTAAAGCCATGACCCGTAATCAAGCATACGACATGATCATTTTTCTTTATTTCCTGATTTTCTAATGCAAGTTTCACACCTGCAAGAGCAACGGCGCCGGCAGGCTCACAAAAAATGCCTTCATCTTTTGCCAATTCTTCCTGGCATTGATATATTGATTGGTCGGATACTGCGTATCCCATGCCCTTTGCTTCCTTAGATATACTCATAACTTCATTTCCATCCAGTATATTCGGAACCTGCAAGCCACTTATTGTAGTTGTGCTCCCAGAAATCTCCAGAGCACCCGAAAGACCTACCCTTAAGGGTCCTGAAATTGTATCATTCCCTTCAGGTTGTACACAATGCACCCGTGGAATTCTGAAATCAGGCATATGATCCTTCCATATATCAAAGCCCTTCAAAAGAGCCAGAGTTAAGCCTCCACCTCCTGCTGGAGAGAATATATGGTCGGCTTTGTCCTGCAAACTCTCAGCAATTTCATAAGCAATAGTCTGCACACCCGCCATTCCAACAGGGCTATACTTATATGCACTGATTTGAATGATAGTCTCATGCATTTCAGCTAACTCTGCCAATTGATCCATGACATTCTTACTGACAATTACATCTGTTCCAAACCCTCTGACCATCAGCGTTTCACACCCATAGACTTGCATTTGTTTCATCTTCCCTAACGGAGCTCCATCAACAACTGTCAGCAAACACTTTATCCCCGCTGCTGCACAATAAGCAGCTAAGGCCGCACCTGTATTTCCACTTGAAGTAGCCAAGCAAAACTTCATTCTTTTTTGCAGCAGATCAGAAACTGCGATTGTAGCGAACCTGTCTTTATAAGACCCGGAAGGATTAAGCATTTCCAGCTTAAAATACAAATTATCAATACCCATTGCCGGCCCCAATCTTTTTGATCTGACCAATGGTGTTCCACCTTCTCCTAATGTTAATTTACAGCTCTCCTCTATCTGAGGAAGTAAATGGCTGTATTTCCAGATTCCTTTCAAAATTCCTGTGGATATTGTAGTTTTTTCAATGGGTAAGAATTAAAATTATGGAGGAATCCTCCATCAACAAGAAGGCTTGTTCCTGTTATAAAAGATGCTTCGGTAGTTGAAAGCCAGTAGGATACATTCGCTATCTCTTCTACCGTTCCAGCTCTTCCTAGAGGTGTGTTCTCATTCATACTGTCTGTTAGCTTCTGACTAACATTATTCCCTTGCTCATCCAAATAATCATTACTCAAATCTGTTTTTATATTCCCCGGATTTACTGAGATTACTCTGATATTTTTAGGCCCATACAATACGGCAAGCTCAAATGTCAGGCTCTCAAGTCCTCCTTTACATGCTATATAAGCCGGGCTATTACCCCCTGCTCTATTGGACATTACACTTGAAATATTAATAATAACCCCTCCTATATTTAATTCTTCCATTGCATTTGCTGCGTATTTAGCTAAAAATGCCGGAGCAGTTAAACAAATCCGGATTGTTTTTTCCCAGTTATCCAATGATATCGTCCTCATAGTCTCAATGGTTCTCCAGGCGGCATTATTTATAAGGACATCTATTCTACCCCATTGCCTGACAGTATCTGCAACAATCTGCCTTAAAAACTCTTCCCTTGCAAGATCACCAGCAAAAAGGAGCACTTCTGTGCCATATCTTTGCTCAATTTCAAGCTTAAGCTGATCCAATTCTTCCAGATTCCTTCCAACTAGTACAACATTGTAGGTGTTAGCTGCAAACTTCAAAGCTGTACTCCGGCCAATACCTTTTGATGCACCCGTTATTATGGCTACTTTATTACTACTCATAAATAACTCTTTCATTTAAAGTTCCCATTGGCAGTATCCCGCCTAATGCATCACCTTGTTTAACTTTCACCATTGTTCTCAGCAAAAAAACCAAACCATCTGTATCTGCATACAGATTAACCGGCTTACCGGAATAAGATTCGATAACTTTTCCAAATAATTCACCCGCTTTGACCTTATCTCCAATTTTTACTTTGGAAATAAATATCCCATCTACAGGTGAAGGCATTTTACCCTGTAAATAACCACTATCCTGACGATAATCTTCAATCCAGTATTTGTCACACAATGCTGGACTAGTAATTGGATCCTCAAGCATATTCAGATACCTCAGCACATTCATAACTCCGGCTTTATACTCCTCGATTACCTTAGGCCTGATTCCAGTACCTCCTCCATATTCTACATAAATAGCCGGAACTTCCAAATCCCTTGCCACAGAAAGTGTCCTGCCTTCGGGTCTGTAATCAGTTCCCCAAACTAAAGGAAGATCAAATGCGAATGCCATCTCCTGTTGCTTTTTGAGCACTTTGGGGGAAGGATGCAGCATATACCCTGCCAATGGATAAATATCATAAGCCAG
>NZ_DASWXT010000062.1:0-31584 GCF_036405355.1 Daejeonella sp.
AGGGAAGGACTGCCCGGAAAAAGGACCATCTGCCATTTGAAATAAACCCGGGTGGCAGCTGTAGATTTTTGCCGTGCAGATTTTTAAATTATAAAGGAATTTATACGCAAAAACTACGGCAGAACACGGGACTGCTGGAGCCGAAGAATCACAGACCTTGCTTTCTAAAACAAAAGAAAATATTCAGCCTAAGTAGTCATACAAGATTTTATATTGATCTCAGGTTAACTTATTCTCTAAAAAATCAGCTGTTCAGTTTCTCCATTTAAAAGTTTTAATCATCTGGTCTATATCCTTTTTAACGAAATCTAAAACCGGTTGTATTGAATCGAGCCTTGGCTGTTCATTAAAATAAAGGGCTCCCCGAAGATAGTTTTTAGTACTGTCTGTCAGAAAAAACTGAACAGAAGAAGCCGTATTTCCATCAATGGAATAATAAATCCCATAAACCTTTTCCCTGGGATAAGAGATTATTCCCTCATCAATTGCAGTGGCCTTTACAGTATGTTTAAATGCAAATGTCCTTGCATCCTCAGTAAGCTGATTGAACTCGGCAGCAGAGGAGATCGGCTGATAACTTAAATGGATCCGTCCATTGAATTGCGGATAATTAACATTTAGCCAGCAAGGTTTAGAATCCCTGCTGCTATCCGGCTGAACTTGTGCATATTCAGGGAAATCAAAGGTATACGGACAATCCCCTGAATAAGTCTGGTATTTTTTTTCAGGAAATTCTATTCTGAAATAGGCCCGTGGCTTGGGGGAATATTCCGTACCGCAAGAGATAAAGAGGAAGGCAATCAAAAGAGAATGATATGGAAAGCGTGTTTTCATCAGCTATTCCATATTTCCCAGGATTTTTCTGCCTGCATATGCAGCATTTCCATACCATTCTTAATTGCGGCACCTTTGGCTTTCCCCCGTTTAAGAAATTCCGTTTCTGCAGGATTATAAACCAGATCATAAAGCAGGTGTTTGCTACTCAGCAATTCGTAAGGTATATCCGGACATTCTTCAATATTTGGAGCTGTTCCGAGGGGAGTTGTATTTATAATCAGCAGATGTTCATTCATAATATCTGCTGTCAATTTCTTATAACTTAACTGCTTCCGGATGTTTCTTCTTGAAACTAAACGATAAGAAATTCCCAGCTTTTCGAGCACATATCCGACTGCCCTCGAAGCTCCACCGGTTCCAAGAACCAGAGCCTTTTGGTGATGCTTCTTAATTAGGGGTTTCAAAGATTCCTCAAACGCATATGCATCTGTATTGTAGCCCTCAAGCCTGACATTCATTGAAGAAAGCTCCCCACTGAAAAATGCCTCAACCGGCTGATGATTTACAATTTTTATACAGTTTACAGCATCAATCTCCTTTGCTGCAGGATCAATCCTATCCAGATAATACATTACCCCAATTTTATGGGGAACCGTAACATTTAATCCGCAGAGGTCGGGAATACTTTTTATGAGATCAGGTAGATCACTTAGATTAGGAAGTGGGTACAATTCATACTGATGGTTATCTAGTCCTTCATTTTCAAATTTTTCAGTAAAAAATTTCTTTGAGAAAGAATGTGTCAGCGGATAACCTATCAGACCGTATTTTTTCATGCTAAATTAAATTGATGGCTGGTACTATCAGGTTTATAAATACCTGAGCCTATTTTGTTTCCATATTAAGAAAATGATCAAAGGTATCACTTCTCAATCCCAGGCGCAATGTTTCAACCGGAATAACATCTGCTGGTGCAATATTTCCAAGATTGATGTTGCTGCCTATCAATTTAATGAACCAAACCTGCTGAGCCTTTTGTGGCGCCTCCCATATGATTGTTTCTGCAGGAATCTGAGTTAAAATCTCATCTACCAGACCTTGTCTTACTTCACCAGAATCACGATATAGACCAACATTCCCACTTTCACGGGCCTCTGCGATAACTTTCCAGGATCCTGCTTCAATTTCAGCCTTCATTAAACTGATCCACTTATAAGGAGCAAAGATCTTTGCTGCATCTTTCGATCCAACTTCAGAAATAACAGTCACCTGTTCGCTAAGTTTACTGATATACTCACACTTTTCTTCATGAGGTATGGTAATTGATCCATCAGATACTTCGGCAAACTTCATATCGTATTTATCAAGCACCCGGCGATAATCATCAAATTGATTTCTTATTATAAATGCCTCAAAGAGAGTGCCTCCAAAGTAAACCGGAATATTAGCATCCCTGTATATTTTTAATTTATTTTCGAGATTGGGTGTTACATAAGATGTGGCCCAGCCCAATTTTACAATATCAGTATGTGGTCCTGCGACTTCCATGAAATCTTCGATCTGACGTACACTTAGTCCCTTGTCCATAACCATAGTCAGGCCATTCTGACGCGGTTTTTGTGTACGCTCAGGGATATTCTTTAGAGTATAATTCATCTGTTATTATAATTGATTATAGAATGCCTTCAATATGTTTCCATCTTTAATTTCAGGCTATTCACTCAGGTGCAAATCTCCAAAAAAAAATCAAAACCTAAAGGCTAATATTTTTTTCCTTATTTAACGGGTATAACGGTTAATAATATCCACAATAACCTTATTTTCATGCAGTTGAGGAAGATACTCAAATAAAATATGATGTTTTTCAGGATCTGAATTCAATGCAGTCTCGAGGTAAATAAGCGCTTCACTGAACTGATGAGCGGCAAACAGATAGGCTACCATTCTGTAATATAATTCAGCTGAGTCGGGGTTATTTTTAATTCCTTCAGAGATAATCTCGATAGCCGAATCCAGCTTATCCTGCTCAAATAAAATTGAGGAATAATCGAGCCAGGCCTCAATATCCACAGGATTTAACTCCAGAACCTTTTCATATGCCTTTTCTGACTCTGGCAACTGCTTTAATTTATATTGGGCATCCGCAATAGCGAACCAGTAATCTGCATTTTTATCATCCAGATCCAGCGCTTTCTTATAAAAATAGAGCGATTCAAAATACCTTTCCTCAAAATCAAGAGTCACCCCAATACCAAACCAGGCGTCAGATTGTGTGGGATCCAGCTTAACCGCTTTTTTATAATATGACCTTGCCTCGTCCATCCGCTCGAGTTTTTCATAACACTCCCCAATGGCACAATAAGTATCGCCACTAGGCGGTTCGTATTCAAATGTTTGCTTGTAAACTTCAATAGCCTCAGCATACCGGTCGAGATGAACCAGTGCATTACCTTTATTGAAGTAGGCAGAGGCAAAATTATCTTTAATCAGAATGGCGTAATCATAAGCATCAATAGACTTTTCAAAAAGGTCCATCTTATTAAATGCATTTCCCAGATTATACCAGGCAGCATAAGAATAAGGCTCATTATCAATGTATTGCTCATAAAACTTGATGCTTTCTTCCTGCTTATCCAAAACATCATAACAGAAAGCAAGTTCATACAATGCATCCTGATTCTCCATGTTCTGCTGCAAACATTGTTTAAGATAGCTTACAGAGTTCTCATAATCGCCCATACTTTGGTAGACATAGGCAATGTGAAGCAATATCTCATCTGTACTTTCAGCAAGGGTCAATGCCTTTTCATAGTTATCGAGTGCATCCTGATGCCGCTCCATACCCTCATAAACGTTTCCCCTTATGGTATAAATATCAGCTTCTGAGGGTTCCAGTGTTTCGGCTCTGCAAAGTGATTCAAATGCAAGATCAAACTGATTGGTTGCCACATAAAGCTGGGCCTGCTTAATAGAGAATACTGCTGCGAATGGATGCTGATTAATAGCATATTCAGTAACCTGTAATGCTTTAATCGGATCGTTTTTCTCGATGTAGTATTCAATTATATTTTCAAATGCCTGAGCATCAAAAAAATACTGATCCTGATTACGGATCATCTCTTCATATCTTTCTACCGAAAATCTGGGATCTTCGGAAAAACCAAACTCAAAATCTTCTTCCATCCTAAAATAATACGATTAAGAACGTTCTCCCGGCTCATTATGTATAAACAATGTGCCATATTTATTTTTAAATTAAGGCAAATCGCTAATTGTTTTGCTTTTATTTTTCAACATCCTGACAACTAAGAGGCTAATAAGCTGAAAAATAAATAAATAAAGAGGCAGCTTTTCGGATATGTTTTATCATGAAGCTTTCAAACTGCCCTTGGGAGAATTGCTTAACTTTACAAAAATACGAAATTTTATGCAAATAGATATTTTACCGGTTTTACAAGCCCTTGGAATCCAGGCCATCAATGAAGCAAGCAGTACCGGGAAAGTTTGGAACAGCAATGCGCAGCAAAATGTGCACCTTATTTTTTCACCCGTAGATGGGAAAGAGATTGCCTCGGTAAGGTTCTCAAATAATTCAGATTATGAAAACGTTGTTCTGAAAGCTGGGGATGCATTCAGGACATGGCGAAGCTGGCCTGCTCCAAAGCGGGGTGAAGTGATCCGACAATTCGGGGAAGCACTAAGGCAGCATAAGACTGATCTTGGTAAACTTGTTAGCTATGAAATGGGTAAAAGTTTACAGGAGGGTTATGGTGAGGTACAGGAAATGATCGATATCTGCGATTTTAGCGTAGGCTTATCGCGACAGTTATACGGACTGACCATGCACTCAGAAAGACCGGCTCACCGGATGTATGAGCAATGGCATCCGCTTGGTATTGTCGGTATTATATCAGCCTTCAATTTTCCAGTTGCCGTTTGGGCATGGAATATGACAATCGCTCTGGTCTGTGGCGATGTTTGTATCTGGAAACCATCAGAGAAAACTCCACTAACGGCTATTGCATGCCAGCATATTTTACAAAAAGTACTTGAGACAAATGCTGTTCCGGAAGGTGTATCCTGCCTTTTAGTAGGAGACCGAAGCATAGGGGAACTCATGAGCCATGATAAACGTATCGGTCTTGTATCCGCAACAGGTTCAACCCGTATGGGAAAGGCTGTCGGAGCAGCAGTTGGCGCACGTTTGGGCCGGAGTTTACTGGAACTTGGGGGAAATAATGCCATCATCATTTCTAAAGATGCTGATCTTGAAATGTCGCTGGTAGGTGCGGTATTTGGTGCAGTTGGAACCGCCGGACAACGCTGTACTTCAACCCGCAGACTGATCATTCATGAAAGTGTTTATGATACCTTCAGGGATAAGCTGGTGAATGCTTACAGGCAATTGAAAATAGGTAATCCGCTTGATGAAAATATGCACGTTGGCCCCTTGATAGATAAAGACGCTGTCAGGGCCTATCTCAGCTCTATTGAAAAATGTAAGGCTGAAGGAGGTAATTTTGTAGTAGAAGGTGGTGTTCTTGAAGGGGAGGGGTATGAATCTGGATGCTATGTAAAACCTTGTATTGCGGAGGCAAAAAATGAATTTGAGATCGTGCAGCATGAGACATTTGCCCCAATTCTCTATTTGATGAAATATAAAACCCTCGAAGAAGCAATCGCAATGCAGAATGCTGTTCCACAGGGACTTTCATCAGCCATCATGACCTTAAACCTGCGTGAGGCAGAGCAGTTTCTTTCCTGTGCTGGTTCAGATTGCGGTATAGCCAATGTGAATATTGGTACCTCAGGTGCTGAAATTGGCGGGGCTTTTGGAGGTGAAAAGGAAACCGGAGGTGGCAGGGAATCGGGATCGGATGCATGGAAGGCCTATATGCGTCGCCAGACCAATACGATTAACTATTCGGATAAATTACCACTCGCCCAGGGGATTAAGTTTGATCTATAATCTAATACTCATCAATCTTTAACACTTAATAAAACATAGCCATTTGCTGAAAGTAAGTCTTTATTATCATCGAAATTTATCTGGTTCCAAACAATTTGCAATTTCAGCCCATCAAATTCAAGATCCTGTGAAAGCAATTGTCTTGAAACCTGCAGGGCTTGTTTATTGGCCAATTTCTGCTTCTTAAATTCCATATCCAATTGATTGATTAAGGTATCAAGGTTGATATATTTTTCTTCAGGCCCATAAATCACTTTCAATTTATTCTGATTTACTACACGGGTAATAATCAATTTTCTCGCATTTATGATATTTGACAAAGTATCAGCTGAAATACTGAGTGGAAGCATATAATCTGCTTCATTCAATGGGAGAAGGTCCATATTAAAGGCTTCGGCGATGTTCATTCCAAGATCCAGTTTAGAACCGTTGGCATTATCCGGCTTAAGGTTCAGATAGTTGTATAACCAAAGTTTCTGCTGGCTTTTAACCTCCCAGTTACTGGTACGGGAATCATATTTCTTCTTCGCATTAACAGAAAGTAATGAATCTGCGACTATACCCGGGTCCTGCTTTAGAATTGGGCTGAAACTTTCCAGGCCATGCATATTTACAAGATAATCTACAATATTAATCATCCGGGTCATATCTTCTTCGCCCGGCTTAAGTTTTAATGAAATGATCTTATCTCCATCAAGCGACCCTTGTTTTTCGAACAATTGCTTCAGTTCATTGATCTGCGATCTCCTGGATGTAGAAAATGCCCCCTGAGGGCCATATACAGACAATACCGTCACCAGACATAAACTGAAAGGGATAATCATAATATTCTGACTTTTTGAAAGCAGGAAATAGGCGTTAATAAAAGCAAGCCAGGCTGCCAGAATGATCAGGAAATAACGTTCCTCAGTAATTCCATAGTCAATAACTCTGGCCAAAACTGCCCATACAAGTAATATTATCAATGGGATAAGCACATAATAAAAACTGCGGCTGAATGTTTTCAGCCATTTATTTTCATCCTGATTTCTGACAGGATATATCAGCAGCAGTGATAAAATCCCAAAAACAGCATATCCAAGTATCAGATTTGAAACAAGACCTTTGGGAAGCTCCCATTCGATCAGGATCTTAGCTTCATAAGCAAGCAGTATAATTGCGTATACGGTGGCCAGTGGAATAAGAACGAACTGAGTGAATATTTTAAGTCCGCCGGGATAGGTTTTATCCTCTTCAAGTTCATTTAAATTTACAGGAACTCCCGACAGGAAAAAGAAAGTTTGAAAAATGCCTGCTATCCAGACCCATAGTATCGCAAAGGTATCCCACTGAAATTTAAAATTAAACAGGAAATTCATAGATCCGATTGCAGCGGCAAACCCGAGAAACAGTACTGCACTATAAATCCCCCCGATTAAAAAGCGGAGAAAAATAATCCTGTTGAATTGCCAGAAGGCATTTATATGGCCCTTTCCGAAATAAGCAGCAAAGGAAACTGAAAGATGAAAGACAAGTGCCAGCAAAATAAATCTGAAAAAATCCGTCTCACGCTTTAATGGATCTATCAAAAAGAATAAACCAACAATAATGAGTAACATTATAAGCCTGAACAAGTTCTTTTTCAGGACTGAATAAGAATTGCTTTCTGATAAAAGGCTGAGTGAAATTGACAAGACAAGACCCAAATTAGCTATCAGGATAAGCCTTACACAAAGGCTTTCTGCTGTCAGGTTGAGATCACTGATTTCTATGAAAACCGTCGCCGCCACGGTACCCAGCAGAGCAAATCCAATTTCGAGCGGGAACCGCAACAAAACACTCCTTATGGAATGGACAAAAGTCTGTAGAGAAGGGAATTTCATAAATGCTAAATCATTGATGTCCGGATAAAATTGAACTCTGGGTGAACTATGCTTTTATACTTTACATTGAATGTTTTTTATCAACATTTTAAAAGCAAACAAACTTAGAAAAAAATACAAGCAGGCTTGACCCCGAAGGTGGTCACATGTTTATAGAAACATCCATTCCAGACCTTTTCCCGACCCTGAAGGGGTCGTATGTGAAAATTTTGAGCACATACGACCCCTTCAGGGTCGATTTGTCAGGCATATCAATTACTATAAACATACGACCGCCTTCGGGGTCGAAAAAGTCTAAACTTATTACCACACAAAGTGGACAGTAATATACCTAAAGATACTAAAATCAGTAAATAATTAAGGCTAAAAATCAGCTAACCAATAACTTATAACCCTTTCCGTGCACATTGATAATCTCCACCTTCGGGTCTTCTTTGAGGTACTTACGGAGCTTGCTCAGGAAAACATCCATACTTCTGCCATTGAAGTAGTTATCATCGTGCCATATTGAGATCAACGCCTCTTCACGAGTCAGGACCTCATTTTTTTTGAGACATAAAAGCCTGAGCAATTCTGCTTCTTTAGTTGATAACTTTTGCTGGGAATCAGCATTTGTGATCAGTTGTGCGGTATAGTCAAATTTATAATTGCCGATGTCAAATTTTGATTGCTGATCTGTGGCTTCGGCCTTTTCAGGATCTGATACCCGTTTAAACAAAGCATTGATCCTTAAAAGCAATTCCTCAATACGGAATGGTTTGGTGATGTAATCATCCCCGCCTAAATTATACGCTTCAGCTTTATCCTCGATCATGGTCTTGGCTGTTGCAAAAATGATTGGAATATGTGGGTTAATACGTCGAATGTCTTTGCCCAGTGTAAAGCCATCCTTTTTGGGCATCATCACATCGAAGATACACATATCAAAATGGTCGTTATTGAACGCTTTAAGAGCTTCATCGCCATCCTGACAAAGTACAACTTCAAATTTTCCTTTTAATTGCAAATAATCCTGTAAAAGCATACCCAGATTCGGGTCATCTTCGGCTAGTAATATTTTTTTCATATCAGGGATTCCAAAAAAGGGAAAATACTATTTTCATTAACCTGTCGTCTATGCCACAGGTTTTAAAGGAAGACTTATCTCAAATTCTGATCCAACATCCTTCTCACTCTTCACCCTGATTGTTCCATTCAGGCGTTTAACAATATTATTCACGTAGCTTAAACCCAAACCAAAACCCTTAACATCATGCAAATTGCCGGTTGGAATCCGGTAAAACTGGTCAAATATTTTTGATAGCTGATCTTTGCTCATCCCAATTCCCTTATCAGCAACCTTAATAATGAGGTTTTTGCCCGAGATAAAGGTACTGATCTTTATCTGAGGATTTTCAGGACTATATTTATTGGCGTTATCAAGCAGGTTAAAAATCACATTTGACAGATGAAGCTCATCACCACTAACGGTAGAATATCCTGCTTTTAGATCAAGTTCAATACTGGCATTCCTTTTCTGAAGCTGAAGGGACATGCTATCGACTATCGCTGAAAGAAGATCGTTCATATCCACATCCCTGTGCTCAAGCTTCAAATCACCTTTTTCAATTTTGGCAATATTAAGCACCCGTTCTATATGACTTCCCAGACGAACATTTTCATCGTAAATGATATTAGCCAAACGTTCGATTCGGCTCTTATCTGTTGTCAGTTCAGGATCTTTTAAAGCCTCACTTGCAATCATAATGGTAGCTACCGGAGTTTTAAACTCATGGGTCATATTATTGATAAAATCAGTTTTCATTTCTGATATCTTCTTTTGCATCAGAATAGAATGAATGGTGTATCCGAAGCTGAAAATCAGCACAAGCAATAAGCCGCCTGATAAGCCCATCATGGCTGTCATATTAGAAAGAATGATTGAGTTTTTCTCAGGGAATGTAATGGTTAACATTCCTGAGTCTCTGATCATATCCTTTGGAAAGAGCGGAGTTTCATAGCTGTTATAAGGCAGAAACTTCGTTTGATTGGAAGCCCTTGTAAAAATAAGCGAGTCCCTCTCTGCTGAAGTAACTTTGTACTCATAATTACTCAGGATTGAGAGATTACGTAATTCTGCTCTGAGCATAGAGTCAAGTGTCTGTGGATGAACACGTTTGTTCAGTGGAACGTCGACCTCCCGGTACTCCTGATAAAGATCTTTAAATACATCTGCCTTCTTTTGATTCTCTTCAGCAAAATATTGTTTCACTTTCTGTACTCTATTGTCCTGTTCGGCTTCATTTACATCAGGCGGGCGCGGCAGGTTCCTTAGTCTTGGCCGTGGAATTGTACGCAGAAAAGTCCCCTCAATAGGATCGAAAACGATATACTGAGTAACAGAATCGGGTAATGTTCCCGGGGCAGATCCGGAAATTGCAGCGCTTATTTGGGAAGAAGCTTTAGGGGCTCTTGAAATTGTCCTTCGGGTTTGCTCATGGATCTGACCAAAGGCATCTTCAACCTGATAGACATCTACCCGAAAGTTATATTCAAGATCCTTTAGATCAGATGCTGTAACCACATCATTAAATGAAAACACATTTGGATATCTTGCCCTGAGCAGACTGTCCCTGATCATAAATATACTATCAGCCTTCCTTTGCTGAACCATCATATACTTTTCATCCGACATTCTAGGTGTTCTGCGCTTAATCCTGACAGGTTTTTCGGGCGCAGCTACAAAAACCGGAGCACTTTCGATGATTGGTGGTTCGGGAAGACTGATAAACTCAGCCTTCTTCTCAAGAAAATTATTGGCATCTCTTTTAGCGAGGCGTTCTACTACATTATTCAAAGCTTCATGCACTGACTGGTCAAACAAGCGCGATTGAAGTTGGTAGGATTGTCTGAAAAAATACCATTGCATTGCCATCACCCCCAGCAAGGCGATGGTCATTAATCCAATTATTAAACTGATGCTTTTACTCTTCATCCTGAAACAAAAATACGCAACACTCTCTTTGTCAATATAGTTTTAACATATTTTAACAAAGCATTAACAAAATCCGATTCATAAGCCATTTACTTTTGGTTCTGCAAACCAGATAATCAGGCCCTGATTCTTGTCCTTATTTACTAATGCTTCATTACTGAAAAACGGTTGAATTAAAACATGCATTGAATATTAAATTAAAAACAAGATATATGAAAAGGTTCATTCTCAACCCACACCTTATGCTGATGGGATTTATTACCCTAATTGTTGTAAGTTCAGGTACTTCAGCCAAGGCACAGGTAGAAAAAAAAATCAATCAAAGCATTATTATCAAAAACGGCGACACAATAATTAATGGAAAAAAATTAAGCGAGGCTGATCAGGAGGAACGAATGCGCTTAAGGAAAGAGTTCAAAGATATTGAAGGCCGTATTAAAGGCAGGGGCGGCTCAATTGAGAAAAGAGTAATTATTAAGCCTAAAGATGGAATAGATAAAGAGATCATCATTAGCCGTAAAGGTGATGCACCGCATGTTTTGCTTTGGGATGATGGCAATATGAATGAGTTTGATTTTGATTTTAAGGATAAAATGCCGGGAGGATTACATCTTTTCAAGTTTAATGGAGACAGTAGTATTCTATTTAACTTTGATACAGATACTATTATGAAAGAATTCAGGTTCCGAATGGATGGTTTGGATAGTAACCTCCGAAAACGTATCATCACAATGCACAGGGATATGGCACCAGGAGCACCCAATATGCCCCGAATGCCCCGAATGCCGAGAGCACCAATGCATCCTGCTCCACCTATGGCTTTTGAATTTGAAAGAAGTGAATTCCCGGGTATGAGGAACAGGAACAATTCTTCTTCTTTTAATTTTAATTCCACTGATAAGAACGGAATATCCAGCAGGATGAATATCCGACTTAGCGATGCAGAAAAAAGTCAGGTGAAAACGATTACAGGTATTGAAAATCCCACCAATCTACTGGATGTTAAAGACCTGACCCTGTTTCCGATTTTTTCAAATGGCAAACTTGGGATCTCCTTCAATTTAGATAGTAAGGGACCGATAAAGTTGAAGATCCTCAACACTGATATGAAGCCACTATTTACGGATGAGCTTGCTAATTTTAATGGATCTTATATGAAGCAGATACCCTTGGCAGAAAATGGAGTATATTATATTACTATAGAGCAAAATAAAGTTTGGTTTATAAAACGATTGGTTAAAGAATAATAATTTGTTGAGAATCAAAAAGCCCCGTTCCGGATTACCGGACGGGGCTTATGATTTTATGGTGTTTCAGATTAATGATCAGAAAGGAAGATCATCATCATCGGGAGCTGAACTGATGTCAACCGGAGCCGCATATTCAGGAGCCGCCTGAGCTGAGCTAGCTGAACCCAGAGGATTTATTCTCCATACAGCAAGGGTATTAAAATAAGAGGTCTTGCCCATCTTATCTGTCCATGCACGTCCGCGAAGGTTAAAAAACAATTCTACCTGATCGCCCACTTTAATGTTATCGAACAAATTCACTTTATCCTGAACTGCCTCGAATTTCACAAATTCCGGATAAGTTGGATTTTCTGCGTATTCAAGTATTAACTCACGTTTTTTGAATTTCTCGCTCACGGTAATTACCGGTGAGATCTCATGTACTTTACCTTTTATGTCCATGTTAATAAAATTATTGATGTATTCTGGTTTTAGATCGTACAAAACTAACCGACTCGTTTTTCAAAAACCTGCCGGCAGATACGATTTGTAAAAGTATAAAATTAAGGCAGTTTTTAATTGTTAACTTCGCAATTTATTATGCAAGTTTTCCACACAAAAAGCAAGATCATCATAACCTGCAACAATCGCCTGGCTCCTTATCTTAAGCAGGAGGTAGAAGCATTGGGTTATGAGATAAAAAGAGCATTCAGTACTGGTTTGGAGCTGGAAGGAACTATCAATGATTGTATCCCTCTGAATCTGAATTTACGTTGTGCCAGTCAGGTTTTATACTCTATTAAAGCATTCACTGCAGAAAATCCGGCAAGACTTTATAAGGAATTACTCGAAATATCATGGGAAGAGCTGATTGACTTTACCGGCTATTTCTCAGTAAGTTCTACTGTAGATAATGAAACGATCACCACTCCGCTATTCGCAAATCTGAAAGTAAAAGATGCAATTGTAGATCGAATCAAAGAGAAAAAAGAGATCAGGCCAAATACCGGACCTGAGACAAACAAAGTGGTCATTCACCTCTACTGGAAGGAAAATGATGCTGAGATATTTATTGACACTTCGGGTGAAACCCTTGCCAAACATGGTTACCGAAAAATCCCGGGTAAGGCTCCAATGCTGGAAGCACTTGCTGCAGGAACCATTATGGCTACAGGATGGGATAGAAAAAGTCCATTTGTTGTTCCAATGTGCGGATCAGGAACCCTCGCGATTGAAGCAGCCTTGCTTGCAACTGATAAAACGCCGGGAATGTTTCGAATGAACTATGGTTTCATGCATATCATTGGTTATGATGAACAGGTTTTCTTCGAAGAAAGACGAAAGTTAAAAGAGAAGGCAAAAAAAGAGATTGATTTCAGAATTGTAGCCACTGACCATTCGGAAGATGCGATTGATATTTCAATAAAAAATGCAAAAACTGCCGGTGTTGATCACCTGATTGATTTTTCTGTCTGCGATTTTGCTGATACCGAAGTTCCCGAAGCTGCCGGGATAGTTATTTTTAACCCCGAATATGGTGAGCGTCTTGGAGTTCATACCAAACTTGAAGCTACCTACAAACGGATAGGCGATTTTATGAAGCAGAAATGTAAGGGTTACAGAGGATATATTTTCACCGGAAACCCTGATCTTGCAAAGAAAATAGGCCTGAGGGCTTCACGGAGAATCGAATTTTACAATGGTAAACTTGATTGCAGGCTATTGGAATACGAATTATATGAAGGAAGCAAAAGAGAACCCAAACCTGAATCATGATCAGCTCATCGCTGAAACAGTAAAGTTTGTTAAACATACTTTGGAAGGTGCCGAAAGCGGGCACGATTGGTGGCATATTCAACGTGTATGGAATAATGCCCTCCAAATCATAAAAACAGAATCAGCCGACCGACTCATTGTGGAACTGTCTGCATTATTACATGATATTGCTGACAGCAAATTTCATGATGGCGACGAGGAGATCGGTCCAAAAAAGGCAGGAGATTTCCTTTCTTCACAGAAACTGCCCGAAGATTTGATCCTGCATGTTCAGCAGATTATCCGCAATATGTCATTCAAAGCAAGTCTTGGAAAGGTGGAATTCCACTCAAAGGAGCTCGGGATTGTACAGGATGCCGACCGCCTCGATGCAATTGGTGCTATCGGAATTGCGAGAGCATTCACTTACGGGGGCTTCAAAAACCGTGAATTATATAACCCTGAGGTTCCTCCAGCACTTAATATGAGCAAGGAAGAATATAAAAATTCTGCCGCCCCAACTATCAATCACTTTTACGAAAAACTGCTCTTGCTAAAAGACAAAATGAATACTGAAACAGGAAAGAAGATAGCTGCAGAAAGACATTTATTTATGGAACAGTATCTTGAGCAGTTTTATAGGGAATGGGAGGGGAAATAGGAAATAGGGAATAGCGATATACACTTAAGTCTAAATTTTCTGGCTCCTGTCTCAATTGCTAAATAATATTCAGCAGGCCAAAATAAATCAGCATCATTATACTGCTTAAGAGGGTCATTCGCGACATGTTCTTAAAATTTGCATTGGCCGGATCCCGGTAAACTTTGGCAAACCAAGTAAGAAATAATACAAATACCGGGGCGGAGACAATTAAAAACAACCAGAAATTCTTAATTAATTCCAATCTGTCCCAATAAATGAAAAGGAGAATTCCGGAAAGCAGGAAAAGGCAGGCTGAAAAGTAAAAAGAACCCCGAATTCCTAAAATGAGACTCAGCGTCTTATCTCCCCTTTTCAAATCCTCCTCATGCTGATACACCTGAGTAAGCGGGTAAGTCGCACCAATCAGACAGGAACAAATTAGTCCGGCAATCGTAAAATTCAAATTCCATCCGAATAATGTATCAATCCCCGAAATTGAAGCATAAGTGCTCCAGTAAACAAAGGCCCCCTGAAAAATAAATACAATCAAAAAACTTACAACAGGATATTTCTTTAGCCTGATTGAAGGATGACTATACATTTTGGAAAATACCCCGTAAATAAGGACCGCAAAAAACAGGATCCATCCCACATAAATTGCTATTAATAAAGCAATTACATCAAGCAATAAGGGGAAATAGTACAGACTCTTATCAACCGGAGGTGGCTTTTCCATAAGTGCAATACTCCCTTCGTCTTTATCAAAATAACTATTGTAACCATTACTTGCAGGATAAACCAGCAGATGCCAGACAACAAAAGTTAAAATTGTATCCTGCCAGTTGATTTCTGGTACCTGAGATAGTGCAAAAAGAAACACAGGCAGCAGAAAGACTGAAAACAATAAGCGTAAATGCAATAAAGTGGATACACTCGGAAAGAAACTTTTTAAAAGATTCATTTACTAAATTAACATTTTATAATGCAATCGGTCCTTAAAGCTATATATGGGTTCAATAAAAATATAGAATCAATTCTGGCTTATATATTGTTATTAAAACCAAAAACATAAATATTTAGTAATTTACTGATATGAGCAGTTGCATTAGCGCGATTGGTACCGCCAACCCAAAATACCGGATCCCACAGAATGATATCTATCATTTCATGGTCAAGGCATTCAAACTAAATGATACTAATGCTTCCCGCTTAAAACGAATTTATGATCATTCAGGAATTGAACATCGCTACTCAGTGATTCCGGATTTCGGAGAAAAGGAAAGTAATAATAATACCTTCTTCGGAAAGACTGATGATTTTGAGCCTTTTCCCGGAACCCGCGACCGTTTAAGTCTGTATCAGGACTCTGCAGCAGATCTCGCATCAGAAGCTGTTAATGATTGTATATCCAATCATTCTGAGATTTTTACTCCTACGATTACTCACCTGATAACTGTCAGCTGTACAGGCATGCACGCACCGGGAATAGATATCGAACTGGTCGAAAAACTAGGTTTGAACCCAAATATTGAGCGAACCTGTATTAATTTCATGGGCTGTTACGGAAGCTTAAATGCCCTTAAAGTTGCTGATTATATTTGCCGTGCCGATCCCAGGGCAAAAGTTCTGATTGTTTCTGTTGAACTCTGTACATTACACTTTCAGAAGGAAAACACCCTGGATAACTGGGTTGCCAATTCGCTTTTTTCGGATGGCGCCGCCGCGGTTATTGTAGAAAACAGCACCGAAATTAAGACTCGAAATAAGCATCTTTTGCTTGATACATTTTATTCTGAATTTTTGAATGAGGCCAAAAACGAAATGGGCTGGTACGTTGGGGATGCAGGCTTTGAAATGAAATTGACTTCAAAAGTATCCCGGATGATTCTGAAACATATTCAATCCATTTCAAATAAACTTCTTAATAAAGCAGGCTTGAAATTCAAAGATATAAGTCGTTTTGCCGTACATCCCGGAGGAAGAAAAATCCTTGAAGCTGCTGAAAGTGCACTTGGTTTTTCATCCATTGCAAATTGCTTTGCCTATGAAACATTAAGGGATTATGGAAATATGTCTTCTTCCACAATATTATTTGTTCTCAAAAAACTGATGGACGATCCGGAGGGAATTGATGGTGAAAACATTCTTGGCTTTGCTTTCGGACCTGGTTTAACAGTTGAATCTATGATCTTAAAAAGAAGCGGAAATGCCTGACTTTAGTCGCAGAAGTTCAGAGGAAGAAATGATGGACGATTTCTCATTGGGACATGAGATTATCGACCCGATTATGGATGAGCTTGAAGTGGTAAACAAGCTCCTGGGTGGGTATAATGTGTTTTTTGATGCTTTCCAAAAGATAGGTTTAAAGGATGGAATGATCATCAGTGACTGGGGTTGTGGTGGCGGAGATTCATTGAGGGTTATCGCAAAATGGGCGCGTAAGCGAAAACTGAAAATCCGTTTGATCGGAGTTGATGCTACAGAATCGGCAATCGAATATGCAAGGGAAAAATCCGGAGATTTTCCTGAGATCTCCTATATTCTGACAGACGTAATGAGTGAACAACTCATTAACAATCAATTTGATATTGTAATTTCAAGTCTGTTTACTCATCATTTTGCTGATGAAAGCTGGATAAGACTGATTCAAAAAATGGCTGATTGCGCTGCTGAATATGTCGTAATCAATGATCTTCACCGGCATTGGTTTGCCTACCATTCCATTGGCATTTTAACCTCAGTTTTTTCGAAATCTGAGATGGTTAAGCATGATTCCAAACTTTCTGTACTCCGAAGCTTCAAACGGGAGGAGCTTGAGAAGCTATTGAAAAAGGGAGGTTTTAAAACTTTTTCGATCAAATGGATGTGGGCATTCAGATGGCAAATATGCATTGAAACAGGAAAAATTAAGGAGAGGAGAAGTATCTGATTTGAAAACTGAGTATGAATGATATACTGATAATCGGTGGTGGACTCGCAGGATTGACCAGTGCTATTCTTCTTCAACAGAATGGATATCAGGTAAGCGTTTTTGAGAAGAAAAAATATCCCTTCCACCGGGTTTGCGGCGAATATATTTCCAATGAGGTCTTCCCGTTTTTGGAATCATTAAATATCGGGATCTCCGAATCCGCTTACGCCCGTATAAACCGTTTGGCTATCACATCTGTTTCAGGTAAAATTTTGCAGGCAGATCTGCCAATGGGTGGATTTGGTTTAAGCCGTTACAAGCTCGACCATTTAATGTACGAACAAGCAAAAAGACTTGGTGTGGAATTCATTTTCGAAAAGGTGGATAATATATTTTTTAACGAAGGTAAATTCCATATTACAACTCCGGGAAACACTGTTTATGAAACGCCTATCGCTATTGCAGCCTATGGCAAAAGATCTAATCTTGATCAAAAATTGAATCGCAGTTTTTTTTACAGACGGAGTCCATATCTGGGTGTAAAATACCATATCAAAACTGATCTGCCCGGAAACCTGGTGCGTCTTGATAATTTTCAGGGCGGTTATTGTGGGGTAAGTAAGATCGAAGATGACAAATCCTGTCTGTGTTACCTCTCAGAAACAGCAAATCTTAAAAAATATTCGGGCATTCCGGAGATGGAAGAAACGGTTCTGTTTAAAAACCCATATTTGCGAAGCCTGTTTAAAAACTCAGAATTTTTATTCGAAAGTCCTGAAGTGATCAATGAAATTTCCTTTGAAAAGAAAAGCCTGGTAGAAAACAATTTACTCTTTTGCGGTGATTCAGCCGGAATGATCACTCCACTATGCGGGAATGGAATGGCAATCGCTATTCATTCGGCAAAAATTCTTGCAGATAGTATCATGCGTTTCGCAAAAAAGGGCTCCATTCTGAACAGAATTGCAATGGAAAATGAATACATATTTCAGTGGGAAAAACAATTTGCTCTCAGACTTAAAAGTGGCCGGTTAATTCAGAGGTTATTTGGAAACACCTTTATTTCTGATCTCACCGTATCAACTCTTGGAAAACTTCCGGGAATGACACAAATTTTGGTGAAAAAAACACATGGCAAAGCGTTAATATATTAACTTGCAATATGAAATTGTGGGTACTCGTATTTATCAATGCCTTGGCGGTTGCATTATCACTATCGATAATCAACTTTTATTTTCAGCAAAATCTTGTCGACTTCTTCATCACCTTTTCTGTTTCGCTGTTAACCAGCTATCTGGTTTTCTATTACCTGATCGAAAGATTTGTTTACAGTAAGATCAAGCTGATCTATAAGCTGATTCACAACCTGAAATTAGGCAAAGATCTGAAAGATGCATTAGGAGAATATGTTAGTGCCGATCCGATCAATGATGTTGAACTTGAAGTTAAGGAATGGGCAAGGGATAAAAAATCAGAGATCGATCAGTTAAAAGACCAGGAAAAGTTCAGAAGGGAATTCCTGTCTAATATTTCCCACGAATTGAAAACCCCACTGTTTGCAATTCAGGGCTATATTGAAGCTTTGCAGGAAGGGGATATTGATGATCCTGAAATATCAAAACAGTTTCTTGAAAAAGCTTCCAGAAATGTCGACCGCCTCGCATTTTTCATTAAAGATCTGGATGCTATTTCAAAACTTGAAAGCGGGGAAATTCCTGTGAATTACGATCGGTTTAATTTAACCGATCTGATACATGAAGTAATTGATTCTCTGGAATTAAAAGCAAAAAAATATAATATCACTCTGCATTTTAAAGAAAAATATCATAGCCCGACCTGGGTATATGCCGACAAGGAAAAAATCAGACAGGTTTTGGTAAACCTGATTGATAATTCCTTTAAATATGGTAAGAGCGGTGGAAATACTTCCATCAAAACCTTTGAACTTCATGACCAGATCTTGGTCGAAATCACCGATGATGGTATTGGAATTGAAGAAAAATATCTTCCAAGACTATTTGAAAGATTCTACCGCACTGATAAAAGCCGTTCCCGGCAAATTGGAGGCTCCGGTTTAGGCCTGGCCATTGTGAAACATATTGTTGAAGCACATCAGCAAACCATCACCGTAAGAAGTACTGAAAATATTGGTTCAACATTCGGATTCACATTACAACGTGATAAATAAAGCGGGTTTATTTGTTAACATTAACTTAACATTGGGTTTGTAAATTTGCATTATCTAAAAATCCAATCCGATGTCACTGAACAGTATTTTCCAGTACTTTATCCCCAAAGACAAGAAGTTTTTTCCTCTTTTCGAAAAAGATAGTGCGAACCTAATCCAGTTAGGCGAAAAGCTTGTAGAAGCAGTTAACACTGAAGATCTTACACTTCGTAAGAAATTATTCAAAGACATTGAAGATCTGGAGCATACCGGAGATGAGATTACTCATCAGATTCACCTGGAGCTAAGTAAGAATTTCATCACTCCATTCGACCGTGAAGATATTCACAGACTTGCGAGTGCAATAGATGATATTGCTGATTATATTCATGGATCTGCCAGTCGTATGGATCTTTATAATGTCACCATTATTACTCCCCCTATAAAAGACCTCGCCAGCCTGATCTTACAGGCATGCCAGGATCTTCATAAAGCTATTCATGAATTACGCGATCTGAAAAACATCCGTTTAATCGCAGATTGCTGCGTTCGTATCAACAGTATTGAAAATCAGGCTGATTATGTCTTTGACAAAGCGGTTGGTGAACTTTTCGATAATGAAAAAGATGCGGTGAACCTGATTAAATATAAAGAAGTACTCTCCGGACTTGAAACCGCTACTGATATGTGTGAGGATGCAGCGAATGTGCTGGAATCTATCCTGGTGAAAAACGCTTAATTACATCATTAAAGATATTACACCAGCCATATGGGTTTTACACTATTAATTGTAATCATTGTTTTAGCATTGGTATTCGATTATATCAATGGCTTTCATGATGCTGCGAATTCTATTGCAACCGTTGTCTCCACGAAAGTTTTAACTCCTTTTCAGGCAGTGATTTGGGCGGCCTTTTTCAACTTCCTTGCTTACTGGATATTCCATTTAAATGTGGCAGATACGGTAGCCAAGACTGCTGATACAATGAATATTAACCTTGTGGTTATTCTTGCGGGTGTTTTGGCGGCAATCTGCTGGAATTTATTAACCTGGTGGTTTGGAATTCCTTCCAGTTCATCACATACCCTGATCGGTGGATTTGCAGGTGCTGCAGTTGCTCATGGTGGTCTAAATGTAGTTAACCTTGGTGTTATTGGCAAAGTTGCCTCTTTTATTGTTCTTGCTCCGATTATTGGTATGATCATGGCGTATTTTATTACTGTGATCATTGTCAATATCTGCCGTTATGCCAACCCTTCAAGGGCTGAATGGTGGTTCAAAAAACTCCAGCTGGTATCTTCAGCTTTATTCAGTCTCGGTCACGGAGGTAATGATGCCCAGAAAGTAATGGGTATTATCGCGGCAGCAATCATTGTGTATCTTAAAGATGCTAATCTTAGTGTTGACACGATGACTGCCTGGTTACATGTTGATTATACTGTTTTGAATGGCAAGGTTAAGATCAATCACATTCCTGAGTGGATCCCTATTGCCTGTTATACAGCAATAGCAGCGGGTACAATGAGCGGTGGATGGAAGATCGTAAAAACCATGGGTACCAAAATCACTAAAGTTACTCCTTTAGAAGGTGTTGCCGCAGAAACTGCCGGAGCCATTACTTTGTTTATGACCGAACATTTTAAAATACCGGTTTCAACAACGCATACCATTACTGGTGCAATTATTGGAGTTGGATTAAGTAAACGTGTATCAGCGGTACGCTGGGGAGTTACTATCAGCCTTTTATGGGCATGGATACTGACTATACCGGTATCTGCAGCCCTGGCAGCAACACTTTACTTTCTGCTCAGTTTGTTTCTTTAATTCCCTGCTGGGTATTAAAATAAGAGCTATTTCAGGACAATATCCTTCAGCTCGATCTGAGACAATACTCTCAGTCTTCCCGCTTCATATAAGCTATCATACTTATCTACAGTGGTGACTGAGTCATCAGCTGGCATCTGGTAATTAACATAATCCTGAAAAATTACACCCCCTACTTCCTGGGTTCTGAGTACCTCTCTGAAACGATTACCTCCTGAACTATAAGCAAAATGATCCATGCTGTAATCTTCCGTATCGAACCAATAATAAAATACATCACTGTGATCCCCTGCTTCTTTTGACTTTTCGAAGGAAATTTCAATCTTATGATAGGTTTTACCCTTGATCTGACTTTTACCAACATATTTTTTCACTACAGAGGCATCATTTAATTTTAGGGGTAAGTATAGAAAATAAACAACCGCATTAAGCGATTGCCGGTATTTGTCTGAGTCCTTCTGCTCAAGTTGCAATTCCTTACCGTCCAGTATACGTTTAAAGCCTTCATTGCTTAATATATCATGAACATTGCCTGTAGAATCACTAAAAAAGCGTTCATATTTAAACTGCCCGCCATTCTGCATAACTTTAAAATTTGCTGCCCTGAATTTAAACTCCAGAGTCGCATTAGTCAGCTTATCCATATTATAAAAAGCAATACTTTTATCTACAATTTTCCGGGCATCGGGCTCATTACAGCCAGAAATGATAAATAGCACTAAAATAAGGGAACTTAATCTGTTCATTTGTTTGAATTATATTTAACAAAACAGGGTTAAAATCAAATATATACAATTAAGGCGTAATGGACTTCTTATGATCTCTGAGGTCAAAACCTGATTTCAATCCTGCCGGTATTGATCTTACTTCCAGTCCGGGTTTTCCAGGCGGGTCCCTCCTTAATCAGACGAATAGCTTCCGCATCACAGGCCTCAGTCAATCCTTTCAAAATACGAAGGTTAACAGGTTTCCCCTTATCGTCAAGCTCAAAGGATAAGAGTACTGAACCGCTGATATTCGGATCATTTGCAGGTTTACGGATATTATCCTCCAGGTATTTACGATAGATATCCCATCCCGGGACAGGTTGTACTGCCTGTTCAGAAGCATTGATACCTTCGGATGAAGTCACAGCCCTGCTCACAGCTCCCTGGTCCTGAATGCGTAGTTTAGTGGCTGGAATACTTGTTCGGGCAGAACTAATCCTACTTTCTTCTTTGGATGGGGAATTATTCACTTCAGACTCGTTATTTGCTCCTGAAGGTGATTGATAGGCTGCAATCCTGGTCTCATCTGATGAAACAGGATATTCCTTCTCCCTGATAACCGGACGGCTCGGGGAAGAACCCTGAATCTCATTTTTAAGCGAATCACGATCTATTAGAGCTACCTGTACCTGCTTTTCTGTAAGGGGTCCCGGGCGGTTAACATTCATCCAGAACAGGATTCCGGCAGTAATAAACAATACAGATGCTGATGCAGCCACACTTAGGCGCTGCCATGTAAAGTCAAATACCTTTTTATTTTCCTGCAAATGAACAATTCGCTCATGCAACTGTCTCTGCAAAATACTCAGTTCTGTTCCGGGATTTGAGGTATGGGTATATCCTTCCAATGCCTCCCAAAGGAAAGGATCAGTAAGGGCTTCTTTCTCAAGCCTGTGCATTTCTTCATGATCTAGCTTTCCTTCAAGGTAAGCTCTGATCATCAAACTATCGGGATAATTAGTGCTCACTATTCTTCTCTATACAAATTTTCAGATTTCGTTTACCGTTCTGTATATAGCTTTTAACCTTATTCAGTTCAAAGCCAGTCTGATCTGCAACTTCTTTATAACATTTCTGCTCCATGTAAAACAGATTAATGCTTACTTTCTGCTCTGATGGCAGATCTTCAATACATTTAGCCATTATAGATAGCTTTTCTTCGGTATCATCCTCAAGGTTAAGATGCACAAAAGCCTCATTTTCCATAAAATTCTCATCAATACTTAGCATTTCGTGCTTTGATGATGATCGGAGTACCATAAGGCAATGGTTTCTGCTTAGGGTATAAAGCCAGGCCTTGAAATTTGCTACTTCGTGAACCCTCAGTTTTTTCACTAATTCTTCAAAGATCTGCATTACGGCATCTTTGCTCTGTTCTTCATCCCGAAAGTATTTAAGGCACAAACCGAAAACCAGAGGCATATACTGCTCATAAAGCTTGCCGAGCAGTTCAAGATCTCCTGTGCTGCGGTACTCAGCAAGCAGTTCAAGTTCCCTGAGGGCAGTATTGCCGGATGAATTCTTTTTAAATCTCAAGGTTGCCGATTTTTAAGCTGATCAAGTATAATTAATATTTGTGAATTTGGCAGGGGTTTTGATAACATATAAAAAGGATCAAGGAATAAAGAACAAGGATCAAGGAACCCTGGTGTAATTTGTTACCAATTCGTCTTAACTCAACAGTAATAATCAAAATTATGAGATTTCTAAAAATATTTGCCTTATCAACGGGTGTATTCCTGCTATCATCATGCGATACTTTAAATCAGGCAGGCCAGATCCTTACTCAAACAGGCCTTGGAAACCCGAGTGCCACCGAGATTTCACTGGGGCTAAAGCAGGCACTGGAACTGGGAACATCTGCAGGATCAGAAAGATTATCCCAAACGGATGGTTTTTTTGCCAATGCGGCTATAAAAATCCTTTTCCCGGAAGAAGCTCAAAAGGTTGAACGTACCCTCCGGAGTGTGGGCTTGAATAAACTGGCAGATAATGTCATATTAAGTGTAAACAGGGCTGCTGAAGCTGCTGCAATTGAAGCTAAGCCAATATTTATTTCAGCAATTAAAGGAATGACCTTTAACGATGCCTCTAATATTTTATTAAGCGGACAACAGGATGCAGCTACATTATATTTTCAACGGGTAACTGCTGATCAACTGCAGCAGAAATTTCAACCCATTATACAGAATAGTTTAAGTAAAGCAGGCGCTACCCGATACTGGACTGATGCTATTACTGCTTATAACAGCATTCCGCTCGTCGGAAAAGTAAATCCTGATCTTAGTGCTTATGTCACACAGAAAGCAATTGCAGGGATCTTTTTTGAGATCGCACAGGAAGAATTGAAAATACGATCAAAGCTATCAGCGAGAACAAGTCCTCTGTTGCAGAAAGTATTTGCTTATGCCGACCGGAATAAGGGTTAAGCAAGCAGAACTTCACATTCAGGATATAACGTATATCATTTAAATGGGACAGGTAGCAATAATTTAATACCAGCTGAACCGTTAATTTCGGTAAATTCATATTATGAAACTCAGAATTATAATCCTAAGTGCTTTTTTATTCAGTGCAATAACTTCATTTGCGCAGTTCAAAATACCTCAGGTCTTAAAAGAAGCAGCTAATGCAATTAAACCGGGCAGTCCGAGTCAGATAGAAATTGGAGATGCAATAAAAGAAGCGCTTGAAATAGGGGTTTCTGCAGGTACGGACCGGCTGTCCCTTCAGAACGGATTTCTTGGAAATTCTGCAATAAAGCTACTTTTTCCACCTGAAGCAAGAAAAGTTGAGAAAGCACTTCGCGGAATTGGCATGAACAAAGCTTGTGATGACTTTATTCTCAGCCTGAACAGGGCAGCAGAACTTGCGGCCAAAGAAGCTAAACCAATTTTTATCTCTGCAATAAAGGAAATGAGTGTTCAGGATGCTTCAAATATCTTGCTGAGCGATCAGAAGAATGCTGCAACAACCTATTTTCAGCGTGTAACGAGTAAAGCTCTGGAAACCAAATTTAACCCTATCATTCAGAGTTCACTGGATAGAACACAAGCAACCAAATACTGGACTGATCTGAGTACTGCCTACAATCAAATACCACTTGCCGGCAAAGTAAATAACGATCTTGCTGCTTATGCAACACAAAAAGCAATGGAGGGATTATTCCTTGAAATAGCGAAGGAAGAATTAAAGATTCGGGAAAATACGGAACTCAGGAGCAGTCCACTGCTAAAAAAGGTGTTTGCTTATGCAGATAAAAACCGGAATGCAGCTACAACTAACTAGTGTTATGTTAAAAATGCAATGATGTTGATGGCATTGAGCAATCAGCTTGAAATCTGAAAAAATATCAATAATGTGAGTATTGCTCAAATTTGATGGCTCTTAGCCCATAGCCCATAGCAAAAAATAATGATCTATTACGCTTAACATAACACTAGTAAAAGGAATTTACCCCTTCTGTGCTTATCAGAAAGCTCTTTTTTAATGGTCTATCTCCAGGACAAGATTTTCCTGTTTTTTCCGGTAGGCTCCCCGCCGGTATTTTGCAATATTTCTGCTTCTGATCCTTCGTTTCGGAACCCTAACAAGAACCGGAACCTCATTTTCCACTGTTTTAAATAATTTCACATGAATGTTTCTACCCATTGAATCTCTGATCAGCGATTTATCAAAAGAGATCTTCTTCTTTTTGACACTCAGAGGCTGATCACTCATATACTCCGCAATAGCCACATTCCAGGCAGAGCGAAAACGCAATAAAGCTGCCTTGATACTGTAAACCTGTTTCAGTCCTTTGTCGGCAATCACCACACGGGCAAAGGAAACCGCATCTGCAAAGCGTCTCTGCTCCCTTTTCTGCCTTTCTGAATAGATCACATTGCTTCTGTCGGGGAATCTGGAAATGACAGTCTTTCCCCCATATTGTTTGAATACAATCTGACGGTTAACGCTTCCGCTGAAGCCTTTGAATAGAGCTGAGGTTTGAATAGCCATTTTCCTGATAGTATGACTTAATTTAAGGATAAATATTGTGAATATCAATAGCTTAAGTCAAAAAAACTATAGATGAAGAGGTTCAGCAGAGATCTTTTTAGGCTTAAGATATAGTTAATACATACCTTAGGTATAGTGTTTTTACGTTCAGAACGTATAAAAAAGGGTTTTGGATAAGAAATGAGCTAATGGAGCATTTCTTCCCGCTTATCTTAGAACCATGGAATCCCGAACAAACAGATTCAATAAAAAAAGAGGCTGACCATTTGTTAAATAGTACAGCCTCTTTATATTTTAGGCCAAATTCTTATACAAGCAATCTTACAGGCTCTTCAAGCAATGCCTTTAATGTCTGAAGGAATGCTGCACCCGTAGCTCCATCAACAACACGATGGTCACAACTTAAAGTAACCTTCATGACATTTCCAGGAACAACTGCTCCGTTTTTTACTACAGGAACCTGCTGGATTCCACCCACTGCAAGAATGCATGCATCAGGCGGGTTAATGATGGCTGTAAACTCATCTATACCGAACATTCCCAGATTAGAAATAGTAAAAGTTGATCCTTCCCAGTCTGAAGGCTGTAGTTTCTTAGACTTAGCACGCTGGGCAAAGTCCTTCACTTCAGCAGAGATATGAGAAAGTGATTTTCCATCTGCAAAACGAACTACAGGTACCAGTAAACCATCTTCAACGGCTACGGCAACCCCAATATTTACATGCTCATTATAACGGATCTTATCTCCTAACCAGGATGAATTAACATTTGGATGTTGTTTTAAAGCAACCGCAACAGCTTTAAGAACCATATCATTGAATGATATTTTTACAGATGCAAACTCATTGATTTTGGTACGGGCCTGCATTGCACTATCCATATCAATTGACATGGTCAGGTAGAAATGCGGTGAAGTGAACAGACTTTCAGAAAGACGTTTCGCAATAACTTTACGCATTTGAGATACCGGTTTCTCAGTATATTTCTCCTCACCGGTAAATTGAGGAATAGCTGCAGGTGCACTTTCTGCTACAGGTGCTGCTGCTGCAGGAGCTGGACTTGCTTTCTGACTCTGTGCTGCAGGGTTAAAGCTTTCTATATCTTTTTTCACAATCCTTCCACCCTCAGCGCTGCCTTTTACCTGGGAAATATCAATTCCCTTATCTTTTGCGATCTTACGCGCCAAAGGGGATGCTTTTAAACGTGATGTTGAATCACTTTCAACATGCTGTGTTTCAGTCGCTGCAGTTGAATCAACTGCCGGCTTTTCTTTACCAGGCTGCGATTCAGCTTTTAACTCTGCTACAGCTGGTTTTGAACCCGATTTTAATAACGCTGATACATCTGTACCTTCTTTACCAACAATTGCAATGATATCATTTACTTTAGCTGCCTGTCCCTTTTCTACTCCAACATGTAAAAGAACGCCATCGGCATAACCGATCACTTCCATCGTTGCCTTATCAGTTTCTACATCTGCTAAAGCATCGTCACTTTTTACCTTATCGCCCACTTTTTTATGCCATTCAGCGATAACGCCTTCAGTCATGGTATCACTCAATAAAGGCATCCGGATAATAGTGGCACCCAATGCTTCTGCATCTGCATCACTGTTTCCGGCAGAATTAGTTTCTGTACTTGCTACCACCGGAGTGCTTTCTTTTACCGGTTCTTCTGATGCTTTAACTGGCTCTGGTGCTTTCGCGGATTCTGAAACCTCTTTCTGACTTCCTGAATCACTTAAAAGCGCCTGATAATCTTCTCCTTCGGCACCAAGAATAGCTATTACAGAATCAACTGCTGCTGCTTCACCTTCTTTAGCACCAATATATAATAAGGTTCCCTCCTGGAAAGACTCAAAGTCCATGGTTGCCTTGTCTGTTTCAACTTCGGCAATTAATTCCCCTGAGCTAACTTTATCACCAACTTTTTTATGCCATTTAGCGATAACTCCCTCCGTCATCGTATCGCTCATCTTAGGCATTTTCACTACTTCAGCCATTTTATTTCCAGATTAGAATATTAGAATTTAAATTTAGTCGCGGATGTATGGATAATCAGATTGAATATAAACATCTGTGTACAGTTCAGAAGGATCAGGCCACGGTGATTCTTCAGAAAACTTAACTGATTCGTCTACAATGGCTTTAATTTTCTCATTTATTGAATCAAACCAGGCTTCATCAGCATATTTTTTCTCTTCAATAGTTGCTCTTACCACTTCAATAGGGTCTTTGGCTTTATAACCCTCAACTTCTTCCTTCGTACGGTATTTAGCAGGGTCTGACATGGAATGTCCTTTATAACGGTAAGTTCTTGCCTCTAAAAATGTAGGGCCATCACCGCGGCGGGCTCTCTGAACAGCTTCGTCCAATGCGTTATGTACCGCAGCCGGATCCATACCATCAACAGGTGCACATGGCATATCAAAACCTAAGCCGATTTTATAGATATCAACCATGTTTGTTGTTCTTGAAACTGAAGTCCCCATAGCATAACCATTGTTCTCGCAAACAAAGATTACAGGTAGCTTCCAAAGCATAGCCATATTGAAAGTTTCATTCAGTGCCCCCTGACGAACTGCACCGTCACCCATATAACAGATACAAACATTATCAGTTCCATTATATTGTTCAGCAAAAGCAATGCCGGCACCCAGTGGAATCTGACCTCCAACTATACCGTGACCACCGAAAAATTTCTTTTCCTTACTGAACATGTGCATTGAACCTCCTTTTCCCTTGGAACATCCGGTAGCCTTACCATACAATTCCGCCATGACCTCATTTGCACTCATGCCTTTGGCAAGTGCATGTGCATGATCACGATATGCAGTGATAAGCGAATCCTCGGGGCGGATAACTGACATTGTACCTGCCATCACCGCTTCCTGACCTATATACAAATGGCAAAATCCTCTTATTTTTTGCTGCCCGTAAAGTTGACCGGCTTTTTCTTCAAACTTGCGCATCAGGAGCATTGACTCATACCATTGAAGATAAGTGTCTTTCGTAATTTCTATTGAACTCATTCGTAATCGTTTCTGTTAAACAAATTAATCCTTTACAAGGGAGGACAAATCTAACCATATCTTCCTAAAAAAAGAATACCATAGTGTTTTGTTTACACGTTTTCACGCCGGATCAGGGCTAAAAAATCATTGAATTGCTTTTGGCGACTTGCTGTTATACAATTTTTTTATATTTTTGTAACATTCTTAGAATATAATCTGTAAACAGACGTTCATCTTAGCGTTGTTTATTTATAAACGAAAGATCAATAATGATGGTGAAAAAAGTAATTTTAGCTTTGCTACTTGTGATTTCTTTTGTGTCGGTTCAGGCACAAACTAATGATAAAGATCAGAAACCATTAGAGAAAATCGCAGATCCAGATAATCTTGCTTCCGAATACTTCTCACAAATCATGGGTGTAGCCCTTTCTGCTACTTCAAACCTTAAACTTTATCAGTTTGTATACGACTGGATCGGTACTCCTTACAGATTAGGTGGTGGTACGAAAAAAGGAATTGATTGTTCAGGTTTTGCATTTGAGCTTTATAACAAGGTATTCAGTACTTTAATCGGAAATAATTCCAGGAATATATTCAGTATGGTTAACCCGATCAGCAAATCAGAATTAAAAGAAGGTGACCTGGTATTTTTCAAGATCGGAAGCCGCTCTATTACTCATATGGGCGTTTACATGGGTAATAATAAGTTTGCGCACGCCTCAACCAGCAAGGGTGTTATGATCAGCGATCTTGATGAAGCATACTGGAGAAAATATTATTACAAAGGCGGACGCTTGCTCGCCTCTCTCAGAGATTAATTTCCCCAATGACCTCAAGGTCATTCTAAAAATATAAAGCACCGTACTCTAAACAGTACGGTGCTTTTTTTATTTTGCCTGATCTGTGGTACTTCTTACCAATCCTATGCCGGTAATAAAAAACACTATCCCTAATACAGCAAATACAATCAGCGATTTGTATCCCTCTGAGCTTTGTACAAAGCCAATAGCAGCGTAGATCAGGCCAACTATTCCCAATACAGTTAATATTGTCCCGAAAATTCTTTTTAAATTCATCTGTTCTATTTATAAGATTCATGCAATAAAGCTGCCAGTATTATATCCTGCATTTTTTAAAGAGACTATATTGTATTGCTTTGTCTGCATAATCGTATAGTCCTAAGCCCGAAAACAAAATATGTTGCGTATCTTCCATAAATTTTACTGCCATGTATACAAGCTATATTCTATTATTCATTGCCATCGTAATCCTGTTCAGTTCGTTTGTAACAGTTAAACAGGGAACTATTGGTGTTGTAACCATATTCGGGAAATACAGAAGGCTTCTTAAGCCGGGTCTGAATTTTAAAATCCCATTGATAGAGGTAATTCATTCCAGAGTGTCGATACAAAACAGATCAGTCGAGCTTGAATTTCAGGCAGTTACGATAGATCAGGCTAATGTGTATTTTAAAGCTATGGTACTTTATTCGGTGAATAACCCTGATGAGGAAACTATTAAGAACGTAGCTTTCAAGTTCATTAATGAGCAGAATCTGATGCAGGCGCTTATACGTACAATTGAGGGAACAATACGTTCTTTTGTTGCAAGCAAGAAACAATCAGAGGTTTTGGGCCTTCGCAAAGACATTGTAGATCATGTAAAAGATCAAATCGATACCGTGCTGGAAAGCTGGGGTTATCATCTTCAGGATCTTCAAATCAACGATATTACTTTTGATGAGGTGATACTCACCTCAATGAGCCGGGTTGTAGCTTCTCATAACCTGAAAGCCGCCGCAGAAAATGAAGGACAGGCATTATTGATTACCAAAACCAAGGCTGCTGAGGCAGATGGTAATGCGATAAAGATTGCGGCGAATGCCGAACGTGAAGCTGCTCAGTTACGCGGACAGGGTATCGCTCTTTTCAGGGAAGAAGTAGCAAAGGGTATGACCCATGCAGCTAAAGAAATGCAAACTGCCGATCTTGATACCTCTGTAATACTGTTCACCATGTGGACTGAAGCGGTCAAACATTTTGCAGAGAACGGAAAAGGCAATGTTATTTTCCTTGACGGTTCTCCTGATGGTATGAAGCGTACTATGGAACAAATGATGAGTATTAATATTATGGAAACCGAGAATAAGATGAAATCTTAAGGGCAAAACTACAGATTGGGTTTAATTAATCTTCTATTATCCACTGAGTTCGGTATAAGGAAGGGTAAAAAATACGGTTATAATTAATCTCATAAGGCTCTGGAGCCGCAATAATTGATTTTTGAATACAATACCTGTGTATTATTGCTTAGTTCAGCCATTTCCTCCGGAGTAGTTCAGGCACGAAATCGCATTCTATTTCAGATTACCAATAGCCGGAAGATACCTCCTTCGGCAAGGTTTATTTTACCCGAGGCTGTTTTTCATCAGGACGGGCAGCCCGGCAAAAGGACTGTCTATCGTACGAAATAAACCTAAGGGAGCGGCAGTTCTTTTTTGCAATACTGAATTTCATGATATCTATCTAATCTGTAGCAAATTCAGGCAGAACAAGGGTAAGAAGGACCGAAGGGAAACAGACCCTGCTTTCTAAAACAATGGAAAATCTTTAATCTAAATTTAACCCAGAATCATTTTATATCAAACTCACGATAGACTAAATGTCTACCCCGGTATAATAACCGGGGCGACC